>JADKEV010000006.1 GCA_016717855.1 Betaproteobacteria bacterium
ATCGTATTGTATACAGTATTCAGTGTCAAACAACTTTGCAGCGCCCTTTAACCCGGCTTTTCTATCACTAGCTCGAGGTCGGCGTTACGTCGCAGACGACTGGCCGCTTTACAACCGTGATTCCGCTCCTGCATACTGTATTCAATGTTACCGCATAACACCTATCGACTGGCAAGCCGGGAGCCGACCTGGAAAGGCGTCTACCGCAATCTGCGGCTGGCCATCCTGAATCTGGAGATCGCGCCGGACACGCGCCAGGACGAGGTCAAGCTCGCCGCGGCCCTGGGTGTCAGCCGCACGCCGCTGCGCGAGGCGCTGTCCCGCCTGGAGATGGATGGCCTGATCAGCGCCGCCACGGGCGGCAGCTGCACTTCGATCACCGACCCCCGCGAGAACCTGGCCGACGCCTACCACCTGCGCGCGCAGCTGGAGGAGTTACGGCGTGCGCCTGGCGGCCGAACATCAGCGCCGGGCAGATCCTTTTAACTGCGAGGCAACTTCGAAAACCAAACCGGCGCATCGAACTGGCGGACACCAAGGGGCGGGCCGCGCTCAACGCCGAGTTCCACCAGATCCTGATCACGGCTTCGCGCTCGCCGCGCCTGCTGCAGACCTACAACAACCTGCGCAGGTGGATCATGACCGGCAGGACGCGAGTCTGCACTCGGACGAGTCCTGCCGGCAGTTCGTGCACGAGCACGACCTGATCGTGTCGGCGCTGGAGATGCGACGGCGACATATTGGAAACCGCGTGATGCGCCTGCGCTTGCGGCGCGCCGGGATCTCCTGCTCGAAGGCAAGGGGCGCGCCGCGGCGCCGGCCGACCATGAACGCGGCCGCATAGAAAATCGGCGTCGCGATTCACCCAACTGACGCTCGCCGAGCAGGTCGCACTGGCGCAGGATTGCGACGCGCAGGGCTGTTCGCTGTATGGATGCCGATGAACGCTTTTTCCGACGTGTTTCGTCGCGATGACCAACATCGCGCTGGGGACCCGCACCGCGCTGCTGGGCACCGGCGCTTAACCGACCCGTACATCCGCCATCCGCTCCTGACCGCGGCGGCCATCGCCACGCTGGACCGAACCGCGCGGACGGACGCGCGATCCACCGGGGCTGGGAGCCGGCGTCAGCGGTTTCGTACGTTGGGCGTCAGCAGCGCGTCGCCCCGGCCACCGCCGTGCGCGAAATGATCGACCTGTGCAGGCGGTTCTGGGCCGGCGAGTCGGTCGACCATCAGGGCAAGCACGCGTTCGCCAAGGGCGCGGGCTCAGCTTACCGGCCCGCGACATCCCGATATACATCGCCGGCCGCGGCCCGGATCCCCTCGCCACGCCGGCGGCGAACTCGCCGCCGGCGTGATCATCGGGCACTTCGTCGGCGCCCGGCATCGGCTTCGCCCGCGACACATCGACGTCGGCCTCCGGCGCCGCGCGCGAAACGCGCGCGGCCGGAGCTGGCACTCTGGGCCTACACCCTCGGTCTCCCGCGACGGCGACGCGGCGCGCTGCCACCAATCAAACCCGCCATCGGCCGTACCATCGCTCGACGCCGGAGAGCCTGGACATCCTGCAGTTGCGGGCGCCCGCACTGCTGGCCGAGGCTGGAGAATTCAGTTATGCGCGCACGCCCGAATACGACGCCGCGATGCGCGGGGCCGTCGCGGACGACCGACGACGCATCTCATCGGTCGCCGGGCACGCCCGAGGCCGTGGGCGCATCCACTTTGCCATCCGCGACTGCGGCGTCGAACACGTGATCGTGCTGCCGTATCCGGCGGCGGGCATGCCGGTGGCCGCCATGCTCCGGTATTCGGCCGAAGTAACACCACGTATGCGGACGCTCACAGGCAGCGGCCCTAGCGAAGGAGGAACGGATAGCACTGCGGCTGGGTTCTCCGAGGTGTACGGGATTGCTCGACAGCGCGACGATCGACAGGCCGCAGGTGGCGTCGTTCCTGCACGCGACACGGGATCGGGCAGGTCGAGATCGCGCATCACATCCGGCGAGCCCGGTTCACCGACGCGGTTCACATCCGCGTGCGGGGCAGCGACCCGCGGGCGCCGGTGCTGGGGTCCGCGGCAAGCTGGGCGGCGTCGGCGCGCGACCGGCGCAGATCAACATCGTGTCCGACGCCGACGGCGCACTCGTCACACTGGCGCTGGCGCTCAAGCTCCGGCCCGATGCACCAGGCCGGGGACCAGCTGCCCCGGCGACGCGATCATCTCGACGCATCTCACGGCGGCGCCCACGGGCGCACCATCCAGTGCCCTTCATGTCGATACCGGTCGAGCGCGAAAAGCTCGAGGCGCGCCGACGCTGCACCCCGACATGGGCGCCGTGAACGGCGGCATCGACACCTCGCGTGGCAATCGCGTGGTCAACCCAAGGGCATCGCAATCCGCCGACCGTGCGGCCGGGGCTCGGATCCTGCCGGTGGCGACCGACCTGTCGACATCATCGGGACCGTCACCGCCGTACGTACGGTGGTGATGCCGCTCAGCACGCGGGACATCACCCCCCGCCACGGGCGGAACCGCATCAACTCCATCCTGCAGCCGGCGGCGCTCTACGGTCATGCCGGTCGTCGGCGTCGCGATTACCGCGCAGGTCGCCGTGCCGGGCTGCGCCACCAGCGCGACCAGCTGGATGACGTGGACAGGGCGGTGCGCTTTGCGCTGGAAGTGGCAAGGCCTGGGGCCGTGGGGCCTGCCGCTTCCACGGTGAGGCCCGGGGTTCGCCGGGCTGGTGAGCCTGTACGGATCGATGGCGCGGCTGCAGACCCGCAGGAACCACCGGCGCGTGATGCTCAGAGCTCGGCATCAACGACCGGCATCATCGCGTCGACGCGCCGCCGCTGACGCGCCGCTGGTGAGCGTCCGCGCGACTACCTCCGGGTTGAAGGGCACCAAGATCGGTTGTGGCAACGGCGAGTGCGCGCGTGCGGTCGTGGTCGACGGCGAGGCCGTCTGCACACGCTATCCGCGCGCGCCCGGCGGGGCAAGACAGTGACCACGGTCAGAAGGCCTGGACGCGGGCGGCGAGCTCTCCGCGCTGCAGCAGGCGTTCATCGATCACGGCGCTTTGCAGAATGCGGGTTCTGCACGCCCGGCATGCTGATGGCCGCGCATGCGCTGCGCCTGCGCAATCCGCATCCGGACGAGCGCGAAGTCGTCGCGGGGCTCGCCGGCAACATCTGCCGCTGCACCGGTTATCGCCATATCATCGAGGCGGTCCTGGCCTGCGCCAAGGAGCCTGAACCGGTGAACGCGCCACTGCGCGAAGTCGGGCGCCGGCTGCACCAGCACGGGTCGGCGCCGCGCGTGCGCGGCGCCGCGGTGTTCACGCATGACGTGGAGTTGCCGCACATGCTGCAGGGGGCGATCCTGCGCAGCCCGCACGCCCATGCGGATCGGGCGCGGAGCACCGCCGCAGCGCGCTGCCGGCATCCATGCGGTGATTACCGCGGCGGACTTTCCCGGGCAGCGCTATCTGCACCTGGGCGTGCGCTATGCCGACCGCCATCCGCTGGCGGTGGACAAGGTGCGCTTCTATGGTGAGGAGGTGGCCGCCGTCGCCGCCGACAGCCCGGCGCTGGCGCGCCAGGCGCTGGCGCTGATCGCAGTCGACTACGAACCGCTGCCCGCCGCGTTGACGCCCGAGGCCGCGCTGCGGCCCGGCGCGCCGGAGGTGCACGACGGCGCGTTGACGGCGGCCGGGCGCAACATCGCGATCCGCTTCGCCTGCGACTACGGCGACGTGGCCGGCGCGTTCGCGCGCGCCGCGCACGTGTTCGGACGGGTTCGCGCACGGCATCGTGGTGCCGGCCTGCATGGAAACCAACGGCACCGTGGCGCGCTTCGACCCCGCCACCGGCCAACTGACCCTGTGGACCGCGACGCAGGCGCCGTTCTTCGTGCGCAAGGAAGTCGCGCACGTGCTGGGCCTGGACATCGAACGCGTGCATATCCAGGGCGTCGAGGTCGGCGGCGGCTTCGGCGGCAAGTCCAAAGGTGTGCGAACAGGACGCGATCGCGGCGCGGCTGTCCGTCGCGACCGGGCGGCCGGTGAAGATCTGCCTGGACCGGCGCGAGGAGTTCATCAGCGGCAAGACCGATCACGCCAAGCGCATCCCGCATCCGCACCGCGGTGGATGCCGACAGCGCCATCCTCGCGCGCTCGGCGTCGCTGCAGATCGACAACGGCGCCTACACCGCCTACGCCCCGACGTACGTCGGCGCCTCACGCCAGCGCACCGTGTGCCTCTATCGCGTGCAGACCGCGCACTACGACTGCGACCTCGTCTACACCAACAAGGTCCCCGGCGGGCAATACCGTGGGATGGGCGCGCCGCAGACCATCTGGGCGATCGAGAGCCAGATGGACGCGATCGCGGCGAGGCTCGGCCGCGATCCGCTGGAGTACCGGCTGGCCCAGGCCAACCGGACCGGCGATGTCACCCCGCTGGGCTGGCGGATCACCAGTTGCGGCCTGGCCGAATGCCTGACCGAAGCCGCGCGGCGCATCGGCTGGGCGGAGAAGCGCGCGAACCCCGGTCCCAATCGCGGTGTCGGCATCGCGGCGATGATCCACCCCAGCGGCGGGGTGATCTACGAGGAAGGCAATTATTCCAACACGCGCATCGAGCTCGATGCGGCGGGACTGTTCGTCGTCCACACCCAGACCGCCGACGCCGGCACGTGGCAGAACACCACGCTGGCGCAGATCGCCGCCGAGGCGCTGGGCGTGACCTCCGAGCAGGTGCGCGTCTCGCACATGAACACCGATGCCGCGCCCGCCGACCTGGGCAGCGCGGCCTCGCGCGTCGCCTTCGTCACCGGAAACGCCACCGCGCTCGCGGCGCAGGCGCTGCGCGAGACCATGGCGGCGGCGCTGGCGCTGCAATGGCATTGCGCGCCAGCCGACATCGTCTTCGTCGACGGCTGTGCCGGCCATGCCGGCGACGGCGGCCGCTCTGCAACACCGGCGCAGATCGCCGCGCTGTGCGGCGCGCTCTCGGCCGAGGCGAAGTACAAGACCCCGGGCGAGCGTCCGGACCCGGCGACCGGCATCGGCAACTACGCCGCCGCCTATGTGTTCGGCGCGCAGGCGGTCGAGGTCGAGGTCGATCCGGGCACCGGCCGCGTCACCATCATCAAGATCGTCGCGGCGCAGGATGTCGGGCGGGCGCTCAGCCCGGTCGCGCTCGAGGGGCAGGTCTATGGCGGCGTGCTGCAGGGCATAGGCATGGCGCTGCAGGAGGAACTGGTGTTCGAGGAAGGCGTCCGGTGAACGCGTCGTTCCTCGACTACAAGGTCCCGCGCATGGGCGATGCGCCGC
Source organism: Betaproteobacteria bacterium (assembly GCA_016717855.1). Lineage (GTDB taxonomy): Bacteria > Pseudomonadota > Gammaproteobacteria > Burkholderiales > Casimicrobiaceae > PALSA-1005. Next base: position 5,340 of record JADKEV010000006.1, read on the forward strand.
CGATCGAGATCGCGCTGATCGAAACCCAGGATGCCGAGGGACCGTTCGGGGCCAAGGCCGCCGCCGAGCCCACGATCAACGCCACGATCGCCGCGATCGCCAACGCCATCGCGCATGCGACCGGGCACCGCTTCCACGAACTGCCGATGAACCCGGCGCGCGTGCTCGGCATGCTTGCCGCGCGCGCGGCGACCCCGCTCGCGCTCAAACCCTGGAAGCGGCCATTCAACGCCGAGGTCGCCGCCGTGCGTGGCCTGTATCCCGGCGTGGTCTTTCCGGTGCTGCGCAAAGTCGGAACACGTTTCGCACGACTCCCGGACAAGGCCGCGAAACCGGATCTGGCAGTGCCCACGTCGCTCGCCGGGCTGGTGCAGGAACTCGAACGCCCCGGGCGCCGCGCCCGCATCCTCGCCGGCGGCACCGACATGCTGGTCGGACTGCGCCAGGGCATCTACGATCCGGACCTGCTGGTCGACGTGACCGGCATCGCCGAACTGCGCGGCATCCGCGAGGCGGATGGCTGGCTGCACGTCGGCGCGGCAACCACGCTGGCCGAAGTGCTCGAGTCCGAACTCGCGCAGCGCGCGCTGCCGGCGCTCGCCGAGGGCGTGCGGATGATCGCCACGCCGCAGATCCGGCGCGTGGCGACGGTCGCGGGCGACCTCTGCCAGGAGAAGCGCTGCTGGTTCTTCCGCAGCGCCTTCCCCTGCTACAAGCTGGGCGGCAGCACCTGCCCCTGCTTCGCGGTGCAGGGCGACAGCCGGCACCACTCGATCCTGGGCGCGCGGCGTTGCGCCGCGCCCTGCCCGGCCGACCTGGCGCCCATCCTGGCCGCGCTCGACGCGCGCCTGGTCGTTGCCGGTCCCGGCGGGCTGCGCGTCCTCGCCATGGCGGACCTGTACCTGTGGTCGGGACTGACTTCATTGCGGCACGGCGAGGCGATCGTCCGCGTCGAGATTCCGCTGCCGCGCGAGTCCACCCAGGCCTTCGAGAAGTTCGCGCAGCGCCAGGGCGACTTCGCCGAAGCGTCGGTCGCAGTTCGTCTCGAGTGGCGGGGCGACCGGCTGGTGGCGGCGCGCATCGCGCTGGGCGCCGTGTCGCCGTTCCCGGCGCGCGCCACCGCCAGCGAACGCGCGCTGTGCGGCACGCGGCCCGATGCGCGGCGCATCCGCAGCGCTGCGGAAATGACGGTGCACGGCAGCCTGCCGCTGGCGGACAACGCCCACAAGACGCACCTGCTGGTCACGCTGGCCGAGCGCGCGATCGCGCGCGCCTGCGCCTGAGATCGCAACTCTGGAGACACGGATGAATACGCATGATGAAACCGGGGCCGGCGGCCTCGCCGCCTACTGCTCGCTGTTCGCCGCCGACCTCGACTGGCAGGACGCCGCGCGCCGGCGCTTCGCGCGGGTGGAAGCGGGCAAGCTCGAACCCAGGGTGCGCGAACTCATATTCGTTGCCGGCTATCTGCTCAATCGCTACGGCGAAGCGGCGCGGCAGCATCAGCAGCGCGCCCGCGGGCATGGCGCCACCGACGACGACTTCCGGCTCCTGCTCAAGATCCTCGAGTTCTACCGCGGGCTGCGCGGCTTCCAGGACGCGCAGAAACTGGTCAGCTTCTGGCGCTCTGGCGTGTTCCCGGAAATCAAGCCGCCGCTCTCCGGCACGACCGACGAAATCTATCGCGGGATCACGGCCAGCCGCGGCTACATCGCCAACGGCTTCCGCGTCAACGGCGCCGACGGCGAATGGCTGCGGCTCTATCTGCAGCGCTCGGATGCGATCAAGCGCTCGCCGCGGACCATCGACGAGCGCGCGGTGCAACTGCTGTCGATGGCGATCACGCTGAAGAACCACGGCTACTCCGATAACTGGAACGACGGCTGCATCCAGGTGCACGAGGACAAGGCGCGCGCGCTCGGGGCCGGGTCCGACGAGGTGCTCGAGGTGGTGCAGATCATGGAGTTGTGCGACTCGATGACGACCGCGTGGGAAGGGGCGACGCTGCTCGACATCGCGCCTTCGGACTGAGGCCCGACTCGGGCACCGGCACCTCGCGCAGTTCGAGCAGCCTGTGGCCGGCGGTGGAATGCATGAAGTGCGATTTCATCGGCGCTCTCCCGGCGCGATCAGCGTCTCGAGCGTGCGCAGGCGCACACGCTGGCCGGGCTCGACGCCGAGGACGCGGCGGCCGAATTCGTCGACGGGAATGGCGTCGGGCGGCGCGCTCGCGTCGAGCATCACCCAGGCCCGCAGGGGCGCCGGATGTCGGCCGAGGATCTCCACGAGTTGTTTGCTGCGCAGCCCGAGCTTCGCTGCCAGTTGCGGCGCGACGCGCAGCACGCGGTGGCGTCCCCGGATGCCCTCGTAAGGGCACGCTTCGTCGGCAACGATGGCGAGCGCCGGCATGGCTGCCGCCAGCGTTCGCCGCAGATCCGTCGTGCCGGCCTCGTCGACCGCGCCCTCCGGATCCAGCGCCACCCCGTAGTCGGCGCGCGCCCGCTGCGCCGAAACATAGCCCGCGTCGACGTCGCCGGCAACTAGCCGGGGGTCGCGCGCCAGCGGGTCGCCGTAACCGCCTCCGCCGGCCGATTGCATCACGACCACGGCATCGCGGCGAAGCATCATGCCCGTCGCCTTGCCCGGGGTCGTCATGGCGACTTCCGCGCCGCGGTCCTGGATCGTAACGCTGAAGGGTGCGGCGCTGCCGCCGCCCCCCACACCGAACGGCGGGACGACGGCGCGGTCGCAGAGCACGGAATAGGTCGCTTCCTCGCCCAGCAGCCGGAGTTCCCGGCGCATCCCCAGGCCTCCCCGGGTGCGGCCCGCGCCCCCCGAATCGGCGCGCAGTTCGCAGCGCTCGACGAAGAACGGCATCTCGCTTTCGAGAAATTCGGCGGTGTGGATGGAGCGAATGTTGCCGAAGTCCACGTTGACGAAGGCGCTCGACCCATCCGCTTCGAGAAATCCGCCGTTGCCGCCGGCCGGCACCTCGACGTAGACATAGGGCCGCCGGCGTCCCCTGCGCATTCCGCCTATCGAATTCGGAAACGAACTGCCCGACAGGTCGCCCGACACCAGCCCGGGCGCGATCTGCGACAGGCAGCCCAGCATCACCGACACGACGCGCTTGCGCACTTCGCCGTGCGCCCCGGCCGGCGCGTCTGCGCGCACGTCGACGATCGAGGCTTCCGGCGCCTTCAGCGTGATCGGGCGAAAGGCGCCGTGGTTGACGGCGCCGCCCGGATCGAGGGTCGATTTGAGGGCGACGAACACGCCGGCGCCGGCGACCGCCAGCGAGGAATTGACGACGCCCGGGACCTGGCCGTTGCTGCCGGCGAAGTCGGCGACGATCTCGTCGTCACGGACGTGCAGCGCAAGCCGCAGCAGGACCGGATCGAAGCGCCCTTCGTCGTAGTATTCCAGATAGTCCTCGTAGACGTAGGTGCCGTTCGGGAGCGTGCCGATGCGCTCGCGCATCCGCGCTTCGCTGCGATCGAGGTTGGTGGCGATGCACTGCTGCACTTCGTCCAGTCCGTATTTCGCGAACAGGCGATGCACGCGCTGCTCGGCGATCCGGCAGGCCCCGATCATCGCCTTCATGTCGCCGAGGCGGTCCGCGGGAAGGCGCATGTTGCTCTCGATCAGCTTCAGCACCGCCTGGTTTGGCCGGCCGCCCTCGTAGAGCTTGATCGGCGGCATCCGCAGGCCTTCCTGGTAGATGTTCGTAGAGAGACCGGAATAGCTTCCCGGGGTCATGCCGCCGACATCGGCCCAATGCGCGCGCACCGCGGCGAGCAGCGTGAGCTGGTCCCCGACAAAGATCGGATACAGCAGCGTGACGTCATTCAGGTGCGTGCCGCCGCGGTACGGATCATTGAGGATGATGATGTCGCCGGGCCGGATGTCGTTCTCGAAGTCCGCCATCGCGCAGCGCACCGACCACGGCATCGGCATGACGTGCCCCGGATGATCCTCGGACTGCGCCACCATTTCCGCCGCGGTGCTGAACAGCGCGCAGGAGAAGTCGTCCAGTTCGTAGATGGCGGGCGAATACGACGCGCGGATGATGGACGCGCGCATTTCCCGGACGATGGCGATGAGGCCCTCGCACACGACCTCGAGGGTGATCGGATCGACGCCGGTCTTCATGGCTCTCTCCGCGTGAGCTGCAGCTCGCCCAGCCGGCCGACCTCGGCCCGCCACCCGGGCGGCACGATCGTCACGCTGCCCATCTCCTCGATGATCGCCGGGCCTTCCAGCCGGGCGCGGCAGGGCAGGCGATCGCGCAGGTAGACCGGCACCGGCAGTTCCTTTCCGGAAAAGTACGCCGAGCGGGTCTCGCGCAGCGCGCTCGCCAGCGTGCCGGCTACCGCCCACGCGCCCAGCTCGGGCTTGGCGACCTGCCCGATCGCCGACACCCGCAGGCTCACGATTTCCACGGGATCCGCGGCGCGGTAGCCGAACCGCTGCTCGTGCGCCTCGTGGAAGAGCTGTTCCATCTCCGCCACGGCATCACTTCCGTCAGGCAAGCGCACGATCAGGTCCCACGACTGGCCCAGGTAGCGCATGCCGGCGGCGCGCGCCGTGGTGATCCTTCCGGGGTCCATACCCTCGTCCATCATCGCCGACCTGGCATCGGCTTCCATGCTCGCAAAGCCGGGCTCGATCGCAGACAGGTCGGCCGCATCGAGCGCGAGCCGGAACGTGCGCACGTGATCGTGGCGGATGTCGGAGATCAGCGCGCCGAAGGCGCAGAAATTGCCCGGCCGCAGCGGGATCAGGACGTGCGACATCTCGAGTTCCTCGGCGATGAACGCGGCGTGCATCGGCCCCGCGCCGCCAAACGCGGCCAGCACGAAGTCCCGCGGATCGTGGCCGCGCGCCACGGAGATCTCCTTGATCGCGCTGACCATGCGCGCCACCGCGATCCTGACGATGCCGTCGGCCGCGCCCGGCACATCCAGGCCGGCGATCGCCCGGGCGATGCGGCTGACCGCCCTTTCGGCGAGGTTCGCGTCCAGGGCGACGCTGCCGCCGAGCTTGAGCGTCGGCGACAGGCGGCGCAGCGCGAGGTTGGCGTCGGTCACGGTCGGCTCTTCGCCGCCCTGCCCGTAGCAGGCGGGACCCGGAACCGCGCCGGCGCTGCGGGGGCCCACCTTGAGCATGTTCCCCGAATCGATCCAGGCGATGCTGCCGCCGCCCGCGCCAACGGTGTTGATCTCGATCTGCGGCGTGCGTATCGGCAGGCCGTCGATGAACTGTTCCGAGGTCACTGGGGTCGCGAGATTCTCGATCAGGCAGACATCGGTGCTCGTGCCGCCCATGTCGTACGTGATGAGATTGCGCAATCCGAGCAGTTCCCCGAGGTGGACGGCTGCCGCGACACCGCCTGCCGGACCGGAAAGCACCGTGTTGACGGGGAAGCGGGCGGCGCGCGCGGCAGTGACGATGCCGCCGCTGGAGGTCATCAGGTAGACCGCGCCGCCGTAACCGCGCCCCCGCAGCAGTCCCGTCAGCGCTTCCAGGTAGCGCCTGGTGAGCGGGCCGATGTAGGCATTGATGGCCGCGGTATTGAAGCGCTCGTATTCGCGCATCTCCGGAAGCACCTCGGCCGAGTGGCAGACGAACCAGCCCGGGAGTTGCTCGCGCAGCTGCCCGGCGGCCGCCTCCTCGTGCGCCGCGTTGACATAACTGTGCAGGAAACACACCGCGAGCGCCGCGGGAGCCTCGTCCGCCAGGCGTTCGGCCACCGCGCGAATCTGGGCCGAGGCGAGCGGCCGGAGCACGGCGCCATCGGCCAGCACGCGCTCGTCGATCTCGATGACCCGCTGCCGCGGCACCAGCGGGGCGAGTTTGAGCGTCTTGATGTCGTAGAGCGTGGTGCGGTTGGTGCGCGCGATCTCGAGCGTGTCGCGAAAGCCGCGCGTGGTCAGCATCCAGACCGGCGCCCCCTTTCTCTCGAGGATGGCGTTGGTGCCGATGGTCACGCCGTGAACGAAGCGATCGGTGGCGCCGAGATCGACGTCATTCCGGTCGACGGCGGCCAGGACGCCCCGCGCCGGGTCGGCGGGCGTGGAGGGCGCCTTGGCCCACCTGAGCTCGCCGCTCTGATCGTCATAAAGGACGGCATCGGTAAACGTGCCCCCGACATCGACGCCCACCATGCGCATGGCCTCATTCCTCCCTGTCTCGTTCGGTATCCGGCGAAGTTCGGGCACTTCCCGCTTCGCCGCGCTTCCATCCCAGTTCCCCGAGTACTTCGTCGGTATGTTCGCCGAGTCGCGGCGCGGCGCGACTGCTCGCGCCGCGCCGGCCGACGGGCGCGGAAACGAACCGGAGTGCGCCGCCGTCCGGCCCTGGCACTTCCGAGATCATGCGGCGCGCCGCCACCTGCGGCGCGGCAAGCGCCTCGGGCACGGTGTTCAGCGGTCCGCTGGCGACATTGGCGGCTGCGAGGAGTTGCAGCCATTCGGCGCCCGGCCGCTGCCGGAATTGCGCGTCCAGCAGCGCCTGCAGCGCGGCCTGGTGCGCCACCCGGCCCTCCGCGCTGGCAAAGCGCGCGTCGTGCGCCAATGCCCCGAGGCCTATGGCCTGGCAAAGGCGGACCCAGGCGGCATCGCCATCCGCGGCGACGACGATCGTCCCGTCGCTGGCCGGAAAGGTCTGGAACGGCACGATGGAGGGGTGGCGCCCGCCCAGTCGCGTGGGCACTTCGCCCGCATTGAGGTACCGCGACACCGCGTTTTCCATCAGCGCCAACTGGCAGTCCAGCATCGAGATGTCGAGCCTGCGCCCGCCCGCTTCCCGCCCGCGGGCGAACAACGCGGCGAGGATGTCGATGGTCGAAAACAGCCCGGCCGCCAGATCGCCGATCGAGACCCCGACGCGGACCGGCTCCCCGCCCTCGGGCCCGGTCATGCTCATCATTCCGCTCATCGCCTGCACGACGATGTCGAACGCCGGCCGGTCGCTCAGCGGCCCGTCCTGGCCGAAGCCCGTGATCGACGCGTAGACCAGCCGGGGGTTCAGGCCGGCGAGCCGTTCGGGCGGAAAGCCCAGCCGCGCAAAGGCGCCCGGGCGCAGGTTCTCGACCAGCACATCGGCGGAGCGGATCAGGCGGGAGAATATTTCGGCCCCCTCGTCCGACTTGAGGTCGAGCACGACGCTGCGCTTGGCCCGGTTGATGCTGGAAAAATACAGGCTCTGCCCGTTGGCGAACGGGCCGACGGCGCGGGACGGATCGCCCTCCGGCCGCTCCACCTTGATCACGTCCGCCCCCAGTTCGCCGAGCAGCCACGTGCAGTACGGCCCCGCGAGATGGGACGTCACGTCGATGACCCGCAGACCGGCAAGCATGGCGCGACTCCGCTAGTTTCCGTTGAAGACCGGCCTGCGGCGCTCCGTGATGGCGGCAAAGCCCTCGCGCAGGTCCCGGCTCGTGTAGATGTCCGTGTAACAGCTCTGCGCGACTTCGGCAACCCGGCCGTCGCCGCGGACCGCATGCACGAGGCGCTTGGCGGCGCTGACCGCGCGCGGCGCGCCGGCGGCAATCTGCTGCGCGAGTTCGTCCACGCACGCGTCCAGGCGCTCCGCCGGGGCGACCAGATCGACCAGGTTCCAGTCCGCGGCCTCCCGCGCCGACAGGCGCCGCCCGCTGAACAACAGCGTCTTCGCCTGCGACGGGGTGAGGTTCTCGAGGGAGCATCGCGTGCTCGCGCACGCTTAGCATCAGCCCGATGCGGGAGACCGGGACGCCAAATGTCGCGCTCTCGCTCGCCACCCGGATGTCGCACGCGAGCGCCAGCAGGCAGCCGCCCCCGATCGCCGCCGCGTGAATCCGGGCGATGATGGGCAGCGGCGAATCGCGCAACGCATCGTAGAGCAGCCCGATCTGCGCGTCGTACTCGGCCGCCTTGCGCGGGGTATCCATCGCGCCGGCTATTTCGTCGAGGTCCGCGCCGGAAGCGAACGCGCGCTCGCCGCTGCCGGCGAGAACGATGACGCGCGAGTCCGGATCATTCCCGGCGCGCGTCACCGCATCGCGCAGTTCCAGCGCGGTCTGCAGCGAGATGGCATTGCGCTTTTCGGGCCGGGCCATGGTCAGGCGCACGACCGGACCGGACGTGGCCCAATCCACATGCTTCGGGGAATTCATCTGCAGCTCCTCAGGCGCGTGTCCGGCGGGCGGCCGGAACATGGGCGGCGCGGCGCCGGGTCAGCCCTCCGGTCCCAGCCCCAGCCGCGGAAAGCGCGGCAGCGTCCGTCCGCCATCCAGGATGATAGCCCGCCCGGTCATGAAATCGAACTCGGCCTCGCACATCCGCGCCGCCACTTTCGCGATCTCCTGTTCCGTCACCAGCCGCCCCAACGGCGTGCCAGCGATCGCCGCGTCCTTGTAGACCGGCATGGTGTCGGTGCGCGGGCTCGCGATCTGGCTGGGCACGATGGCGTTGACCGTCACGGCCGGGGCGAGCTCCAGCGCCAGCGACTCGGTCAGGTGAATCACCGCGGCCTTCGCCAGCCCGTAGATCGAATGCGAGCGCACCAGCGACGAGGTGGCGCCCAGGTTGATGATGCGGCCCCAGCCCTGCCGGATCATCGCCGGCGCGATTTCCTGGACCAGCAGGAACGGCGCCTTGAGGTTGACCGCGAGCACGACATCCCAGTCGCGCTCCCTCAGCGTGAGAAAGGGCGCATCGGCGAAGGGGCCCGCATTGTTGACCAGGATGGAAATCGGTCCCAGCCGTTCGGCCACCTCGGCGGCCAGCTTGCGCGTCTGCGCCGCGTCGCCCAGGTCGGCGCAAAATGCGGTGGCCGCGTGGCCTTCCTGCCGGATACCGTCGACGACCCGCTTCGCCGCGGCCATGTCGGGCGGCAGTGCACGGCGACGTACGCCCCCAGCCTGGCGAACTCGCGCGCGATCTCCGCGCCCGTGCCCGACGACGAGCCGGTGACCAGCGCCACCCTGCCCGCCCAGCGTGTTCCGGCGGCGCTCACGGGTCGATCAGCTCCGACCAGACCGACACCGTCTTCGACCGGTCGAGGTACTTTGCATAGAGTTCGTCGATCAGCTGCTTGCCGGCCACCGCGAGTTCCGCCTCGTACGCGGCGCGGTCGGTGACCTCGATGCGTTCGACGTAGTCCCAGGGACCGCCCGTCAGGCCGGCGCCGGTTTCGGTAATCCGGTGCGTGCGATAGCTGACGATGGTCTTCAATCCGGCCGCGACCGGGTAATCCACCTCGCGCTCGAAGCGCTCGTAGTCTTCGGCGCTGACCCCCGGCTTCAGGGCGGCGAAAACGAATCTGATAATGGCCATGGCAATTCTCCTGGGTGGTTGTTGATGCCGGAACAAATGGCGGGAACGCTCGCCCCCGTTCAGACCCGATGACAGGCGACGTAGCGGCCGGGCGCGACTTCCCGGAACGGCGGGGGCTCCGCGCAGACCGGTTGCTCGATCGGGCAGCGTCCGCGCAGCGGGCAACCGCTGGGCAGCTCCATCGGGCTCGGGATTTCCCCCTCCAGCACGAAGCGCTCGCGCTGCGAGTCCGGGTCCGGCACCGGGACGGCGGCGATCAGGGCCCGCGTGTACGGATGCAGCGGCCTGGCGAACAGCTCGCCGGTCTCCCGCGAGCTCCACGATCACGCCCAGATACATCACCGCGACGCGGCTCCGGCCAGGTATTTCACGGTCGCCAGGTCGTGCGAGATGAACAGGTAGGACAAGCCGTGGCGCGCGCGCAATTCCAGCAGCAGGATGATGCGCGAGCGCAGCGAGACGTCGAGAAGCGCCGACGTCGGCTCGTCGAGCACGACGAAGCGCGGATTGGTTGCGATCGCGCGGGCGATGTTGACGCTGGCGCTGCCCGCCCGAGTTCGTGCGGATGCCGGTCGGCGAGCTCCCGGCCCAGCCCGACTTCCTCCAGCACGCCGTCGACGCGCACGCCGGTCGGCCGCATCGAGCGCGGTGTGGAGCAGCAAGCGCTTCCTCGACCATGCGCCGCGCGGTAAAGAGGCCGCGGATTTGAGCGATGCCGTCGGGTCCTGGAACACCATCTGGATGTTGCGCCGCAACGGCATCATCGCGTCGCTATCGAGGTGGCGATCTCGGCGCCGTCGTAGCGGATCGAACCCGCGGTCGGATCGAGCAGCCGCAGCAGGCAGCGCGCGACGGTGGACTTCCAGCCGGACTCCCGACCAGAGCCAGCGTCTCGCCGGGCGCGACATCGAACGACACCGACTGCACCGCGCACCACCGGCGCCGGCGAGAACCGCGCAGCCGCGCCAGCAGCGCGGGGAGGCCGCCCAGCGGAAAGTGCATCTGCAGTTCGCGGACCTCAACCAGCGGCATCGCGGCGTTCCTCGAAGCCATAGCAGGCGACTTCATGATCGGCGGCGACCCGGGTCAGCGGCGGGCGCACGATGCGGCAGCGCTCGCTGACCCAGCCGCAGCGCTCGGCGTAGCGGCAACCCGGCGGCGGGTCGAGCAGCGAGGGCACCGCGCCGGGGATCGGTTCCATGGTGACGGTGCGATCGACTCGCGGTATCGAGCGCACCAGCGCCCGGGTGTAGGGATGGGCCGGCTGGTGAAACAGCGTGCGCACCGGCGCGCTTTCCACGACCTGGCCCGCGTGCATCACGACGACGCGGTCGGCCGTCTCCGCGACGACGCCCAGGTCGTGGGTGATCCAACAGGATCGCCGCGCCGGTCTCCCGCGCCCAGCTCGCGCAGCTGGTCGAGGATCCGCGCGGCGATCGACACGTCGAGGCCGGTGGTGGGCTCGTCGGCGATCAGCAATTGCGGCGACGTGGCGAGCGCCATCGCAATCATCACCCGCTGGCACATGCCGCCGGAGAGCTGATGGGCGTACTGGCCGGCCCGTTTCTCCGGGTCGGGAATCCGGACCAGGCTCAACATCTCGAGCATGCGGCGGTGCGCGTCGCGCGCCGGCAGGCCGCCGTGCAGTTCGAACAAGCGCGCGATCTGCCGCCCCACCGTAATGACCGGGTTGAGCGCAGTGCGCGGGCTCTGCGAGATCAGCGCGATCTTCGCGCCAGATCTCGCCGCATTTCCTCCTCGGAGAGCGTGCCCAGAGTCGACGCCGTTAAGCGGATCGTTCCGGACTTCACGCGCCGGGGCAGCGGATCAGGCGCAGGATCGCGAGCCGCCGGTGACCGACTTTCCCGACCCCGACTCGCCGACCAGGCCGACGATTTGAACGCCAGCACCGTGATCATGATCGCCAGCCCGGGAAACAGGAACAGCCACCATTCGCCGGTGACGATCTGGCTCGCGCCCTCCGCGGTCATCACGCCCCATTCGCTCTGCGGGGGCTGTATCCCCAGGCCGATGAACGACAGCGCGGCCATCGTGAGCAGCGCGAAGCCCGTACCAGCGTCGCCTGCACGATCAGGGGCGGCATGCAGTTCGGCAGCAGGTGGATCAGCACGATGCGCCAGGTCGGATTGCCGACCGTGCGCGCCGCGTCGGCGTACTCCATTTCCCGGATGCGCAGCATCTCCCCGCGGATCAGCCGGAGATAACTGAGTACCTGGGTGATCGAGATCGCGATCGCGACGTTGACCGTCGAGTTGCCGAGCGCGGCGGTGACGCTCCGTCGCCAGCACGAAGGCCGGAAAGCCATGATGGCGTCGACCGGCCGCATCGCGATATGATCGACCCAGCCGCCGCGATAGCCGATGATGGCGCCCAGCAGTAAGCCGATCGCCACCGCGGCCGCCGGTCGCCGCAAAGGACACCGAGAAGGTCGATGCGCGCGGCAAAGATGATCCGCGAGAGCTGGTCGCGGCCGTAGAGGTCGGTGCCCAGCCAATGGCGCCAGGATATCGACTGCAGCGCGGCCGCGGCGTCGGTGGCGTCCGGCGGGTAGGGCGCGATCCACGGCGCGAAAGATCGCCGCGAGCGCGATCAGGCCGATCACGCACAGCGCGCCGAACGACAGCAGGTTGCGGCGGATCCGCCGCCAGACCAGCGATGGCGACCGGGGCGGTGGCAGCGCCAACGGCGCGGAGGTTTGCATCAGCCCAAGCCGGATCCTGGGATCGGCGAGGCCATACCAGGTCGACCAGCGGGTTGACCGCCACGCTACAGGACAGCCACGAACAGCACGAACGACTGGATGGGGCCGGAATCATGGTCATCAGCGCGGTCACCGCGTAGTTGCCGATGCCGGGCCAGGCAAACACGCTTTCGACCACCGCGTTTGCCGGCCATCAGGAAGCCGAACTATGCAGGATCGTGACCACGGGGATCAGCGCGTTGCGCAGCGCGTCGCCGTAGATCACGGTGCGCCGCGGCAGGCCCGCGGCCCACGCGGCATGCTGACGTAGTCGGACTCGAGGATCTCCAGCATCGTCAGGCGCACCATGCGCGCGACGGGCGCCATCACGCTGAACCCCAGCGTGGCGGCCGGCAGCATCAATTGAAAGAGAGGCTCGAGCGCAGGGTCTGCCAGTTGCCGGTCAGCAGCGAGTCGACGACGTAGAGACCCCGGTGATATGCTGCGGCGCAAGTGATCCCGGCGCCCAGGCGCCCCAGCGGCGCCGGGCGCCACGTCGAGCGGGTAAAGAAGACGTAGACGAAGATCAGCCCGGTCCAGAAACTGGGCATCGCCACGCCGGTGATGCCGACCACCCGGCCGACGTGATCGATGAACGTGTCGCGATGCACCGCCGAGCACGCCCAGCGGAATGCCGATCACGATCGCGATGATGAGGCTGGCAAAGGTCAGTTTCCAGCGTGGCCCGGCAGGCGCTGGACGAAATCCTCGGACACGGGCCGGCCGGTGGCCGAGCTTTCGCCGGATCACCGCGCAGCACCCCGGAGGCGTAACGGTAATACTGCTCCGGCAGGAGCGGTCCAGCCCCATCGCGCGTTCCATTTCCGCCAGGTGTTCCGGCGTCGCGAAGGGCCGGCCTTCACCATCGCCGGATTGCCCGGCAGCATACGTCAGGAAGAAGCAGATCAGGCTGACGCCGAACAGCGTGGGCAACGCCAGGAGCAAGCCTGCGGACAAGATAACCCAGAAACCCCATCCGGCAGACTCCCCTGGTTGCGCGTGGAACCCGGGCGGCTTACGCGAACTTCATGTTGAGTAACGCTCGAACGTGTCCCAGCGCTTCTCGATCCCGACCAGGTCGGCGCGCATCACCGCGTCCAGTTGTCGTACCACAGATGGCCCCAGGCGGCATCGTCGATGATGATCTTCTGCAACTGCTTGACCGCGGCGAGACGCTTGGTGTTGTCGGTTTCGTGCATGTTGTCGTCGATCAGTTTGTCGACGGCCGGATTCGAGTAGAACGCCGTGTTCGTGCCCTTGGCCGTGCTGTGGAAATTGAAGAACAGGTGGTAGATCGGATCGTTGATCCACGATTGCCAGGACTCGATCGACAACTGGTGATCGCCCTTCGAGGGCCACCTGGCGGAACGTCGCATCGGTTTCCTTGACGATGCTCACCTTAGGCCGATCTTCTCCGGATTTCGGTCTGGATCCACACCGCGGCCTACCCTTGCGGCAGCCAGCCCGCGCGGACCGCCAGTTCGATGGGCAACGAAGGGTTGCTGCCTGAAGCCGGCCTCGGCGCATCGAGGGCTCTTCGCCTTCTCAATGTCGTACTTGTAGGGCGGGGGCCGTCGCGTCGTCGGCCCGGCGTGAGTTCGGCACCGGGCTCTTCATCTCGCTGCCGTAGCCGAACAGCACGTTCAGGATGATGGCACCAGATCGGAATCGCGTAGTTGATCGCCTGGCGCACCTTGACGTTGTTGAACGGCGCCTTCACGCGAGTTCATACGGATTGATGGCAGGTGGTGTCC
>JADKEV010000007.1:0-75000 GCA_016717855.1 Betaproteobacteria bacterium
TCGTCCTTCAAGAGGTGTTGCATCACCTTGCCCAGTGCCTGGTCGTGGGCCATGCGCGCGGTGTGCGGCGTGTTCTCCTTGGCGTTCTGGTAGGCCGCGTCGGCCGCCACCTTGGGCGCGATGTCGTCGCGGATGCGCTTGGCCACGCGGTCGGCGTCGGTGAACAGCGTGCCGAAGTGGTCGTTGAAGGTCTTCAGGATGTTGCTCAGCCGGTCCAGCTCGGGCTGCGGCTTGTGGCCGGCGGCGTCGGTCGGCAGCGGCTCGATCTCGGCGTCGGTGTCCGCCAGGGCGATCTTCATCGCCGCCTTCTTCTCGACGCGGTAGCTGTCCATGTCGATCGCTTCGAGGATGCCCTTGGCGAGGTCTTCCTCCTTCGGCGCCGGCAGCTTGGGCGTCAGCAGGTCGAGGAAGATCGACAGCTTCTCCCACCCGGCGTTGTTGTACGGAATCACTGACGACAGGAAGGCGTAGGTGCGGCAGAAGACCTTGGCCTTGCTCTTGAACTCAACCTGCCCGTCTTCGTCGAGCCGGTCGGTGTAGACCGCCACGCAGGCATCGAGGATCGGGTCCAGCTTGTCGCGGTCGGCGCCATCGAGAAACATCGCCACCACCTGCCGCACCTGCTCCGGCGAGTAGACCTGCGCCGCGTCGAGCGCCGCCTTCAGGTCGTGCAGCTTGTTGGGGTCGGTCTCCTCGGCGAGCAGCGTCGTGCGGTAGTAGTCCTGGAAGGCGAAGGTGATCGCCTCGCTGTTGTTCTGGAAGTCGAGCACGAAGCAGTCGTGCTTCTGCGGGTGCGCGCGGTTGAGCCGCGACAGCGTCTGCACCGCCTTGATGCCGGAGAGCGGCTTGTCCACGTACATCGTGTGCAGCAGCGGCTCGTCGTAGCCGGTCTGGAACTTGTCGGCGCAGATCAGGAAGCGGTACGGGTCGCTCTGGATCTTCCGGCGATGTCGCCGCTCGGGAAAGCCGTTGAGCGACGCCTCGCTCACCTTCGCTCCGCCGTACTCGTGCTCGCCCGAGAAGGCGACGATCGCCTGGTACGGGCTCTTGCGCTCCGCAGATACGCCTTGAAGGCGTGGAAGTACTGGATCGCCCGCTCGATGCCGCTGGTCACCACCATCGCCCGCGCCTGCCCGCCGATCTTTCCGGCCGCCAGCACCTGCTCGTGGAAGTGGTCGACCATGATCTCGGCCTTGAGCCGGATCGCGTGGTCGTGGCTCTCGACGTAGCGGCGCAGCTTCTTCTTCGCCTTCTTGGTGTCGAACTCCGGGTCGTCCTCGGTCTTCTTGACCAGCTTGTAGTAGCTGTCCACCGGCGTGTAGGCCTTGAGCACGTCGAGGATGAAGCCCTCCTCGATCGCCTGCTTCATCGTGTAGCTGTGGAAGGGCCGGTGCTTGACCTTGCCCTTCGGCGTCGGGCGGCAGCGGCTCGCCGAACATCTCCAGCGTCTTGTTCTTGGGCGTCGCGGTGAAGGCGAAGTAGCTGGCGTTGGTCAGCATCTTGCGCGCCGCCATGCGCTTTTCGAGCGCGGCGTTCACCGTGTCCTCGGGGTCCGGTCCCGCGTCGTCGTCGTCCCCCGGCACGCCGAGCGCCTGGCTCATCGCCGCCGAGGTCTTGCCGCCCTGGCTGGAGTGCGCCTCGTCGATGACGATGGCGAAGGTCTTGCCGCCTCGGTGGCGATCTCGTCGAGGATGAAGGGGAACTTCTGCACCGTCGAGACGATGATCTTCTTGCCCTCCTCGATGAACTTGCGCAGGTCGCCCGAGCGCTCGGCGTGCCCCACAGTCGCGCCCACCTGCATGAACTGCTTGATCGTGGTCTGGATCTGGTCGTCGAGCAGGCGCCGGTCGGTGACCACGATCACCGAGTCGAAGACCTCCTGGTCGTCGCGCTTCAGGCCGATGAGCTGGTGCGCCAGCCAGGCGATCGAGTTCGACTTGCCGCTGCCCGCCGAGTGCTGGATCAGGTAGCGCCTGCCCGCGCCATGGGCGCGCACATCGGCCAGCGCCTGGCGCACGACGCCGAGCTGGTGGTAGCGCGGCCAGACCTGCCGGCGCTTCTTCCTGCCCGTGCGCGGGTCCTTCTCCTCGACGATCTGCGCGTAGTTCTCGAGGATGTTGGTCAGACCCGCCGGGGTGAGCACCTCTTTCCACAGGTAGTCGGTCTTGAGGCCGTGCGGGTTGGGCGGGTTGCCGGCGCCGTCGTTGCAGCCCTTGTTGAAGGGCAGGAACCACGAGCCCTTGCCGCGCAGCTCGGTGCACATCCGCACCTCGCTGTCGTCCACCGCGAAGTGCACCACGCAGCGGCCGAACTCGAACAGCCGCTCGCGCGGGTCGCGGTCGCGGCGGTACTGCTCGACGGCATCCTCGACCGTCTGCTTGGTGAGGCTGTTCTTCAGCTCGAAGGTGGCGATCGGCAGGCCGTTGATGAACAGGCACAGGTCGAGCGCGCGGCGCGTCTCGTCCATGCTGTAGGCGAGCTGGCGCGTGATCGAGAAGCGGTTCTGCGCGTGCCGCGCCTCGGCCTTGGCGTTGCCCGGCGATGGCGTGCCATAGAACAGGTCGAAGTGCAGCGGCCCGTGCGCCACGCCCTTGCGCAGCACGTCGATGACGCCGCGCTTGCCGATCTCGGCCGAAAGGCGGGCGAGGAACTTGAGGCGGTTGATGTCCCTGGCGTCGTTGGCGTCGGCCAGCGCCAGCTTCTTGAAGGCCTCGGGCTGGGTGGCGCGCAGGAAGGCGAAGAGCTGCGGCACGTCGAGCGCGTGGGCGCGGTCGTAGTCCTGCGCGCTGCCGGCGGTGTAGCCGGTGCCGCCGTGGGGCATCGGGCGCTCGGCTACCAGGTTCGGGAGGACGGCGAAACCTCCGGCCGTCGCCGCACGTCACGCGTTTCGGGCCCTTCTCGCTGGTGTCGTTGGCCGCCCGGCTCCTCGTCAGCGGCCTCGGTCTCGTCGTCCAGGTCGGCGCCATACTCGGCGGTGTCGAGCGGCGCTTCGTCGGGCAACCGAGCCGCAGCCTCGCGCACATCGAGCTTGCCGGTCACCACGTCGGCGAGGAGGCGAGTGCGATACTCTCGCGGAGGAGTTCGATCTCGCGCTCGAGGCCGGAGATGGCGTCGCTTCACTCCGGCCGGTAGAACGGAACGTGTTCGACAATATCGTCCTGCTTTGCACGACTGTTCAGGATCGGAACCGCAATCATCTGCCCATAGCGTTTGAGTTGAGATTTCGCTTGGTGCAGGCTGACAAAACCTGACTTCTCGCGTAGTTCCAAAACGCCGTGCTGTTCAATAGGTAGTTCAGCCAGATCGCGTTGTGCTCCCGAGCGCGTGCGGAGCCGGACCAGATAGGACGCGAAGGTGACTTCGTCTTCGACGTCCAAAGCGAAGATCGCCACTTTGCCGAACTAGCTCGGGACTGTTCCGGTACGGTTGAAGAAGTAAGTCGTTCTTCCCGCAACAAGGAGCCCCGACGGCACAGCGTTGAGACTGCCTTTTTCGGGGAACTATGACCCTGCCATCTCGGATGTGGCCCATCGTCAACACCCGGACTCTTCCTTCCCCACGCACATTCTCTGACGTCCCGTAATCCATTCGGGCGAGGAGCTGTTTCAGTGGCCGCACCTCCCAAAGCCGTGCGGAATGTCGCCCAAGCCGGGGGATGCCGGAGGGTTTGGAGGGGGCGGAGGGTCCGGGGCCCCCAGGTGACGGCGCGGTGGATGATGCCCTGCTTCTGCTCTCGTTGAGCAGCGCGATCACTTGCCGCTTCGCCCGGATCGCCCGTTCCAGCCGCCCGGTCGCCCAGTCCAGAAACCGCACAATCGCTGCCTGCTCGTCGGGCGGGGGTCGCGGCATGAACGCTCGACTCAGGCGCTCGTAGTCGATGTTCTGCCCTTCACGAATGCCTGTCACAAACAAATTTAGGCTTCTGATGAAGTCGGCCGACTTGAAAAAGGACTTGAAGTACCTCGGCTCGGAAGTCATCACGCGGGCGAAGCACAGTGTACGCAGGGCTGATGATTCCACGTGCATGTGAGACCTCAATACCGGCAAGAAACGACCTGAGGCTGATCACGAAGTCACCGACCTCAACGAGCTTGAGATTCTCAAGACCGTTCATAGCGATCACCGTGCGTAACCCATAGTCCTCTTTTCGCACGACACCCTTGCTTTGCGTTGCCGCAAGCAACGGTTCATTCGGGAAACCCTTTTGCGCCCGTTCCTTGAAAAGGAACTTCATTCGTCGGGAGCCCCAATGCCCCGGCACCTGCCCGAGCCACGGCAGCCCCGACTCCTTGTACTCCGCATACGGCTTGAGGTCGGCGACGTGCACACCTTTCGCGCGAGCGGCGGCGTACGCAGCAGGAGGCGCTTCTTTCACAGCAGGCGCATCGAACAATGATGGTTGCTTTACGGTCGGTCTCTGGGGTCTCTCCGCGAGCAAATTGCCACGGCGGCTGTGAGGGACTCAACATCGCGTTCAGGGACCTGCGGGTGACGATCTCTATTGGGCGCCCCCCCGGGAGGGAAGCCAGGAATAGCCAGTGGCTGCACAGACAGGTGACTCACCCCTCAACCCTGACCGCTTCCCGCAACTCCATCAAGTAAGCGGCCAAGGACGTTCATGCCGACCAGAGTCCCGTCGTCCGGTCGCCTTGGCGCCCAAAAGCATCCTTCCGCGATTCCTCGACGATTGGTCGCTCGCCCGTCTCAGCAGAAGTTCGCTGAATGCGCGCCAGTTCTGCGCGAGCTTCACGCGCAAACACCAGCGCATGATCTTGACGCGGACCCGGTCCCAGTCGGCCGCGAGTCATGCCGATAGGGTTTGCTCTTCATCTTTGCCGTCATCGGGCTCTTCTGCTCGATGATCAGCGCCCTGCACCTCCGGCCGATGCGGGAACCGGCAGGCCTGGTACAGCGCCTCTGATGTGAGGATGCGAATGCCGTTCACCCACAGCGGAAACTTGCCGGCCATGTTCGAGAGCCCGCCAAACGGTGCGTCAGTCTTGAGAAACACAACACTGCTTGCACGATCGTAGGTTCGCGTTTGATCTGCATAATAGGAGCTAGAAGATGACATCGAAATCCACCTCCTGCGCGTAAGTCTTTCGCGGAAACAGCGGATACCAATGGAAAGGACCAGAGGTCGCGTTCGGGTCACCCCACCAGAGCGCTAAGGGACAATTGTTCGGGCAGTTTCGAAAAGTGACAATAATTGAACCAGATCCGGCGCCGGACAGGGCTGTACCCCAAGGTCTGAGGATATCTTTTGGGGATTGGCTGAGACTGCGGATCTTCACACCGGCAACCAGGGGCTCGCGCTCTCTAGCAACTGGCGTCCTTCCTCCGAGAAAATGGCCCACGTTTTCCGCCGGGCTGGCGCAACTCAAAGAAGGATACTTGTGTGGTAAAGACGATGTAATTCTGCGTAGTCCTGTCTGCCGGCACTTCGACTGGCCGTAGCACTTCAGAGTCATTCTGTAGTACTTGCGATTCTCGATGGTTGCGATCCGCCAGTACTTCAATACAATCTTTACCAGAATCTGCGATGGCCTTCGTGAGTCGTTTGCCGACGAGATACTCGCCACTGGTGCGGATCGCCGCAACTACGATATGCACCTTTGACTTTGCGGGCGCCTTGTCGGCAATCCATGCCGCCAAGTCATTGCCTACGCGGTTTCCGCTGAACATCACGTCATCGACGTAGACATAGTCGCCACCAGGCTTGCCGCACTTATCGACACTGAACTTGCATACTTCCTGAAGGATCTTGTCGACGATCTCCAGCATTTCCTTTTGACTATGCCCGCTCGTTTGAATCTTCAGGAAGTGTGCCCGGGCCCAGAATGCGCATGGATCCTCTCCCGCAAGTTTCTCGCTTTTGACCATGCCGCGCAGAAATGTCTCTACTGTCTCCCTATTCAAGTAGGTTTTCTTCAAGACGTGATCCAACTCGCGCAGAGCCGGGCTGTACACCCTCGCCCCATCAGAACTGTCGACTCCATCGATTTACATGGTCGGGCGTGGCCTGGCGATTTCGCCTGCTCGATAGTCCTCGATGGGTGAGCGATTGAAGCCAAACGGTCGTCCCGCTCAGTCATGACACATGCCACTCCAAGCAGATCGCCGAACAGCCTCGGCTTCCTTCTCGATGGCGAGGATGTCGGCGCTGATCCCCTCCCACCTTGCGACAAGCCCGAGACATGGGAGCCCCGACTCCTTGTAGTCCGCATTCGGCTTGAGGTCGGCGATCATTCCTCCACCTCCCCAACAATATCGCCTTCGGCCGCCGGTCCGGTTTGCCAGTCTGAGGCAACGCTATGCCAGTCTGTCGGCCGTGAGATGGCATTGCCCTGTTCATCCATACCCATCCAAACACCCCAGAACTCGGGGTCATCGGAGCGGGGCTGTTGCGACTTCGGCAGGTCGTTCATCTTCACCAGGATCGGCAGCTCCGACGCCCAGCCGAGCAGAATGGCGCTTTGCGAGGGCAGCGAGGGCAGCTCGCGGAGCAGTCCGCGGAAGTTGTCTGGGACAAGCCGTCCGGACCAACTCCTGGTCGCGGTCGTTGCTGATGCGGTGGAGCAGGAAGGTATTGCGCTGCGGTAGCACCGTAGGGAAATACGGATGGGCGTTGCGACGATAGGACCAAGCCGAGCCCGAACTTGCGCCCTTCGCGGGCTATACGCTCGAAAGCCTGACAGCAGATGCCGGCGGCATCTGATTCTCGACGTCCTCCTTGTAGCGCTTGATGAAGGTATGCGCCTCTTCCATCACCAAGACAGTGGGCAGCGCGACACCATTCAGCTTCACGTACCGTTGCGATGCTTCGAACACCATGCGCTATCACGGCAGCGACGACATGGACAACCTCGGTTGGCACAAGGGACAGATCGATCACCGATACGCACTCGCCTTCTGCGTTGTCATTGCCGATGTAGTTGCCGAGCCACGTCTCAAGCGTGACTTCGTCTGCATTCCCGATGACCGCCTTCATCTTCGGGTCAGACAGGAACGTCCGGATACGGGCCCCAGAAAGTCGAGGAACTGGCTAACGCTCTCCTGCTCCGCGAGGGTCTCCAGATGATCCGCGAGGTCGGTGCCACTGAACGCCAGCGGAACATCTTCGTCTGGACCCTCCTGATAGATGATGCCGCCGAGACCGTCGAGGCAAGCTCGCAGCGCATCCACTATCTGGCGGACTTGGTCCTCCGTGAAAGCACGGTAGTACTCCACCGTCTTGCCGGTGCCTTTTTCGACGAAGCTATTGAAGGTGGCCTTCAACGCGGCTTCGATGGCCTCCCGAATGGCCTCGAGTCCGTCAGACGGGAACTCCTGGTGCTTCTGCTCCAGATCGTCGCTCATCGCTTTCAGGCGAAAGCCAAATTTGCTCTCGTCGGTCTGGATTGCTCCAGACCGCAGATCGCGCTGAATAGTGATGAATCGGGACGAAAGATATCGGCGCAGACCTAGCTTTCGCTCCTCTTCGGTCGGTTCGAAGGTGCCGATCCGGCCAGCTTTCACTTCTCGAAGCGCGCGCCTGAGCAGGGGCCGCTGCGTCCTCGCGCTGGCCTGCGTGAACGAACACCACTCGCGCTGTTCCAGAACCAAAGTGGCACCTTGAGCGCGGTTTCGCCTTCACTCGGATTCACCTTGAAGATGCGTCCCTTGGAGCGCGTCGTCGCCACTGAACGCCCGCGAGTACTCGCCGTTCGGGTCAAGCGATGAACCGGGCATTGGGGTCGCCCCGCCGCGCCTGCTTGGGGTACGTGCATGCGTCGCCTGTTCAAGGCTCCAGCGGATCAAGCCGGCGACCGAGCAAGACTTGCCGCTTCCGGTGTTTCCCAGCACGGCGAGGTGACGCCCGAACAGGCGGTTGGGGTCGATCGAAACTTCCGCATCTCCGGCGAGGGGGCTCGTGCCGATTTTCACCCGTCGTCGTTCCCCAGATTCGACGATCGACCGAAGCTTCGGCCATCCGTGGGCAAGAGAACCGCGGCACCAACCGAGGGCAAGCCGTCCGCGCCGCGGCGGAAGTCGTATGCCCCGTCTCGTGAGCGCCTGCGGAGCGTGCCGAGCGGGTTGAGTCTCAATTTGCGCAGCGGATACGGCAGATCCACCAGCCCGAAGTCCTGCATCCCATGCCGCTTCGGGAAGGAGGAGCGTTCGACGGTGAGCCACTCGACCTGGCCGACAAGGAACGCTTCATCCACGGGGATCAGTAGGTAACCGTTGACCCTGGGGAAACGGCCGGGGGCCGCCGGCATTCAATGCGACCGACTCAGGGGCCTCGATATCAACGCGACCTTGATCTCGTCCGGCGAAACGAAGTCCACCGCGCCAACGCGCAGGCTGCCTGCGTGCTCGAACGGTGCCTGACTCATACTGGCGAGCCCCCGTCGTTCGCCAGCGTGGCGCCGCCTTCGCTGGCGGGCCGCGGTTCTGTGCCCCAGCGCGCCTTGAGCAGTTCCGCCATGCGAAAGGTCGTGCGATCGATCGCTGGCTTCGGCAGGTAGTGATCGACCAGAGCCTGCAAGTCGCCGAGGTAATCGCCGATGAGCAGCGTGATCTGAGCGTACCTACCCAGCCGCTCGTACGTGCCCATGATGCGCCCGAGCGGATCGCCGTGGGCGATGATGACCAGATGCGCCGAAGGGATGCTCAGCATGTCCTCAAGCACGCGATTGATATGCTCGTCGCCGAAGCTATAGCCGTAA
The DNA here is from genome assembly GCA_016717855.1 of Betaproteobacteria bacterium. Taxonomy (GTDB): domain Bacteria; phylum Pseudomonadota; class Gammaproteobacteria; order Burkholderiales; family Casimicrobiaceae; genus PALSA-1005. The sequence continues at coordinate 8,712 of JADKEV010000007.1, forward strand.
CAAACCACCGTGCTGTTTGGCCGGCAAATCGAAGCTGCGAAGTCCCGGAATAGTTCGACGTAGGGGTATGAGGTCGTCTCGCGATCTTTGGCGGCATTGGGATAGATCATCAGGCCCGAGCATCGCTGCCTGTCAGGCCCGGCGCCGACAGAAAAGGCGCAACATCCTGAGCGCCAAAGGACAGGCCGATCAGGCGGATCGAGCCATCGTTGGCAAGCCAATCGACCGGACCGTGCAGCTTGGTGAAACGCGCGACGCCTTCCAGGTAACGAGGCTCCCCGCGGATTCCGGGCGGGTTGTAGTGCACGTCCACATCAAGGCGCGACGCGCGGAACACTGGCGCCAGCGTACCCACAAAGCGGTCTATCAGACGTAGCCCAGCCGCGTCCGCACCGGCTTCGATGAAGCGGTCGTAGTTGGTGGTAAAGAGCTGCAAGCGCTCACGCGTACCGGCACGGCTCGCAAAACTCATCAGGAAGCTGATGAGGTAGTTGAATGCTTCCTCACGCTTTGCCGCCTCGGCTTTCGCGAGACTCTCTTCGCCCTTCAGGATGGACTTGGCAAATGCCGCAAGGGGATGCCCCTTCAGGTCATTTCGCAGTGCGGCGACTTGCTGCTGATCCTCAGGCCAGCCTCCTCCGCCGCAGTCAGTATCTCGAGTCCGCGCAGCAACTCGTTTCCGCGACTCGGATCTGGTCCTCGAAGTTCCCCTCCTCGCGCCCAGCCGCTGGTCGGACGAACGCCTTGCTTCCTGTGTGATCTCCTCGTTCCAGAGCCTGGAACGTGACACGTTCATTCCGGGCAGGGCCGCGTCCGTTCCAGCCGGTGCACGGCGTGCGAGGGCCCCGAGCCAACCAGCAGCCGGCTGATGCTGCGGATTGAACGAGCGCTGTCAGCCGTGGCTCGATGCGCGGACTTAGCTTCTCTGTGCCGAACACCTCTCCGGGTTTCGCCCAAGAGCACTGCGAGTCAGTGAGAAAAGTGAACTGATCGGCCACCGTCGAATCCGGCGCGCGAGCCAGAAAGACAGGAGTATGGTCGTCGCGTGTCTTCAGTATCTGCCCGCCGCTCTTCAGGTGTGTCTTCAGCTCCGCTACCGTCATTGCTTCTCTCCCCCGATGATTCCTGCAAGCAGCCCCTCGGCTTCCTTCTCGATGGCGAGGATGTCGGCGCTGATCTCCTCCAGCGTGCGCAGCGGCTGCGGCTTGTAGAAGTGCCGCGTGAAGCTGATCTCGTAGCCGATCTTGGTCGCGTCTTCCTTGATCCACGCGTCGGGCGTGTACGGCAGCACCTCGCGGCGGATGAAGGCCTCGATGCCGCCGTCTTCGAGCAGCGGCACCTGCTCGGTGTCGCGCAGGTCGGAGTCGGGCTCGTACTCGACGATGGCGGGCCTGCCGTCCACGGTCGCCTCGAAGAAGCCGCGCAGCGCGTCGGCCTTGACCTTGCCGGGTTTGTGCACCTTGGCGATAACAGGCGGCGCCGTCTCGACACGCCAGCTCACGGCCCTGAGGATTTGCTTCAGGTCGGCAGCGGCGAGCCTGACGTCCGTCCTGTTGACCGCGGCGTCTACACGATCGCGGAACAGGTTGTGGTCCTCGAAGAGCGTGTCGCCCAATGCTGCACGCAGCTTGGCGGCAACTTCGACGAGGCGGCCGTCGCGCTCCCAGGTCTTGGGGTCGAGCAGCTTCTTGCGCTTCTTCTCGGGCAGACCTTTCTTCGCCTCGCCGCCCTCTTCGTCGTCGCCCTCGTCCTCGTCGCTCCCCCACTCAGCCAGTCGCTTCTCCAGCGCGGCGGCCATCTTGGCAAAGTTGGTGAATAGGTCGTCGCCGAACTCCTCATAGAGCGCCGCGCGGATGTCCTCGTCGCCCGACGTGAAACGCAACGTCTCGATGGCCTTGAGCGTGAGCTGGCTGTGCAGGCGCAGCGGACGCTCGACCGTGACCTTCCAGTAGCCGAAAGCGGCGTTCGGGAAGATCTTCGACTCGGGCGTTTCCTCGAAGTCGAGGAAGCAGCGGCTGATGCGCTCGATGTCCTCGGGCGAGAGCTCGCAGTTCTTCTTGCCGAGGTTCTTGCGCAGCGGCTTGAACCACTGGCTGGCGTCGATGAGCTGCACCTGGCCCTGGCGGTGGGCGGGCTTTCGGTTGGACAGCACCCAGATGTAGGTGGCAATGCCGGTGTTGTAGAACAGGTTGAGCGGCAGCGCGACGATGGCCTCCAGCCAGTCGTTCTCGATGATCCAGCGGCGGATGTTGCTCTCGCCCTGGCCCGCATCCCCGGTGAACAGCGAACTGCCGTTATGCACCTCGGCGATGCGGCTGCCGAGCGCCGATTTGCCGTTCATCTTCGCGGCCATGTTGGCGAGGAAGAGCATCTGACCGTCGCTGGAGCGGGTGACGAGCGAGAGTTCCTCGCCCTGGTGCATCACCTTGAAGCGCGGGTCGCGCATGCCGTCCTTGCCGCCCATGGCTTCGAGGTCCTTCTTCCAGCTCTTGCCATAGGGCGGATTGGCGAGCATGAAGTCGAACTCCTGCGCGGGGAAGGCGTCGTGCGAGAGCGTGGACCACTCCGCGCCGCCGACGATGTGGTCGGCGCTCTCGCCCTCGCCCTTGAGCAGCATGTCCGCCTTGCAGACGGCGTAGGTCTCGGGGTTGATCTCCTGGCCGTAGAGCAGGCACTTGACCACCTGGGCGCGCTTCGCGCCGATTGCCGTAAGCGTCTCTTCCCCCACGGTGAGCATTCCGCCCGTGCCACAGGCGCAGTCGTAGAGCAGGTAGGTACCGGACTTGATCTCAGCCTCGATGGGTAGGAACACGAGGTTTGCCATCAGTCGAACGGCGTCGCGCGGCGTCCAGTGCTCGCCCGCCTCCTCGTTGTTCTCCTCGTTGAACTTGCGGACCAGCTCCTCGAAGACCGTGCCCATCGCGTGGTTGTCAATGCCGGCCGGGGACAGGTCGATGTCGGGGTCGAGGAACTTGTTGATGAGCGTGCCGATGGCGTCGGCCTTGGACAGCGTCTGCAACTGGTTGCGGAATTTGAAGTTCTCGAGAATATCCTGGACGTTGGGTGAAAAGCCGTTCAGGTAGTCCTCGAAGTCGGCGAGCAATTGCTGCTGGCTGCCGCGGGATTTCAGGTCGCGCAGCGTGAACTTTGATGTGTTGTAAAAGGCCTGCCCCGCAGCATCGCACAGCGCAGCGCGCTGTTCAGTGATACGCGCCTCGTCGAGCATCCTCTTGGTGTCGAGAACCACGCGCTTCGTGGGTTCCAGGACCGCATCCATGCGCCGGATCACGCACATGGGCAGGATCACATCGGGGTACTTCCCACTCTTGAACAAGTCGCGCAGCACGTCGTCGGCTATGCCCCAGATGAAGGAGACGATCTTATTGTGGGTGGCCTGATCCATTGTCGCTTTCACTGCGTCGCGTTCGCTTTTTTCGGCCTGTGATCGTAGCCGGAAATATCCGTTTGCTCGTCTCATGAATTGAGTGTCGTGCACTCGAAAGTCGTAACTTTACCGGATTGACGGTCCTGCACGAACCAGTTGAAGCAAATTGCCGAACCACTCACCCCACAGCCCCGAAAAATGAAGTTCAACGCGGGCCTTCCATTGCCAGCCTACAATGGCCTCGTACAGAGCTGCCCGATATCGACCGCCTGCGCGCGGATGGCCAGCCAATGGCCAAGCAGACAACCAGTCTTGCGGCGGAAAGGGAGCGATCCAGGCATCAACTGGGAATTGACAAGGAGCAACTGGTGCAGTTCTGCCGGCGGCACCAGATCTGCAAGTTGTCGCTGTTCGGCTCTACGCTCAAGGGCACGGCGCGCCCCGACAGCGACGTGGACCTGCTGGTCGAGTTCGAGCCGCAAGCTACGCCGACCTTGTTCGACATGGTGGAAATGGAGGAAGCGCTCTCGGCGCTGCTCGGTGGACGTCGCGTCGACTTGCGGACAGCCCGCGACCTGAGCCGCCATTTCCGCGACGAGGTCGTGCGCACGGCTGAGGTCCAGTATGCGCGAGGATGACCGCGTCCGCGTCACTCATATGATCGACGCCATAGAGTCGGCATTGCAATTCACCAACGGGCGCGACCGGTCGGAAATGGAAAGCGAAAAGAAGCTGCTGTTCGCGGTGGTGCGCGCGGTCGAGATCATCGGTGAGGCGGCGAGCAAGGTATCGCCCGAAGGTCGTGCCGAGGCACCAGACATTCCATGGGGCGTAATCGTCGGCGTGCGCAATCGGCTGGCCCGTGCCTACTTCGATGTCGACCCGGACATTGTCTGGCGCACGGTGACGCTGGCTCTGCCGCCGCTCTTGCCGCCGCTGAGTGCTTTGCTCAAGAGCACCGAGCCTGTAGCCCCTTCCTGAACGCGTAACGCACGTGTCATCCGCCGACCTCTCCCGCAACATAGCGGATATGTTTCTCCGCGCGGAGCAGAGCGGGCTCAAGCTCGCGATCAAGGGACGTACCGTCACGCTCGTGTTGCTGGGCGCCTGGCTGGTGATTACGCGGGCGGACGATGTGGTGCGAGCGCTCGGTTACGCGGGGGTCATGGCGATTTTCGTGGTCCTTGGCCTGGTGCACTATTCGCTGATCGCAACGCGCTTCGACCAACGGTGGGTCAAGTACGCCTTCGTCACGCTGGACATCGCCATCGTCTCGACGCTCGTGGCGACGCAGCCGCTGTTCCCAACGGCGGCCGATCTGCCTTCGGTCACCATCTTCCGCGCCCCGCTGTTCGAGTTCTACTTCGTGATCCTCGGCGTCGCCGCTTTCAGCTTCTCGCCGGGCCTCGTGCTGTGGACGGGCGTCGCCGGTGCGCTCGGCTGGCTCGCCGCCTTCCGGCATGTGGCAAGCGGGTTGGTTGGCGTTCTTAACTGGACCGACATTCCTGCGAGGCCGACAGCCCGCGAAGTCATGGCGGTCGTGCTCGATCCCAACTTCGGCGGATGGGGCAGCCGAATCCAGGAGGCGATCCTGCTGATGGTCGTGGCGGCGCTGATCGCACTGGTCATGCGGCGTGCACGCAGTACGCTGACACGGCAGTTGGAAGCGGAACGCGACCATGCCACTCTCTCGCACATGTTCGGTCGCTTCGTGCCGCCGACGATCGCGAAAGCCATGATCGCCGGGCGCGGCGTGCTCGCACCGGTCGAGCGGGAGGCCACGGTGCTGTTCGCCGACATCGCCGGCTTCACCGAGATGACCGAACGCGCCGGCGCCGTGCGCACGGTCGAGATCATGAACGCGTTCTTCGACGAGGTGACACGCATCGTCGGCGATCACGACGGAATCGTCGCGCAGTTCATCGGCGATGCCGTGCTCGCGACCTTCAACGTTCCGGTCGAGGATCCGCGACACGCGGTCAACGCCTTCGAGGCCGCCCGCGCGATGCTGGCCTGTGTCGCGAGCCGCGAGTTCGCAGGCGAGCGCATCCGCGTGCGCATCGGCATCAATACGGGCCCTCTGGTTGCCGGCAACGTTGGCGGCGGCGGGCGCCAGAGCTACACGGTCTATGGGGGCACGGTCAACGTCGCAGCCCGCCTGGAGGCACTGTGCAAAGAACACGGCACCTCGCTTCTTGTTTCCGCCGCAACGGCCAGGGCGCTGCCGAACGCGAAGCTGGTTGCGGTCGGCAATGTCACCGTACGGGGCATCGCCGAGCCGGTGAGCGTCTTTTCGATCCCGCTCTCGAATGGCGAAGGGACACATCACGCCTGAGGCGGCGCCGGCGCCGGGCTCAAGGACGACGCGGCCTCGCGGTCGAGGAACAGCGTGCATTCAGCGTGCGTGCGCAGGATGGACGCCGGAACGAGGTTGGTCACCGGGCCCTCGACGGCACCGCGGACGGCTTCCGCCTTGCGCCGGTCCGGCACCGTGACCACGAGCTTGCGGGAGGCCAGGATGCGCCTGATGCTCATCGAGATGGCGCGCCGCGGATCGCCGCGGCCCCCGCGGCAGCGGCGGCCACGCCCAGTTCCGCCTTGGTGTCGAAAATGCGGATATCCACGATCGACCTCGTTCCGGTCGTCAGCCGGGATGGCGCATGCGCGGACAGCTACGCAGCGCCCGCAGCCTGACCATCCTCGCCCAGGCACAACCGCGCCAGCGCCGCCTCGTCCAGCGCTTCGCCCTCGCGCCGCCAGCGCTCGATGTCGCGCGGATCGAGCTTCGCGCCGTCGAAGATCTGCTGCAGGCGTTTCCGGGCAAGAGGCACGCTGGGGTCGCGCACCATGCCGCTGCGGGCGATGTGCGCCTCGGCGGCGCCGTCCACGCGCGCCGCGTCGGCGTAGCGTCCCTGCTCCGCCACCAGCAGGGCGAGGTGCCCGCAATAGCGCTGCAGCAGCCCGTCGCGCCGCCACGCGGCGATGCCGCGCCGCAGCGCTTGCGCGGCTTCGTCGATGCGCCCGAGGAACATCAGCGCAAACGTGCGATGGGCCTGGACCCAGCGCAGCGCATCGTGATGGTCGCTGCCGAACCGCTGCTCGAAGGCGCGGGCGATGTCGAGGACTTCCTCGTAGCGTTCGAGCCCCAGCATGATCAGGCTTTCCACGCTTGCTGTGCCGGTCGAGGTGATCGGGTCCGCGGGATCGGCCGCGCACAGCTGTTCCAGTTCCAACCGGTGCCGCAGCGCCTCCTCCAGCCGGCCCTGCAGCATCGCGCCGTTGATCAGCGCGCTCAGCCGCCGCGTGCGCAGCAACGGCGGCCATCCGGGATCTTCCAGCGCCAGAATCTCCGGCATCAGCGCGTCGGCCTCGGCGTGGTGGCCGGTATCGTAGAGGGACCAAGCCCTGGCGCAGAGAACGCCGTACAGGCGCGGCCGCTCGCCGCGCCGCCGCCAGATGTTCTCGGCCCGGGACAGTGCCGCCTGCACCGCGGCCCGCGGCACACGCCCGGAATCGCCGAACGTCGCGTACACCTCCCAGAACCACGCCGCCGGCACCGGTTCGGACTCGTCATCGACACGCTCGACCATGAATTGCATGGTGCGCAGCGCCTCCTGCGACTGTCCCCGGGTGAACAGCAGTCGCGCCACCGCCGCGGCCAGCACGACGGCCGTCGCCGTATCGCCCCCCGCGCCTGCGGCCCAAGCGAAGGCCGCGCGCGCATTCTCCAACTCGGGCTCCAGGAGCTGTCTGGAAGCTGCCAGGCTGAGCGTGACCCGCTCGCCCTGCCGCGCGTTCCACGTCTGGACGAACAGGTCGCAGACCGCCCGCGCATGGCGCTCGATCAGGATGGGCGTTTCATGCGCGTCGGCCAGCTTCTCCAGCGCATAGGCCCGCGTGGTCTCCAGCAGCCGATAACGCACCGGCTCGGCGGCGTCGGCGACGACCAGCGACTTGTCCACCAGCGCGCTCAAGCCGTCGAGCACGGCCCAGGGGTCGAGGTGCGCGTCGCTGGACACCTGCTGCGCCAGTTCGAGCGTGAAGCCGCCGACGAAGACGCCCAGCCGCCGGAAGATGGCCTGCTCGTCGGCCGCGAGCATCGCGTGGCTCCAATCGATCGCCGCGCGCAGCGTCTGGTGGCGGCGCGGCGCCGTGCGCGCCCCGCCGGTGAGCAGGCGAAAGCGCTCGCCCAGCCCGTCGCGCAGCCGCTGCACGCCGAGCAGACGCACGCGCGCGGCGGCCAGCTCGATCGCCAGCGGCATCCCATCGAGCTGGCGACAGATGTCGGCGACCGCCTCGACATTGGCGGCGTCGATCGTGAAACGCGGCTCGACCGCCCGTGCGCGTTCGGCAAAGAGTCGCAGGGCGCCGAACTCCCCGCCCTGGGCCGCGCTGTCGACGGCCGGCACGGCCAGCGGCTCGAGCTTGAAGATGTGCTCGCCGGGGATGTGCAGCATCTCCTGGCTGGTGACCAGCAGACGCACGCCGCCCGCGCGTTCGAGGATCGCCGCGGCCAGCGCCGCAGCGGCGTCCACCACGTGTTCGCAGTTGTCCAGCACCAGCAGCGCGGACCAACCGCCAAGGGCGCCGATCAGTTGCTCCTGGGCCGTGCCCAAGCCTTCCAGCGTCAGGCGCAACGCGGCCGCCACGGCCAGCGGCACCTGGGCCGGATCTGCCAACGGTGCGAGATCTACCCACCAGACGCCATCGCGAAACTCCCCGCGCAGCGCATGCGCCACCGCGCGGGCCAGCGCGGTCTTGCCCATGCCCGCAGCGCCGACCAGCGTGACCAGCGCCTGCCTGTCGATCAGCGCCTGCAACGCCGGCAGCGCCGCGTCGCGGCCGAACAGCGGCGGCACGATCTGCGGCAGGTTGCCCGGCACGGACGCGGCGGGAGGGAGCGCCTCCCCTGCCCCCGGCTGCGCCGACGCCGGAGCGGGAGCATCGACACCGGCGGGCCGGCCGGCATCGCCATCGCCATCGAGGGGCACGACAAACCGGTATCCCCGTCCCGGTATCGTGGCGATCGCCTGCGGGCCGAGCAGCTTGCGCAGCGCGCTGATGTGCACCTGCAGGTTGTTCTCCTCGACCACGAGGCCGGGCCAGACGACGTCAAGCAATTCGTTCTTGCCGACCACGCGGTCGCGGCGTTCGACGAGGGCCGCGAGGACGTCGAACGCGCGCGCGCCGATGACCACCGGCTGCGCGTCCTGCAGCAGGCGCCGGCTGGCCGCATGCAGCTCGAAGCGGCCGAACCGGATGGCTGGCGTGTTCGTCATGGGCGAGGAAACAGGGATGGGAAGGTCAACCGCACGCCCCCGAGTTTCCTTGAAGCCCGGCACTGCAGTCAACTGCGCGAGTTGCGTGTCAGGAGTTTGGTGCGGCGCTGGGCATCGCGCTGGCCGCCCTGCTGGGCATGCATCTGCGCCGGCGGCGCGACGATCGTAGCGCCTGATCCGCCCGGGTCGCCGACAGCGGCGACTCGTCGATGGCAGGGACGCGCGCTACTGCGACAAGCTGAACTTCGTCTCCGTCGCGCGCACCTCGCCCGACTTGCGAATCACCACGGCCACCGTCTGGGCGGCCTTGCCCGACAGCCGGAAGTAGTTGCCGTAGCTGGTCGTGTTGTTGAACATCATGGGCTCGAGCACCTTGACCTGGTCGCCCATCACCGGATCGGCGATCTTCGCTTCCACGTACGCGTCCTTGATGGCGTCCCTGGTCGCGGCATCGAACAGTGAAACGTTCAGGTGGTAGAACGATTTCCCCTGGGGTATGCCGCCGTGCATCTTGCTCTCCGGATCGGCGCCGGTATGCTGCTTGCGCAACGCATCGGCGGACGTCGCGCCGAAGAGTATTTCCATGCCATCGATCGTCCGACGATTCGCATCCCGGACCGGCACGGCCACAGCAGGCGCGCTGGCGGTGGTCGCGGACGGGACCGGATTCAGCATGAACGCAATCGCCGACGCGACTTCGGCATCGGTCAGATCGGCCTCGCCGCCACGGGGCGGCATCCCCCCGTGACCGTTGATGGCGGAACGGACCAGGACTTCGAAGCCCTGTTTCGCCCGCGGTACCCAGGCGAGGCGATCGCCGATCGCAGGCGCACCGTTGACGCCCGCTTCGTGGCACTGCGCGCATTGCGCCCGGACGACCTGTTCGCCGCTGCGCGCGGCGGGGCGCGCCGTCCGGTCGATGGGTGCGGTCCATTGGCCGCCTGATGCGTTGACCATGTAGGTGATGGCGCGCTGGATCTCGATATCGCTGAGTCCGGCATTTCCGCCATGCGCGGGCATCTTGCGGATGCCCTGGAGCGCACTGCGCGAAAGGCCGGTCAGGCCCTGCCCCGCGCGCGCCGTCCATGCCTTCCTGTCGCCGATCCTGGGCGCGCCGTCCACGCCGGCGCCGTGGCATGCGACGCAGGCCGCCTCCACGACGGCCTTGCCGCTTTGGCCCCGGCCCTGTGCCTGCGCCAGCTGCGGCGCGAGCGCGAGCGCGATGGCCATCGCGCAGGCCAGCGCCAGCGATTTCGGGATTGTGCCGACCCGACGGCTTGCCGCTGCATCGAGTTTGCGGTCCATAGACACCTCTGCGTCACGCGCGTGCCGGTGGCAGGGCGGAATGTCGTGTCTGCCGGACGCCCGGTCTGTGCAGCGGATGGTCGTCCGAAAGCGGCCGGGATGCTATGACGAAGATCAAGAGATGGTCAATTTCCTGCCAGCGGCGGCACGCCCGCGCCGCTACATCGGGTCCAGCGGATAGATTGGCCGCCGCACGTGCCGGAAGTTCAACAAGTCGTAGTCCGAGGTGCACACCCCGGTGCCGGCGCATTCGACGACTGCCGCGGCGAGTCCACGCAGGCCCGCCCGCCAATGCACGCGGCTCTTCAGCATCAGGAACCGCTTGGAAGCCGGATCGATGCCCACCGCGACGAACGCGGCCAGATCGTGCGGCTCGACGTGATTGGAGATCACCACGATTTCGACGCGGCCGGTGTCGAGCACGACGGTGGGCCCCATGCTGTTGCGCTCCCCGCGCGCCATCGGGCCGCGATTGCGGTAGCGGCCGTCGCAGATCAGCTTGACGCGCCCGGTCACCGTGCGCGGCACGCCCTGCAGGCCGATCGCCGGCATGTCGAGCTTGCCGCCGAGCGCAAGCGTGACCTGGGCGCCAATGCCGGCGGCAATCATCTGCCGCACCGCGGCCGGGTCGAAGATCGCGAACGCCGCCGCGTCCTCCAGTCCCGCGTCGAGGATCGCGCCCAGCACGGTCATCGTGTCCATCGTGCCGCCCGAGGCGCAGTTGTCGCTGTGATCGAGCAGCACCACCGGGCCGCTGCCGGGCGCCACGGCCGCGGCCAGTTCGCGGGCGCGCGCCATCGCTGTCGCGAGCGGTTCGATCTTGTACACGAACGCGGCCCGCTCGTGCCACGCCATGTCCAGCAGTTCGTCGCACCAGCGCCGGGCCAGTGCGCCATCCCCGTCGGTCACGACCACGGCCGAGAGCCCGGCGTTGGCGATGTCGGCATTCGGAAAGCCGACGAACACCGATGCGCACAGCGCGCCCTGCGCCTCCATCTCGCGGCAGCGCGCCTGCAGTTCGCGGTTGGGCGAATCGTCGCTGCCCTGGCGCATCACGTGCGGGAGCATCGGCCGGTTGCCCCACGCCATCGCGGGACGCGCCTTGCCCGCGAGCAGCGCAAAGATCGCGCGGCCGGCGCGCGCGCCGGTGCCGTCCATGTCGAGGTGCGGATAGGTCTGGTAACCGGCGATGGCTGTCGCGTGCGCGGCGATCGCCGGATAGAAATTCGTGTGCATGTCCAGCGCCACGCCGATCGGCACCATGGCGTCGATCGCGCGCAGCCGCCGCAACAGCTCGCCCTCGCCGTCTTCGTAGGTCTGCGTGACCATCGCGCCGTGCAGGTCGAGCAGCACCGCGTCGCAGCCCTTGGCGACCGCGGCGCAGATGCGGCTGGCGATGTGCTCGTACGCGGCGTCTTCGACCGGTCCGCTGGGCCAGGCGCTGGCCGCGATCGGAATTTCGATCTCGGCGCCCGCCGCCTCGGCCAGGTCGATGAACGCGCCGATCGCCGAGCCGGTGCCTTTGTAGGCATCGTAGGCGTCCCGTCCCTCGGGCGGCGCGCCGCCGCCGCCGATGGCGAAGCGCGACAGCGGCGTGGGCACCGGCGAATAGGTGTTGGTCTCGTGCTTCATCTGGGCGATGACGACGCGCATGCGGGCTCCCGGAACGGTACGGATGACCGTTCACCCGCCTGTGGTCGAGTATCTGCCGGGCGACCGGTCAGCGCGGGCGGTCACGGCAGCCTTCGGGCGGCCGCCGCACCGTTCCTCAGATCACGCAGAACACCGCGCCCTCGCTTATCCACCCCTGCGCGACCATCTGCTGCTGGGTTTTCAGCGAAGTCGTGAAGCGATGGTTGGTGTCGTTGAACTGCGCACGCCCGTTGTACGACCGGTAGACGGCGCGCAGGCCGCTCGCGCAGCCGCCGCCGATGATGGGGGCCGCGTAGAACGCGATGCCCTCGTAGGTCCAGCCCGGATCGCCCTTCACGATCGCGCATTCGGCCGCGTTGGCGGTGTAGAAGTGCGAGTTCGGCCCACGGCCCGGCGTGCCGTAGAAGCGGCAGACCGGGACCGTGTCGTGCGTGGGGATGGCCCCGGCGTAGAAGTAGTCGAGCGTGTCGAACCAGCCGTCGCCGGCAGCGCCGGTGCCCACCGCGCGCGCCTCCGCGCCCTCGGCGGTCCGGAAATAGTGATTCAGCGCGACATTCTTGAATTCGTACACCAGCCGGTAGGAAAGGAAATCCAGCGCCGCGGCGGTGGCGTTGCGCGCGTTGAGTATCCCCGCGCCGCACTTGCCGCTGCCGGCGCACCAGGAATTGGTGGGGAACGCGACCGCCGTCTCCTGCAGGATGTAGTAGACCTCGCCCGGCGACAGGTTGGGATTGATGCCCAGCATCAGCGAAGCGACGCCCGCGACGTGGGGCGAGGCCATGCTCGTCCCCTGCTTGTAGCCCCAGTCGGAAAATTCGGGCCCCCTGGTGCCGCTGTTGATGGTCGACAGGATCCTGCCGGCGGCGCCGGCGCTCGCCGAGTCGCCACCGGGCGCGGAGATCTCCAGCCGGAAGCTGTAGTTGCTGTAGGCCGCGGAGTCGCCGCCGGGCCCCGTCGCGGCAACGGTAATCACGCCCAGGCAGCTTGCCGGCGAATAGTCGTCGGAATTGTCGTTTTCGTTGCCCGCCGCCACCGCGATGAACGCCCCCTGCGCGACCGCCTTGTTGATCGCCTCCTGGTAGAGCTTGTCGCAGGCGCCCCGGCCGCCGATGCTGATGTTGATCACCTTGGCCGGATTGAGATTCATCGGCACGCCCGGCACCGGCAGCCCGGCGGCCCAAGTCAAGCCGTCGACGATGTCGGAGCGCGAGCCGCCGCAGGCGCCCAGCACGCGTATCGGCAGGATCTTCGCACGCCAGTCGATGCCGGCGACACCCTCGTCGTTGTCGCCGTCTGCGCCGATCGTCCCCGCGACATGGGTGCCATGCCAGCCGGAGTTTTCCGCCGGCTCGCCCGCGCCGCATTGCCCGGCCGCCGTGTAATCGCCGGGATCGTAGCCGTTGTCGTCGCGGCCGTCGCCGTCGTTCGAGAAGTCGGCGTCGGAGACGAAGTCGTAGCCGTCGATCAGCCGGTCGGCGAGTTCGAGGTGCGGCCGCACGCCGGTGTCGACGACCGCCACCACGGTGTTGCGCGAGCCGATGCTCAGGTTCCATGCGCGCACCGCGTCGATGCCGTAGTAGCCGTCCTGGGGGCCGACCAGGTTCCACTGCTTGTTGAACATCGTGTCGTTCGGAATGTAGTACGGCGTGGCCAGCCAATTGCCGGCTGCCACGTCGACCTCGGGATGCGCAGCCAGCTTGGCCAGCACGGCCTCGTATCCGGCGTGGGTCAGCGCGCGGTCCAGCCGGAGCACGTACGCATTGCCGCTCATCGCGCGGAAGTGCCGCAGCCCGACCCCGGCGGCCTGCGTCAGGCCGGCGAGCATGGCGTCGTCGATGGCCTGGTTGCGCGCGGCCTTGAGTTGCGACGAAAAGCCCTTCAGGCGCACGATCAGCGTCCGCGGGACCGGATCGGTCCGGGCGCGCTTGGCGCGGATCCGCTGCGTCTGCGCCGCTTCGTCGCGGGCAAAGCTGGGCGCTGCCCACAGCACGTCCGCCGTGGCGCCCAGGCGCGCGGCAAGCAGGCGCAGCTGCGGCGCCGGCAGCGCCGCCGCGAGCCGCACCTCGTAGCGGCCCTCGCCCTGCGCCGTGACCTCGCCCGTGGCGCCGATGACGCGCAGCGCCGCGCCGATGCGCGCGATCTGCGGCGCGGATGGCGCGGGCCCGGCGTCGCGCGCCATGACGGTGATGCGGTCGCTGGCGCCTGCCGTCACCGGCCCGGCGTTCGGGTCCTGCGCCCGCGCGGCTGCCAACGCGAGGAGAGACAGCGCAGCCCCCGCGACCAGATTCCTTTTCGAGCAACCACGCATCATCACCTCCCTTTGATTTGGCGCAATCTACATCCATGACGCTCGCGCGTCGGAGCCGCGCCCACATGCCGGCTGGCGCGCCGGCTCCGTTGTGCGCGAGTTCGATCCGATTGTTTCACAACTGCGCGCGTGGCGCTCTAAAAACTTCTGAATGTCGAGCCGTGCCACGCCGGCAACGTTGCGTCGGGCGCCTGCCTGCGCGCCGCGAGCGGCGCCCGTCCCTCCCTTTCTTCTACGATCCGCTGGGAGTGGCCGCCGTCAAGGCTTTGTGGCTTGCAGCGCGAAGTCGAAGCGGATCGTCAGCATGCCCTCGCCCGCCGCGACGTCGAGCAGTTGGAATCCGGTGAGCGCCAGCTTGAACGCGGACCCGCTGTTCTGCAATCCCTTGCTCAGTTCCTCGCGCAGGTTCAACCCGAGCAGTGACGGGATCTGCTGCCTGAGGAACGGCTCGAGCAGCCCGCGGTACTCGGGCCTGCCCTCGTCCATCCGGAAATCTTTCAATGCGACCGTTTCGCCGGCAATGACGGGCTGGCCGGACACCGTCGTGTAGAACGCATCGCCCGCCCCGACGCAATTGCCGTTGGCCTTCATTCCCACGCGCCCGGCGAGATGAACGCGCAAGAAGAGGCGGCGGTCGCGGAAGGTGACCACCGGCTGCTCCAGGTACACATAGTTGCAGGAGGCGAGGTTGCCCGAGAGGACCCGCTTGCCGTTGCTGGTGAACAGCCGCTGCGCGACAGCCAGGCTGACCGCGTCCTGGTGCAGCGCGATGGTCGCGGCCGTCGCCTCCGCCGCAGTGCCGGCGGCGCAGGCGAGCAGGATTGCGGCAACCGCGACCCATGTTCGTTCCCCGGCCCGGCGCCTTCGCGTGTATTGGTGCATGCCCGCAGTGTACTGCGCCGAACGCATTGCACCAAAGGCGGGACTGCAGGGCCGGGATGGTGCGGGCCGGGAGCTGACGGGAATTCACCGGTCAAAGCCCCGACAGTGGGTCCGAATTCTGGTAAATTTGAGGCAGCGCGAACCTGTCGCAGCCGCAATTCCCCGTATTCCGCATTCTCCGGAGGTTCATCATGGTAGACCGCAGCATCAGGACCCTGATCGAGGGCAAGGAATGCATTACCTGCCCCGAACATTGGTCGGTCATCGAGGCCGCACGTTTGATGAAGCGGGAGCGCATCGGCGCGGTCATGGTCGTCGAGCAGGACAAGCTGATCGGGATCTTCACCGAGCGCGATGCGCTGTTTCGCGTGCTGGCCGACGACCGCGACCTGAAGACCACGCGCGTCGCCGACGTGATGACCCGCAATCCGCAGTCGCTCCATCCGGACAAGCAGTTCGCCGATGCGCTGCAATTGATGCATACGGGGCGGTTCCGGCACGTGCCGGTGGTCGACAATGGCCGCGCAGTCGGCATGGTGTCGGCGAGCGATGCGATGGGACCCGAGCTCGAGGCATTTGTCTGGGAACTGCTGCGCCAGGAGCAGGTCAGCGACGTACTCGCGTAACCGCCGCCGGCCGCGGGGGTTGCCGCCCCTGCCCGGCCCGCGCCGGCCCTCGTGCCGCCCGGCGGCGCCCGCCGCCCGCCGCCTGGTGTCCGGCGATCCGCTGATCCGATGACGCCCCCAGCCCTGACATTCGTGACGACCTGCATGGGTCGCCTGCGGTTTCTGCGCGAGACACTGCCGCTCCTTGCCGCGCAGCCGGCCACGGCGTGTGTTGTGGTCGACTACGGTTGCCCGGATCATTGCGGCGATTGGGTGCAGGCGCACCTGCCACAGGTCAAGGTGGTCCGCTGGCCCGCTGCGTCCACGTTCCACGCGGCGCATGCCCGCAACCTGGGCGCCGCGGCCGCTGTCACGGAGGTGCTCTGCCTGATCGATGGCGACGTCCTGGTCGACCCCGGTTTCGCGCCCGCCATCCTCGCGCAATTCGATCCCCGTTGCTACTACCTCGCGGAGCCGCTGGCCGGCGACATTTCGGGGACGGTGGTCTGCGCGAGCGCCGCGTTCGCCTTCGCGGAAGGTTACGACGAGGCGTGCACCGGCTGGGGCGGCGAAGACCTCGACCTGTACGACCGCCTCGAATTCCACGGCATCCGGCGAGCAGGCTTCCCCGCCCGGCTGCTCGCCGCGCTGCCCCACCCGGATGCGGAACGCACGGCGCACTCCGCCGACGCCGACAAGGAAGTTTCCAACAGCATCAACCTGCTCTATTCGCACATCAAGCTGGACTTGATGCGTCTGTCGGGCAGCCGTCTTCCGGCCGGCTTCCGCGCTGACCTGCATGCGCAGGTGCGCGACGCGTATGCGGCATCGGTGAAGGCGGGGGGCCCGGCACGGATCGACGTGCCGTACGCCGAGGGAACGATCAACTATTGCGACGTGCAGACCAGCCTGGGCTATGTGATAGACGTGTCGGTGCAGGCCGGCAGGCGGGTCGCGGGAACGCCGATCAGCAGGCGCATGACAACTGCTGCCGGCGCGCAGCCCTGACGTCGCAGTCCATGCTACGCAGACGGCCGGCGCGCGCACTTGCACCGTCTGCGCCGCGCGGCCGGAATCCTGCTGCAATGCAGCAGCCTGCGCTACAATCGGCTTGGCACATTCCACTCCGAACCGACTCCCGATGCCGCATCGCCCGTCCGTCCCGGCCCGTCGGGGCCGCATCCCGAATACTCCCGAAACCGGCACCACGACCGCCCACGTCCAGAGCCTGACGCGCGGGCTGACCATACTCGAGCGGCTGGGCGAAGTCGAAGGCGGACTCACCTTGACGGACATCGCGCAGCGCGTCGGTCTTGCCGCGTCGACGACGCACCGGTTGCTCAACACGCTCGAGAAGATGGACTACGTGCACCAGTCCGGCGATCTCGGCCTGTGGTACGTCGGGCTGAAGGCGTTCACGGTGGGCAGCGCCTTCGTGGCCAACCGCGACTTCGCCATCCAGAGCCACAGCTACCTGCGGCGGCTGATGGACCAGTCCGGCGAAACCGCCAACCTGTCGATCCTCGACGGTTACGAAGCCGTGTTCATCGGCCAGGTGCAATGCCGCGAAATCATGCGGATGATCGTCAAGCTGGGCAGCCGGCACCCGATCCACGCGTCGGGCTCGGGCAAGGCAATGCTCGCCTCGCTCACCGACGACGCCATCCACGGCATCCTGGCCAAGCATGGCTTGCCACGGCATACCGAGCACACCATCGTCACGCCCGACGGCTTGTGGAATGCGATCAAGCAGATCAGGAAGCATGGCTACGCCTACGACGACGAAGAACATGCGCTGGGCCTGCGCTGCGTGGCGGCGGCGGTTTACGACGAGCATACCGAGCCGCTGGGCGCCATCTCGCTGGCCGGGCCGCTGTCGCGGCTGACCGACGAACGCATCCGCGCCCTGGGACCGCTGGTCGCCCGCACCGCGATGGAGATCACCGGACGCATGGGCGGCAAGTGGCCGCATCCTTACTGGGCGGGCGGGAGCGCGCTGCCCAGGCGCCAGCGGGTTGCCCGTCCACCCGCGCCGCGACCAGGGTCCGCCTAGCCCAGCGCGCGGCCGGCCAGGGCGCGCGCGGGGGGCGAGCGCGTTGATATCGACGGTCACCAGCGTGCCGTCCTCGACCACCACGCGGCCGTTGATCATGCTCCACGCGGCGCGGGCGGGGGCGCAGAGCAGCAGCGCCGCGAGCGGATCGTGCTGGCCGGCGTAGCCGATGTCTTCCAGGTCGAACGCGACGATGTCGGCGGCGAACCCAGGCGCGATTTGCCCGATGTCGTCGCGGCCGAGCACTGCTGCGCCACCGCGCGTGGCGATTTCCAGCGCCGCGCGGGCCGACAGCGCCGCCGGACCGTGAGCGGCCCGCTGCAGCAACAGGCATTGCCGGGCCTCGCCCAACAGGTGCCCGCCGTCGTTCGACGCGCTGCCATCGACGCCCAGTCCCACGCGCATCCCCGCATCGCGCATCCTGCGCACCGGCGCGATGCCCGAGCCCAGGCGCATGTTGGACGTCGGGCAGTGCGCGACGCCGGTCCCGGTCCCGGCGAAGACGCCGATCCCGCGCTCGTCCAGATGAACGCAGTGCGCGTGCCACACGTCGTGCCCCAGCCAACCCAGGTCCTCCGCGTAATCGACCGGATCCATGCCGAACCTCTCGCGGCTGAACGCCAGGTCCTTCCAGTTCTCGGCCAGATGCGTGTGCATGTGGACGCCGAATGAGCGCGCCAGCCTCGCCGACTCGCGCATGAGGTCCGGCGTCACGCTGAACGGCGAGCAGGGCGCGACGGCAATGCGCAGCATGCTGTGGCGCGCCGGATCGTGGAAGGTCTCGATCGCGCGCTGCATCGCGCGCAGAATTGCGGGCTCGGGCTCGGTGAGCCGGTCCGGCGGCAGGCCCCCTTGCGATTCGCCCATGCTCATCCCACCGCGGCCCGGGTGAAAGCGGATGCCGATTTCCCGCGCGGCGCCGATTTCGTCGTCGATGCGGCTGCCGTTCGGATACATGTACAGGTGATCGCTGGCAGTGGTGCAGCCGGAGAGCATGAGTTCGGCCATCGCAGTCAGCGCCGACACGTGGATCATCTCGGGCGTGATCCCGCACCAGAGCGGATAGTGGACCTTGAGCCAGTCGAACAACTCGCAATCCTGTGCGGCGGGCACCGCCCGCGTGAGCGACTGGAACATGTGGTGATGGGTGTTGACCAGTCCCGGCATGACCACATGGCCGGCGAGGTCGATCACGCGGTCCGCGCTTCGCGGCAACGCGGCGCCCGGTCCCACCTGTTCGATCACGTTGCCGCGGATGTAAACCGCGCCACCGGTGATCTCCCGCCGCGCGTCGTCCATCGTCGCGAGCACCAGGCAGTTCTGCAGCAGCACGGTTTGGCTCATTTGCCCGCCATGGTACTGAATCGTCACCTGAGGCGGTGAAAAACCGGTGCTGCCGGGCGCCGTTTTCGATTATGCTCAGACCCCATGCAGAATGCCCTGGAAGTCCGCTACGTCCTGCCGCGGTCCAACCGCCGCAACGCCAATCCGCCCCTGCTGTTCATCCACGGCGCCTACTGCGACGCCTGGTGCTGGGAGGTCCACCTGCTGCCCTGGTTCGCCGCCGCGGGCTATCCCGCGTACGCGCTGTCGCTGCGCGGCCATGGCAAGAGCCCGGGCCGCGACGACCTGGGCTCGCTGCATCTGACGGACTACATGGACGACATCCGCAATGTCGTCGCGGAACTGCCGGCGCGGCCGGTACTGATCGGGCATTCGATGGGTGCGACGCTGGTCGAGCGCCTGATTGCCGAAGAGACCTTTCCCGGGGCCGCGCTGGTCTGCCCGGTGCCGCCGGCGGGGTTGTTGCCGGTGCTCACGCGCCTGTGGTGGGGACGCCCGGACTTCTTCTGGCACGCGCAGAAACTGCATCGCGGCGCCATCGATCCGGTGGCGATGTCGACGCTGCGCGAGTTCTATTTCACGACGCATGCGCCGCCGGAAGTCCTGGCGGGCGCCATGCGCCACCTTTCCCCCGAGTCGCCGCAGGCCGTGATGGAACTCGCCTGGCGCGGCCTGTCGGCGCGCGCGGAGGAGCACGACACGCCGGTGTGCGTGCTCGCGGCGGGCGACGATGCGCTGTTCACGCCCGACGAAGTGCAGGCGACTGCCGCGCGCCACGGCGTCGAAGCGACGGTTCTGCCCGGGCTTCCGCACATGCTCATGCTCGAACCTGGATGGGAACGGCTGGCCGAGGCGCTGCGCGACTGGATCAGGCGTTCGGTGCGTGCTCCACGCTCCGCGGCTGCGGCGAGCCGCGCTGGTGGCGACCCACGAACGCGATAAAGGCCGCCGAATCCAGCGGTTCGCTGAAGTAGTGCCCCTGGTAGTAGTCGCACCCGCGCTCGGTCAGGAACGCCAGCTGTTCGGCGGTTTCGACGCCTTCGGCGACGACGTCGAGCCCCAGGCTGTGCGCCAGCGCGATGATCGCCGCGGTGATCGCCTTGTCGTCCGGATCCGTCGTGATATCGCGGATGAATGACTGATCGATCTTCAGCGTGTCGATGGGCAGGCGCTTCAGGTGCACCAGGCTCGAATAGCCGGTCCCGAAATCGTCGATCGCCACGCGCACGCCCAATTCGCGTTCGAGCTGCAGCACGCGGCCGACGGTCTCGGCGTCGTAAAGCACGCTGGTTTCGGTGACCTCGAACTCGACCCGGCGCGGATCGACGCCGGTTTCGGCGAATATCTTCTGGATCCGCGCGGCGAAGCCGGTGTCGCGAAACTGGCGGACCGACAGGTTGATGGCAATGGTCATTTCCTCCAGTCCCGCCGCCGCCCATTGCCGCGTTTCCAGGCAGGCTTGCTTGAGCACCCAGTCGCCCATGATGTCGATCAGCCCGGACTCCTCGGCCAGCGGGATGAAACGGTTGGGCGGCACGTCGCCCAGGACCGGGTCGCGCCAGCGCAGCAATGCCTCGGCGCCGACGATGCGGCCGGTCGCGACCTCGACCTTCGGCTGGTACTTCACGCCCAGATCTTCGTTCTTGACCGCCCACCGCAACGCGGTCTCCAGCGCCATCTGCTCCTGCTGCTGCGCCCCCATTTCCTGCGCGAAGAACTGGTACACGTTCTTGCCGGCGTCCTTGGCGCGATACATCGCCACGTCGGCGTTCTTGAGCAGCGTGTCCGGATCGTCGCCGTCGTCGGGAAAGATGGCCAGCCCGATGCTGGCGCTGACATGGACGGCGTGGCCGTGGACCCAGTACGGCTGCTGGATGACCTCGAGCAGCTTGCCCGCCACTTCGGCCGCGCCCTCGGCGTTCTCCAGGTTCTCGAGCAGGACGGTGAATTCGTCGCCGCCCAGCCGCGCCAGGAAGTCGCCCTTGCGCAGCGCCATGCCCAGGCGCCTGCCTATCATCCGCAGCAACTCGTCGCCCATCCGGTGGCCCAGCGAATCGTTGACGTTCTTGAAGCGGTCGAGATCGATGAACAGGACCGCCACCTGCCGCTGCCGGTGGCGCGCCCGGTCCAGCGTTTCGGCCAGATGCAATTGCAGCAGGACCCGGTTGGGCAGCCCGGTCAGGGCGTCGTGCGTGGCCATCGCCTCGAGTTTCTCCTGGGCGTCTACGCGGTCCGACACGTTTTGCGCGAACGACAGGATGGAGAGCAGGCCGCCGTCCTCGTCGCGCAGCACCGAGTTGTGCCACTCGCACCAGATGACGGAGCCGTCCTTGCAGACATTGCGGTTCATGCTCGTGGTCGAGCTGCGCTCGCCGCGCAGCATGGCCTGGATGACCAGGTCGACCTGCGGCACGTCGGCGCCGAAGACCATCTTCCAGTCCTGCAGCGACGTTCCGAGCACTTCCTCGGCCTTCCACCCGAAGATCGTCTCGGCGCGGGGCGACCAGCGGATCAGGTTCAGGTCCCGGTTCCACTCGACCACCGCCATCGGCGTGTTCTCGATGTGCGACGAGAGCACCCAGTTGATCCGGTGCACGGCGGCCTCGCTCTCCTTCTGGGCGTGGATGTCGTTGAGCAGGACGAACACGCCGCGCACCGGCCCCTCGCCCTCCCGGTGCGGGACCAGCCGCACCTGCATCCAGCGGGCGGGGCGCGTCGCGAACGGCGTCAGCCGTTCGTACTCGATCTGCTGCCCCCGCATGGCGCGCGCGAGCAGTTCCGCCTGCCGCTCGAAATCATCGGGCGGCGAAATCTCGCGCAGGCCCCGCCCCTGGATCTGGTCGAGTTCGATTTCGCTGAACTCGACGAACGCGCGATTCACGTACTCGTAGCGCATCGCGCTGTCGATGTAGGCGACCGGCGTCGGGATGCTGTCCATGAACGCGCGCATCTGCCCTTCGCGCTGCGCCAGCGCCGCCTGCGTGAGCTTCAGGTCGTGGATGTCGTGGACGACGATGTAGATGCCCTGGAACTTGCCGTCACGGTCGTAATCGGGCACCAGCATGCCGCGGATCCAGCGCAGCTGTCCGTCGGCGGCGGGGCGGAGCCGTTCGTAGCTCGTCCTCTCGCCCGCCTGCGCCCGCTCGATGACAGGCAGCAGGTAGGCGGCCACCTCCTCGCCCAGCACGCCGGCCACGGTCTGTCCGATGATCCGCTCCCGGGGCGCCTTGACCGCATCGATGTACGCCTGGTTGACGAAGCTGAAGCGCAGGTCGGCGTTCAGGTAAGCCAGCGGCTCGGGGGTGTTGTCGGTGAACATCCGGACGTGCCGCTCCGCGTCGCGCAGTGCTTCCTGCGCCCGCTTCAATTCGCGTTCGGCCATTTCGAAAGGCGGCGGGCTTGTGATGGGCTCGTTCATGTCACCCGCACTTTAGCGGAAAAGAGAAGCCCGCCGCAGACTTTCCGCCCGCCGACAGCCACTCTCATGTGATACGCTAACGCCGACTTCAGGGGGGAAATCCGTGTCCAAATTGCCAACTCGCCGCGTGTCAGCCGGCGCGACACTCAATGCCGTCGCGGGGCTCGCCGCGCTTGCTTTCGGAACCTGCGCCCAGGCTGCCGCCGGAGCCGCGACGGCGATCCCGGCCGTGGCCGGAATTCCGGTCGATTTCCTGCTCTTTTCGGCCATCCTGATCGGCATCGCGCTGTTTCATCATCACACGCTCAAGATCGCGCTCACCGGGCTGGCCGTGATCACGCTGTACAAGCTGTTCGTCACCGGGTTCAAGACCGGGCCGGGCGTTGCCGGCCTGGTCGCGCATCTCGGGCACGAGTGGGTGATCCTCACCAACCTGCTCGGGTTGCTGCTGGGATTTGCGCTGCTCTCCCGGCACTTCGAGGACAGCAAGGTGCCGGCGATCCTGCCGCGTTTCCTGCCCAACGACTGGAAGGGCGGGTTCGTGCTGCTGGCGATGATCTGGGTGCTCTCCAGCTTCCTTGACAATATTGCCGCGGCGCTGATCGGCGGGGCCGTCGCCCACCGTCTATCGCGGCAAGGTACACTTGGATATCTGGCCGCAATCGTCGCCGCCTCGAACGCCGGCGGGTCGTTCAGCGTGGTCGGCGATACCACGACGACGATGATGTGGATCGCCGGTGTCAAGCCCCTGAGCGTGTTCGAAGCCATCATCGCCGCGAGTTGCGCGTTGGTTGTTTTCGGGATCCCGGCCGCCCGCCAGCAGCAGGCCCACTCGCCCATCGTCATGGAGGCGCCGGAAGGCGTTAGCGTCGATTGGGCGCGGGTGTTCATCGTCGCCTTCATACTCGTCCTGGCCATTACGGCCAATGTCGTCGTCAATACTTACTTCAACGCGCTCGCCGACGGTTTCCCTTTCATCGGCGTCGCGGTCTGGGTCGCGTTGCTGCTTTGCGTGCCTTTGCGCCAGCCGGAATGGTCACTGCTACCCGATGCGTTCAAGGGCACGATTTTCCTGCTCGCGCTGGTGTTGTGCGCCTCGATGATGCCGGTCGAGCGCCTGCCCCCGGCATCCTGGCAAACGGCGTTCGGCCTCGGCTTCATATCGGCGGTATTCGACAACATCCCGCTCACGGCGCTGGCGCTCAAGCAGGGCGGCTATGACTGGGGATTCCTCGCCTACGCCGTCGGTTTCGGCGGCTCGATGATCTGGTTCGGCTCCAGCGCCGGCGTGGCGCTGACCAACATGTTTCCGGAGGGCAAGAACGCGCTGGCGTGGATCAAGGGCGGCTGGCACGTGATCGTTGCGTACATCATCAGTTACTTCTTCATGCTGCTGGTGCTGGATTGGCAGGGCGCTGCGGGGCGTGGTCGCGGCCATCGCCGGCATTCCCGGCGCGGCTGCGGCGTTGCCCGGTCTTTGAGCGGACGCCGATGCGCCCCGCCCGGCTGAGCCCGGAGTCGCGGGCGGGGCTGGCGCTGCTGGGGGCGACGCTGGTCGCGCTGACCCTCGCCAACTCGCCCTTCCACGCGGACTACGAGGTATTTTTCGAGACGCAGCTCGCGTTCAAATTTGGCGAACTCGGGCTCGCCAAGCCGCTTTTCCTGTGGATCAACGACGGCCTGATGGCGGTGTTCTTTCTCGCCATCGGGATCGAGATCAAGCACGAACTGCTCTCCGGCAATCTCGCCACCCCCAGGCAGGCCGCCTTGCCCGCCATCGCGGCGGCCGGCGGTGTGCTGGTCCCGGCCCTGGTCTACGGGCTGGTCGCGCGCGACGACCCGGTTGCGCTGCAGGGCTGGGCCATTCCCGCGGCGACCGACATCGCGTTCGCGCTGGCCGCGTTCAGCGCCTTCAGCAGGCGGGTGCCGCCGGCCCTGAAGGTGTTCCTGACCGCGGTGGCGGTGCTGGACGACCTCGCCGCGATCGTCATCATCGCGGTGTTCTACACGTCGCGCCTGCAGGCCCCGATGCTCATAGTCGCCGGCGCCGGCATCATCGTGCTGATCGCGCTCAATCGCCGCGGCGTCATGCGCACCGCCGCGTACGTCCTGGTCGGCGTCGTCGTATGGGTCGCGGTGCTCAAGTCCGGCGTGCATGCAACGCTCGCGGGCATCGCGGTGGGCTTCGCGCTGCCGCATGCGCGGCGTGACGGCACGCCGGGACCGGGCGCGGCCGCCGCGCAGGCGCTGGCGCCCTGGGTGGCGTTTGCGATCATGCCGCTGTTCGCGCTGGCCAACGCGGGTGTCTCCTTCGCCGGATTCGGCATGGCGGCAGCGTTGAATCCGATCACCCTGGGCATCGCCGCGGGCCTGCTGGTCGGCAAGCCGGTGGGGGTACTGGGCGCCACGTGGCTGGCGCAGCGTGCGGGCCTGGTCGTGCTGCCGCCGGCCGTCACATGGAAGGTCTATGCCGGCGTCGCGGCGTTGTGCGGCATCGGCTTCACCATGAGCCTGTTCATCGGTACTCTGGCCTTTGTCGGCACCGAGCACGACCACATGCCGGCAGTGCGCCAAGGCGTGCTGATGGGCTCCGTGCTGTCGGCCCTGCTCGGCTCCGCGATCCTCGGGCTGGCCACGCGGCCGGACAGGCCGTAGCCGGCCGGCACGCCCGTTCAGTCAAGCAGCAGGATATGAACGCGGAACGGCCCGTGCGCCCCCAGCACGATGGTCTGCTCGATATCGCCGGTGCGCGAGGGGCCGGAGATCATGTTGATCGCGCGCGGCAGGCGTCCCCGCTCGGCCCGCAGCAGCGCGAACATCTCCTCCATGCCGCTGACGAGGCGCGTGGCCGGGACGACGGCAATGTGAGTGTCGGGCAGCAGCGTGGTGCCGGTGGGGGTGTCGGCGCCGGAGAGGACCACGACCGTTCCGGTCTCCGCGATGGCGCACCAGGCGCCGGTGATGCCCAGCCGGTCGCCGCCGGATGTCGGCCGGCACTCGATCTGCAACCCTGCGCCCGCCCAGTCCAGGTCGGCAAACTCCGGCCAGCACACGCCGGCGCGGTCGGCCCCCTCGATCCGCAACGCGTCCACGTAGCGGCGCACCGCCGCCGGTATCGCCCTGCGGTGGGCCACGCACTCGAGCGTGCTGGACATATCCTGCGCGCGCTCCACGAAGCGCGCCGCGAGATCCGCCGGCATGGCTGACCGCGGACCATGGACATGGCGCGCGACATACGCGACCGCCGCGGCGGCCCGGTTCGGGTCGGGTCCGGTGCGCCGCAGCGCGTGGCGCACGCGCGCCAGGACGTTGTCGCGCGCCGCGGCGTTGGCCAGGGGATCGTCCATACCCGGCACGGCTACTTCCGGTTGCGCGCGATGAAGTCGGCGATGCGCCGGATTCCCGCGCGTATCGCATCATTCGACGCCGCGTAGCTGAAGCGGATGTGCTGGCCCTCATCGGGGACGCGGCTGCCGAAGTGGATGTCGGCCAGCACCGCGACACCGGCTTCGTGCAGCAGGCGCTTGCGGAATTCCTCGGAATCGGCACAGCCGGTGATCCGGCACGCTTCGCTCACGTTGGGCCAGGCGTAGAACGCCCCACCCGGGGTCTTGCACGAGATGCCCTCAACCTCGTTGAGCAGGCCGACGATCAGGTCGCGCCGTTCGTGGAAGCTCTTGCGCATCGCCGCCGCCGCATCCTGCGGGCCGTTGATCGCCTCCACCGCCGCCCACTGGCTGATCTGCGACGCGCACGAGTCGGTATTGGTCACCCAGCGCGTGAACACGGGCGCCAGCGTGCGATTCGCGGCGAAGCCGATCCGCCAGCCGGTCATCGCCCAGGTCTTGGAGGCGCCGTCGGCGATGATGGTGCGCGGAAGCATGTCGGGGATCTGCGTGATCGAGGCGAACGCGTTGTCGCTGTCGTTGGCCTCGCCACCGCCGGGGGAGTAGATCAGCCGCGAGTAGATCTCGTCGGCGTAGACCCAGACCTGCGGATGGCGGCGCAGCACCGCGGCGATCGCCTCCAGGTCGGCGCGGGTCAGGATGCCGCCGGTGGGATTGTGCGGCGTGTTCAGGATCAGCATCCGGGTGCGCGGCGTGATCTTCGCGGCGAGCTCGTCCGGATCGAAGGCAAAGTCGCGCGCCTCGCGCAGATAAAGGGGCACAGGCACCGCGCCATGCACCGCGATCTGCGATTCGTAAATCGGGAATCCGGGCACCGGGTAGATGACTTCGTCGCCGGCGCCGGGATCGGTCACCGACAGCACTGCGTAGGCGATGAACGGCTTCGCGCCGGCCCCGATCACCACGTCGTCGGCGGTGATCGCGTCCGGCCCGGCCAGGCCGCGCATCCGGTTGATCTCGCGCGCGGCCGCCTCGCGCAGCGGATCGATTCCGGCTGACGGCGTGTAGCCATGCTTGCCCTCGCGGATCGCTGCCACGCCGGCGTCCTGGATGTTCACCGGCGTCGGAAAGTCGGGCTGGCCGATGCAGAACGAGATCACGTCCCGGCCCGCGCGGATCAGCTGGTTGACTTCGGCGAGCACGACAAAGGCGTTCTCGGTGCCGAGGCCTTGCGCCCGGGCGGAAATTGCGGGGAGCTGCATCCTGTCCATGTTCAGTTCCTCTTCGATTGTGCGTAGAGCTCGCGGAAAGTCTTGCCCGGTGGCGCCCGCATGTCGCGGCCGCTGGTCCAGCCCTCCGCCAGCGGCAGCTTACGGATGTAGCCGTCGGCGCCGCCCATCCAGCGCAGTGCCCGCGCGGCGATCTTCGTCCCCAGCGCATACAGTGCCGGGCGCTGTGCGACCCAGGACCAGAGCCGGAACCCGGCGCGCTCGGACCAGGGCCTGAGGCCGCGCTCGACCTGCTTTTCGCGCAGCGTGCGCAGGAGGTCCGGCAGCGGGATCTTCACCGGGCAGACGACGCCGCACTGGTTGCAAAGCGTCGACGCGTGCGGCAGCGGCAGCGCATTCTCGAGCCCGACGTACATCGGCGTGAGCACCGAGCCGATCGGTCCCGGATACACCCAGCCGTACGCATGGCCGCCGATGTTCTGGTAGACCGGGCAGTGGTTCATGCAGGCGCCGCAGCGTATGCAGCGGAGCGCCGCGCGCAGGTCGGAGTCGAGCACGCCGGTGCGCCCCGCATCGACCAGGATGAAGTACATGTGCCCGGCGCCGTGGAACTCGCCCGCGCCGCGGACACCGGTCAGGATGTCGACGTAGTTGCTGATCGACTGGCCGGTCGCCGAGCGCGCCAGCAGCCGCATCAGCGTCGCGACATCCTCCATCGTCGGCACGATCTTCTCGATGCCGGAGATGGCGACGTGCACCCGGGGCAGCGTGGTGGTCAGCGTCGCGTTGCCTTCGTTGGTGACCAGCACCACCGAGCCGGTTTCGGCGACGAAGAAATTGCCGCCGGAGACCCCCATGTCCGCGGACAGGTAGTGCTGCCGCAGCACCTGGCGGGCTTCCATGCACAGCTCGCCGATGTCCGTCTTCCTGGCCGTCCCGTGCCGTTTCGCGAACAGGTCGGAGACTTCCTCCTTGCTCTTGTGCAGCGCCGGGCCGACGATATGCGAGGGCGCCTCGTAATCGTTGATCTGCAGGATGTACTCGCCGAGGTCGGTTTCGACGACCGAGAGGCCCGCCGCCTCGATCGCGTGGTCGAGCGCCGATTCCTCGCTGACCATCGACTTCGACTTGATGATCTTGCGCACGGAATGCTTCGCCGCGATCGCCAGCACCAGCCGGTTGACGTCGGCCGGGGTCTCCGCCCACAGCACCGTCGCGCCGTTCGCCGTCGCGTTCTTCTCGAACATCTCGAGGTACGTGTCCAGGTTGTCGAGCGCGCGCTGCCGGATTTCGCGCGCGGCCTCGCGCGTGCCTTCGAAATCGTCGAGCTCGGTGATGGCCCGGGCGCGGGCGCCGACAAAGCGGGTCTTGAACGTGCCCAGGTTCTTCTGGAGTCCGGCGTCGCCCAGCTTGTCGTGGGCGCGCCGGACGAAATGCATGGAGGCTACGTGCACGTGTCTCTCCCGGGCCGGCGGCTCAAGCGCGCTCGATGCCGGCCAGGACTTCGGCCACATGCATGACGCGCACGGTCGAGTTGCCCCGCCGGTGCAGGCGCCCCTCGATGTTCAGCATGCAGCCAAGGTCGCC
This sequence comes from Betaproteobacteria bacterium, assembly GCA_016717855.1. GTDB lineage: Bacteria > Pseudomonadota > Gammaproteobacteria > Burkholderiales > Casimicrobiaceae > PALSA-1005. Next base: position 37,107 of record JADKEV010000007.1, read on the forward strand.
CAGGGCCAGCACTTCGGCGCCGGACTCCTCGACGTTGCGGCACTTGTTGTCGGCCAGCCGCGACGAGATCTCGCCGAACTTGACCGAAAACGTGCCGCCGAAGCCGCAGCAGGTCTCGCACTCGGCCATCTCGGCCACCCGCACCCCGGGCATCATTGCCAGCAGTTCGCGCGGCTGCTGCTTCACGCCCATCTCCCGCAGGCTGGAGCAGCTGTCGTGATAAGTGACCGTGCCCTGGAACGTGCCGGGCACGGCGCCGAGCTTGAGCACGCTGACCAGGAAATCGGTCAGTTCGTAAGTCTTGGCGGTCAGCCGGGCCAGGCGGTCGGCGAGGCCGGGCTCATCGGCGAGGAGGTCGGGATAGTGGGTCTTGATCGTGCCGCTGCAGGAGCCGCTGGGCGCGACCAGGTAATCGCAGTCCTCGAACTCGTCGAGCACCTTCAGGGCCAGGCCCTTCGCCGCGGCACGGTCGCCCGAGTTGTAGCCCGGCTGTCCGCAGCAGGTTTGCGTGGCGGGGACGTAGACTTCGCAGCCGCCCTGCTCCAACAGCTTGATCGCGGCAAACCCGATCGAGGGGCGCATCAGGTCGACCAGGCAGGTGACAAACAATCCAACTCTCATCGGCCCCTCCGCGCGCCTGTTGACCTGGGTACCGCCGCGCTGCCGCCGGATCGGCGCCGGCGTCCGGGGGCCGGCCTGGCCCCGCCCGGCGCATCAGAAGGAGACGTGCAGCGCCTTGTAGCAGAGCATCAGCAACGGTTGCGGGATGATGCCCAGGACCAGCAGGGCCATGCCGTTGACGCTGAACACGAAGTGCGCGTCGCCGCGGACCGTGATCGCGGAATTGTCCACCGGCTCGTCGAAATACATCAGCTTGACGATGCGCAGATAGTAATACGCGCCCACCAGCGACGCCATCACGGCGACGACGGCGAGCCAGTAGTAGCCGACGCCGATTACCGCCTCGATCACCGTCAGCTTGGCGAAAAAACCGACGGTGAGCGGGACGCCGGCCAGCGAAAACATGATGATCATGACCAGGAACGCGTACCACGGGCTGCGCTGGTTGAGTCCCTTCAGGTCGTCGATCTTGTCCGATTCGAAGCCCTTGCGCGAGAGCAGCATGATGATGCCGAACGAGGCCACCGTCGTCATCACGTAGGCGATGGTGTAGAACATCGCCGCGGAGTAGCCGATCAGCGGATCCTGGCGCGAGATGCCGGCGACGAATCCGAGCAGCATGAACCCCATGTTGGCGATGGTCGAATACGCGAGCATGCGCTTGAGGTTGGTCTGCGCGATGGCCGTGAGGTTGCCGACGATCATCGAGAGCACGGACAGGATCAGCAGCATCGCGTGCCAGTCGGCGACCAGCGGCTGCAGCCCGGTGACCAGCAGGCGCATCACGAAGGCGAACGCGGCCAGCTTGGGCGCAGTGCCGATCAGCACGGTGACCGCGGTCGGCGCCCCGTCGTAAACGTCGGGCACCCACATGTGATACGGGACGGCGCCCAACTTGAAGGCGATGCCGGAAACCAGGAAGACCAGGCCGAACACCAGCAAGCTCATGTTGGCGCGCCCGCCGTAGATCGCCGTGAAGATGCCGTTGATGTCCAGGGTGCCGGTCGCGCCGTAGATCATCGACATCCCGTACAGCAGCAGCCCCGACGCCAGCGCGCCCAGGACGAAATACTTCATCGCCGCCTCGGCGCACTCGCGCCGGTCGCGGTGCATCGCCACCAGCGCGTACAGCGACAGGCTCATCAGTTCCAGCCCGAGATAGAGCGTGAGCAGGTGGTTGGCGGAAATCATCACCATCACGCCCAGCAGCGAGAACAGCGTCAGCGAGAAGAACTCGCCCTTGAACAGGCCGCGGTCGCGCATGTAGTCGCGCCCGTAGAACAGCATCAGCGACACGGACAGGTAGCTGCCCAGCTTGAGCACGTCCGACATCCAGTCGTCGACCACCATGTTGCTGAACGTGTGGATCGGTGCGGGCTGCCAGGTGGCCAGCGTGACCGCGGCGCATGCGAGCAGCGTGAGCTGCGTGAACCAGTAGCTGAGATGGCGGTTGGCGTCGCTGACAAACAAGTCGGCAATGAGCAGCAGCGACACCGCGCACAGCAGCAGCGTCTCGGGCAGGACCGGATAGAGGTTGAGTTCCATGATCACATCTTGCTCCGGGCCACGTGCGCCAGCAGGTCGAGCACCGACTGGTGCATCACGTCGGTGAACGGCTTGGGATAGAGGCCCATCGCGAGGACCGCGATCGCGACCACGGCCAGCAGCCAGAATTCGCGCGTGGTGACGTCGGTCAGCGCGGCGACGTGCGCGTTGGCGATCTTGCCGAACAGCACCCGCTTGGCCATCCACAGCGTATACGCGGCGCCAAGTATCAGCGTGAGCGCAGCGGCGAAGCCCAGCCAGAAATTGACCTTCACGGCGGCCAGGATCACCATGAACTCGCCGACGAAGCCGCTGGTCGCGGGCAGGCCGCAATTGGCCATCGCGAAGAACAGGAACAACGCGGCGAAGCGCGGCATCGTATGCACCACCCCGCCGTAGTCGGCGATCATCCGCGAGTGCATCCGGTCATAGACGACGCCGACGCACAGGAACATCGCGGCGGACACGAAGCCGTGGGAGATCATCTGCACCAGCGCGCCCTCGACCCCCAGCTGGCTGAACAGGAAAAAACCCAGCGTGACGAAGCCCATGTGCGAGATCGACGAATAGGCGATCAGCTTCTTCATGTCCTTCTGCACCAGCGCGACGAAGCCGATGTAGACGACGGCGACCAGCGAAAGCGCGATCACGAAGCCGGTCAGCGTCCGCGACGCATCGGGCACGATGGGCAGGATGAAGCGCAGGAAGCCGTACGCGCCGATCTTGAGGGTGATGGCCGCCAGCACCACCGAGCCGCCGGTCGGCGCCTCGACGTGCGCGTCGGGCAGCCACGTGTGCACCGGCCACATCGGCACCTTGACCGCGAAGGCCAGGAAGAACGCGATGAACAGGAAGATCTGCACCTTGTGCGGCAGCGGCAACAGGTGCCAGCGGAGGATTTCGAAGCTGCCGCCGCTGACGTTGAACAGGTACAGCAGCGCGACCAGCATGAGCACCGAGCCCAGCATCGTGTACAGGAAGAACTTGATCGCCGCGTAGACCCGGTTGGGTCCGCCCCAGCCGCCGATGATCAGGTACATCGGGATCAGCATCGCCTCGAAGAAGAAGTAGAACAACACGCCGTCCAGCGCGGCGAACACGCCGTTCATCAATCCCGACATGATCAGGAAGGCCGCGTAGTACTGCGAGGGGCGCTTCTCGACGACCACCCAGCCGGCGACCACCACGAGCACGGTGATGAAGCTGTTGAGGATGATGAAGAGGACCGAAATGCCGTCGACGCCGAGGTGGTAGTTGATGTTGTACGCCTCGATCCAGCGCGCGAGCTCCTCGAACTGCATCGCGCCGGTGGCGGTGTTGAACTGCGTGTACAGCGGGATCGTGACGGCCAGGCCGAGCACGGCGCCGGCGAGAGCGAGCTGCCGCACCAGCGACGTCTGGTCGGCGCGCGACAGGAACAGCAACGCGATGCCGGCGACGATGGGGACCAGGATGGAGAGGGTCAGATAAGGCATTGTGTTTGTTTTCGTGTCGGCGGCAGGTTCATGGTCGGCAAATGAGCGGGGGCCGGGATCACATTCTCCGCAGCGACCAGGTCAGGAAGGCAACCGCCCCGACCAGCATTGCGAACGCGTAGTGGTAGACATAGCCGGTCTGCAGGAAGCGGATCAGCCGGGACGCGGCGCCGACCATCCTGGCCGAGCCATTGACCACCCAGCCGTCGATCAGCGTGCGGTCGCCGCCTTCGGAGAGGTTGTTGCCCAGCGCGCGCGCGCCGCCGGCGAAGAACCACTGGTTGAAGCGGTCGAAGTAGTACTTGTTGTCGAGCAGCGTGTAGACAGGGGAGAGTCGCGTCGCGAGCATCTCCGGGATGTCCGGCCGCTTCAGGTAGAAGAACCACGCCACGACGACGCCGCCCAGCGCCAGCCAGAACGGCAGCTGGGTCAGGCCATGGACGGCCATGCCCATCGATCCATGGAAGCCCCTGGCCATCTCCTCCAGGACATTATGGTTGATCGCGACGGAGATCACGCCTTTGAAAAAATCCCCGACGAGCATCGGCTGTATGGTCATCCAGCCGATCACCACCGACGGAATCGCCAGCAGGATCAGCGGCACGGTGACGACCCAGGGCGTCTCGTGCGGCGGGCCCGCATGCCCGTGGGCATCGCCGTGTCCGGCATCCTTGCCGTGAGCGTGGCCCCTGGCCGGGCTGGTGTCGAAGCGCGGCTTGCCGTGGAACACCAGGAAGTACATCCGGAACGAATAGAACGCCGTGATGAACACGCCGGCGAGGACGGCGAAATAGGCGAACCCGGAGCCGGGAATATGGGAATGATGGACCGCATCGATGATGCTGTCCTTGGAGAAAAAGCCGGAGAAGCCCGGCGTGCCGATCAGCGCCAGCGAACCGATCAGCGAAGTGATCCAGGTGATCGGCATGTACTTGCGCAGCCCGCCCATCTGCCGGATGTCCTGCACATGGTGCATGCCGATGATGACCGACCCGGCGGCCAGGAACAGCAGCGCCTTGAAGAACGCGTGCGTCATCAGGTGGAAGACGGCCGCGGAGTAGGCCGAGGCGCCGAGCGCGACGGTCATGTAGCCCAGCTGCGAGAGCGTCGAATAGGCGACGACGCGCTTGATGTCGTTCTGGACCATGCCGAGGAAGCCCATGAACAGCGCGGTGATGGCGCCGATCACGATCACGAACGACAGCGCGGTTTCCGACAGCTCGAACAGCGGCGACATCCGCGTGACCATGAATATGCCGGCGGTGACCATCGTCGCCGCGTGTATCAGCGCGGAGATCGGGGTCGGGCCTTCCATCGAGTCGGGCAGCCAGACGTGCAGCGGCACCTGCGCCGACTTGCCCATCGCGCCGATGAACAGGCCGATGCAGATGGCGGTCATCAACGACACTTCGGTCGCGCCGAGGAACGGAATGGTCTTGGTCGCCAGCTCGGGCGCGGCCTTGAACACCGCCGCATAGTCCAGCGTGCCGAAGTGGGCGAGGATCAGCCCGATGCCCAGCAGGAACCCGAAATCGCCGACCCGGTTGACCAGGAACGCCTTCAGGTTGGCGAAGATCGCCGTCTCCCGGTCGTACCAGAAGCCGATCAGCAGATACGACACCAGGCCGACGGCTTCCCACCCGAAGAAGAGCTGGAGGAAGTTGTTGCTCATCACCAGCATCAGCATGCTGAACGTGAACAGGGCGATGTAGGAGAAGAACCGCTCGTAGCCCGGATCCTCTTCCATGTAGCCGACGGTGTAGATGTGGACCATCAGCGAGACGAAGGTGACGACCAGCATCATCATCACGGTGAGCGTATCGATCAGGAAGCCGATCTGCATCGTGATCGACCCGGACTCCAGCCATGTGTACACCGGCCCGTTGAAGACGTTGCCGCGCATCACATCCATGTAGATCAGCACCGAGGCGACGAACGACACGCCCACGCCGATGATGGCGACCCAGTGCGCGCCGGCGCGCGGCAGCCGGTTGCCGAACAGCTTGGTCCCCCAGAGGCCGGCGATGATCGCGCCGGCGAGCGGCGCCAGCGGGACCAGGAGGTAGAGGGCTTGCATGGACATCAGATCGATCCCCTTATCCGCGCAACTCGCCGAGGTCCTCGACCGCTATCCCGCCGATGTTGCGGAACAGGACGACCAGGATGGCCAGGCCGATCGCCGACTCGGCGGCGGCAACGGTCAGGATGAAAAAGACGAAGATCTGCCCGGCCGTGTCGCCCAGGTAGTGGGAGAACGCGACGAAGTTGAGGTTGACCGACAGCAGCATCAGCTCGATCGCCATCAACAGCACGATCAGGTTCTTGCGGTTAAGCACCAGCCCCACGACGCTGATGGCGAACAGTATCGCGCCCAGCACCAGGAAGTGCGCGAGGGACAGTTGAGTGAGAATTTGCACGATGATCCGCCGTTCTCAGGGTTTGGTCTCGTCGCGCGGCGAGGCGGCGATGTTGAGGATCCGGACCCGGTCCGCGCGGCGGACGCCAATCTGCTGCGACGGGTTCTGGTACTTGGTTTCCTTGCGCCGGCGCAGCGTCAGCGCGATGGCGGCGACAATGGCCACGAGCAGGATCACGGCCGCGATCTCCACCGCGTAGACGTACTGGGTGTAGATCACCATCCCCAGCGACTTGGTGTTGCTGTAGCCCGCCTGGCCAGTGGCGCCGACCGGTGGCGTCGTGTCCTGGACCTTGGTCCACAGCACCATCGCCATCTGCACCACCGTCAGCACGCCCACGCCGGCGGCCAGCGGAATGTGCGACCTGAAGCCCACCCGCATGCTGTCGAAGTTGATGTCGAGCATCATCAGCACGAACAGGAACAGCACCATCACGGCGCCGACGTAGACCAGCACCAGCGCGATGGCCAGGAACTCGGCCTGCAGCAGCATCCAGATGCCGGCGGCGTTGAAGAACGCCAGCACCAGGTACAGCACCGCGTGGACCGAGTTCCGGGCGGTGATCACGCGCAGGCTGGCGAACACCAGCACCACGGCCAGGATCCAGAAAACGATTACCTTGAATTCCATGTCGTTCCAAATCGGGGAGTCGGTGACGGGCGGGCGCAATCGGAGCGATGCCCGCCGGCGGTCTTCATCCCCTCCCTTTTTTCCAACGGTTCATTATCGGTACTTCGCGTCGTCTGCCCGCGCCCTGGCGATCTGCGTCTCGTAGCGATCGCCCACCGCCAGCAGCATTTCCTTGGTGTAGTACAGATCGCCCTTCTTTTCGCCGTGATACTCGAGCACGTGCGTCTCGACGATCGCGTCGACCGGGCAGGCTTCCTCGCAAAAGCCGCAGAAGATGCACTTGGTCAGGTCGATGTCGTAGCGGGAAGTCCGGCGCGTACCGTCCGCGCGCACTTCGGATTCGATCGTGATCGCCAGCGCCGGACAAACCGCCTCGCACAGCTTGCAGGCGATGCAGCGCTCCTCGCCGTTTGGGTAGCGCCGCTGCGCGTGCAGCCCGCGGAAGCGCGGACTCATCGGCGTCTTCTCCTCGGGAAACTGCACGGTGATCTTCCGCGAGAACATGTGCCGGCCGGTCAGCATCATGCCTTTCAGCAACTCGGCGAGCAGCAGGCTTTTGACGATATCTCTTGCGGCGGAAAGCATGTGCACTCTCGGATTCAATGAAACAGGTACGCCCACGGGGTCTGCATCATCGCCCCGATGAACACGATCCACACCAGCGTGAGCGGGATGAAGATCTTCCAGCCCAGGCGCATGACCTGGTCGTAGCGGTACCGCGGAAACGTCGCGCGTATCCACAGGAAGAAGAACAGGATGACGAAGATCTTGGCGAACAGCCAGAAGAACCCGTCGCCGAAGGGATGCACGCCGAAGACCTGCAGTTCGTTGAGGATCGGCAGCGGCGCCAGCCAGCCGCCCAGGAACATCGTCGAGGCCAGCGCCGAGATCATGATCATGTTCATGTACTCGGCGAGGAAGAAGATCGCGAACATCGAGCCCGAGTACTCGACGTGAAAGCCGGCCACGATTTCGGACTCGCCTTCGGCGACGTCGAACGGGTGCCGGTTGGTTTCCGCGACGCCGGCGATCAGGTATACGATCATCAGCGGAAACAGCGGCCACAGGTACCACTGCGCGACGCCGCCTGCCTGGTTGGTGACGATGGTCGACAGGTTCAGGCTGCCGGCGACCATCAGCACGCCGACCAGCGCGAAGCCCATCGCGATCTCGTACGACACGATCTGCGCGGCCGAGCGCAGGCAGCCGAGGAACGCATACTTGGAGTTCGACGCCCAGCCGGCGATGATCACCCCGTACACGCCGACCGAGGACATCGCCATGATGTAGAGCAGCCCGGCATTGATGTCGGCGACCGCGCCGCCTTCGAAAAACGGGATCACCGCCCAGGCCGCCACAGCGGGCGCGATGGAGAGGATCGGGGCGATCACGAACAGGTACTTGTTGGAAGCCGTCGGAACGATCAGTTCCTTCAGCAGCAGCTTGAGCACGTCGGCGAACGGCTGCAGCAACCCCAGCGGTCCGACGCGATTCGGGCCGATGCGCACCTGCATCCAGCCGATCACCTTGCGCTCCCAGTAGGTGAGCATCGCGACCGCGATGGTGAGCGGCATGACGATCACCACGATCTTGACCATGGTCCAGACCAGCGGCCAGAGCGAGCCGAGGTATTGTTCGCCGTAGCCGGTCAGCATGTTGATCATGCGCGCTCCACGGTGATGGCGCCGGTCATCGCGCCCAGGCCTGCCGTCGCGGCGATTCCGGCGGGCACGCGCACGCAGTCCGCCGGCAGGCGTTCGTCGATCGCGACCGGCAGGATTGCCGCGCCGCCATCCTGCATGACCCGCGCCTTCGCGCCGGCCACAATGCCCAGTTTTGCTGCTGTCGCGCCGTTCATTGCGGCCCGCGCGGCGCGGGCGTCGGCTGTCTGCTGCAGGCTGGGCGCACGGCGCACCAGCGAATCGGCGTTGTAGATCGGCACGTCGGCGACGCGCTGCAAGCCGGCCGCGGCCGCGGCCGGCGTCGCCGCCGTCAAGGGCCAGTCAACTTCGTTCGCGAGCTTCGCCGGCAGCGCCACGCCGGCAAGCACCGCGTCGCGCACCGCCTCTGACGTTTCATAGTCGAAGCCGGACATGCCGAGCAGGTTGCCGAGCACTCGCAGCACCTTCCATGCCGGCCGGGTATCGCCCAGCGGACGCACGACGCCATTGAAGCTCTGCGCGCGGCCTTCGCAATTGATGAATGTCCCCGCGGTCTCGGTGAATGGGGCGATCGGCAATAGCACGTCGGCGTAATCCACCGCGCCGTGCTTGTACGGAGAAAGCGCGACCACCATGTCGGCCTGCGCCAGCGCTTTTGCCGCCAGCGCCGGATTTGCGCAGTCGAGTTCCGGTTCGAGATTCAGCAACAGGTATGCACGGCGTGGCTGTTCGAAGAGCGCCCGCGCGTTGCCGCCCGCCGCGGGGACGGCGCCGGCGATGTAGCCGCCGACCGAATTCGCGGCCTCGCCCAGTTCGCCCAGGCGGCCACCCGCGAGCTTCGCGATCGCGCCGGCCAGCGCGTGCAGCGTCGCGTAGTCGGGATGCTGGACCGCGAAGTTGCCGAGGAACACGGCGACGTTCTTGCCCTGCGCCAGATTGCCCGCGATGCGCTGGGCTTCATCCGTCGGCGTGACCGCCGCCAGCGCCGCCGGCACGTCCGCGCCCTTCGACTTCGCGAGCGCCACGAGGATGCCGGCCAGCGCTTCGCCAAAGCGGGCCGGGGCGACGATTGCCTTGCCGAGCACCGGCATCAGCAAGTCGTCGTCGGTGGCGTGGACGATGCTGAGTCCCGCGCCCCTTCTTGACGGCCTGGCGCAGCCGCGCCGCCACGAGCGGGTGATCCTTGCGCAAGAAGCTGCCAACCACCAGGATGCGGTCAAGCGAATTCAGGTCCGCGACCGGCATGCCCAGCCACGGAGCGCCGCGGCGCTTGCCGTCGGCGCGGAAATCGGTCTGGCGCAGGCGGAAATCGACGTTGTCGGAGCCCAGCCCGCGCACGAGTTGCGCGGCCAGCGCCATTTCTTCGAGCGTGCTGTGCGGCGACACCAGCGCGGCGATCGCATCCGCGCCATGCTCTTTCGTGATGCCCGCGAGACCTTCGGCGACGTAGCGCAGCGCGGTCTGCCAGTCGACTTCCTTCCACTCGCCGCCCTGCTTGAGCATCGGTGCTGTCAACCGGTCGGGGGAATTCAGGCCTTCGTACGAAAAACGGTCCTTGTCGGACAGCCAGCATTCGTTGAGCGCCTCGTTCTCCAGGGGCAGCACGCGCATCACGCGTTCGCCCTTGACCTGGACGACGAGGTTCGAGCCCAGGCTGTCGTGCGGCGCGATCGACTTGCGCCGCGCGAGTTCCCAGGTGCGGGCCTGGTACCGGAACGGCTTGCTGGTCAGCGCGCCGACCGGGCACAGGTCGATCATGTTGCCGGAGAGTTCCGAGTCGACCGTGCGGCCGACGAAGCTCTGGATTTCGGCGTGCTCGCCGCGGCCGCTCATCCCCAGTTCCATGATGCCCGCGATTTCCTGCCCGAAGCGCACGCAGCGCGTGCAATGAATGCAGCGCGTCATCTCTTCCATCGAGATCAATGGGCCGACGTTCTTGTGAAAGACCACGCGCTTGTCTTCCTGGTAGCGCGAGGCCGATGCGCCGTAGCCAACCGCCAGGTCCTGCAACTGGCACTCGCCGCCCTGGTCGCAGATCGGGCAATCCAGCGGATGGTTGATCAGCAGGAACTCCATCACGCCTTTTTGCGCCGTCACCGCCTGCTCGGAGTGCGTCTGGACTTTCATGCCCTCGGCCACCGGCGTGGCGCAGGCCGGCATCGGCTTGGGCGCCTTTTCGATCTGCACCAGGCACATCCGGCAATTGGCGGCGATCGACAGCTTCTTGTGATAACAGAAGTGCGGGATGTACACGCCAATCTGGTTGGCCGCATCCATGACCGTTTGCCCCGCGGGCACCTGCACGGCCTTGCCGTCGATCTCGATATTGATTTGCGCCATCTTGGTCGGTGCCTGTCAGACGTACACGGGCACGAGGCACCGTTTGTGGTCTATGTGATGCTGGAATTCGTCGCGGTAGTGCTTGATGAACGCGCGCACCGGCATCGCCGCGGCGTCGCCCAGCGCGCAGATCGTGCGGCCCTGGATGTTGTCGGCCAGCGAGTTCAGCAGGTCCAGGTCCTCGTTGCGGCCCTCGCCGTGCTCGATCCGGTTGATCACGCGGTACAGCCAGCCGGTGCCTTCGCGGCACGGCGTGCATTGACCGCACGATTCTTCGTAGTAGAAATACGCCAGCCGCAACAGCGACTTCACCATGCACCGCGTGTCGTCCATGATGATCACCGCGCCGGACCCGAGCATCGACCCGGCCTTGGCGATCGAGTCGTAGTCCATGTCGCATTCCATCATGATGTCGCCGGGGACCACCGGCATCGACGATCCGCCGGGAATGCAGCCCTTCAGCTTCCGTCCGCCCCGCATGCCTCCCGCCATCTCGAGCAGCTTGGCGAACGGGGTACCCATGTTCACTTCGTAATTGCCGGGGCGCTCGACGTCGCCCGAGACCGAAAAGATCTTGGTGCCGCCGTTGTTCGGCTTGCCGAGGCGGAGATACGCCTCGCCGCCATGGTTGATGATCCATGGCACCGCGGCAAAGGTCTCCGTGTTGTTGATCGTGGTCGGCTTGCCATAGAGGCCGAACGACGCGGGGAACGGCGGCTTGAAGCGCGGCTGCCCCTTCTTGCCTTCCATCGATTCGAGCAGCGCGGTTTCCTCGCCGCAGATGTACGCGCCATAGCCGTGAAACGCGTGCAGCTGGAACGAGAAATCGGAGCCCTGTATCCGGTCGCCGAGGTAGCCGGCCGCGCGCGCCTCGTCCAGCGCTTCCTCGAAGCGCTCGTAGGTGTCCCAGATCTCGCCGTGGATGTAGTTGTAGCCCACGGTGATGCCCATCGCGTAGGCGGCGATCGCCATGCCTTCGATGACGGAATGCGGGTTGTAGCGCAGGATGTCGCGATCCTTGAACGTGCCGGGCTCGCCTTCGTCGGAGTTGCAGACCAGGTACTTCTGGCCGGTGTACCCCTTCGGCATGAAGCTCCACTTGAGGCCTGCCGGAAAACCGGCGCCGCCGCGCCCGCGCAGCGCCGACGTCTTCATTTCGGCGATGATCTTCTCGGGCGGAACGTTTTCCGCGAGGATCTTCTTCAGCCCGTCGTAGCCGCCCCGCTTCAGGTAATCGGCCAGCCGCCAGTTGAGCCCGTCGATGTCCTTCATGATCTGCGCGTCGGGCCCGTAGGCGCCGGGGGCGAACGGCGGGGTCATCGGCGTAAAGGTCGCGGCGCTCATTTGAGATCGTCCAGCAATTTGTCCAGCTTGTCGTTGCTCATCCAGCTGCACATCCGCTTGTTGTCGACCAGCAGAACCGGCGCGTCGCCGCAGGCGCCCATGCACTCGCCTTCCTTGAGCGTGAAGCGCCCGTCCGCGGTGGTCTCGTTGAATCCTATCCCCAGCCGGTTCTGCAGATGCGCCGCGGCATGCGTGCCGCCGGACAGCGCGCAAGGCAGATTGGTGCAGACGGTGAGCTTGTGGCGCCCCACGGGCTTCAGGTTGTACATCGCGTAGAACGACGCGACTTCGTAGACCGCAATGGGCGCCATCCCCAGGTACGCGGCGACGAAGTCCATTGTCTCGGTGGGCAACCAGCCCTTTTCATCCTGCGCCACAGCCAGCGCCGCCATCACCGCCGACTGTTTCTGGTCGGGCGGGAACTTGGCGACCTCGCGGTCGATTTTTTTCAGTGCTTCAGGGCTGAGCATGGTGGTGTCTGTCAACGATCGATGTCGCCGAATACGATGTCCATGGTTCCGATGATGGCCACGACGTCAGCGATCATGTGGCCACGCGCCATTTCGTCCATCGACGACAGGTGCGCGAAGCCCGGCGGGCGGAATTTCATGCGGTAAGGCTTGTTCGCGCCGTCGGAGATGATGTACACGCCGAACTCCCCCTTGGGGTGCTCGACCGCCGAGTAGGCCTCGCCCGGCGGCACGTGCATGCCTTCAGTGAAGAGCTTGAAGTGGTGGATCAGCTCTTCCATGTTGGTCTTCATGTCCACACGCGACGGAGGCGCGATCTTGTGGTCATCGACGATCACCGGCCCCGGATGGTTGCGCAGCCATTCGACGCACTGGCGGATGATCCGGTTCGACTGCCGCAGCTCCTCGACGCGGACGAGGTAGCGGTCGTAGCAATCGCCGTTGACGCCCACCGGAATGTCGAAGTCGAGCAGGTCGTAGACTTCGTACGGCTGCTTTTTGCGCAGGTCCCAGGGCACGCCGGAGCCGCGCAGCATCGGGCCGGTGAAGCCCAGCGCCATCGCGCGTTCGGGCGATACGACGCCGATCCCGACCAGCCGCTGTTTCCAGATCCGGTTGTCGGTCAGCAGGGTCTCGTACTCGTCCACGTAAGCGGGGAACCGGTTGGTGAAGTCCTCGATGAAATCGAGCAGCGACCCCTGCCGGTTGGCGTTCATCTGCCGCATCGCCTTGGCGTTCCGCGTGATCTGCGCCGAGTATTGCGGCATCGTATCCGGAAGGTCGCGATAGACACCGCCCGGCCGGTAATACGCGGCATGCATGCGCGCGCCGGAAACCGCCTCGTACATGTCCAGCAGGTCTTCGCGTTCGCGAAACGCATAAAGGAAAATAGTCATCGCGCCCACGTCCAGCGCGTGCGAGCCCAGCCACAGCAGATGGTTCAGCAGCCGCGTGATCTCGTCGAACATCACGCGGATGTATTGCGCGCGAAGCGGGACCTCGATCTGCAACAGGTTTTCCACCGCCAGGCAGTATGCATGCTCGTTGCACATCATCGACATGTAATCCAGCCGGTCCAGGTACGGGAGCGACTGCAGGTATGTCTTGTGCTCGGCCAGCTTCTCCGTCGCCCGGTGCAGCAACCCGACGTGCGGATCAGCGCGCTGGACGACTTCGCCATCGAGCTCCAGCACCAGCCGCAGGACCCCATGCGCAGCGGGATGCTGTGGGCCAAAATTCATCGTGTAGTTCTTGATTTCGGCCATGATCAGTGTCCCGCGTACTTTTCTTCGCGGATGATCCGCGGCGTGACTTCACGCGGTTCGATGGTCACGGGCTGGTAGATCACGCGCTTCTGTTCCGGGTCGTAGCGCATCTCGACGTGGCCGGCCAGCGGAAAGTCTTTGCGGAACGGATGCCCGATGAAGCCGTAATCGGTCAGGATCCGGCGCAGGTCAGGATGCCCCTCGAACATGATGCCGAACAGGTCGAAGGCCTCGCGCTCGAACCAGTTCGCGCTCGGCCAGATATCGACCACCGAGGCGAGCACCGGAAAGTCGTCGTCAGGCGCGAACGACCGAACGCGCAGCCTGCGGTTGTGTGCGAGCGAAACCAGATGATAGACGGCGGCGAAGCGTCGCCCCGGCGCGCAGTCCTGGTCCCCGTACTGCGAATAGTCGACGCCGCAGACATCGACGAGGGTCGCGAAACGAAGCGCGGGATGATCGCGGAGCGTGCGCATGACGCCGGACAGGCCGGCGGCGCCGGTGACCAGCGTCGTCTCGCCGAGCGCCTGCGTGACGGCGCCAGCCCCGGCGCCGAGGACTTCCTGCAGCGCTGCGGCCAGATTTTCGGAACGTTGCGACATGAGGGTATTTTCCGTCTGCGATCAGCGAGCGATGGTATTGGTGCGGCGGATCTTGTTCTGCAGCTGCAGAATCCCGTACAGCAACGCTTCGGCGGTCGGCGGGCAGCCCGGGACGTACACGTCGACCGGAACGATCCGGTCGCAACCGCGCACTACGGAGTACGAATAGTGGTAGTACCCGCCGCCGTTGGCGCAGGAGCCCATCGAAATCACCCACCGGGGTTCCGCCATCTGGTCGTAGACCTTGCGCATCGCCGGCGCCATCTTGTTGCACAGCGTGCCGGCGACGATCATCACGTCGGACTGCCGCGGGCTCGGGCGGAACACGATGCCGAAACGGTCGAGGTCGTAGCGGGACGCGCCGCAATGCATCATCTCCACGGCGCAGCAGGCAAGGCCGAAGCTCATCGGCCACATCGAGCCGTTGCGCGACCAGTTGATCAGGCCGTCCACCGTCGCCGTGACGAACCCCTTGTCCGAAATGCCTTCTGCCATGTTGCCCATGTGTGTCTCGTTGTGCCGTGAGAGCGCGTACCGGGTCGCCGGCGCCGCTATTCCCAGTCCAACGCTCCCTTTTTCCATTCGTAAATGAAACCGACCACGAGGATGGCGAGAAACACCATCATCGACATGAAGCCGAACATCCCGATGTCCTGGAGGGCGACAGCCCACGGAAACAGGAAGGCGATCTCCAGATCGAAGAGTATGAAAAGGATCGCGACGAGGTAGTAGCGGACATCGAATTTCATCCGCGCGTCTTCGAATGCCTCGAACCCGCACTCGTACGGCGAGAGCTTGGCTGAATTCGGCCGGTCGACGCCGATCAGGTTCGTGGCGACCTTGCCGACGACGGTGAGCATGGCGCCGAACCCTAGACCGACAAGGATGAAAAGCAGGACTGGAAAGTAGTTGGTCAGCATCGCCTTCTTCTCGCGGCCGCCATCGGCCGCACTGATTCCATGTTCTTCCGTGCGCACGAATGCCACTGCAACGCTTGCTGCTGGTGCCGTCGGGGAGACTCGAACTCCCACGGGTTGCCCCACTACCCCCTCAAAGTAGCGTGTCTACCAATTCCACCACGACGGCAACACAAAACACTTCTGATACTGCGAACCCGGCACCGCAGCAGCCGTATTCAAGGGACTACTTCGGAATCTCCCCGCTCTTGGTCCCGCCGTCGGCCGGGGCCGGAGCCGGAGGCTGCACGGGAACCGCGGGAATGCCACCCGGCACTTCCTTGGCGTCGCCCGCGGGCGCCGACTTCAAAACGCTATCGAGCACGCCCTTTGGCGCCGACTTGTGCGCATACACGTAGGTCAGCACCAGGCTCGAGGCGAAGAAGACGGTCGCCAGGATCGCGGTGGTGCGGCTGAGAAAATTCGCCGAACCGGATGCCCCGAACAGGCTGCCGGAGGAGCCGCTGCCGAACGAGGCGCCCATGTCGGCGCCCTTGCCATGCTGCAAGAGCACCAGCGCAATGATCGCCGTGGCGATGATCACATGAATTACAAGCAATATTACTTCCACACTGACCCCTAGGCTTACGGCCCCGCGGCGAGTTCGCCGCAGATCGCCAAAAATTCAACTGCATTCAAAGACGCGCCGCCGACCAGACCGCCGTCGATATCGGCGCAGGCAAATAGCTTTCCGGCATTGTCCGCCTTGACGCTTCCCCCATACAACAATGTCACATCTCCCGCCGCCTGGCCAGCCTCGCCGAGGCGCTCGCGCAACATCCGATGCACGTCCTGCGCCTGCTCGGGTGATGCCGTGCGGCCCGTCCCGATTGCCCAGACCGGCTCGTAGGCCACGACCGTCCGGGCTATGTCGCCGCCCAATCTGGCGATCGCCGCATCCAGTTGCGCCAGCACCACTTCCGCCGTCCGCTCGGCTTCACGCTCCGCCAGAGTCTCGCCGACGCAAATGATGGGCGTCAATCCAGCCCCAAGCGCGGCCTCCGCCTTTTGCGCCACCAACTCGCTCGATTCGCCGTGATACTGCCGGCGTTCCGAGTGCCCTGCCAGGACAAAGCGGCAACCGAAATCGTGCAGCATGCCCGCCGATACTTCGCCCGTATAAGCCCCCTGCCGGTGGGCGCTGACATCCTGCGCGCCCCACGCGACGCGGCTTGCGCCCAACAAGTCCCGAGCCTGTTACAGGTACGGAAACGGAACGCAAACAACGACTTGCCCGGTGCCTCCCGCGCCTTTGGCCAGCGCTCGCAGCAGATCCGCGTTCGCCGCGCTGCCGCCGTTCATTTTCCAGTTTCCAACAACCAAACGACGCGGCATCAAAGTTCCGGATCCGGGATTTCCCAAAGCAACGAATTGTACCGCGCGGCACCTCCGAGGGTCAAACCGATGTACGGGTGAATTGATCCAGAGCAAATGTCGGCGAAAGCGTTGCGCGCCTGTTGTTCACGGCGCCGCACCCGTGGCAGTCGGGGAATCTTCTATAATCGCCGGCGAGGATCCGGTCCCGGGGAGATTGTGGTGCAAGAATCGTCGAAGTGTATTCTGCCCGCGGCCGGTGCCCGCGGTGGCGATTCGTTGACGGAGCTTCCCCGCCCGGCGAGTGCGTTCCCGCAGGGAAGGATCAACGACCTCGGTGGCCTGCGCTCGATCCTGCGCGAATCCAGGACCATCGCGGTCGTTGGACTATCGGCAAACTGGCACCGGCCCAGCTACTTCGCGGCGAAGTACATGCAGGATCACGGCTACAGGATCATCCCGGTCAACCCGAACTATCCGGAAGTCCTGGGCCAGCAGTCGTTTCCGTCGCTGGCCGCAATCGGCGAGCCCGTCGACATCGTCGATTGCTTTCGCCGCAGCGAAGAAATGGAGCCGATCGCGCGCGCGGCCGTGGCGATCCACGCCCGCGTGCTTTGGATGCAGCTCGGCGTCGTCAACGAGCAGGCGCTGCGCATCGCGGCCGACGCCGGGCTCGCGGTCGTGATGGACCGCTGCGTGAAAATCGAGCATGCGCGGCTGATGGGCGGGCTCAACTGGGCTGGTGTCAACACAGGGGTCATTTCCGCGAAGCGGCCCGGCCGATCATGAGCGACCGGACCTTCGGCTTCGGCACCCTTTGCCTGCACGCGGGGCAGATTCCCGATGCGGCGACAGGCGCCCGCGCGGTGCCGATCTACCAGACCACGTCGTATGTCTTCGACAACGCCGATCATGCGGCCAGTCTTTTCAACCTGCAGACCTTTGGCAATGTCTATACGCGACTGTCGAATCCGACCACGGCGGCGCTGGAAGAGCGCGTGGCCGCGCTCGAGGGTGGTCGCGCGGCGCTGGCGGTCGCCTCCGGCATGGCCGCGCAGATGGCCGCCCTGCTCACGCTGTGCCGGCAAGGCGATCACATCGTTGCCGCCCGCACGCTCTACGGCGGCACCTATTCACAGCTGGCGGTGACGTTTTCCCAGTTCGGAATCGACTGCACCTTCGTCGACGCGGACCGGCCGGAAGAGTTCGAGCAGGCGATCCGGCCGAACACCAAGTGCCTGTATGCCGAGACCGTCGCGAATCCCCAGCTAAACGTTCTGGACATTCGCGCCGTCGCCGACGCGGCCCACCGGCACGATCTGCCGCTGATCATCGACAACACGCTCGCCTCCCCTTACCTGTGCCGGCCGTTCGAACATGGCGCGGACATCGTCGTGCACTCTGCGACCAAGTACATCGGCGGCCACGGCACGAGCATGGGCGGCGTCGTCGTCGAGTCCGGCAAGTTTCCGTGGGACAACGGGAAATTTCCGCAGATGACCGAACCGTCGGCCGGCTATCACGGCGTGCGCTTTTTCGAAACGTTCGGCGACTTCGGCTTCACGATGAAAATGCGGATGGAGATCGTGCGCACGCTGGGGCCCACGATTTCCCCGTTCAATTCGTTCCTGCTGCTGCAGGGGCTGGAAACCCTGCATCTGCGCATGCCCCGCCACTGCGAAAACGCCCTGCGGGTTGCCCAGTACCTGGGGAACCATCCGCTGGTCGCGTGGGTCAACTATCCCGGACTGCCCTCCAGTCCCTATCACGCGCTTGCGCTGCGCTACCTGCCGCGCGGCGCCGGCGCCATCATCTCATTCGGAATCAAGGGCACCTTGCAGGCCGGAGTGAAATTCATCGAGGCGTGCCAGTTCCTGAGCCACCTCGCCAACGTGGGTGACGCCAAGACCCTGGTGATCCATCCGGCGTCTACAACGCATCGCCAGCTCGATGCCGCGCAACAGCTTGCGGCGGGAGTGCAGCCCGAGATGATCCGGCTCTCGATCGGCCTGGAAGACATCGACGACATCCTCTGGGATATCGACCAAGCGCTGGCCGCGGCCGGCGGGTGATCACGGCACCCCCGGCAACCCAGCAGGCACTCAGGCACTGATCACATGCTCAACTGGCTTCCCTCCCGCCGCGCCGGCTATTTTCTCGCCTTCACAATCTGCGCCGCACTCATGTCCTACGCCTTGTACCTGCAGTACGCGCTGGACCTCGAACCCTGCCCGCTTTGCATGTTCCAGCGCGTGGCCCTGGTGGCGATGGGAGTCGTGTTCCTGATCGCAACGGTGCACGGGCCACAGCGGACCGGAGCGTGGATCTATGGCGTCGTGCAATTAGTGGTCGGCGGTGCGGGAGTCGGACTCGCCTTGCGTCACCTGTGGCTGCAAAGCCTGCCGCCCGATCAGGTGCCGGCGTGCGGGATGGGCATCGGCTACATGCTGGAAACCCTGCCGTTTTTCGACGTGATCCAGCGCACGCTCAAAGGCAGCGGCGAGTGCGCGAAAGTGGATCTGGTGCTGGGCTTGTCGATACCGGCATGGACGCTTGGGCTGTTCCTGCTGCTGATCCTCTGGTCGCTGCTCCTCGCGGCCCGCCCGCGGACGGACCTGATTCGGGCGACCCCGCGGCCCCGGTGACCGCCGGGTCTTCGCACCCCGGCAATGACAATCACCCGCTACTTCGGCGCCAGCCGGATCCCCCCATCAAGGCGGATCACCTCGCCATTCAGGTACGCACATTCGATGATGGTCCTGACCAGGCTCGCATACTCGTCGGGCTGGCCCAGCCTGGATGGAAACGGCACCATCTTTCCCAGCGCGGCCTGCACCTCAGGCGTGAGGCTGGCCATCATCGGCGTGGCGAAGATCCCCGGGGCGACGGTCATCACGCGGATGCCCAGGCTGGCCAGTTCCCGCGCTGCCGGCAGAGTCAGCCCCACCAGCCCCGCCTTCGACGACGCGTAGGCCGCCTGCCCGATCTGGCCATCGTAGGCGGCGACACTCGCGGTGTGTACGACGATCCCGCGCTCGCCTCCTGCTGTGGGCTGGTTGCTGGCCATCGCCGCGCACGCCAGGCGCATCACATTGAATGCGCCGATCAGGTTGACGCCGATCACCCGCGAGAACCCGGCGAGCGAATGCACGCCATCGCGCTTGACGATGCGCTCCGCATGAACGATGCCTGCGCAACTGATCACCCCGCGCAGTTCACCCAGCGCGGTCGCCGCGCCGACTGCGGCCTGCACGCTGGCCTCGTCGGTGACATCAGTCCGGCAGAACGTCGCGCTGGCGCCAAGTTCCGCCGCGAAGGCCCGCCCTTCCGCCTCGCGCACGTCCGCCAGCACGACCTTTGCGCCATTCGCCACCAGCATGCGCGCCGTCGCCGCCCCGAGGCCCGAAGCCCCGCCAGTGACCAGAAACATTCCGCCTTTGATGTCCATGGTTGTACGCCCTCAGGCTTCTTTCTTGCCTGCGTTGAAGACAGTCGTCGCGCTGGTAACCAGGCTGGCGAGATCGGACATGTTCGAGGGCACGATCAGCGTATTGCCCTCCTTCGCTAGTCCCGCGAATGCCGCCACGTACTGTTCGGCGATCTTCAGGTTCACCGCGTTCATTCCACCCGGTGCGCTGATCGCGTCCGCGATCTGCCGGATTGCCGTCGCGTTGGCCGCCGCCTTGGCAAGGATTGCCGCGGCCTCGCCTTGCGCCTTGTTGATCTCGGCCTGTTTCTCACCTTCGGAACGGGCGATGGAGGCTTCGCGCTGGCCGGTGGCGATGTTGATCTGTTCCTGGCGCCGCCCTTCCGACGCCGCGATGACCGCGCGCTTTTCGCGCTCGGCGGTGATCTGCGCCTGCATCGCATGCAGGATCTCCTTCGGTGGCGTCAAATCCTTGATTTCGTAGCGGAGGACCTTGACCCCCCAGCTCCGCGCCGCCTCGTCGAGCGCTGCGACGACGGTAGCATTGATGTGGTCGCGTTCCTCGAATGTCTTGTCCAGTTCCATCCGCCCGATGACCGAGCGTAGCGTGGTTTGCGCCAGCTGGGTGATCGCCAGTTCGAAGTTGCTCGATCCGTAGGACGCCAGCTTGGGATCGGTGACCTGGAAGTACAGGATGCCGTCGACCTGCAACTGCGTGTTGTCCTTGGTGATGCAGATCTGGCTGGGCACGTCCAGCGGGATTTCGCGCAAGTCATGCTTGTAGCGCACGGTGTCGATGAAAGGCACGACGAAGTTGAGCCCCGGCTGCAGCACGGCGTGGAACTTCCCGAGCCGTTCGACGACGAAGGCGCGCTGTTGCGGCACGACGCGAAGGTAACGCGGCAACAATATCACCACGGCGACCAGGAATAACACAAAGAAAAGCAGCTTGAGTTCCATTGTTGATCACTCCCCAGAAAGTCCGTTCATTCGTTCGGCGCCGTGAGCACCAGCACGGATCCGCGCATTTCCCTGATCGACATCGACTCGCGTTTCGGCGTGTGCGGCGTTGCCAGTTCGGCGTCCCAGTATGATCCACGATACTGGACGCGGGCCGTGCCATCCTCGCGCCACTCGATGACCTTCACAATCTGCCCGATATCAAAGGCCTGCATCTGCGGTTCCTCCGCATGGCTCTTGCGCCAGCGATGCGCGGCCGTCACCCCGGCGACACTGACGAGCGAAGCGACCCCGAACTGCACCCAGCCCTCGAATCCCAGCCATGCGACAAGACCACCGATGGCAAAGGCTGCCCCCACGGCGAGCAGATAGAAGGTTCCGGTTGCCAGCTCCACGCCGACCAGCACGGCTGCCATGATCCACCAAACGATATAGCCGCTCAAAACAATCTCCGGACACTTTCGCGGACCCCACTATCGCAAACCGCAAGGATTCTGACAAGGCGGAAATTGGCCGGTCGGCCGGGGTAGTCGGTGGTTCGTCGCATTCGCGCGTTGCCCACGCGCGCGTCGCGTGATGTACCGCAAGAGGCGGCGATGGATCGGGTATAATCTTGTTTTTTCGGTCATTTCTGCTGGTTCTCCGGCAAGAGTCGACGAGGTAGACCATGCCGATCTATGAATATCGTTGCAGTGCGTGCGGATTCGAAAAGGACGCGCTGCAGAAAATGAGCGATGCGCCGCTCGTGGACTGCCCCGGTTGCGGCAAGCCCGCCCTGGTCAAGCAGATCTCCGCGGCCGGCTTCCAGTTAAAGGGCAGTGGCTGGTACGCCACGGACTTCAAGGGTTCGGGCGCGGCCAAGCCCGCCGCAAAGCCCGGCCCCGATGCCGCTGCCGACGCGAAATCCGCACCGGCAAACGCCGCCGCCGACCCGGGCGGAGCGAAAGCTGCCGAACCCGCAGCGACCAAGAGCGAGAGCCCGGCGCCGAAGCCTTCTCCAACCCCGGGCGCCGGCGACTAAGGTGCACCAACTCCGCCGCTATCTGGTGACTGGACTGGTCCTGTGGGTCCCGCTGGGAATCACCATTTGGGTACTGACCCTGATCGTGTCCACGCTGGACAAGTCGTTGCTGCTGATACCGTACCAGTACCGGCCGGAAGCACTGCTGGGATTCACGATCCCCGGGCTGGGCGTTGTCCTGACGTTCATCATTCTGATCGTGACAGGCGTACTCACACGCAACTTCGTCGGCCAGAAACTGGTGCGGGCCTGGGACAGCATCCTGCGCCGGATACCCGTGGTCAAGTCCATCTATTCCGGCGTCAAGCAGGTAAGCGACACGCTCTTCTCCGATACCGGCCAGGCGTTTCGCAAGGCCTTGCTGATCGAGTTCCCTTCCCCGGGCAACTACACGATCGCGTTCATGACCGGCACGCCATCGGGCGAAGTGCTGCGCCGGCTTCCGGGCGACCACGTCAGCGTCTACGTTCCCACAACGCCGAACCCGACTTCCGGCTACTTCCTGCTGGTGCCGAAGAACAAGACACAGGAACTCGACATGAGCGTCGACGAAGCGCTGAAATACATAGTGTCCATGGGCGTGGTCGGCCCACCCCATAAGGCGGCGCCGGGTGCAGCCGCTGCCGGCGGGATCCACGCGCCGCGAAATTGACGGGGCGGGGACCAGAGTCGCCGATGCGCTCGTGCCGCCCGCCCCCATGCTGTCCTGAACTGCTCAACACTCGATCAATCAAACCTGGAGTTTGTCATGCGTACGCAATATTGCGGGCTGGTCGACCAGCGTTACCTGGGCCAGACCGTCACACTGATGGGCTGGGTGCACCGGCGGCGCGACCACGGCGGGATCATCTTCATCGACCTGCGTGACCGCGAAGGGCTGGTGCAGGTGGTTTGCGACCCCGACCGCGTCGACACGTTCGGCACCGCCGAGAAAGTGCGGATGGAATACGTGGTGAAAGTGACCGGGCGGGTGCGCGAACGCCCCGCCGGAACCGTCAACGAGGACCTGGTCAGCGGGGGCGTCGAGGTGCTGGCCCTCGAAATGGAAATACTGAATGCCTCGATCACGCCGCCGTTCATGATGGACGACACGGATATCTCGGAAATGGTGCGGCTGGAAAACCGGGTCATGGACCTGCGCCGCCCGGCGATGCAGCGAAACATGCGCCTGCGCTACCGCACGGCGATGGCCGCGCGCGCCTACCTCGACGGCGCGGGCTTCATCGACATCGAAACGCCGACGCTGTACAAGTCGACGCCCGAAGGCGCGCGGGAATTCCTCGTGCCATCCCGCGTCCACGACGGGTTGTTCTACGCGCTCCCGCAAAGCCCGCAGCTGTTCAAGCAGATGCTGATGATCGCCGGCTTCGACCGGTACTACCAGATCACCAAGTGCTTTCGCGACGAGGATCTTCGCGCCGATCGCCAGCCCGAGTTCACGCAGATCGACGTCGAAACCTCATTCCTCTCGGAGCGGGAAATTCAGGACATGATGGAGGGACTGGTCAGGGCGATGTTCAAGGAAGCGCTGGACGTCACGCTGCCCGAATTTCCACGTTACACGTTTGCGGAAGTGATGCGCGACTACGGGTCGGACAAGCCAGACCTGCGCGTGCCGCTGAAATTCACCGAACTGACCGATCTGATGAAGACGGTGGAGTTCAAGGTGTTCCGCGCCGCCGCCGATCTTCCCAACGGCCGGGTTGTCGCGCTGCGCGTTCCGGGCGGTGCGACGCTCTCGCGCAAGGAGATCGACGACTATGCGCAGTTCGTGACGATCTACGGCGCGCGCGGGCTCGCCTATATCAAGGTCAACGACGTGACGAAACCCAGCGATGAGGGCCTCCAGTCGCCTGTGGTCAAGTTCCTGTCCACGGAAGTGCTGGCGGCGATCATGGCGCGCACCGGCGCGCAATCTGGCGACCTGATCTTCTTCGGCGCCGACCGGGAGAAAGTCGTCAACGACGCGATCGGCGCGCTGCGCGCCAAGGTCGGACATGACCGTGGCCTCGCCGAGGGCGAATGGAAGCCCGCCTGGGTCGTCGACTTCCCGATGTTCGAGTTCGACGAAGATCAGAAGACCTGGGCGGCAAGGCATCATCCGTTCACCGCGCCGAAGGATGGCCATGAAGACCTGTTGGCCACAGATCCCGGCGCCGCGCTTTCCAAAGCTTACGACGTGGTTCTCAACGGCTGGGAACTCGGAGGGGGATCGGTGCGGATACACCAGCCGGATGTGCAGGCGAAAGTCTTCGATGCGCTGCGGATTTCGCCGGAAGACCAGCAGAAGAAGTTCGGCTTCCTGCTCAAGGCCCTGCAGATGGGTGCCCCGCCGCACGGCGGCATTGCCTTTGGCCTGGACCGGCTTGTCGCCATGATGTGCAAAGCCGACTCGATCCGCGACGTGATCGCATTTCCGAAGACGCAACGCGGGCAGGACCTGCTGGTCGAAGCACCTTCGCGCGTGGAGGAAAAACAGTTGCGCGATCTCCATATCCGCCTGCGCAATCCGCCGGCCGCCTGAGGAGGGCCGGCGATGCACATCCTGCTTACCGCCGAGGAGGCGCGCGTGCTGGGCGCGCTGATGGAAAAGGAGGTGTCAACGCCGGATCACTATCCGTTGTCGCTCAATGCGCTGACCAACGCCTGCAACCAGACCACCAGCCGCGACCCGATCGTCCGCTACGACGAGGACACGGTGCTCCGCGCCCTGGACAGGTTGCGCGAGAAAAAGCTGCTGTGGGAGGTCGACCAGGCAGGCGGCCGCGTGCGCAAGTATCAACAGCAGTTCAGCAAATGGCACGACCTCGATCCGCAGGCGCATGCGGTGATCACGCTGCTGCTGCTGCGCGGCGCGCAGACTCCGGGCGAATTGAAGTCGCGCTCCGAGCGGCTGGCCGAGTTTCGCGATCTGGCCGAAGTCGAAGCCGTGCTCGGGCGCCTGGGCGAGCGCAACCCGCCGTTTGTCGTGCGCCTGCCGCGGCTTCCGGGAACCAAGGAATTCCGCTACATGCACCTGCTCTGCGGTGAAGTCGATGTCGCGACGCTGGCCGAAGGCCAGGTTGCCGCGGTCGGCGTAACCGGACTATCGTTATCCGACCGGGTCTCGCGGCTGGAAACTGAACTGGCCAGCCTGCGGGAAGAACTGTCTGCCTTCCGCAAGCAGTTCGACTAGCGCTCGCGCGGCGATTCCACAAACCGCTTTTTGCGTAGCATAATTGCCACTTGATGCGGAAACGACGAGCGGATGAAATCCACACTATTGCGCGCAGGAATGCTAGTCCTGGCCTGCCTGTTGCTGGCCACGGCGGGCGTGCACGCGCGTGACCGGAAGCAGGGGGACGTAGCGGTCGACAACCTGCCGCAGCAAGCGTTGCGCACCTTGCAGCTGATCCGCAGCAATGGACCGTTTCCATATGATCGCGACGGCGTCGTGTTCGGCAACCGGGAACGCGCCCTGCCCGACAAGCCGCGCGGCTACTACAGGGAGTACACGGTGAAGACACCTGGAGTCCGCGGCCGCGGCGCGAAGCGGATCGTCTGCGGCGGCGAACAGCGCCCCGCGCGCGAGTGCTATTACACCGACGACCATTACCGGACGTTCCGGCATATCCGATGAACGCGCACGCAAACCTAACAGAGACGACGACATGAAGACACCCGAACTGACCGACGTAGCGGCCGCCGGGGTACAGGACTGGGACAACGCGACCGAATCGCTGCGTGCGGCGGCCAAGGCGGCGCGCCTGAAATTCTATTCCGTCGATTTGTCCAGGGTTGCCGGCAAGCCGGCGCTCCTCAAGGTGTTGGAAAAGGGCATCAACCTGCCCGACCACTTCGGCCACAATTGGGACGCCCTCGCCGACTGCCTCGAGGACGACGAGTGGATGGACAAGCACGGCGTCGTCATTCTGTGGCAAGGAGCCGAGAAGTTTCGCAAGACGCATCATGAGGACTTTGAAACCGCGCTGGACATCTTTTCCGAGGCTTCCGAGTACTGGCAGGAGCATCACCGTCCATTCTGGCTGTTCCTGGCGGACTGATCGGGTCCTGCCCGCCGCAGCGGGCCATCCGGCTTTGCCTCCCGGACCGGCCTGACGCGACAGCGCGCTGATGCTCAACTCGTTCAAAGTCCCGGTTTCGACGCTGATCGTCGTCCACGATCCTCGCCTGCGCGTGCTGCTGCTCGAGCGCGCCGACTTTCGCGATCACTGGCAATCAGTGACCGGAAGTCAGGAGCCGGGGGAGTCGCTGCCCGCGACGGCGGCGCGCGAATTGGTCGAGGAAACCGGGATCGACGCCGCGCAGCACGGTGGCGTTGCGAACTGGCACCTGTGCAACGTCTATGAGATATATGCGCAATGGCGGCATCGCTACGCACCCGGCACCACGCACAACATGGAACATGTGTTCGGCCTGCAGGTCCCCGGACATGTGCCGGTAAGGCTGGCGGCGGACGAGCATGTCGCGTTCCGCTGGTTGCCATGGCGCGAAGCAGCGGAAAAGTGCTTTTCCTGGAGCAATCGTGAAGCGATCCTGGAGCTGCCGCGCAGGACGGGAAAGACGAGTCCGGAACGCCGCACAAAGTGATGCGGAAAAGGAAAAAGGCGCCGCGACGGGCGCCTTTCTCTCCGGAGCCGTGACTCCGTCTACGCGGCGGGCACCGCCGGCTCGGTGGCGGCAGAGCCGTGCGCCTGCTCCGCCAGGATCGCTTTCATCGACAGCCGCAGCCGGCCCTTGTCATCGGCCTCGAGGACCTTGACCTTCACCGCCTGGCCCTCCTTCAGATAATCGCTGACCTGATTGACCCGTTCGTTGGCGATCTGCGAGATGTGCAGCAGTCCGTCCTTGCCGGGCAGCACCTGGACGATGGCGCCGAAATCCAGCAGGCGCAGCACCGTGCCGTCGTAGACGCGGCCGACTTCGACCTCCGCCGTGATGTCTTCGATCCGCTTCTTCGCGACATTGAGCTGGTCGGCATTGACCGAAGCAATCGTCACCGTGCCATCGTCCTGGATGTCGATCGACGTGCCGGTCTCCTCCGTCAATGCGCGAATCACCGATCCGCCCTTGCCGATCACGTCGCGGATCTTTTCCGGATTGATCTTGAACGTGTAGAGGCGCGGCGCATGTTGCGAGATTTCCGTCCTTGCATGCGGCATCGACTGTTGCATCAGGTCCAGGATGTGCAGGCGGCCTTCGCGCGCCTGGCTCAGGGCAACCGCCATGATTTCCTTGGTGATACCCTGGATCTTGATGTCCATCTGCAGTGCTGTAATGCCGCGCTCCGTACCGGCGACCTTGAAGTCCATGTCGCCCAGGTGATCTTCATCGCCCAGGATGTCGGTCAGCACTGCGAAGCGGTTGCCTTCCTTGATCAGGCCCATCGCAATGCCCGCGCAATGCGCCTTCAGCGGCGCGCCGGCGTCCATCATCGCCAGGCTCGCCCCGCACACCGAGGCCATCGACGACGAGCCATTCGACTCGGTAATTTCGGAGACGACCCGCATCGAGTACGCAAACTCCTCGGCATTTGGCATGACCGCAATCAGGGCGCGTTTCGCGAGCCGGCCGTGGCCGATCTCGCGGCGCTTGGGCGATCCCACGCGCCCGGTCTCGCCGGTGGCGAACGGGGGCATGTTGTAGTTGAACATGAAGCGATCGCGGTACTCGCCCTGGATCGCATCGATGATCTGCTCATCGCGGCTGGTGCCCAGCGTCGCAACCACCATCGCCTGGGTCTCCCCGCGGGTGAACAACGCGGAACCGTGGGTGCGCGGCAGCACGCCGGTGCGGATCGTGATCGGACGCACGGTGCGGGTGTCGCGACCGTCGATGCGCGGCTCGCCGGAGAGAATCTGCTCGCGCACGGTCTTGGCCTCGAGCCCGAACAGGATGTCCTTCACGTGATTGGCGAACAGCGTGTCGGCATCGGCCGGAATGAACTCCGCGACGACTTTCGCAGTGATCTCCTTGAGCTTCTGCTGGCGCTCCTGCTTGGAACGAAGCGCGAATGCCGCGTCGAGGGCCGGTTGCGCGAACGCCTTGACCCTGGCGACCAGGTCATCGTCCTTCGCCTGCGGCTGCCAGTCCCACAGTGGCTTGCCGCCGGCCTCGACCAGCTCGTGGATCAGGTTGATGACGGCCTGCTGTTCCGCATGGCCGAAAACCACAGCGCCCAGCATGATGTCTTCGGGTAGTTCCATGGCTTCGGACTCGACCATCAGCACGGCGACTTCGGTTCCCGCGACGACCAGATTCAGCTTCGACTGCTGCAATTGCGTCGCGGTCGGGTTGAGCACATACGCGCCGTCGATGTAGCCGACGCGGGCGGCAGCGATCGGGCCGTTGAACGGCACGCCGGAAAGGCACATTGCCGCTGAGGCGCCGATCAGCGCAGGAATGTCCGGGTCGATCTCGGTATCGACCGACATCACGGTTGCAATCACCTGCACTTCGTTGAAGAATCCGTCCGGGAACAGCGGCCGCATCGGCCGGTCGATCAGCCGGCAGGTCAGTGTTTCCTTCTCCGTCGGACGGCCCTCGCGCTTGAAAAAGCCGCCGGGAATGCGGCCCGAGGCGTAGAATTTCTCCTGGTACTCGACGGTCAGCGGCAGGAAGTCCTGGCCGGGCTTGACATCCTTCTTCGCCACGACGGTGACCAGCACCACGGTATCGCCAAGGCTCGCCACAACCGCGCCGCCGGCCTGACGGGCGATCTCGCCCGTCTCCAGGGTCAGCATATGCTGCCCGAATTGAATGGACTTCTTGATTGCTGTACTCATCATTTGGCTCGCGAAAACAAAAAGGGCTGCGCGTGCGCGCAGCCCATGCCATTCGGCGTTAGTGGGATACCTGCATGAGCAGCAGATCGCTTGCAGGCGTCGGGACAACGGTCATTTGCGCAGGCCCAGGCGATCGATGACCGCCTTGTAGCTGTCGGCATTCCGGCTGCGCAGATAATCGAGAAGCTTCCGCCGGCGGCTGACCATGCGAAGCAATCCGCGGCGTGAGTGGTGGTCCTTGACGTTGGTCTTGAAGTGATCCGTCAGGCCGTTGATTCGATGCGTCAGAAGCGCGATCTGCACTTCGGGTGATCCGGTGTCGCCTTGGGCGCGCTGATATTCGCCGATAACCTTGGCTTTGTCCTGCGTATTGACGGCCATTTCCCGACTCTCTTCTCTTCAACCAGGTGAAAGGCGGATTCTACCTTAATTTGTGCCCTGAATTCAAGCCGAAAGCGCTTTTTCAAGCAGGAGCGCTATCCTGCGTGGCCATCGGCGGCCATCAGCCGCGCGGGAACCAGCAGCCACTGTCCGTCGTGGATTTCCAGCCGCGCAACGCCCAGGAAGCCGGCGCCCGCCCGGGCATCCGCTCCTTGCCCGCGAACCGCGACCAGTGCGTCCTGGCCGCCTGCGCCGAACCTCACGGACAGCTTTTGCCCGTTCTGGAATCTTGCCGCGTCCTCGCTATCGAGTACGACGACGGGAAACGCGCCCACCAGCGCCTGCACGGGCAACAGGGCGGCCTCCCGCTCCGCCTCGGTGGCGCCCTCGATCGCCGCCAGTGTGAGAGCGCATTCGATGCCAAAGCTGCCGACGGTCGTTCTGCGCAATGCGCTCAGGTGCGCCCCGCATCCGAGCGCCTCACCGATATCCTCGCCGAGCGAGCGGATGTAGGTGCCCTTGCTGCATCTTACGTCTACGACCAGCGACGGCGGCTCCCAACGTTCGATGTTGAGCGCGTGAATGCGCACGCTGCGGGGAGCGACCGTCACGGTCTCACCTGCGCGCGCATAGCTGTACAAGGCGCGGCCGTCGCGCTTGATGGCCGAGAACCGGTGCGGCACTTGCAGGATCTCGCCGCGGAACCCCCGCAGCACCTCCTCGATCCGCGCGCGATCCACGGTCACATCGCGCGTGCTGAGAATCGCGCCCTCGGTATCTCCTGTATCCGTTGTGACACCCAGGTGGATGGCGGCGCGGTAGCCCTTGTCAGCATCGAGCAGGCCGAGCGAGAATTTCGTCGCCTCGCCCAGGCATATCGGCAACAAGCCGCTGGCCAGTGGATCGAGCGTGCCTGTGTGGCCTGCCTTGAGCGCCCGGTATGCGCGCTTGACGCGCTGCAGGACGGCATTGGATGTGAGGCCTACCGGCTTGTCCACCAGCAACAGGCCATCTACGCGCCGGCGCGCCTGGCGCGCGGGCTCGCTGGCTTGTCCTTGCATCAGGATGGAAATTTCTTGTCGGCCGCAACCGCCTCGTCGATCAGGTTTGACAGACGCATGCCGGATTCGATCGAGTCGTCGTACTTGAAGTGCAGTTGCGGAACCGAATAGAGGCGGAGCCGGTGCGAAAGGGCGGTGCGCAAGTGGCCGGCGGCGTGCGACAGGCCCGTAAGCACGTCCTCCGCATGGGCGCCCCCGCCCATATGCGTGAACAGCACGGTCGCGTGCGAGAGGTCGGCTGAAACGTCGACCGCCGTGATCGTGACCATGCCGACACGCGGATCCTTGACTTCGAAGCGCAGGAGGTCCATCAGCTCGCGCTGGATCTGTTCGGCGACGCGTTGCGCGCGGGGGTTGTGGCGTTTCATGGGCTCTCGGCGCTATGGGACAGGATCCGCGGTTCGGGCCGGCACCCGGGGCAATTGCCCCGATGCCTGCCGTGACGCCAGTATCGGCATCGGAACCGTTACAGGCTTCTGCTGACTTCGACGATCTCGAACACCTCGAGTTGGTCGCCGACCTCGATGTCGTTGTAGTTCTTCAGCGAGAGTCCGCACTCGAACCCTGCCTTGACCTCGCGGACGTCGTCCTTGAACCGCTTGAGCGAATCGAGTTCGCCGGCCCAGACGACGACATTGTCGCGCAGCAGCCGTACCTGCGATCCGCGCTTGACCACGCCATCGAGGACGTAGCAACCGGCGACCGCCCCGACGCGCGAAATGCGGTAGACCTGTCTGATTTCCACCAGCCCCAGTGTGCTTTCCTTCTTCTCGGGAGTCAGCATGCCCGAGAGCGCCGCCTTGATCTCGTCCACCGCTTCGTAAATGATGTTGTAGTAGCGGATGTCGACGCCGTTGTTCTCGGCCAGCTTGCGCGCGAGTCCGTCTGCACGGGTGTTGAACCCGATGATGACGGCCTTGGAGGCCAGCGCGAGGTTCACATCGGATTCGGTGATCCCGCCGACCGCGGCATGAACGATGTTGACCCTGACTTCCCCGGTCGACAACTTGCCGAGCGCGTGCGCCAGTCCCTCGTACGAGCCCTGGACGTCCGCCTTGACGATCAGCGCCAGCGACTTCGCCTCGGTCTCGCCCATGTTCTCGAAAATGTTTTCGAGTTTGGCGGCATGCTGCTTGGCCAGCTTGACATCGCGGAACTTACCTTGGCGGAACAACGCGATTTCGCGCGCCTTGCGCTCGTCACCCAGCACCAGCACATCTTCGCCCGCATGCGGAATGTCCGAAAGTCCCTGGATCTCGACCGGAATCGCCGGGCCTGCCTCTGCCACGGCCTTTCCCGTCTCGTCCGTCATCGCCCGGACGCGGCCGAACACCGCGCCGGCCAGAACCACGTCGCCCCGCTTGAGCGTGCCGGATTGCACGAGCACGGTCGCGACCGGACCGCGTCCCTTGTCCAGCCGCGATTCGATGACGATGCCTTTGGCTGGCGCGTCCCTGGGCGCTTTTAGATCGAGCACTTCAGCCTGCAGCAGGATGGCTTCGAGCAGCTTGTCTATCCCGACTCCCGTTTTCGCGGAGACTTCGACGAACATCGCCTCGCCGCCGTACTCCTCCGGAATCACTCCCTCGGCGACGAGCTCCTGCTTGACGCGTTCCGGGTTCGCTTCCGGCTTGTCGATCTTGTTCATCGCAACCAGCAGCGGCACGTTGCCCGCCTTGGCGTGCGCGATGGCTTCCTTGGTCTGCGGCATGACACCGTCGTCGGCCGCGACGACCAGCACGACGATATCGGTCACCTTTGCGCCGCGCGCCCGCATTGCCGTAAAGGCCTCGTGACCGGGCGTGTCGAGGAATGTGATCACGCCCCTTGGCGTCTGCACATGGTAGGCCCCGATGTGCTGCGTGATGCCGCCGGCCTCGCCCGATGCGACGCGCGCGCGGCGGATCGTGTCGAGCAGCGAGGTCTTGCCGTGATCGACGTGGCCCATGACCGTCACGACCGGCGGCCGCGGCAGAACCTCGGCTGTGGACACGCCTGCCGATTCGGCAAGCAGCGCGTCAGGATCGTCCAGCTTTGCCGCCGTCGCCTTGTGTCCCATCTCCTGCGCCACGATCATCGCGGTCTCTTGATCGAGAACCTGGTTGATCGTCACCATCTGCCCCAGCCGCATCAGCGTCTTGATGACTTCCGCCGCCTTGACCGCCATCTTGTGGGCGAGATCCGCAACGGAGATGGTCTCAGGCACGGTGATATCGCGTATCAGCGGCTCGGCGGGCACACCTTGGCCCCCCGCAGAGGCATCGCTGTCATCGTGATGCTTCTGCTTGGGTCCCTTGCGCACGCTCCACGCCTGTGACGATGCTACGCCCGGCGTATCGCCGCGTGTCTTCAATGCCTTCCGCCGCGCAACGTCCTCCTGCCACGCGGTGCCGGTGCCCTTCTTAGGCTTGTCCTTTTTCGCGTCGCCCGGCTTGCTCGCCGGTCGATGCAACGTGCCTTCAGTGGCGGTCTTCGGCTTCGCCGCAGCGGTCTTGCCGGCGGCCCTTCCCACCTCTTCCGCAGCCTTGGCCTTTTCCGAAGTCACGCGCGCTGACTCGACTGCGGCGACCTTGGCGGCCTCAGCCTCCTTCTTGCTGCGCTCGCGCTCCACTTTCGCGCGCTGCTCGTCGGTCTGGCGCGCGATCAGTTCCGCCTGCTTCCGAGCTTCGCGTTCGCGGATCGCAATCTGCTCTGCGGACAACCCGCGAATCGGAATGGCGGCTGGCGCTGCTGGGCCCGCGGGCGCGGCGGCCGGGGCTGGCGGTATCGGTGTGGCGTCCTGCACGACTTCCGGCGGCGCAACTTCCTCGATCGGTTCCGGCGTAGGTTCGGGGACCGGCTCGGGTACGACTTCCGGCACCACTTCGAAGGGGGCCTCGGCGACAGGAACCAGCGTCTCGGGCAACGCCTCGCGCTTGACCAGCGTGCGCTTCTTGCGCACCTCGACCTGAATCGTCCGCGCCTTGCCGGTGGCGCCGGCCTGCTTGATCTCCGTCGTTTGCTTGCGCACGATCGTGATCTTTTTCTTGGTCTCCGCCGCACCGTGCTGCCTGCGCAGATAGTCGAGCAACTGCGCCTTGTCCTGTTCGGAGAGGCTTTCGCTCTCATTCTTGGCCGCAACGCCGGCGGCCTTCAATTGCTCAAGCAGCGCTTCCGGCGGCATTTTCAGCTCGACGGCGAATTGTTCAACGGTTAGCTGCGCCATGCGCGTTCTCCTCTGGGATTCCTCGGTCAATCGGCCTCACGCAAACCAATGTGCGCGCGCCTTCATGATCAGGTCCTTGGCCCTGTCTTCGGGCAGTTCCGTCAGTTCGATCAATTCGTCAACCCCGAGGTCGGCCAGCGCCTCGCGGTCGGTGATTCCCTTGGCCGCGAGCAGGCTGACCGTGTCGGAGTCGATGCCTTCCAGGCTCTTCAATTTTTCATCAACATGCTCGAGAGATTCCTCGCGAGCGATCGCCTCCGTCAGCAACGCGTTGCGTGCGCGACTGCGCAGTTCATTGACGGTGTCCTCATCGAACGAATCAATTTCCAGCATTTCCGCCAGCGGCACGTAGGCCACCTCTTCGAGCGTGCTGAACCCCTCCTGGATCAGGATCTCGGCCACGTCCTGGTCGACATCGAGCTTCTCCATGAACAGCTTTGCGCTTTGTTCCGTTTCGTTCTTCTGCTTTTCCTGGGATTCCTCGACGCCCATAAGATTCAAATTCCATCCTGTCAATTCAGAGGCGAGGCGCACGTTCTGCCCGTTGCGCCCGATCGCTATCGCCAGATTTTCTTCGTCGACGACCACGTCCATGCTGTGCTTCTCTTCGTCGACGACGATCGCGCTTATTCCCGCGGGCGCCAGCGCAT
This sequence comes from Betaproteobacteria bacterium, assembly GCA_016717855.1. Classification (GTDB taxonomy): domain Bacteria; phylum Pseudomonadota; class Gammaproteobacteria; order Burkholderiales; family Casimicrobiaceae; genus PALSA-1005. The sequence continues at coordinate 71,237 of JADKEV010000007.1, forward strand.
TGATGACAAATGGTGCCGGATCCGGGGACCACAGGATGATATCGACGCGCTCGCCGGCTAGTTCGTTGGTCACCGACGTCACCCGTGAGCCACGCATTCCCACGCAGGTGCCGATCGGGTCGAGGCGGGGATCGTTCGACTTGACCGCGATCTTTGCGCGCATCCCGGGATCGCGCGCCGCCGCCTTGATTTCAAGCACGCCCTCCTCGATCTCGGGAACTTCGAGTTCGAAGAGTTTCATGATGAACTCCGGCGCTATTCGCGACAGGATAAGCTGGGGTCCCCTCGCCACCGGCTCGATGCGCGACAGGTAAGCGCGGACGCGGTCGCCGACGCGCAAATTCTCCTTCGGGATCAGCTGGTCGCGCGGAATCACGCCCTCGATGCGGCCCGACTCGATGATCACGCTTCCGCGCTCGATCCGCTTGACCGTTCCCGTCACCAAGGACTCTTCCCGGGCGAGGAAGTCCTGCAGGATCTGGTGCCGTTCGGCATCGCGTATCGCCTGCAGCATCACCTGCTTGGCTGCCTGCGATCCTATGCGCCCGAACTCGATGGGCTCCAGGGGCTCTTCGATGAAATCGCCGATGTTCAATGCCGGGTCGCGGTCCTTGGCATCCGTGATCGTGATCTGATATCCCTCGTCCTCGATATCCGGGTGGTCGACAACCTGCCAGCGGCGCCAAGACTTGTAGTCGCCGGTCTCGCGGTCGATCTCGACGCGGACATCGGCGTTTTCCTTGAAGCGCTTTTCCGACGCGCGCGCCAGCGCAGCTTCCACGGCGCCGAACACGACTTCCTTTTGCACGTTTTTCTCGCGGGAAAGTGCGTCCACGAGCAGCAGCAGTTCGCGATTCATTTTTTGCTCCAATCAATCCTCGGAACCAGGCGTGCGCGCTCGATCGCGTCGAGCGGCAGTTCGGCCGGTCCGGCCTCGGTTGCCAAAATAACCTTGCCGTCGAGAACGCCCTGGAGCGTGCCCGTGAAATTCCGCCTGTTGTCCACCAGCACCCGCAGGCGGACCTGCGCCTCATGGCCGGTGAACCTGTCGAAATCCTGTGCCTTGCGGAGCGGCCGGTCAAGCCCAGGGGAAGACACTTCAAGCCGCTCGTAGTCGACATTTTCCACTGCGAAGAGCCGCGACAAATGGTCGCTGACCCGGGCACAGTCCTCTACGTCGACCCCCTCCGGCTTGTCGATATATACGCGCACAAGCCGCCCCTTGGCCGAGGCCTCCACCTCGACCAACTCGTATCCCAAACCCGGCAATGTCTGCTCAAGCAGCGCGTGCAAATCCATCAGCCTTCCGTCACCTTCCGCCAAGAAGCCACATTCAAAAAAAAATGGGCGGTGTCGCGCCCATTTCTTCCTGCCAAGAGGGTAAGTATAGTCGATTCACCGATCGAATCCAAGCTTTGTGCCAACAATTCGACAGCCGCTGACGCGCCGCGGCGGCGGGCGGTGGGATCAGGCGAGCGCCGCAAAGCAGAAAGCCCGCTGGTGGGCGGGCTTAACTGTTGGAGCGAGAGGTGTCTGACGATGACCTACTTTCGCCGGGACGGACCCGACTATCATCGGCGCGGGCGCGTTTCACGGTCCTGTTCGAGATGGGAAGGAGTGGTTCCACGCCGCTATGGTCGTCAGACTTGACTGGTTGCCTGCCGCGGGTCTCCGGGGAGACGGCGCGGCCGGCGCAAAAGGAAGAAGTAAAGTGGGGTAGGGTTGGCTACACACCGTACCGGCACTGTGTAGTGCTTACGGTTATAGGATCAAGCCGCACGGGCAATTAGTACTGGTTAGCTTAACGCATTACTGCGCTTCCACACCCAGCCTATCAACGTGGTAGTCTGCCACGACCCTTCAGGGAGGTTTAACCTCCAGGAAGTCTCATCTTGAGGCGAGTTTCCCGCTTAGATGCTTTCAGCGGTTATCTCTTCCGCATATAGCTACCCGGCAATACCACTGGCGTGATAACCGGTACACCAGAGATGCGTCCACTCCGGTCCTCTCGTACTAGGAGCAGGCCCCTCAAACTTCCAGCGCCCACGGCAGATAGGGACCAAACTGTCTCACGACGTTTTGAACCCAGCTCACGTACCACTTTAAATGGCGAACAGCCATACCCTTGGGACCGGCTACAGCCCCAGGATGTGATGAGCCGACATCGAGGTGCCAAACACCGCCGTCGATATGAACTCTTGGGCGGTATCAGCCTGTTATCCCCGGCGTACCTTTTATCCGTTGAGCGATGGCCCTTCCATACAGAACCACCGGATCACTATGTCCTGCTTTCGCACCTGCTCGCCTTGTCAGGCTCGCAGTTAAGCCCGCTTATGCCATTGCACTATCAGTACGATGTCCGACCGTACCTAGCGGACCTTCGAGCTCCTCCGTTACTCTTTGGGAGGAGACCGCCCCAGTCAAACTGCCTACCATACACGGTCCCCAACCCCGATCAGGGGTCCAGGTTAGAACCGCAACAACACCAGGCTGGTATTTCAACGTTGGCTCCACGAAAGCTAGCGCCCTCGCTTCATCGCCTCCCAGCTATCCTACACAAGTCTTGTCACAATCCAATGTAAAGCTACAGTAAAGGTGCACGGGGTCTTTCCGTCTTGCCGCGGGGAGATTGCATCTTCACAAACATTTCAACTTCGCTGAGTCTCGGGTGGAGACAGTGTGGCCATCGTTACGCCATTCGTGCGGGTCGGAACTTACCCGACAAGGAATTTCGCTACCTTAGGACCGTTATAGTTACGGCCGCCGTTTACCGGGGCTTCAATCAAGAGCTTGCACCCCATCATTTAACCTTCCGGCACCGGGCAGGCGTCACACCCTATACGTCCACTTTCGTGTTAGCAGAGTGCTGTGTTTTTGTTAAACAGTCGCAGCCACCTTTTCACTGCGACCCCTCTCGGCTCCGGCTGTACGCCTTCACCTAACAGGGGCGCACCTTTTCCCGAAGTTACGGTGCTAATTTGCCGAGTTCCTTCACCCGAGTTCTCTCAAGCGCCTTAGAATTCTCATCCTGCCCACCTGTGTCGGTTTGCGGTACGGTCGCTCATGGACTGAAGCTTAGAGGCTTTTCCTGGAAGCAGAGTATCAGTGGCTTGGGACTCCGAAGAGCCTTCCGTCATCACGCCTCGGCTTAGAGCTCCGGATTTGCCTGGAACCCATGCCTACACGCTTTCACCGGGACATCCAACACCCGGCCCACCTAACTTTCTCCGTCCCCCCATCGCATCCATGACCGGTGCGGGAATATTAACCCGCTTCCCATCAGCTACGGCTTTCGCCCTCACCTTAGGGGCCGACTCACCCTCCGCCGATGAACGTGGCGGAGGAAACCTTGGGCTTTCGGCGAGCGAGCCTTTCACTCGCTTTATCGCTACTCATGTCAGCATTCGCACTTCCGATACCTCCAGCAGCCTTTACAAGCCACCTTCACCGGCCTACGGAACGCTCTCCTACCATGTGGCAGTTGAACCAAACCTCTTCCCACTCGAACCACGCTCGCTCCCGACCAACCACTCGACCTGTTGGAGAACGCTTTAGCCTCGGCCGCGCTCGCGCGCGCTTAACGGCTCGCGCCAAGTTAGCCTCGTCCACGCTTGTGCTCGCACCGCGAAGACGCTTGGTTCAACTGCCACATCCCTAGCTTCGGTGCCTAGTTTGAGCCCCGTTACATCTTCCGCGCAGGACGACTCGACCAGTGAGCTATTACGCTTTCTTTAAATGATGGCTGCTTCTAAGCCAACATCCTG
>JADKEV010000007.1:80000-196552 GCA_016717855.1 Betaproteobacteria bacterium
GGAAATGAAATCATATCCAGGCAGGATCTTCCCGGCCAGGTCTGGGTGCTGAAGAATGCCGGTATCGATCACGGCCACGGTCACGGATGCTCCTGTCGTGACGTTCCATGCAGCGGGTGCATTGATGCCGGACACCACATAGGACAGGCCCCACTGCCTTGCGTACCCCGGATCGTCCGGGGCGCGGACCGCTACCGCCCTCCCCACGGCTTCCGCATACACGACGCCAGACTGACTGCCGAGGGCCGCAGCCAATGCTGCGCCTCCTCCATGCCGACCGGGCACCGAGGCGCAAAAGCGCGTGGCCGGTCGGAAGCAATCGCTCGACGGTATAGCCGACAGATTCATGCACCGCTGCCGCCTCGAACACGCGGCGCGCGATGCTGCCGGTCATGCCGGGCGAGAACATCGCCGCGGCAGCCGAATCGTTCCTGGTCCGGACCGCCAAATGGCTCGTCAGTCCGGCGGCCACGGCAGCGCCACCGCGTTGCGGCATGGCCTTGTCGTCAATCCACAAGATGTCCGGATCAGCCCGCAACACATCCAACGCCAGCTTCACGCGGCCGGCAGAGACGTCGGGGGGCACATCGATTGCCCACGCGCCGGTCCGGGTCCTGGTCGCGGATCGTAGTGAGAATCCTGCCGCGGATTCCCAACCACGCAAGACGTCCGCGCTCACGGCCGCATCGGCATTGCCGACATTGATCCGGGGCATCAACCGCAGGGTCTGGTTGGCTTGCGCGTGAAGTTCCGTGGCGAGGCAGAAGCCCGCGAAGACGACGGCCAGGTTGCACCCGATCTTGAAGTTGTTACGCATCGAAGTTCTCCCTCGGACGATCCTGGACCCGCCGGCGCCCGTATATTCCAGCAGCATGAATGGCTGCTTTATCGCCGATTGCCTGCTGGTCGTCAAGCACTTGCCATGCCTCTTGCATTTTCCGGGCATGGTCCGTTGCGCGGACGCAGTCCGCGCGGTGAAAGCCGCGGCACGTCCTAGATAGCGGCGGCAATCGCGCGTCCGACGTCCTCGGTGCGGTGCCTGCCGCCGATATCCGGTGTCCGTGGAGCGCCTGACTTCGGATCGAGGATAGCCTCTATCGCGCGGAGAATTGCGTCATGTGCCTGAGGATAGCCGAGATGGTCGAGCAGCATCGCACCCGACCAGATCTGGCCGATCGGATTCGCCACGCCCTTGCCCGCGATGTCGGGAGCAGAGCCATGCACCGGTTCGAACAACGACGGAAACAGCCGGTCGGCATTGATGTTGCCGGACGGGGCGATCCCGATGGTGCCGGTGCACGCGGGCCCCAGATCGGAGAGGATGTCCCCGAACAGGTTGGAAGCGACCACCACATCGAACCAGTCCGGATGCAACACGAAGTGCGCGGAGAGGATGTCAATGTGGAACTTGTCCCAGCGCACGTCCGGGAAGTTCGCGGCCATCGCTTCGACGCGCTCGTCCCAATACGGCATCGTGATCGAGATTCCGTTCGATTTGGTGGCGGAGGTCAGGTGCCGCTTTGGACGTTTCGCCGCGAGCTCGAATGCGAACTTCAGTATCCGGTCGCATCCGGTGCGCGTGAAAGTCGACTGCTGCACGCACACTTCCCGAGCAGTGCCTTCGAACATCCGCCCGCCGACCGACGAATACTCTCCTTCGGTATTCTCGCGCACGATCCAGAAATCGATGTCCCCGGGCATGCGACCGGCCAAGGGCGACTTGATGCCGGGCATCAGGCGCACCGGACGCAGGTTGACGTACTGGTCGAACTCGCGCCGAAACTTGATCAGCGAATCCCACAGCGAAACGTGGTCAGGAACCCGGGCCGGCCAGCCGCACGCGCCAAAGTAGATCGCATCGTGCCCGCCGATCAGTTCCTTCCAGCCCGGCGGCATCCACGCGCCTATCGTGTCGTAGCTCTCGCAACTCCACCCAAATTCATCGAACGCCAGGTCGATGCCGAACTTGCGCGCTGCGGCGTCGAGTACGCGCAGACCTTCCGGAGCGACTTCCTTCCCGATCCCGTCGCCGGGGATGACAGCAATGCGATGCGTGGGCATGAACACTTTCACTTTCCAAAATGGGCGGGGACAGGCAAGATTGTACCGGCATGATCGATGCGCTGAGGTGCCGCGGCGGAGGCGGGCCCGATTGCCTCCGAAGTGCCCGGCCGCGCGACACTCCGCCACAGGCGCCAACAACCAGGGGAGGGAACCGAATGGACAAAGTCATGATTGTCACCGGTGGCAGCCGCGGCATCGGCGCCGCGACGTCTGTGCTTGCCGCGCAGCGGGGGTACGCTGTCTGTGTCAACTACGTGCACGACCGCGCGGCTGCGATAGACGTGGTTGCGATCATCGAACACGCCGGGGGGCGCGCCCTTGCCATACCAGGCGACGTCGCCCGGGAAGACGACGTCGTCAATCTGTTTGCCGAAGCGGATCGTGCGTTCGGCCCGGTCACCGCGCTGGTCAACAACGCGGGCATCCTGGGCGCGCAGCAGCGGGTGGAGGAGATGGATGCCGCAAGGCTCAACCGGATCCTCTCCACGAACGTCACGGGTTCGTTCATCTGCGCGCGGGAAGCGATCAAGCGAATGTCGACCCGGCACGGCGGGACGGGCGGGGCGATCGTCAACCTGTCGTCCGTGGCCGCGCGGCTCGGAGCTCCGGGAGAATACGTGGACTACGCGGCATCGAAGGGCGCCATCGACACGCTGACCATTGGCCTGGCGCGCGAGGTCGCGACGGAGGGTATCCGCGTCAACGCCGTCCGCCCAGGCATCATCTACACGGACATTCACGCGAGCGGCGGCGACCCGGACCGGGTGGAGCGGCTTAAGGATACGGTGCCGATGCGGCGCGGGGGCGCCGCCGCCGAGGTCGCAGCCGCGGTGGTGTGGCTGCTCACCGATGAAGCGTCCTATGTCACGGGCGCAATCATCGACGTGGCTGGCGGACGCTGACCGCCCGGGCGCCCGCCAGCTTTCTAGCAGAGGCCCTTGCATGCGCCGGTCGCCGCCACGTATAGTGCGGCATCACCTCCGCAGAAGACCCTGACCTTTCCATGCGCGATTCCATCCTTCCCGTCGCGTTGATCGCGGCCGGCGTGGCTTGGCTGCTGTTCAATCTCGACTGGATTCCAAGCTTCGACTGGGTGGTTACGCTAGTTCTCATCGGCTCCGGCATCGCGATCCTGATACTCGAGGGCATCACCAAGAAGTCGGTGGTCGGGGGGCCGTTGCTGATCGCGCTTGGCGCGGCGTGGTTGCTGCACTTCCACTTCGACGCGCGCTGGCGCATTCTCGCGCCCAGCCTGTTCATCATCACGGGCGGGTTGATGCTGGTGGCCAGACTGGCGATCGTGCCCGCCTCCCGCAGGAACGCATCAGTGGCAAAGGCGACGCCTCTGGAGTGAAACTTACTTCGTGGCCACACGTCAACGCTACGCGCAGCAGGTCGTTCGCAAGACTGACCATCAGGGGAAGACAACGGCAAAGTTGGAACAGGTCGAAGGCATTGCCGGCGTCTATGCCGCAAAGCTGCGCGCCGCGGGCGCAGGGTCCGCCGACGCGCTGCTGAAAATGGGCTCCACGCCGAACGGACGCGCGCAAAAGAGGAAGGGGGGGGGGGGGGGGGGGGGGGGGGGGGGGGGGGGGGGGGGGGGGGGGGGGGGGGGGGCCGCGCGGGGGGGGGGGGGGGGGGGGGGCGGGGGGGGGGGGGGGGGGGGGGAAAAAGGGGGGGGGGGGCGGCGGGCCGCGCCCACCGCCCTGCGCGATTGGACTGATACCGGACACGCCGCCGTTCGCGGTATCATTCGGGTCCCGTCGGCATTGTCATTGCCCATGAAGCAGAATTTTCTGGACTTCGAGCAGCCGATCGCCGAACTCCAGGCAAAGATCGAAGAACTCCGCATGATCCAGGGCGAGTCCGCCATCGACGTCGCCAAGGAAATCGATCGCCTGGAGAGAAAGAGCCTTCAACTCACGAAGGAAATCCACGCCAAGCTCACCGCCTGGCAGATCGCCAAGCTCGCCCGTCATCCGGATCGGCCATATGCGCTGGATTACATCCAGGGCGTATTCACAGATTTCGAAGAATTGCACGGCGACCGCTGCTATGGCGACGACGCGGCGATCGTCGGCGGCGTAGCCCGTTTCAATGGCAACGCCGTCATGGTCCTGGGCCATCAAAAGGGTCGGGACACTAAGGAGAAGATCCTTCGCAACTGGGGCATGCCACGGCCCGAAGGGTATCGCAAGGCGTTGCGGCTGATGCGCCTGGCGGAGAAGTTCGGCCTCCCGCTGTTCACGTTCATCGATACGCCAGGGGCCTACCCGGGCATCGGCGCGGAAGAGCGCGGGCAATCGGAGGCGATCGGGCGCAATCTGTTCGAACTCGCGGGGTTGCGCGTTCCCGTGGTTTGCACGGTCATCGGCGAAGGCGGCTCCGGCGGTGCTCTCGCAATCGCCGTGGGTGACGCGTTGCTGATGCTGCAATTCGCCACCTACTCCGTGATCTCGCCGGAAGGCTGTGCCTCGATTCTCTGGAAATCCTCAGAGCGCGCCGCGGAGGCGGCCGAATCGCTGGGAATAACCGCGAGCCGGCTGAAGGGACTGGGCCTGATCGACAAGGTGGTCTCCGAACCACCGGGCGGCGCCCATCGCGATCCTGCGGCGATGATGTCAGTGTTGAGAAAGACCCTTGCCGAAGTGCTCAAGCCGCTCGCCGCGATGCCGGTTGACGACCTGCTTCTTGCGCGGCGGCGGCGATTGTTGTCGTTCGGCAAGTTCAAAGAGATTGCCCTCACCTGACATTGCCGCTGCGCTGCGCGCGTCGGCGCGGCGCCACGTTGCCGCCGGCTCGTGCATCGTGGTGGCGCTATCCGGCGGCGTGGACTCCATCGTTCTCCTGCATGGCCTTGTGGCGCTGCGCAGCGAACTGGCTCTCGACCTGCGAGGCGTGCACGTCAATCACGGGCTGTCGCCCAACGCCGATGCGTGGGAGCGGTTCTGCGTCGAGACTTGCGCGACGCTTGGCGTCAGTTGCACGGTCGTGCGGCTGGGACTGGTGCGTCGCGCCGGCGAGAGTCTCGAAGCGCAGGCGCGCACGGCGCGCTATGCGGCGCTCGAACGCGCGGCGCTGGAACTGGGCGCCGGTGTCATCGCCCTCGCCCAGCACGTGGACGACCAGGCCGAGACGGTCTTGCTGCAACTCCTACGCGGCGCGGCCGCGAAGGGCCTTGCCGGAATGGCGGAATGGCGCTGCCCCAGGCGCGGGTGCTGCCACTGGCGGCCACTGCTGCACTCCACCCGGATGGAGATCGTCGATTTCGCGCATGCGCACGGGCTGCGCTGGATCGAGGACGAAAGTAACGCCGAGCCTTCCCACAAGAGAAACTTCCTGCGCACACAAGTGTTGCCCAGGTTGCAGGACGGATTTCCCGGCTATCGAACGAGTTTGTCGCGGTCTGCGGCGAACGCCGCCGAGGCGGCGCAGCTGCTCGACCAACTGGCGGATCTCGATGCGGAGGCGATCGCCGGTGGCGAGCGCCTGCCAGTGGCCGCGCTGCGCAAGCTGGGCGGCTTGCGCACGGGTAACCTGCTGCGGCGGATTCTCGCGCAGCGTGGCATTGCAGTGCCCGCCGGCGAACGCCTGCGCGAGTTCATTCGGCAGGCTTTCGAAGCCCGTGAAGACCGCCACCCCATGCTCGAGCTCGAGGGCGAATTCGCCCTTGCCTCTGAACGCGGCCAGCTGGGGATCATCCGTGTCCAGCCCCCGTCGCCCATTCTCGCGACCTGGCATGGCGAAAGCATGATCGAGCTTGCGCATGGCAGGCTCCGCTTTGCCGCAACGCGCGGCACCGGCATCCGGGACGCGCTGGTCCCCGCCGGCGGCCTGGCCATCGGGTGCCGCCACGGTGGCGAGCGGCTGCGGGTTGCCCCCAACAGGCCGCTGCGCACGCTGAAAAACCTGATGCAGGAAGCCGGGATACCGGCGGCAGCGCGCGGCCGCTGGCCGCTGGTCAGCCACGAATGCCGTCTGGTGGCGGTTCCGGGAATCGGGGTCGGTGTAGACTGGCAATGCCCGCGGGACGAAGCGGGTTGGGACATCGACTGGTGTCCTGACGCGCCGCACGGGGCTTGAGCGACCCGATGCGAAAGCCGCCACGCTGCCGGTCACGGTTTTGGGCGGATGATCGCATGGCAGCAACAAGCGCAGGGTCCGATTCCAGCATGCCGGGTCGGCTGATTCTTACGTAAGCAGGAGGCAATCCGATGTTCCAGTTGTTCGTTCACACTGCATTGATCGCATTGCTGGGTTGGCACGCCGGCGGCGGCGCAGGACTACCCTGCCAAGCCCATCACGATAGTTGTCCCTTTCGCCGCCGGGGGACCCACAGATGTGGTTGCCCGCAGCCTTGCCCAGGTCATGGGGAAGACGCTCAAGCAGCCGGTCATCGTCGACAATTCGTTGGGCGCCGGCGGCACCATCGGTACAACCAAGGTGGCCAAGGCCGCGCCCGATGGTTACACGCTGCTGCTCATGCACATCGGCTTCTCGACGGCGCCAGCGCTGTACCGGTCGCTGCAGTACGACGCGGCCAGGGACTTCGAGCCGATCGGCCTCGTCGTCGACGTGCCGATGACGCTGATCGGCAAGCCGGATTTCCCGGCAACCGACGTGAAAGGCCTGATCGCTCACGTCAAGGCAAACAAGGACAAGGTCAGCTACGCGAATGCCGGACTGGGGTCGGCGTCGCACTTGTGCGGGCTACTCTTCCTCTCGACCATCCAGGCCGACATCACGACCGTGCCCTACAAGGGCACGGCGCCCGCGATGAACGACCTGCTGGGCGGCCAGGTCGACTTCATGTGCGACCAGACGACCAACACCACGGGGCAGATCAAGGGCGGCAAAGTGAAGGCATTCGGCGTGACCTCCAAGTCCCGTGTCGCGTCACTGCCCAACCTGCCGACACTCGCCGAGTCGGGTTTGCCCGGTTTCGAGGTCGTCGTTTGGCATGGTCTCTGGGCGCCCAAGGGAACTCCCAAACCCGTCCTGGACAAGATTGGCGCGGCGCTGCAGGACGCCCTTAAGGACACTGGGTTCACGACGAGGATCGGCGAACTCGGCGCGAATGTCGTCACCGCCGATCGCGCAAAGCCGGACGCGCTGCGCAACCACGCGAAGTCCGAGATCGACCGTTGGGGACCAATCATCAAGAAGGCCGGCATTTACGCCGACTGAGCGCACGCAACACGAGTCGTGCCGCCGGGATCCCGGCTCATGGTGCGCTTCGCATCACGCCAACCCGCGATGCGCATGGCGCGACCTGCCGCCCTGCCTGGTCCTGCTGGCGTCCCCGGCATCATGGGGAAGTTCGCGAATTTCACGTCCCGAGCGGGATTCAGTCCCCGGCGGCGGATCCGCCGAGGTTCGCCGCTGGCGTGCCAGCGAAACGGGCCGTGCCTCATGGTATAATTTTGAGTTATTCGCCTTTTGCCGCGCCGTTTTGGCGCATGTCGCATTTTCTGCAATTTCTGGAGCTCAAGAGAATGGCTGTGGAACGTACGCTTTCGATCATCAAACCCGACGCTGTCGCCAAGAATGTCATTGGTGAGATCTATTCGCGCTTCGAAAGGGCGGGCCTGCGCGTGACCGCCGCGCGGATGGCCTGGCTGTCGCCGGCCGATGCGCAGGGTTTCTACGCGGTTCACAAGGATCGTCCGTTTTTCAAGGATCTGGTGTCATTCATGATTTCCGGGCCGGTCATGATCCAGGTGCTCGAGGGTGAAAGTGCAATCGCGCGCAATCGCGAATTGATGGGCGCGACCGACCCGAAGAAGGCGGCCCCGGGGACGATCCGCGCGGACTTCGCGGAATCGATCGATGCGAATGCCGTGCACGGATCAGACGGCGTGGAAACCGCGCAAAGCGAAATCGCTTACTTCTTCCCCGCGCTGAACATCTACTCAAGGTAAGGCACGCAGCCGTTTCCCATGCCGCCCGCACCGGTAAATCTGCTGGATTTCGATGATTCGCGGCTGACCGCCTTTTTTGCAGGGGCCGGCGAGGAACCCGCGCGTGCGCGGATGCGCTCGAAGCAAGTCCTGCGCTGGCTGCACCAGGACCTCGTCGACGACTTCGGCTCGATGTCCAACCTGGCCAAGACCGCCCGCGCACATCTTCAGCAGATCGCGGCTGTGGGCATGCCGGCCGTGATGCGTGACACCACGGCCGCCGACGGCACGCGCAAGTGGCTGCTCGATGTCGGCAACGGCAATGCCGTCGATGCCGTGTTCATACCGGAGGACGACCGGGGCACGCTGTGCATTTCCAGCCAGGCCGGTTGCGCACTGGACTGCGCTTTCTGCTCGACCGGCAAGCAGGGGTTCAACCGGAATCTCTCGGCGGCCGAGATCATCGGCCAATTGCGCCACGCCAATCGCGTGTTGCGCGCCGACGGCATCGAGGCGCCCTGGATGGAGCATGGGCGCCATCCAGTGACCAATGTCGTGATGATGGGCATGGGCGAGCCGCTCGCCAATCTGGACAACGTCGTGACCGCGCTGAATGTGATGCTGGACGACAATGCCTACGGGCTGTCGCGCCGGCGGGTGACGCTGTCGACTTCCGGGCTGGTCCCCGCCCTCGATCGCCTGCGGGAGGCGTGCCCGGTCGCGCTGGCGGTCTCGCTGCATGCACCCAACGATGCGCTGCGCGACCAGCTGGTGCCGGTCAATCGCAAGTATCCGCTCGCTGCATTGCTCGCCGCGTGCAACCGCTACCTCGAACGTGCGCCGCGGGACTTCGTGACTTTCGAGTATGTGATGCTCGATGGGGTCAACGATCAGCCTGAACACGCGCGGCAACTCGTGCACCTGGCGCGCGCCGTGAACTGCAAGTTCAACCTCATTCCGTTCAATCCGTTCCCCGGAAGCCCTTTCCGGCGCAGTCCCCGGTCCCGGATCACGGCCTTCCAGAAGACGCTTACCGACGCGGGATTCATCGCGACCATACGCAAGACGCGCGGCGACGATATCGACGCGGCCTGCGGCCAGCTGGCGGGCCAGGTCCTCGACAAGACGCGGCGCACGCAGTCGCTGGCGGGTGTCCGGGTCGTGGCGGCGGCATGAACAGGTCCGCCATCGCCGCGGGAACCCTGGCGGCCCTTGCCGTCCTCGCGGGTTGCGCGATGCCCGTCGTCACCAGCGAACAGGCGTATACCAGGCAGCCCGGTCAGGACTCGCAGGCGCAGGCCAGGGCCCGTATCCACACCGAACTCAGCGCCGGATACTACGCGCGAGCGCAATACGATGTCGCCCTGGAGGAGCTCAACAACGCGCTCCGGGAAGATCCTTCCTATGCGCCCGCGTTCGGCATGTTGGGCCTGGTCTACAGCGAGCTGCGCGACGACGCCCAGGCGGAACGCCATTTCCAGCGCGCGATCGACCTCAACCAACAGGACCCCGAGGTGCGCAACAACTACGGCTGGTTCCTGTGCCAGCGCGGGCGCGAGCCGCAGGCCCTCGGCCAGTTCGAGCTCGCGGTCAGGAACCCGTTCTACCGCACGCCCGACATGGCCCTGATCAATGCCGGCCGCTGCGCGGCGAAGATCGGCGACCGCAAGGGTGCCGAGGCATACCTGCAGCAGGCCCTGACGGTAGCGCCGGCCAGCGTGACGGCACAGTACCTGTTGACCGAGCTGGCGTACAAGGCGGGCGATCTGCAATTGGCGCGGACGCGCGTCCGTCCGATCGCGGCCGGCTCCGCGCCGGGTCCCGAGGCGCTGTTACTCGCGATATGCATCGAGCGCAAGCTGGGCAACATGCCCGATGAAGCGAGCTACCTGTTCCAGCTGCGCCAGCGTTACCCGAATGCCAAGGAAGTGAAACTGATCGCCAGTGGCGGTTGCCAATGACCGGTCCCGTGTTCGAGCAACCGGGCGTCCAGCCCGCGCCCGGGGCCATTGACGATGCGCCAAGCGCCGGTGCGCAGTTGCGCGCCCTTCGCGAGGCCGCCCAGCTCACGCTGGACGATGTCGCGCACCAGCTCAAGCTGGCGCGCCGGCAGGTGGTTGCCATCGAAAACGACGATCTCGACGCTCTGCCGGGACCGACGTTTGTGCGCGGCTTCATCCGCAACTATGCGCGCCTGTTGCGCGTCGATGCCGAAGCGCTGCTGCAGGCAAGCAACCTGGTCGCGCCCGCTGCCACCGCGCCAATCCAGCAGCTCGCCCCGACGATGGGAGAATTGCCGCTCGCCAATGGCGGGGGGCCGGCATGGGTGCGTTGGCTGATTCCCGTCGCGTTGATACTCGTGCTCATTGCCGGTGTCGCCTATTACGAATTCACGGTCGTGCCCGCTTCCGGGAAGAAGGCGCGCAAGGAGACCTCTGGCGCAGTCATCGCGCCGCCCGCAACATCCCCCGAGGACGCACCGCCGCCAGGCTCTGCGGCGGCCACGGAACCGGCCAGCCTGCCGCCGGTCGAGCCACCGCCGAGCGTCGCGCCACAGGCGGCCCCCGCCGCGCAGGCGGCACCCGCAACGCCGCCCGTAACCGCCACGCAGGCGAACCCGCCGTCGACAGCGCCAGCCGCAGCCGCGGGTCAAAGTGTGGCCAGCGGACGCCTCGACTTCGAGTTCGCCGGCCCGTCTTGGGTCGAAGTTCGCGACGCACGCGGCGAAGTCCTGCTCCAGCGCGAGCTGGCTGCCGGAGACAGGCGTACTTTGACGGGCATGCTGCCGCTCACGCTGCGCATCGGCAACGCCAGCGTCGTGCGACTTCAATTCGACGGAAACCCCGTCGACCTCGTGCCCCACACCCGTGCCGAGATTGCTCGTCTGACGCTTGCGGCGCCGCGCCCCTGACGCCATGGGACAGCGCTCAATCCTGCGTCGGCAGACGCGCCAGGTCGATGTCGGCGGCGTGAAGCTCGGCGGCGACGCGCCGATCGTCGTGCAAAGCATGACCAATACCGACACCGCCGATGCGGCCGCGACGGCCGCGCAGGTCCTCGCGCTTGCCCGCGCCGGCTCGGAGTTGGTGCGACTGACCGTCGACACGATGGCCGCGGCGGCGCAGGTCGCGCGCATCCGTGACCTGCTCGCGCGGCAGGGTTGCCATGTCCCATTGATCGGCGACTTCCACTTCAACGGTCACAAACTGCTGGCCGCGCATCCCGAGTGCGCCGAGGCCCTCGCCAAGTACCGCATCAATCCAGGCAACGTAGGCAAGGGCAGCAAGCGCGACACGCAGTTCGCCGAGATGATCGAATTCGCCTGCGCCAATGACAAGCCGGTGCGCATCGGCGTGAACTGGGGAAGCCTCGACCAGGATCTGCTGGCGCGCATGATGGACGACAACGCCGGACTGGATGACCCGCGTCCGGCGCCGGCGGTGATGCGCTCCGCGTTGATCGAGTCCGCGGTCGCTTCGGCGCAGCGGGCCGAGGAACTCGGCCAGCCCCGCAACCGGATCGTGATCTCCTGCAAGGTCAGCGACGTCCAGGATCTGATCGCGGCCTATCGCGATTTGAGCCGGCGCTGCGACTATCCGCTGCACCTGGGATTGACCGAGGCCGGAATGGGTTCCAAGGGAATCGTCGCTTCGACCGCGGCCATGGCGGTGCTGCTGCAGGAGGGCATCGGCGACACCATCCGCATTTCCCTCACGCCCGAACCGGGCGGCGACCGCACGCGCGAAGTGATCGTCGCGCAGGAATTGCTGCAGACGATGGGCTTTCGTTCGTTCGCGCCGCTGGTCACCGCCTGCCCGGGCTGCGGACGCACGACCAGCACGACCTTTCAGGCGCTGGCCGCCAGCATCCAGACCTACCTGCGCGAACAGATGCCGGTCTGGAAGGCGCGGTACCCCGGCGTCGAGGCAATGGCTGTCGCGGTGATGGGTTGCGTCGTCAACGGCCCCGGCGAATCGAAGATGGCGAACATCGGGATCAGCCTTCCCGGAACAGGCGAGACGCCGGTGGCGCCGGTGTACGAAGATGGCGCGAAGACCGTCACGCTCAAGGGCGAACGCATTGCCGAGGAGTTCCAGCAATTGGTCGAAGCCTACGTCAGGAGGACCTATCGCCCGGGCGCGGAGCCGGCCGGTGGGGAGCCCGACGCAGGAGCGGCGGGCGCGCGCGCCCGGTCCGTGATTCCGCTCAAGGTTGCCGGATGACGCAGATGGTGATGCCGACGGCCAGTCCCGCCCTGCAAGCGGTGAAAGGCATGAACGACCTGCTGCCGGATGAGGCCGGCACCTGGGAGTTTTTTGAGGACACCGTCCGCGGGGTGTTCCGGCAGTACGGCTACCGGCTGATCCGCACGCCCATCGTGGAGCCGACTGCGCTGTTCGTGCGCAGCATCGGCGAAGTCACCGACATCGTCGAGAAGGAGATGTACTCGTTCGTCGACAGCATGAACGGCGACGCGCTGACGCTGCGCCCCGAGGCCACCGCCGGGATCGTTCGCGCGGCGATCGAGCACAATCTCCTGTACAACGGGCCGCAGCGCGTGTGGACCATAGGACCGATGTTCCGGCACGAGCGTCCGCAGAAAGGCCGTTACCGCCAGTTCTACCAGTTCGACGTAGAGGCGCTCGGGTTCGAGGGCCCGGATGTCGATGCCGAGCAGATTGTCATGCTGGCGCGCCTGTGGCAGAAACTGGGGCTGGACGGTGTCGAGCTGCAGCTCAACAGCATCGGCGACGCCGTCGAGCGCCGCATTCACCGCGAGCAGCTGATCCGCCATTTCGGCGCCAGCGAAGACGCGCTCGATGCGGACGCCCGGCGCCGGCTGCACACGAATCCCCTGCGCATCCTCGATAGCAAGAACCCGGCAATGCAAAAGCTGATCGGCGATGCGCCGCGGCTTCTCGACCTGCTGGGCGATGCATCGCGCGCGCACTTCGACGGCCTGCAATCGCTGCTGAAGGACGCCGGCATCGCCTATGCGGTCAATCCCCGGCTGGTGCGCGGCATGGACTATTACAACCGCACGGTCTTCGAGTTCGTCGCGCCCATAGGCGGCGCGCCGTTGACCATCACCGGCGGGGGGCGGTACGACGGTTTGTTCGCGCAGCTGGGCGGCAAGCCGGCGCCCGCTACCGGGTTCGGCATGGGCATCGAGCGGGTAATCCTGGCGTTGCAGGAGCGCGGCTCTGGCCCGGGGACGACCCCCGATGCGTACGTGATCCATGCCGGCGCCGGCGCCGCGGGCCTTGCCAACCGCGCGGCCGAAGCGCTGCGCGACGCCGGCTACGCCGTCGTCGTCCATGCGGGCGGCGGCAGCTTCAAGTCGCAGATGAAAAAGGCCGACGGGAGCGGTGCGCGCCTCGCGCTGATCGTCGGTGAGGACGAGGCGGCGGCCGGCGAAATCAGTATCAAGCCATTGCGCGAGCCCGGGGAGCAGCGCCGCCTGTCCATCGCCGCGCTGCGCGAACAATTTGCGGCACTACTACAACATTAGGAACCGACATGGCTGTATACGATTTGGAAGAACAGGAAAAGCTATCCGCCCTGCAGGCCTGGTGGGAGGCTTACGGCAAGTACGTGACGGGGGTCGTCACGGTGCTGTGCATGGTCATCATAGCGGTGCAGGGATGGCGCTGGTATTCGCGATCGCAATCCGAGAAGGCGGCCGTCCTGTACAACGCCATCAGCCAGGCCGCCGCCACCAGCGCGCTGGACAAGGCCAAGGACGCGGGCGCGCAGCTGCTCGACAAGTATCCGGGCAGCGCGTACGCATCGCGCGGGGCGCTGCTGCTGGCGAAACTGGCAGTCGATGCCAACGACAAGGCACTGGCCAAGACACATCTCCAGTGGGTGATCGATCGCGCGTCGGAAGACGAACTCAAGCAGATCGCGCGGCTGCGCTTCGCGTACGTGCTGCTCGACGAAAAGGCCTACGATGACGCGTTGCGCACCCTCGATGCCAAGCACGATGAGCAACTGGATGGCCTGTATGCGGACGCGAAGGGAGACATCCTTGCCGCGTCCGGCAAGACCGGGGAAGCCCGCGCGGCCTACCAGGCGGCGCTGCTCAAGCTGGATCCAAAAGGCGCGCACCGCGGCTATGTCCAGCTGAAGCTCGACAGCCTCGGTGAATCGAAATGAAGGCGGCCGGCTGTGTTCCCCTGGGCAGGCCCCTGGCGCTGGCGGGTCTGCTCGCCGCCTGCGCGTTCATGCTGCCGGGTTGTTCCTGGTTGTCGGGCAAGGATGAAAAACCACCCGCGCCGCTGCCTGACATCAAAGCAACCGCGGCCGGACGGGTGGCATGGCAACAACCGCTCAATGCGGCCGGCCAGCCGGGGTTCACCCCGGCCGTCGCGCCGGGCGCCGTATACGCTGCAACGCCAGACGGATCGCTGGCGAGTTTCGATCCGGCGACCGGCAGGCTCAATTGGCGCATCAACGCGGGGACCAGGCTCTCCGCCGGAGTCGGCGCCGACGCCGGCACGGTCGTGGTCGGGACGGCCAAGGGCGACGTGCTTGCCTTCGACAACGCCGGCAAGCCGCTGTGGAAGTCGCGCATTTCGAGCGAAGTGCTGGGACCGCCCCGGATCGGCGACAAGACCGTGGTCGTCTGGTCCGGCGACGGCAACGTATTCGGATTGGCCGCCGCTGACGGCGCCAGGCGCTGGGTCCTGCAGCGGGCCATGCCGGCGCTCTCGGTGCGCAACCAGGCCGGCGGCATCATCGCCCGTGGGGGCGTGTTCCTGGGTGTAGCCGGCGGCAAGCTGCTGGCGTTCGACCTCGAGCGCGGAGTCCTGGGCTGGGAAGGCACGGTTGCGCAACCCAAGGGCGCGACGGAACTCGAGCGCATCGCGGACATCACCAGCATGCCGGCGATCGGCACGACGTCGGTGTGCGCCGCCGCCTACCAGGGTCGCGTGGCCTGTTTCGAACCCAAGCGCGGAACCTTCCTCTGGTCGCGCGACATTCCTGGCAAGGACGGCGTGCTGCTCGACAACCGCCACCTCTACATCACCGACGACAAAGGCGCGGTGCATGCGCTGGACCAGGATACCGGGGCGTCGGTGTGGAAACAGGACAAGCTGGTCTCGCGCTCGCCGGGCGGGCCCCAGTTGATCGGCGATTACCTGGCGGTGGTCGACTATGAAGGCTACGCGCACCTGCTCAGCCGCAACGACGGATCGCTGGTTGGACGCATCGCGACTGACGGCAGCCCGGCGACGGCGCAGCCCGTTGCGCTCAATGACGGCATTCTGGTGCAGACCCGGCGTGGCGGACTCTTCCATCTTGTCGCGCAATGATGCCACGCCCGTGAGCAAGTCTTCGCAGGCGACCGTCACGCGGCGCCGCGCGCTGCCGCGGCGCGGCCGGACGGCATCCTGCGCCGGGGCGTCGCAGTGAAGCCCATCGTCGTGCTGGTCGGCCGGCCCAACGTCGGCAAGTCCACGCTGTTCAACCGGATGACCAGGACGCGCGACGCCATCGTCGCCGACTATCCGGGACTGACCCGCGACCGCCACTACGGCCACGGCCGCGGCGGCGGCAAGCCCTATCTGGTCATCGACACGGGCGGATTCGAACCCGTGACCAAGACGGGGATCATGGCGGCGATGGCCAGGCAGACGCGCCAGGCGATGGACGAAGGCGATGTCATCATCTTCCTGGTCGACGGCCGCGAAGGACTGATGCCCGACGACAAGACCATTGCCGAACTGATCCGCAAGAGCGGCCGCCGTTACCTGCTGGCGGTGAACAAGGCCGAAGGAATGATCCGCGAGCGCGTCGTCGCGGATTTTTTCGAGCTGGGCCTGGGCGAGCCGCTCCCGATCTCCTCGGCACATGGCGAAAATGTCCAGGAGCTGATCGAACTTGCTCTGGAGGATTTCCCGACCGAGGACGACGACGAGGAACGGGCCGGCACTGTGAAGCGACCCCGGATCGCGATTGTGGGCCGGCCGAATGTCGGCAAATCGACGCTCGTGAATACGTTGCTGGGAGAAGAACGCGTCATCGCCTTCGACGAACCGGGGACGACCCGGGACTCGATCTATCTGGACTTCGAGCGCAGCGGCGAGCCGTACACGCTGATCGACACCGCGGGCGTGCGCCGCCGCGGCAAGGTCACGGAAGCGATCGAGAAGTTCTCGGTCATCAAGACACTCCAGGCCATCGACGATGCCAACGTAGTGGTGCTGCTGCTGGATGCCCGGCAGGACGTGGGTGACCAGGACGCGCATATCGCGGGCTTCATCCTCGAGGCCGGGCGGGCGCTGGTGGTCGGCATCAACAAGTGGGACGGCCTGCCGGCGGAACAGCGGGAGCACATCAAGCGGGAGTTCGACCGCAAGCTGGGCTTCCTCGCGTTTGCCAGGCATCACTACATCTCGGCGCTGGATGGCACCGGCATCAACGAGCTGTTCGCCTCGATCAAGCA
Source organism: Betaproteobacteria bacterium (assembly GCA_016717855.1). Classification (GTDB taxonomy): domain Bacteria; phylum Pseudomonadota; class Gammaproteobacteria; order Burkholderiales; family Casimicrobiaceae; genus PALSA-1005. The sequence goes on from JADKEV010000007.1 coordinate 96,417, forward strand.
GGCCTTTGCCGCGGCGAATGCGAAGCTCGCCACGCCGCGCCTGACGCGGACGCTGCAGCTGGCGGTGCAGCGGCAGCAGCCGCCGCGCGACGGGCTCGGCCGCCCCAAGCTGCGCTACGCCCACCAGGGCGGGATGAATCCCCCGATCGTCGTCATTCACGGTTCGGCGCTGCACGCGATTCCGGAGTCGTACAAGCGTTACCTGGAACATTTTTTCCGCGACGCGTTCAAATTGCAGGGCACTCCCTTGGTCGTGCAATTCAAGAGCGGCCACAATCCATTTGCTGGGCGTCCCAAGCGTTCTTGAATTGGCGTTTCGAGGCCCCATCTGCATTGGCGCAAGGCCGGAAAATCGAGTAAAGTGAATGCCCCGCGGACGGCTGTTTTCCGCGTGGACTTGTCGACATAACAATGGAGTCAATACCATGAGCACCAAAGGGCAACTGTTACAAGACCCGTTCTTGAACCAGCTTCGCAAGGAGCATGTGCAGGTCTCCATCTACCTGGTCAACGGCATCAAGCTTCAGGGCCAGATCGAATCCTTCGACCAGTACGTCGTGTTGCTGAAGAACACGGTCACCCAGATGGTCTACAAGCACGCGATCTCCACCGTCGTTCCGGCCCGCGCGATCACCCTGCCCCACGCCGACGCCCCGGCCGAGGCCTGATCTGCCCCACCCTCCCGCGCGCCGCGACCCCGGCCCATTGCATCATGTTTGAACGCCATCAGGGCGGCGACAGCGCCATCCTGGTTCAGCTCGACTTCGGCGCCGGCAATCCGGCCGCCGACCTGGTCGAGCTCAACGAGCTGGCGCGCTCGGCGGGCGCCCGGATCGCCGGCGTCGTGACGGGCCGGCGGCAGCGGCCGGACGCCGCGCTCTTTGCGGGTTCCGGCAAGGTCGGCGAGATCGCCGCACTGTGCCGGGAAACCGGCGCGGAGCTCGTCATCTTCAACCATCCGTTGTCGGGGGCGCAGGAGCGCAACCTGGAGCGCGCGCTCGAGTGCCGCGTGGTCGACCGGGTGACGCTGATACTGGACATCTTCGCGCTGCGCGCCAAGAGCGCGGAAGGCAAGCTCCAGGTCGAGCTGGCCCAACTCGAACATCTGGCGACCCGGCTGGTTCGCGGCTGGACCCACCTCGAACGCCAGCGCGGCGGCATCGGCCAGCGCGGCCCGGGCGAAACGCAGCTGGAGACGGACCGCCAGCTGCTGCGCGCGCGCATCAAGGCCCTCAAGGAACGACAGGCCAGGGTGGCCACGCAACGCGCGACGCAGCGCCGCGCACGCCAGCGCAGCGAGGCCCGGAACGTGGCAATCGTGGGCTACACCAATGCCGGCAAGTCGACACTGTTCAATCGCCTGACGCGGGAAAATGTCTACGCCGCCGACCAGCTGTTCGCCACGCTCGACACGACGCTGCGGCGCGTCCATTCCGCGGGCTCCGAGCCAGTCGTGCTTTCCGATACCGTGGGCTTCATCCGCGATTTGCCCCACGGACTGGTCGCCGCCTTCCGCGCCACCTTGCAGGAAGCCATCGAGGCCGATCTGCTGTTGCATGTGATCGACGCCAGCCATCCGGAACACGCGATGCAGACGGAGGCGGTGCAGGGAGTGCTCGCCGAGATCGGCGCCGAAACCGTCCCGCAGATTCATGTGCTGAACAAGTGCGATCTGGCGGGGCTGCCGCCGGGAATCGAGCGAAATGAGTATGGTAAGATTCGCACGATCCGCCTGAGTGCGCTGACCGGCGCCGGCTGCGATGCCGTGCACCAGTTGTTCGCAGAAACTTTCCCGTCGCCCGCCCACGGGCAGGTCGTTCCCGACGAATCCACCACCATGCAGACCACCTGATCAATCGCCATGTCCTTGAACGATCCACAATGGGGCCGCAAGCCCGGCCGCGGCAGCGGCGGCAACAACAACAGCGGACCGCCAGACCTCGACGAGATCTGGAATAACCTCGGCCAGCGGCTCAACGCGCTGTTCGGCCGCAAAGGCGGTGGCGAAAGCCCCGAGCCGCCGCGGCGCACGTTGAGCAACCTGCCGCTGGGCGGGATGGGCCTTCTGATCGCCGTCATTCTTCTGATCTGGCTCGCCAGCGGCTTTTACATCGTCGACCAGGGCCGCCGCGGCATCGTGCTGACCTTCGGCAAGTACACGGAGACCACCCTCCCCGGTCCGCGCTGGCATCTCCCCTACCCGATCCAGAGCGTCGAGGTGGTGAATCTCTCCCAGGTCAAGACTGTCGAGGTCGGCTACCGCGGCAGCAAGAGCACCAAGATGCCCAAGGAATCGCTGATGCTCACCGATGACGAGAACATCATCGATATCCAGTTCGCCGTGCAATACAATCTCAAGAGCGTCGAGGACAACGTCTTCAACAACCGCGAGCACGATGAGGAGGCGGTGCGCCAGGTTGCAGAAACGTCGATCCGCGAAGTCGTCGGCAAGACGAAGATGGATTTCGTGCTCAACGAGGGCCGCGAGCAGATCGCCGCGCAAACCAAAGCCCTGATGCAGGAGATCCTCGACCGCTACAAGACGGGCGTGAACGTCGTGCGCGTGACGATGCAGAATGCGCAACCCCCGGAGCAGGTGCAGGGCGCCTTCGACGAGGCGGTCAAGGCCGGCCAGGATCGCGAGCGCCAGAAGAACGAAGGCCAGGCGTATTCGAACGACGTTGTCCCCAAGGCGCGCGGCAATGCCTCCCGCCTGCTCGAGGAAGCCGAGGGCTACGCAGGCCGCATCGTCGCGGAAGCCGAAGGCAACGCGACCCGCTTCAAGCAAGTGCTGGCCGAGTACAGCAAGGCGCCCGGCGTCACGCGCGACCGGCTGTACCTGGACATGATGCAGTCCGTGCTCAGCACCACGAGCAAGGTCCTGGTTGACCAGAAAGGCGGCAACAGCCTGCTCTATCTGCCTCTGGACAAGCTGATCGCCCAGGGGCAGGTTGCGGGCGTCGCGGGCGAACTTCCCCGCACCGCCCCGGCCGCCGAAACCACTGTCACCATCGATGCGCCTAGCCGGGCCCGCGAGAGTTTGCGCGGCCGGGAACGGTAGGGAGAAACGCCATGAAGATATTCGCTCCCGCTGCCGCTCTGATCGTGGCCCTACTGCTGGTCCTCTCGCAATCGATGTTCATGGTCGATCAGCGGCAGTTCGCCGTGGTCTTCCAGTTGGGCGAGCTGATCCGCATCAAGGATGAGCCAGGCCTGAGCTGGAAGGTCCCGCTGCTGCAGAACGTCCGCTTCTTTGACAAGCGCATCCTTACGCTGGACACGTCCGAGGCCGAACGCTTCCTGACCTCCGAGAAAAAGAATGTCCTGGTCGATCTGTTCGTCAAGTGGCGCATCGTCGACACCAAGCAGTTTTATGAAACGATTTCCAGCGGCTCGGCCAGCGTCGACGCGGAGGAACGCGCCAAGGCACGTTTGTCGCAGACCGTCAACGCCATCCTGCGTGAAGAGTTCGGCAAGCGAACCGTGCACGAAGTCGTGTCCGGCGAGCGCGACCGAATCATGGAAATCGTCCGCCAGAAGGGCAACCTGGACGCCAAGACTTTCGGCGCCGAGATCGTCGACGTCCGCTTGAAGCGCGTCGACTACGTCCAGGAGATCAGCGATTCCGTGTACCGCCGGATGGAAGCCGAGCGCAAGCGTGTCGCCAATGAGCTTCGTTCCGAGGGCGCGGCCGAAAAGGAGCGGATACAGGCCGATGCCGACAAGCAGCGCGAAGTCATCCTCGCCGAAGCCTACAAGAAGGCGCAACAGATCAAAGGTGCGGCCGACGCCAAGGCCACCTCGGTCTATTCGGCGGCCTACGGTCAGAACGCCGAGTTCTATGCGTTCTACCGCAGCCTCGAGGCGTACAAGCAGAGCTTCAAGTCGAAGGGCGACGTGCTGGTACTGGAACCCAATGCCGAGTTCTTCAAATATTTGAAGAACTCCAATCCGGGCAAGTCCGGCAAGTAAGGGCGGGGACCTTGCATGCCAGACAATTTGTGGGCTGCATTGGCGCTGGTCCTGATCATCGAAGGCATATTGCCGTTCCTGGCCCCGGGGCTCTGGCGCACTACCTTCGCGCGGCTCACCCAGCTTAGCGACGGACAGCTGCGGTTCATCGGCCTGGTTTGCATCGCCGCGGGACTCGCGGCGTTGTTCGGCGAGCAGTGGTTCTCCTGAGCGCCCCGTCATGGAATCCTGCACATATTCCTGCCCCGCCGCGCCGGCCGTTTCGGCCCGCCATGGCGTCCTGATGGCAACCGCCGGACGCTGCGAATCCCGCGCCGACTGACGATGCGCAAATGGCTGTTGCCGGAGTACATCGACGACCTCCTGCCCACGGAGGCTGAGGCCGTCGAGCGCATCCGCCGGCGGCTCCTCGACCACTTCGCGCTGCATGGCTACCGGCTGGTGCGGCCGCCCCTGCTCGAACATCTCGAATCGCTGCTGACGGGAACCGGGCGCGAGTTGGACCTGTACACGTTCAAGGTCGTCGACCAGCTCAGCGGCCGCCTGCTCGGGCTGCGCGCGGACACGACGCTGCAGGTCGCGCGCATCGACGCGCACTTGCTCAACGCCGAGGGGATTTCGCGCCTGTGCTATGCCGGCAGCGTGCTCCACACCCGGCCGATGGGCCTGGCGCAGACGCGGGAGGTCATGCAGGTCGGCGCCGAGTTGTATGGCCATGCCGGCATCGCCGCCGACCGCGAGGTCCTGCGCCTGATGCTCTCGTCGCTGACGCTGCTGGGCGTGCCCCGGATCCACCTCGATCTCGGCCACGTCGGAGTTTTCCGCGCCCTGGTCGCGGACGCCGCGCTCGAACCCGAACTGGCGGGAGAGCTGTTTGCCGCGATGCGCGCCAAGAACGTGCCCAGGATAGGCGAGCTGACGCGCGGACTGCCGGAAGCGGCACGGCGAAGTTTCCAGGTGCTGCCGGAACTGTACGGCGAGGCCCATGCGGTGCTGGAGCGGGCGGCGCGAGAACTGCCTGCACTGCCGCAGATCGGCGCGGCGCTGGCTGACTTGCGCACGCTGGTCGGCGCGATCGACGGCGCGCGCGTCGCGGTGCAGATCGACCTGGCCGAACTGCGGGATCTCGATTATCACAATGGCGTGGTGTTTTCCGCGTACGCCGCCGGGGCCGCGGTCGCCATCGGCCGCGGCGGACGGTACGACAATATCGGCGCCGCGTTCGGCCGCGCGCGGCCGGCGACCGGGTTCAGCCTGTATCCGCGGCAACTGGCCCAACGGGTACCGGGCGCCGCCGCCCGCCCGGGCGTGCTCGCGCCCGATGCCGACGATCCCGCGCTGCTCGCGGCGGTCGTGCGGTTGCGCGCTGCCGGTGAAATGATCGTGGCAGGAATCGAAGGCGCGGCTGCCGATCCGCGAGCGCACGGCTGCAATCGTCGGCTGGCGCTGGTCGACGGCGTATGGCAAGTCCAACCGGTTTGAGCAAGGGGAGCAGCATGAACAAGAGCGTTGTCGTCATCGGTACCCAGTGGGGGGACGAAGGCAAGGGCAAGGTCGTCGACTGGCTGACCGAGTATGCGCAGGGCGTGGTCCGGTTTCAGGGTGGGCACAATGCCGGCCACACGCTGATGATTGGCGGACGCAAGACGGTGTTGCGCCTGATTCCGTCCGGCATCATGCGCGCGCAGGTCGCCTGTTACGTCGGCAACGGCGTGGTCATCGCCCCCGGCGAATTGCTGAAGGAAATCGGCGAGCTTGAAGCCGCCGGCGTCGAGGTGCGCTCGCGGTTGAAGATTTCGCCGGCGTGCCAGCTGGTGATGCCCTATCACGTCGCGATCGACCAGGCGCGCGAAACAGCCAAGGGCGACAGCAAGATCGGGACGACGGGCCGCGGCATCGGCCCCACGTACGAAGACAAGGTCGCCCGCCGCGGCATCCGGGTCCAGGACTTGTACAACCCGGCGCAGTTCGCCGCCAAGCTGCGCGAAGTGCTTGATTATCACAACTTCCTGTTGACGAAATACTACGAGAAGCCGGCCGTCGATTTTCAGCAGACGCTGGACGCGGCGCTCGGCTTTGCCGACGCGCTGCGGCCGATGGTGGCCGACGTGGCGGCGCTGCTGCACGCGGCGCGGGGCCGCGGCGAAAACCTGCTGTTCGAGGGCGCGCAGGGCGCGCTGCTCGACGTTGATCATGGCACCTACCCCTATGTCACGTCGTCGAACTGCGTGGCGGGCGCCGCGGCGGCCGGCGCGGGCGTCGGTCCGCAGGCGTTCGACTATGTGCTGGGCATCGTCAAGGCCTACACGACACGCGTGGGCTCGGGGCCGTTCCCGACCGAGCTGACCGACGATGTCGGCGCCGCCCTCGCCAAGCGCGGCAATGAATTCGGATCGGTCACCGGCCGGCCGCGCCGTTGCGGGTGGCTGGACGTGGCGGCGCTCAAGCGGTCGCTGCAGATCAATGGCGTGAGCGGCCTCTGTATCACGAAGCTCGACGTGCTCGACGGCCTCGCCGAAGTGCGCATCTGCACAGGTTATCTGGTCGACGGCCAGCCGCTCGACCTGCTGCCCGCGGGCGCCGACGCCGTGTCGAAATGCGTGCCGGTGTTCGAGACCCTTCCCGGCTGGACCGTGAGCACCGTCGGGGTCAATCACTTCAGCGAGCTCAATCCCGCCGCGCAGGCCTACCTGCGGCGCATCGAGGCGCTGACCGGCGTGCCCATCGCGATGATCTCCACGGGCGCGGACCGCGATGAGACGATCCTGATCCGGCATCCGTTTCTTTGACCGACGTACGCGCGCGCGAGGTAGCAATGGCAGACCTGCATGTCACCTGGGACCAGTACCACAAGCAGACGGAGCGGCTCGCGAAGCAGATCCACGAATCGGGCTGGCAGTTCAACCAGCTCATCTGCATCGCGCGCGGCGGACTGCGGGTCGGCGATGTGCTCTCGCGGATCTACGACCTGCCGCTGGCCATACTCTCGACCAGTTCGTACACCGAAAAGGCCGGCACGATACGCGGCGAGCTGATCATCGCCGACCAGATGACGATGGCCAGCGGGCGCCTGGGCGACAGGGTGCTGCTGGTCGACGACCTGGTCGATTCGGGCGTCACGCTGGAGGCGGTCACGCGCACGCTGCCGCAGCGCTACCCGCAGGTCACCGCGCTGCGCACCGCGGTTCTTTGGTACAAGGCCTGCTCGGTGTTCAAGCCCGACTATTTCGTCGAGTACCTTCCCGACAATCCGTGGATCCACCAGCCGTTCGAGATCTACGACACGATGCGGCCGAAGGACATACCGGCGGACTGCTGAGCCGGAACCGGCCGGGCGGACAGGCATGGCCTTCGGATTCGCGGAGCCGGCGGACGGACTGATCGCGGACCTGCAGCGCCTTCCGGACCGGCAAATGCGCTTCATGATCGACTTTGCGCGCGCCTATGCCGATGCGCTGACGGTTGTCGTCTGCGGTCGCCCGCCGGACGCCGCTGCGGTGCACGCGCGAGCGGCATGGTTAACCGGCCTCTACCCCGACATCACGGTCGTACCGGCCATCGCCCCTGAGCCGCGCGATCCCGCGCGCGGCCCGGAGGACGCTTCCGCCTGGAGCGAACGCATCGCGGAATTGCCTTGTGCGCGGCGCTGCGCGCTGCTGTTCGGAAGCGGCGGCGGCGATGCCGCGCTGGCCGCCGCCATCGGCGCGCGTTTCGTTCCCTGCCTGCCCGCGGCCGCGTTGCAGTACGTGCCGACCCGGTACTCCGGACGGGACTCGCGCCCTGCCGCCGTGGTTGGCCGGCTGCGGCGCGTGTGCCTGTTCGGCCCGGAGTCGACGGGCAAGTCGACGCTGGCGGGGCATCTCGCGCGGCACTATGCGACCGTGCACGTTCCGGAGTACGCCCGCGATTATCTCGATGCGACGGGCAGGCACGGCAGCGCCGCGGACGTGCCATGGATCGCGCGCGGCCAGCGCGCCGCGGAAATCGCCGGCGCGGCGCAGGCCACGCAGATCCTGATCTGCGACACCAACCTGGCCACCATTGCGCTGTGGAGCGACGTGCTGTTCGGCGCGACGCCCGACTGGATCCGGGAGCAGGCAACGCGGGATACGTACGACCTGTGGCTGCTGACGGATATCGATGTCCCTTTCGAGCCGGACCCGCAGCGCTGCTTTCCTGACCCTGGCCGCCGCGCATGGTTCATGGACCAGTGCCGGCAGACGCTGGCCCGGATCGGTGTCATTCCGGTGCCGCTGCATGGCGCGCCCGCCGCGCGCCTGGCGATCGCCTGCGCCGCGATCGACCGCCTGCTTGTCTAGTGCCGCCGCGGCGGCGGCTGGGTTATACTTGCCGCGCAGTATCCGTTTTTCGCTAGGGGTCCTGCGCCGGAGGTCGGCGCGGGTGAGAAATACCCTTTGAACCTGATCTAGGTAATGCTAGCGCAGGGAAGCCCGTCCGGCGTGTCTCGTACCTGCTTCCCTGCCTCGCGCAAGAAAGGCATGTATGCGACACCTGATTTCCGCTCTGCTCATACTCGCGATCGCCGCGCCGGCCTTGGGCCAGGACGCGCCGGCCGAACTCTCATCGACCGTCGTCACGGGCAAGCGCGAGCCCGGCGTCAAGGCAACGACCGCGCGCGTCGGCTCGCTGGGCGAGGCGCCCCTGCTCGACACGCCGGCATCCGTGAGCGTTTTCAACCGACAATTGCTCGACGCGCAGCATGCGACGCTGCTCACGCACGCGGTGCTCAACGATCCCAGCGTCGCCGAGTCGTATGCGCCCGCCGGCTACTACGACAGCATCAACATCCGGGGCTTCGAGCTCGACGTTTGGAACAGCTACCGGATCAACGGTATGCGGATCTCCCACGACGCGGCGGTGGCGCTGGAGAACAAGGAGCGCATCGAGATCCTGAAAGGCCTCGGCGCGGTCGAGAGCGGATTCAGCCGCCCCGGCGGGGTCGTCAACTACGTGACCAAGCGCCCGCGTCCGGCGCCCTTCCTCGGGCTCGAGCTTGGATACGACCGCTATCACGCCTTCCGCCAGCACCTGGACTTCGGCGCGCCCGCCGATGCGGCCGGCAACATCGCCTACCGTTTCAACATCGCCAACGAGACGCTCCGCTCCTATGCGCGCGGCGCCGATGGCGATCGCCGCCTGGGCGCGGCCGCGCTGGACTGGCGCCTGGCGAAGGGCGTCAAGCTCGAGCTCGACGCCGAGTACCAGGAGCGCTACCAGATCACCGTGCCAGGGTTTCAGCTTCTTGACGGGGCGACCGTGCCGGCGGGCGTCGACCCGCGCGTGCTCATGAACGCCCAGTCCTGGACCAAGCCGTTCTTCACCCGCACCGCGACGCTGCAGGGAAAGCTCGACATCGACCTGCCCCGCGGCTGGCTGGCGACGTTGCAGGTGAACAGCATGCGCCGCAAGGCGGACGACTACGTGGCCTTTCCCTACGGCTTTTACGCGAACTACGACTTCGACCTGTACGACTACCGGAGCATCAACGAGACCCGCAATCCGCGCACGGTCGAAGCGATGTTCCGCGGCACGCTGGCCACCGGCCCCCTCCGCCACGACCTTGCGTTCGGCGCCTCGCAGTACCGCAACACGATCAGCAATCCCGACCAGGCGTTCAACTTTTCCGGCGTCGGCAACTACTTCGCGCCGGTCCAGCTGCCGGCCGCGCCGGAGCCGTTATACCCCGCGGTGAGCTATCGCCAGCGGGAAACGGGCTTCTACGGCCAGGACACCATCTCGTTCGGCCCCGCGTGGAAACTGATCGCCGGCGGCCGGCAGACCCGCGTCGAACGCGTGGCGACCGGCGCCGCGGAGTTCGAATGGCGCCGCGACGTGTTCACGCCCAATTTCGCGCTGCTGTTCAAGCCGCGGCCCAGTGTCTCGACCTACCTGAACTACGCCAAGGGACTGGAACAGGGCGACCCGGCGCCGCTGGGCGCCGTCAACCAGAATCAGTTGCTCGATCCGCTGGCCAGCCGCCAATACGAAGCGGGCGTCAAGTGGGACGTGGTCCCCGACTTGAATCTGCAGGCGGCGTTGTTCCGCATCGAGAAGCCGCTGGAATACGTCGATGCGACGAATACCTGGATCCAGAACGGCAAGCAGGTGCACACCGGAATCGAATTCAATGCCTCCGGCCGGGTAACGCCGGAACTGACGGTGTTCGGCGGCGTCACGTTGCTGGACTCCGAGCAGCAAGCGACCGGCGACCCGGCGCGCGACGGCCGGCAGAAGGCCAATGTGGCGAAGCGGCGGGCGAGCGTGTTCGTCGAATACGCGCCGCCGGGCACCGGGCTGGCGTTCAACGGCCGGTGGCAGTATGCCGCCAGCCGGCCGGCGACCGACGACAATGCCGTATGGGTCGACGGCTACCACGTGTTCGGCCTTGGTGCGCGTTACAGCACGACTTATGCGGGGACGCCGCTGGTGTTCGGGCTCAGCGTCGACAACGTGTTTGACAAGAACTACTGGAAGGACGTCGGCGGCGGCTACCTGCACCTGGGCGCGCCGCGCACCTGGAACGCATCGCTGCAGGCCAGCTGGCGATAGCGTCTCACCGCTGGCGGATCCCCGGCCGGATCAGTTGGAGTCTTCCTTGACCGCGGCAGGCTGTTCGTGAGCGGCGCCGGGCTTTGGCACTTCCTTCACTTCCGGCTTCGGCGCTTCCTTGACCTCATCAAGGCGATTCACGATCACCGGCGCGTCGGCTTGTGCCTCCGGTTTGAGCACGATCGCTGGCAGCGCGGCTTGTTCCTCAAGAGCGGACCGGACGATCGGCTCAGCAGCCCTGTTCGTCGGCTTGACTCGGGATTCCGGCGCGCTGGCTCCTGCGCGACGCTGCACGGTTATCGCCGGTGCGCGATCCGCCTGGACGATCGGTGGAGCGACGGGCGCGTGAGCGATGGGAGCGCGAGCAACCTTGGCGGTAGCGGCAATCTCGCCATCGGATCTTGCCGCAGGCGCCGTCGCCTGTGGCGCAATGATCTGCTTCATCACCGGCTCTGCGGGTTTGGTTTGAAGTATGACCGCCGGCGACGCCGGCGAAGATGTCGTGACCTCTCCCGGGCCGAACATGCCGAAGGGGTCCAGCATCACAAAGGCGCCCATCGCCAACACGCTGAACAGCACGAAGCCGGAGACGTTTACCGCAGCATTCGCGGGTCTTGGCTCCGCAACATATCCTGCTACCCGAAAGTCGTTCAGTGTGCGCGGGCGGACCTGGCGGGGCGCACTTCCGGGAAAGGGTAGCGCAGGGTTGCTGGTCATGGTGCCTCCTCAGAGGATCGAGTTGTGAAGCGCGGTTGCTTCAGGCGCACCGCGGAGCGTTCGAACTGGCTCGTCAGAGCGGCCTCTGGGTCGCAGGTATCGACCGATCTGCAAAGGCTGGAGCAGGAACCGCCAGGCACCAGCAACGCGGGAACCTCGGCAGACGATCGCGCGAGATTGCGCGCGGTAGTTTCGGCTTGTGCATGTTTCATTCCGCCTCCTTGCGACACATGGACAGATAGGTTCGAGCGCAGTGTGGCTCCCGCATGCGGCGAATGTACCCGTTGCAGGCAGGCGGGCCCGTAGGCGCGCGCGGCAGGACCGTGTAGGACTGGAGCGCATTCCGGTTGGCCGCAGGCGAGGCATGACGGACCGGTGATTTCCACGCCCGGCGCTGCGGCGCCCGCACCGCTACTTCATCGCGCGCAGGTAGTGGATCTCCTGCTTCGGTTGCGGGGCATGCAATTGCGGCCCGTCCTGACGTCCGCCGAGGGTCGCCAGAACGGGGGACAATACGCGCGGGAGCAACCGATCGAACGCCTGCTTGACCACCCCGTGGCATTCACACGATTGCGCTTCCAGGCCCTTCCTGTCCAGCACGGTAATGTGTCCGCGCCGATACTCGATCAAGGCATCCGCCCGGAGCTTGCCGGCGGCGACGGTCACGCACTCGCGGCGCACACCGAGCGAGGCAGCGATCATCTCGTGGGTCAGCGCCATTTCCGTGCCCGCAGATCGGTCCAGGCTAGTCAGGAGGCAATGGCAAAGCTGCTGCCGGATCGAGTGGCGGCGGCTGCAGGCGGCGTTCTGGGCGACCTCGACCATGAACGCCTGGGCATAGCAAAGCAGCAGATGCTGCAACGGCCCCGAACGGTCGAACTCCTGCTTGAGCATCCTCGCACTCAGCCGGTAGCCGTGGCCGGCGCATCGCACTTCGGCGAGCCCGGGCATCGCTTCGCCGGACATCAACAGTCCGAGCCCCAGCATCCCTTCATTGCCGACGATCGCGACTTCGGCCGCGGCGCCATCTTCCATGTCATAGACGAGCGACACGATCGAGGTCACCGGGAAGTAGACGTGCGGCGCGCGCTTGCCATATTGGCAGATCACGTCGCCCGGGGCCATCTCGACACGCTCCAGGTGCGGCAACAATGCCCGCCGCGAAGAGTCGGGGAAACCCGCGAGCAGGCGATTCCGCAGCCGATCGTCCGCCAGGTCCGGCGGCTCAACAGCCAGGCCGCCTTTCACCAGCGAATACGGATGGCGGAACAAGCGATTCGATGCCGGATGCAATGCGGATGTGTGCGTGTTCATTTTCTTCCTCGCTTTGTGGAAACTCCGGGTGGTGAAGTGCGATCCGTCCGCCGTGACGCTACGGGCCAGCCGACGCGATCGCGAAGTTCTGCAACGACTCCTGCCAGACGAGTACCGTGGATTTTCCGGGAAGCGGGAAGTCAGGCAGTGTGATCCGCTTCGATTCACCGGTGAGGAACTCGCCAGCCGTCCGGTCCGGCAGTGATTCCGTCGGGCGGCGCGTTGGCTGTGATCCCGGCCGTGAACTCGGTGATGATCTGGGACTGTGCGGCGGACGCCGCGAGTCCGATCAGCACCGAACCCAGCCATGCCGCGGCGATGCGGCGCATGGTGCTTCCGGAAAGTCGCTTGCTGTCGCGCATGATCGATCTCCTGGCTTGGAGTTCGCGACGGGCCATGCGCCCGGTCAAGCGGCGGATGCCAGGGCCGGGCCGTTGCCGGCCACCCCCCGCCGCCGCGATTCTTCGCGAACCGATGGGACCGAGAATCCCACGCCGGCCGGGTACCGGCTATCGGCAGCGCGGCAACCGCTTTGTAGGTTCATGCCTACGCGGCAAATGCAGAGGCGAGTGATGGTGCGATGAGCAAGGCGCTGCGTGACCGGGAGCGGCAACGACACGGTGAGCGCGCCGCGCGAATCCGCCCACATGCGCCCGGGACAGCGCGTCTGGTGTATGATGTCTGGCTTGTTTACCCGTTACGATTCAGGGCTGCAGGAGCGGGCGAAAAGCCACTTCCGCTGCGGCGAACGAGCCTCGCCGGGCAGCGCGAGTCCGCCGGTTGATGCCGGCGCTGGGAGAGAATCAGGGGAATATGAAACTGGTGCCCAGAAGAGGACTCGAACCTCCACAGTGTTGCCACCGCTAGGACCTGAACCTAGTGCGTCTACCAATTTCGCCATCTGGGCTGCGGCCCGAATTATAGCGGCGAAAGCCGATTTACGTCAATGAACAAACCTCCATCACGCACGACCGGCCCGCGCCGGACCCCATCCACGGATGCCGATCGCCGCAGCCCGCGACGCTCTCAATCCGCACCGTCAATCGCCACGCCACCGGAACGCGCAGAGATACTCGCGATGCTGGCCGACCGCGGCGTGCCGCTGACCGCGGACGAGCTCGCGGGACTGCTGAAGGTCAAGCCCGACTCGCTGCTCGCGTTCCACAACCGCCTGCTGGCGATGGAGCGCGACGGCCAGTTGCTGCGCAATCGCAAGGGCGCGCTGTGCATCGTCGACAAGCTGGACCTGCTCGTGGGCCGGGTCGAAGGGCATCCGGATGGCTTCGGATTCCTGATCCGCGACGACAGCGGACCGGACGTGTTCCTCGGCCCGGTCGAGATGCGCAAGGTGCTGCATGGCGATCGCGCCAGCGCGCGCATCACCGGCATCGACAAGCGCGGCCGGCCCGAAGGGGCCATCGTCGAAGTGCTCGAGCGCGCCAACACCCGCGTCGTCGGACGCATCTTCGAAGACCGCGGCGTGTGGTTTCTGGTGGCCGAGAACAAGCGCATCAGCCAGGACCTGCTGGTCCCGCCCGACGGCAGGAAGGTCGGCCGCACCACCGCCAAGCCCGGGCAGATCGTCGTCGCCGAACTGATCACGCAGCCCACCAAGCACACGCAGGCGCTCGCGCATGTCATCGAGATCCTCGGCAACTACACCGACCCGGGAATGGAAATCGAGATCGCGCTGCGCAAGCACGACCTTCCGCATGAATTCAGCGCCGCGGCCGCGCGCCAGGCCTCGCGCCTGCCCGCCGAAGTGCGCGCCGCCGACATCAAGAACCGCGAAGACATCCGCAAGCTGCCGCTGGTCACCATCGACGGCGAAACCGCCAAGGACTTCGATGACGCGGTCTACTGCGAGCCTGTCGGCGGCAAGGGCGGCGGCTTCCGGTTGATCGTGGCCATCGCCGATGTCGGCCACTATGTCCGCGACGGCGACGGCCTGGACGGCGATGCGCGCGAGCGCGGCACGTCGGTGTATTTCCCCCGCCGGGTGATCCCGATGCTGCCCGAGGAACTGTCCAATGGATTGTGTTCGCTCAAGGCCGAAGTCGACCGCGTGTGCATGGTCTGCGACATGCGCATTTCCGCGGCGGGCGTCATCGACGAGTACAAGTTCTATCCGGCGGTGATGCATTCGCAGGCGCGGCTGACCTACACGCAGGTATGGAACTGGCTGTCGGGCGCCGAGGCGCCGGTCGAGCCGCAGCACCGGCCGCTGCTGCCGCACCTGCGCAACCTGTACGCGCTCTACCAGGTGCTGGCGAAGTCGCGGAAGAAGCGCGGCGCGATCGACTTCGAGACCGTGGAGACCGTGCTCGAATTCAACGACCACGGGAAGATCGAGGCGGTGCATCCGTTGGTGCGCAACGACGCGCACCGGCTGATCGAGGAGTGCATGCTGGCGGCGAACGTGAGCGCCGCGGACTTCCTGATCAGCCGCCGCCAGGCGACGCTGTTCCGCGTCCACGAGGGCCCCACGCCCGAGAAGCTGGGCAACCTGCGCATCTTCCTGCACGGCGTCGGCCTGACGCTGGCCGGCGGCGACCGCCCGGCCGCCAAGGATTACGCGAAGCTGCTGGACAAGATCCGCGAGCGGCCGGACTTCCTGCTGCTGCAGACCGTCCTGCTGCGCTCGCTGCAGCAGGCCGTGTACACCCCCGACAACAAGGGGCACTTCGGCCTCGCCTACGAGGCCTACGCGCACTTCACCTCGCCCATCCGCCGCTATCCCGACCTGCTGACCCATCGCGCGATCAAGGCGGTGCTGGCCGGGGACCGCTACGCGCCGGGCGCGTGGGACGCGCTGGGCGCGAGCTGCTCGATGATGGAACGCCGCGCCGACGACGCCTCGCGCGACGTGACCAACTGGCTCAAGTGCTATTTCATGCGCGACCGCGTTGGCGAGACGTTCAGCGGCACCGTCAGTTCGGTGCAGCCGTTCGGCCTGTTCGTCACCCTCGACGAGGTGTTCGTCGACGGCCTGCTGCACATCAGCGAGCTCGGGCGCGACTACTTTCATCACGACCCCGCGCGCCATACAATCACGGGCGAGCGCGGCGGCATGGTTTATCGTCTGGCCGACCGGGTGCAGGTCAAGGTGGCGCGGGTCGACCTGGAGACGACCAAGATCGACTTCGTGCTCCCCGAGGGCGAAGCGCCGCCAGCGAGGACCCGTTGAAACGGGCCGCGGGGCACTACAGCGCCGCGACAGCAACGAATGACGATTGGAGAACAGCCTTGGGTAACATGAAACTCGCGCGCCGCGCGGTGGCCGCTGGCGTCTTCACGCTCTACTGGTCCGCTGCCGGCACCGCCCTGGCCGGTCCCGCCGAACGCGTCGCCAATGCGATGCCCACGTGCGCTTGGTCGGACAAGCTGGTCGCCGGCCCGGTCGCCAAGCTGCCGGAAGCGTTCAAGTTGCGCGCCGTCCAACTTCCCAGCGGCGCCGCGCAGATCTCCGTCGTCGAAGGCTTCCGCCTTCCGATGGCCCAGGAAGGCAAGGACGTGTTCGCCAACATCAAGATCGAGCAGTCGGAGACGGACAAGTTCGAGGCCGACCGCGAGACCATCATCGCCAACATGCGCTGGATCCTGTCCACCAGCAAGGATATGGAGACGCCGGAGCCGCTGCTGGTCAGCATGAACGGCTTCGAGGGCCCGATGATCAACCGGGCGGTGCTGACCGGCGCCACGCTCGCATTGATCGCGCTGTTCAACGACAAGGAAAAGCTCGTCGTCACGATCTATCTCGAGAATGCGCCGCCGGAGAAGCGCGCGTTCTCGACGAAGGAAGAATGGAACGGCATGCGCGACCGCCTGTTCATTGCGCTGACCAGCTGCGCCGCCAAGGCGCTGGCGCCCTCCCCCAATTGATTGATCTCGTCGTTCAGGCGCCGCGCCTGACGGACGCCGACGTGGCCGGCTTGCTCCAGGTTTGCGAATCCGGTGCTGTCACGCGCCTGGCCGCGGGGGCGGTGCGGATTTCCGGCGTGGCGCCGACCGGCGCCATCGCCGCCCATTGCGCGGCCTGCCGTTTCGACTTTGCCCATGTGCCCCACGAGCGCCGGCTCGAGCGCGTGGGGCTGGTGGCGATGGACATGGACTCCACGCTGATCACCATCGAGTGCATCGACGAGATCGCCGACATGCAGGGCATCAAGGCGCAGGTCGCCGCGATCACCGCCAGCACCATGCGCGGCGAGATCGACTTCGCCGAGAGCCTGCGCCGCCGGGTGGGATTGCTGGCCGGCCTCGAGGTCGCGGCGCTGGAGCGGGTCTACGACGAGCGGTTGCGCCTCTCCCCCGGGGCGGAAGCGATGCTTGCCGCGTTCAAGGCGGCAGGCGCGTCGACAATGCTGGTCTCGGGCGGCTTCACCTTCTTTACCGACCGGCTAAAGGCGCGGCTGGGGCTCGATTTCACGACGTCCAACGTCCTGGAGATCGCCGCCGGCAGGCTCACCGGAAGGGTCGCGGGCGCCATCGTGGACTCTGCGGCCAAGGCGGAAGCGGTGCGCCGCGCGCGCGCGGAACCGGCGATGGCCGGGAAGATGGTGGTTGGCATCGGCGACGGCGCCAACGACCTGCCCATGTTCGCGGTCGCGGATGTGAGCGTCGCCTACCATGCGAAACCGGTAGTGCGCGAACGCGCGACCTGCCGGATCGATTATTGCGGACTGGACGCGGTCGTCAATCTGTTCGCGTAGGGCGGCCGCGCGGCGCCCGGCCCGCGCCGGCCGCGGTGAAGAATCAGGCCTCCTCTATCCACGCCATCTGGATGGCTTCCAGTATCTTCTCGCCGCTGCGCGCCGGATCGTCGTCGAAGCCATCGAGGGCGCACACCCAGCGGTGCAGGTCGGTGAAGCGGACGGTCCGCGGATCGGCGTCCGGATGCGCATCCGCCAGCGCAATGGCAATGTCGAAAGTGTCGGTCCACTTCATGATCATTCCTTCGCGTGATTGATGGAATACTTTGGAATCTCGATCACCAGGTCGGCAGCGGCGACCTTGGCCTGGCATGACAGGCGCGATTGCGGCTCGAGTCCCCACGCGCGATCCAGCATGTCTTCTTCGTCTTCCTCCGGGCCCGCCAGCGAATCGAAGCCGCCGCGGACGATGACGTGGCAGGTCGTGCATGCGCACACTTTTTCGCAGGCATGCTCGATGTCGATGTCGTGCCGGAGCAGGTTGTCGCAGATCGACATCCCAGAGGTGGCCTCGAACTCGGCGCCCTGCGGACAGACATCCGCATGGGGAAGCACCTGATCCGCACGCTCACGCGAGCTCGCTGATATGGTGGCCGGTCAGCGCCGACTGCACGCCGCGGTCCATCCGGCGCGCCGCGAACCCGCCGGTGGCCGCGCCCAGCGCGTCGAATGCCCGCTTGATCTGCCGGCGGTCGCCCTGCGACAGCAGCGCGGCGAGCGCTGCCGCCGCCGCGTCGATCGCCGCGCGTTCCGATTCGTCCAGCAAGTCCGCATCCTGGGCCAGCGCCGCGCCGGTGGCGGCGAGCAGTTGTTCGCCCTCGACCCGGATCTCGGCCAGCGCCCGCGCCTCCATGTCGTCGTCGGCATGCTGAAACGACTCTTGCAGCATCCGCGCGATCTCGGCGTCGGAGAGGCCGTACGAGGGCTTGACGACGATCGCCGATTCGATTCCCGTCGATTGTTCGCGCGCCGTCACGGAAAGGAGCCCGTCGGCGTCGACCTGGAACGTCACCATGATGCGCGCAGCGCCCGCCACCATGGCCGGGATGCCGCGCAATTCGAAGCGCGCCAGCGAGCGGCAGTCGGAGACGCGCTCGCGCTCGCCCTGCAACACATGGATCGCCATCGCCGTCTGTCCATCCTTGAACGTCGTGAACTCCTGGCCGCGCGCGATGGGTATCGTCGAGTTGCGGGGGATGATCTTCTCGACCAGCCCGCCCATCGTCTCCAGCCCCAGCGACAGCGGAATGACGTCGAGCAGCAGCCAGTCGCCGTTGCCCGCGCGGTTTCCGGCGAGCTGGTCGGCCTGCATCGCGGCGCCCAGCGCCACGACCTGGTCGGGATCGAGATTGTTGAGCGGCGGCTTGCCGAACGCCTCGGCCACCGCACGCTGCACGTGCGGCATCCGGGTCGCGCCGCCGACCATGACCACGCCCTGCACGTCGGCGGGCGCCAGGCCCGCGTCGCGCAGCGCCCTTTTCACCGGCCCGATGGTCTTTTGCACCAGATGCTGCGTGAGTTCGAAGAACTTGGCCTGGCTCGGCGTCAGGTTGACCTTGCGCCCATCGCTCAACTCGGCATTGATCCTGGCCACGCCATGCAGTGTCAGCGCTTCCTTGGCCTCGCGGCACTTGATCAGCAACAACCGCGTATCTTCCGGCGGCAGCTGCGTGAGCCGGGCCTCGTCGAGCACCCAACAGTACAGGCGGTGGTCGAAGTCGTCGCCGCCCAGTGCCGAATCGCCACCGGTGGAGAGGACCTCGAACACACCCCGCGTCAACCGCAGGATCGAGATGTCGAACGTGCCGCCGCCCAGGTCGTAGATGGCATAGATGCCCTCCGCCGCGTTGTCGAGACCGTAGGCCACCGCGGCGGCGGTCGGTTCGTTGAGCAGGCGCAGCACGTTCAGCCCCGCCAGCTTTGCCGCATCCTTGGTTGCCTGCCGTTGCGCATCATCGAAGTACGCCGGAACGGTGACGACCGCGCCCGCGAGTTCCGCCGATGTGCCCTCCAGCACGCGGGCTTCGGCGCGCGCGCGCAGCGCCTTGAGTATCTCGGCCGAGACTTCGACCGGGCTCTTGGGTCCGGCCACGGTGCGCAGCCGCAGCATCCCGGGCGCATCGACGAAGTCGTAGGGGGCGTTCTCGATGTTGGGGACGTCGGCAACGCCGCGGCCCATGAAGCGCTTGACCGAGGCAATGGTGTTGCGCGGGTCGCGCGCGAGATGCCGCTGCGCTTCGGCGCCGGCGGTCACCCGCCCGTTCTCCTCGTAGCGAACGACCGAGGGCAGCAGCGTGCGCCCCGCCTCGTCGCGCAGCACTTCGGCGCTGCCGTTGCGCACGACGGCCACGAGTGAATTGGTCGTGCCCAGGTCGATGCCGATGGCGACGCGCCGCTGGTGCGGCGCAGGCGACTCGCCGGGCTCGGAGATTTGCAGCAGGGCCATTCAGGCTTCCGTTTCGGTCAGCGCATCGTCGATTTCATGCTTCACGCGGTCGAGGAAGCGGAGCTTGCGCACCGCGACCCTGGCCGCTTCCAGCTCCCCCTGCCCGTCGATCGCCTCGGCCAGTTCGGCCTCGAGCGCGGCGCGCTCGGTGGCGATGCCCGCCAGCGCGTTCTCGAGGGCGGGCCGATCGCCGCTGTCCCGCGCCTCGCCAATGGCTTCACGGCGCTCCATCTGCGCGGTCAGGAAGTCCAACGGCATCGCCGTGTCGGTGTCCGCCAGGCTGACAACGCCATGCAGGCCCAGCAGGTACTCGCCGCGCGCCGCCGGGTCGCGCAGCGTCGCATACGCTTCGTTGACGCGCGCCGAGGCTTGCAATGCGAGCCGGCGGCCGGCGTCGCCGGCGCCCGCATGCCGGTCCGGATGAATCGTCCCCTGCAACGCGCGATACTCGCGGTCGAGCTGCGCGGTGTCGATCCGGTAGCGGCGCGGCAGGTTCAGCAAGGAGAAGTGGTCGGCGGAAAAATCGATCATGATGTTGCGGCAGCCGCGTTTGCGGGAGAGGCTGGCGGAGAAGGGCGCCTGGGCCGGGGGTGTTTCGCGTCCGGCGCCGCCCTCCCGCGGGAGGGCGCGGAAGAATCAGACGTTGAAGCTTTCGCCGCAGCCGCACGCGTCCTTGACATTGGGATTGTTGAACTTGAACCCTTCGTTCAGGCCTTCGCGCGCGAAGTCCAGCTCCGTGCCGTCCAGATACGGCAGGCTCTTCGGATCGATCAGCACCTTGACGCTGTGGCTCTCGAACACGTGGTCCTCGGGATTGACGGCGTCGGCAAACTCGAGCTTGTACGCGAGGCCCGAGCAGCCGGTCGTGCGCACCCCCAGCCGCAGGCCCACGCCCTTGCCGCGCTTGGTGATAAAGCTGGCGACGTGCCGGGCAGCGCTTTCGGTCAGCGTGACTCCCATCATGATCGGTCAGCCTTTCCCGACAGCCAGCTCGGCCGTTTCCCTGGTTTCCGCTGCGGCCGCGGCGGGCGTTGCCGTCTCCGCCAGGCCATGCTTCCGCCGATAGTCGGCGACCGCGGCCTTGATCGCATCCTCGGCCAGGATCGAACAGTGGATCTTCACCGGCGGCAGAGCGAGTTCCTCGGCGATGTGCGTGTTCCGGATCGACATCGCCTGGTCCAGCGTCTTGCCCTTGACCCATTCGGTCACCAGCGACGACGAGGCGATCGCCGAGCCGCAGCCGTAGGTCTTGAACTTCGCGTCCTGGATGATGCCGTCGTCGCCGACCCGGATCTGCAGCTTCATCACGTCGCCGCACGCCGGCGCGCCGACCATCCCGGTGCCGACCGCGCCGTCTTCCTTGCCGAACGAGCCGACGTTGCGCGGGTTCTCGTAATGGTCCAGTACTTTTTCGCTATAAGCCATTTGCTGCTCCTTGGTGCAACTTCATCAATATCAATGTGCCGCCCACTGCACGGAATTCAAGTCGACGCCGTCCTTGAACATCTCCCACAACGGCGAGAGCTCGCGCAGTTTCGCGATCTTGCCATGGATCAGCTTCACCGCGTAGTCGATGTCTTCCTCGGTGGTGAACCGGCCGACCGTGAAGCGGATCGAGCTGTGCGCGAGTTCGTCGTTGCGCCCCAGCGCGCGCAGCACGTACGAAGGCTCGAGGCTGGCCGAAGTGCACGCCGAACCCGACGACACCGCCACGTCCTTGATCGCCATGATCAGCGACTCGCCTTCGACGTAGTTGAAGCTGACGTTGAGGTTGTGCGGGACGCGCTTCTCCATGTCGCCGTTCAGGTACACCTCTTCCATTTGCGAGAATCCGGCCCACAGCCGGTCGCGCAACATCCGGACGCGCTCGTTCTCGGCGGCCATTTCCTCGCGCGCGATGCGGAACGCCTCACCCATGCCGACGATCTGGTGCGTGGGCAGCGTGCCGGAGCGGAAGCCGCGCTCGTGCCCGCCGCCGTGCATCTGCGCCTCGAGCCGCACGCGCGGCTTGCGGCGTATGTACAGCGCGCCGACGCCTTTCGGGCCGTAGGTCTTGTGCGCGGAAAAGCTCATCAGGTCGACTTTCAGCGCCTGCAGGTCGATCACGACCTTGCCGGTCGCCTGCGCGGCGTCGACGTGAAAGATGATCGCGCCGTTGCCGGCGCCGGCGCGGCAGATCTCGCCGATCGCCGGGATGTCCTGGATCACGCCGATCTCGTTGTTGACGAACATCACGGACACCAGGATCGTGTCGGAGCGCAGTGCCGCCTTCAGCTTGTCCAGATCGAGCAGTCCGTTGGGTTCGACGTCCAGATACGTGACCTCGAAGCCCTGGCGCTCCAGCTCGCGCATCGTGTCCAGCGTCGCCTTGTGCTCGGTTTTTACCGTGATCAGGTGCTTGCCGCGCGTCTTGTAAAAATTCGCCGCGCCCTTCAGCGCCAGGTTGATCGATTCGGTCGCGCCCGACGTCCACACTAGTTCGCGCGACTCGCAATTGACCAGCCGGGCGACCTGCTCCCGCGCATCCTCGACAGCCTTTTCCGCCGTCCAGCCGAAAGGATGCGAGCGCGACGCCGGGTTGCCGAAGTCCTCGGTCAGGTACGGAATCATCTTTTGCGCCACGCGCGGGTCGACCGGCGTGGTCGCGGAATAGTCCAGGTAGATAGGCAGTTTCATCGGTCGGTTTTCCGGTTGTTTCGTTGTTGCGTTTTCATGCAGCGATGGCCGCCAGCCGTTGCAGGCGGCCCAGCACTTCGTCGAGCGCGGCCAGGAAGGTATCGATCTGCGCCGCGTCGTTGGCCCGGCCCAGGCTGATCCGCACCGCACGGCCAGCGAGCGCAGCCTCCACGCCCATCGCCAGCAGCACGCGCGACGGACCGCTGTGGTGGCTTGAACACGCGGCGCCGCTCGCGGTGGCGAACCCGGCGCCATCGAGCTGGATGACCAGCGTTTCGCCCTCGACATCGGGGAACGCAAAGTAAGTCGTATTCGCCAGCCGCGGCGCGCCCGCGCCGAAGATGCGGCCGCCACGCTGGCTCAGGCCTGCCTCGAGCCGCGCCTGCAGCGGCGCCAGGCGTTCGCGTTCCGCGTCCAGCACCAGCATCGCCAGTTCCGCCGCGGCGCCGAAGCCGACGATCGCCGCCACGTTTTCCGTGCCCGAGCGCATCCCGCGCTCGTGCCCGCCACCCGCCAGCAGCGGCTGCAGGTCCAGCCGCTTGTCGACGATCAGCGCGCCGGCGCCCTTGGGGCCGTAGACCTTGTGCGACGACAGGCTCATCGCCTGCACGTTCAGGTCGGCAAAACGCACCGGGATCTTGCCAAAGGCCTGGACGGCGTCAGTGTGCATCACGGCCTTCGCGCCGCGCGCATGTTCGGCCAGCGCGGCGACCGGCTGGATTGCGCCCGTTTCGTTGTTGGCCAGCATTACGGACACGATTCCCGTGGGCACGCGCAGCGCCGCGGCGAGCGTGTCGGCCCGCACCACGCCTTCGGCATCGACGCCCACTTCCGCGACGGTCCAGCCCTGCCGCCGCAATTGCAGCGCCGGCTCGAGCACGCATGGGTGCTCGATGCCGCTGACCACGATCTGCGCGGGTGGGCGCGTGGCCGCCGCACCCTTGACGATCAGGTTGTTCGCTTCGGTGCCGCCGCTGGTGAACACGACCTGCCCCGGCTGGACGCCCACGGCGGCGGCGACCTGCTCCCGCGCTTGCTCGACGGCCCGCCGCGCGACCGTGCCCAGGTCGTGCCGCGACGAGGCATTGCCGTACTGCTCGCGCAGGAACGGCAGCATCGCCTCGAGCACCGGCGGGGCGATGGGTGTGGTCGCGTTGTGGTCGAGATAGATCATCGCGTCAATCGGCCATCACCACGGGTTCGCGCCGGGCGCGGTTGTCGTGCAGCACGACCTTGGAATTGCGCTTGGCGGGCATCAGCTGCGCCAGCGAGATTTCGGCGAGGTAGGCGTGAATGTGCTTGTTCAGTCCGGCCCACAGGTCGTGGGTCATGCAGCGCTTGTCGTCCTGGCAGTTCTCCTCGCCGCCGCAGGACGTCGCATCGATGGGTTCATCGACGGCGAGGATGATGTCGGCCACCGTCACGGTCGCCGCGGCGCGGGCCAGCGAATAGCCGCCACCCGGTCCACGGACGCTTTCCACGAGGCCGCGGCGGCGCAGCTTGCCGAACAGCTGCTCGAGATACGACAGCGAGATGTGCTGGCGCTCGGCAACGCCCGCCAGCGTCACCGGCCCATTCGTGGAGTGCAGCGCGATATCGATCATCGCGGTGACGGCAAAACGGCCTTTGGTAGTCAAGCGCATGGTGATCCTGTGTGCGGTTGTCCCGGGTGGAAGGACTGCATATTATAATACCCGATGGATTTAGTCAACTATAACGGCCGGCGCGGCCGGAGGTTGCCGGTTCGCACTGGAAGGCAGCAGGATCACGGCCAGCGCGCACAGGATCAGCACCAGCGCCCCCCACTCCGCCGCCCCCGGCTCCTCGCCCAGCATCAGCATGCCGCTGAACACCCCCACGACGGGAACGGCCAGGCTGCTGATCCCGGTGATGGTCGCCGGCAACATCCTGACTAGGCGCTGGAATCCCCAGTGGCAGAACACCATCGCGACGAACACCACATAGGCCAGCGCCAGCAGCGCCTTGCCCGACAGCGCCTGCAATTCCCATCCGCCGAAGATCAGCGCACCCAGCAGGATAGGAACACCGCCCAGCAGCAGCATCCAGCCGGTGAACACCGTCGTCGGGAGCGACACCGGATAGCGCTTGACGATCACGATGCCGATGGCCCAGGCGAGTGCCGCGGCCAGCATGAACAAAGTCCCCAGCGGCGCCTGCTGGAGCCGGACCAGGTCGTCCCCGATCAGCAGCAGCAGGCCCAGGAAGCCCAGCGCCAAGCCGAGCAGCTTGCGCCGGGTCATCGGCTCGCGCAACAGCCAGATCGACAGCGGCACCACCCATAACGGCATGGTGAAGCCGATGATCGAGGCCCTGCCGGACGCGAGCAGCGCCACGCCGAAGCCCGAACAGATATGCCAGCAGGTGACGTTGAAGAACGATGCGGCGAGCATACGCCCCCATTCGCCCTGCGGCACGCGCATCGAGTAGCCCATCACCCGGGCGAGGCCGAACAGGCTGGCGCACCCGAGCATCACGCTGATGGCGCGGAAGTGCCAGACGTTCCATTCGAACAGGACGATTTTCATCAAGGGCCAGTTGAACCCCCAGAACAGCGTGACGGCCGCGAGCAGCCACAGCCCGCGCACGGGAATGCCATGGCGCGCGGATACGGCCGGCCCGGAAACTGAAGTCATCTTCTCGGTGGCGGCTGCGGATGGTCAGTCGAGCAGCCGGTTGACCTGGCCAGGGTCGATATGGGCTTCGGCGTCGCGCAGGTCCGTGCAGTCCATTCCGCCCTGCGCCAGGCGCGCCAGCAGCTTGTTCAGCCGGTCTTCATTGGCCACCGCGTGCTCGAGCAGGCGGTGCACCGCCTGCACCATCGGATCGTCCATGCCGGCGCTGATCGCGTACGCGGAAAAACCCAGCGTCGCCGCGGCTTCTTCGCGGGAGGCAGCGACCGCCGTTTCCAGAATCCTTGCCGGAATCCCCACCGCCGAAGCCCCGGGCGGTACTTCCTTGAGCACCACCGAGTTCGATCCGATCTTGGCGCCGGCACCCACGGTGAAGGGGCCGAGCACCTTCGCGCCAGCGCCGACGACCACGCCTGGACCCAGCGTCGGGTGGCGCTTCTTCTTCTGCAACGACGTGCCGCCGAGGGTCACCCCCTGGTAGATCGTGCAATCGTCGCCGACTTCGGCGGTCTCGCCGATCACGACGCCCATCCCGTGATCGATGAAGACGCGGCGACCGATCACTGCGCCGGGATGAATCTCGATCCCGGTCATCCACCGGGAAAACTGCGAAATCGCCCGGCCCAGCCAGTTCATGCCGTGAATCCAGCACCAATGCGCGAGGCGCTGGGTCTGGATAGCGTGGAAGCCAGGATACAGGGTCATCACTTCCCAAGCCGAACGCGCCGCGGGGTCGCGTTCCTTGATGGCCCGGATGTCTTCGCGGAGTCGGGAGAACATAAGCGGATTCTACAAATCCCTACTAATTTTGTCGACTATATTCTGCGCGCGTCACCGGCGCTGGGCTACAGGAGGGCATTGCGCGCCACGAGGTGAGGCCGGCGCGACCTGCCGCCGCGTCGGCGCCACCCGTTTCTATCCGTGCAGCGCTCGCCACACGCGCTCGGACGTGAACGGCATCTGCAGCGCGTCCACGCGCGCGCCCAGGCCGCTGCGCGCCAACGCGTCGAGCACCGCGTTGACCACGGCCGGCGTCGCGCCTATCGTTCCCAACTCACCCACGCCCTTGACCCCCATCGCGTTGTTCAGGCAGGGGGTGGACTCGTCCATCGTCATCTCGAAGTGCCGGATCATGTCCGCGTGCGGGATCGCGTAGTCCTGGAAGCTGGCGGACAACGCCTGGCCGGTCTCCCGGTCGTAGACAAACGCTTCGCACAGCGCCTGCCCCATGCCTTGCACCGCGCCGCCCTCCAGCTGCCCGACCACGATCATCGGATTGACCACGCGGCCGACATCGTTGACCGACCAATACCCGGCGACGTCGACGGCGCCGGTGTCGGGATCGATCTCGACTTCGCAGATGTGGCAGCCGTTGGGCCAGGTCGCGTCGGCGACCGAACTGGTCGAATCGAGCAGGATGCGCCGGTCCGGCTGCCGGCGGGCGAGTTCGAACAGGCCGATGGCCCGGTCGGTCCCGGCGATGTGAAACGTGCCGCCGCGGTACTCCAGGTCCCCTTCCGCGGCTTCCAGTTCGGCGGCGGCCAGTTGTTGCGCCGCCTCGATCGTGCGCTCGGAGGCGACCCGCACCGCCGAGCCGCCGACGAACAGTGAGCGCGAGCCGGCGCTGCCGAAGCCCTGGCCACGGTCGGTGTCGCCTTGCAGTATCCGGATCCGTTCGATCGGGACGTCGAAGACGTCGACCGCGAGTTGCGCGAATGTGGTCGCCAGCCCCTGCCCCATTCCCTGGGTCGCCGAAAAGATCTCGATGACGCCGTCGTCACCCGCGCCGGGCTCCACGGTGACCGTCACGCGCTCGGTGAACACGTCGGCGCCCGTCCACTCGACGAAGGTCGCGATGCCGCGCCCGCGCAGCTTGCCGCGGCGGCGGGCATCCGCTTCGCGCGCGGCGAATTCGGTCCAGCCGGCGAGCAGCAGCGCCTGGTTCATCACCGACTCGAACTTGCCCGAGTCGTACGTCTTCTGCATTGGATTCTTGTACGGCATCTGTTCCGGCCGGATCATGTTGCGCCGGCGCAGCTCCACCGGATCGATGCCGGTCTGGCGCGCGGCCGCATCGAACAGGCGCTCGATCGTGTAGATGGCTTCGGGGCGGCCGGCACCCCGGTACGGACCGGTGGGCGCCGTGTTGGTCAGCACGCCCTGGATCGCGATGTCGATGGTCTGGATATCGTAAATGCTGGTCGACACCCACGGGCCGATCAGCAACTGGATCACCACGCCGGCCGGCGTCGCATACGCGCCCAGATTCGCCCGCGACGCCACCCGCAGGGCAAGAACCCGGCCGTTGGCGTCCAGCGCCAGTTCCGCGGTGCTGTGCAGGTCGCGGCCGTGGCTCGCCGCGAGAAACTCCTCGGTCCGGTCGGCACACCACTTGAGCGGCCGCCCGAACGCGCGGGCGGCCCAGGCCGCCACGACGTCCTCGGCGTACAACGCGGTCTTCATCCCGAACCCGCCGCCGACATCGCCGACCAGCACGCGCACCTTGTCGGGCGGAATGCCCAGCACTGTGTTGCACAGATCGTCGCGCAGTCCGGTAGGCGTCTGGCACGAAACGCGCAACGTGATCCGGCCGCTCGCCGGATCGTAGCTGGCGAGCGTCGCCCGCGGCTCTACTGGACACGGGATCACGCGCTGATTGACGAGTTCCAGGCGCACGCGGTGCGCGGCGCGCGCGAACGCCGCAGCGGTCGCCGCCGCGTCGCCGTGCCGCAGTTCCACGGCGAGATTGCCCGCGGCTTGCGGCCAGACCAGCGGCGCGCCCGCCGCGACAGCATCATCGACGTCGGCCACCATCGGCAGCGGCTCGTAGTCGACCATGATCGCCTCCAGCGCATCCCGGGCCTGCGCCGCGGTCTCCGCGATGACCGCCGCGACGGCTTCGCCGACAAAGCGGACGGTCCCGACCGCCAGCGCATGCTGCGGCGGCGCGGCGGTCGGCGCGCCATCGGGCCGGCGAAAATCGGCCGACTGCGGCAGCGGCCGCACGCCCGCCGCGACGAGATCCGCGCCAGTGATGATCGCGATCACGCCCGGCAGCGCCCTTGCCGCGGCGACGTCGAGCGCGGAAATTCGCGCATGCGGATAGGGCGAACGCAGGAAGCACAGCCGGGCCTCGCCCGGGTTCGCGACATCGTCCGCGAAGATGCCCGCGCCGGTCAGCAGATTGTCGTCTTCGACCCGGCGCACCGACTTGCCGCTGCCGTACCGGGCGGCCTGCGATTCGAGGTTCATGGGGAAGTGTCTCGTCCATAGGGAAGTGCGGCATTGCGCGGCGCACGGAGACTTTAACCATAGCACACGCACTCGCGTTGCCGCAAACCCGCGGCGGCGCGATGGCGGCCTGCATCGCGCAGCCCAACCAGGGTAGTGCGCACGTTCAATTTCCGCGCAACGCTTGACATTTCGAATTGCGGTGCGAGGGCAAATTCGCTACCATCGGTCGCCACTCGAACAATCGTCCCCAGGAGGAATCATGAAGCCCGCAATCCGTCTGGCCGCGCTCTGCGCCGGCCTTGCACTGGCCGGCACCGCGCTGGCGCAGGAAGTCACGTTGAAGGTCCATCATTTCTGGCCGCCGGGCGCGATGCCGCCATCGACCCTGCTCGGCCCTTGGTGCGAGAAGATCGCCAAGGACTCGAACAACAAGATGAAGTGCCAGATCTACCCGGCGATGCAGCTGGGCGGCACGCCGCCGCAATTGATCGATCAAGCCAGGGACGGCATCGCCGACATCGTCTGGACGCTGCCCGGCTACACCGCGGGCCGCTTTCCGCTGATGGAAGTGTTCGAGCTGCCGTTCATGAACAACAGCGCGGAGTCGGGATCGCGCGCCGCATGGGATTATTACTCGGCGGTCGGCAACAAGGAGTTCCCGGGCATCAAGGCGCTGGCCATCAACGTGCACGACGAAGGCTACGTCCACACGCGCGAAAAGCAGATCAAGACCATGGCCGACTTCAAGGGCCTGAAGATGCGCGCGCCGACGCGCCAGACCAACAAGCTGCTGGGACTCCTGGGCGCGTCGCCGGTGGCGATGCCGCTGCCAGCCCTGCCCGACGCGCTGTCCAAGGGCGTGATCGACGGCTTCCTGCTGCCCTGGGAAGTCATCCCGTCGGTGAAGGCGCATGAAATGGTCAAGTTCCACAGCGAGACCGACCCCGCTTCGCGCGCGCTGTACACGGCGGTATTCATCCTGGCGATGAACCAGAAGCGCTACGACTCGCTGCCCGCCGACCTGAAGAAAGTTATCGACGACAATTCCGGCGCCGCGCTGTCGCAGCATTTCGGCAAGACCTGGGATGCATCGAAACCCAAGGGCCGCCAGCCGGCGGTCGACCGCGGCAACACGTTCTACACCATCCCGTCATCCGAACTCGTGAACTGGGAAAAGGCCACCGCGGGCATTTACGACGAATGGGTCAAGGACGTCACCGCCAAGGGCAGCGACGGCAAGGCGCTGCTGCAGAACGCGCGGGACCTGATCAAGAAGTACGAAAAGTAGCCGCGGTCGTCGGCCCGGCGCGGCGTGCGCCGGGCGCGATGGCCCGCCGCAATCATCGTGGAATCCACTGGACTTCCCGGCCCGGCCGGCGACGCCGCCCGGCCGGCCGATCCCTTCGGTCGCGCGCTGTACCGGGTGTGCGAAATCGCCGCGCTCTTCGGCACCGCGGTCCTGATACTGCTTGCCGGGACTGCGCTGGCGAGCATCACCGGGCGCACCTGCTGCGCGAAGCCGCTGCCCGGCGACTATGAGCTTGCACAGATGCTGGTGGGCATCGCGGTGGTCGCATGCCTGCCGTATTGCCAGATGCGCGGCGGCAACGTGAAGGTCGACTTCTTCACCGCCCGGCTGTCGCTGCCGATACGCGATGCGCTCGATGCGCTCGGCGCCGGCTGCATCGGCCTGATCGGCGCGGTGCTCGCCTTTCGGATGTGCTTCGGGCTGGAAGACCTCCGCCAGGCGCATGAGCAGTCGATGATTCTCGAAATACCGTCGTGGTATCCGTTCGTCCTGATGATTCCCGCGTTCGCGCTGCTGGCCGTCGCCGGCTTCTACACCGCATGGCGCCGGCTGCGCCGCGCGCCGGGCGGCGGCAAGGCATGAGCGGAATCGAGATCGGAGTCGCGGGCTTCGGCGTGATGCTGCTGATGCTGGCGCTGCGCATGCCCATCGGCGCGGCGATGTTCCTCACGGGGGTCGGCGGCTACGTCGTGCTGGCTGGCTGGGACCCGCTGCTCAACCACATGAAGACGATGGCCTTCGCCCGCTTCTCCAATTACGACCTGTCGGTGATCCCGCTTTTCCTGCTGATGGGCAACCTGGCGTCCAGCGGCGGCCTGTCCAAGGCGCTGTTCAACGCGGCGAACGCCTTCATCGGCCACTGGCGCGGCGGCATCGCGATGGGCGCGATCGCCGGCTGCGCCGGATTCGGCGCCATCTGCGGCAGTTCGCTGGCGACGGCGGCGACGATGGGGCGCGTGGCGCTGCCCGAACTGAAGCGCTTCAACTACGCGCCCAGCCTCGCCACCGCGGCGCTGGCCGCCGGCGGGACGCTGGGCATCCTGATCCCGCCCTCGGTGCCGCTGGTGATTTACGCGATCCTGACCGAACAGAACATCGCCAAGCTGTTCATGGCGGCGTTCATCCCGGGCATCATCGCCACCATCGGCTACATGATCGTGATCGGCATCTTCGTGCGCGTGGCGCCGGGCTCCGGCCCCGCCGGACCGCATTCGTCGTGGCGGCAGCGCGGACACGCGATCGTCAAGGTGTGGCCCGTCGCGTCGATCTTCATCCTCGTGATCGGCGGCATCTACGGCGGCATCTTCACCCCGACCGAAGCTGCGTCGGTCGGCACGATCCTGGCCGGTATCGCCGCGTTCGCCACGCGCGAGCTGGACGGGAAGGGGTTCGTGCGCTGCCTGCTGTCGACGGCGGAATCCTCGGCGATGATCTTCTTCATCCTGCTGGGCGCGGACATCCTCAACTCGTTCCTGGCGCTCTCGCAGATGCCGGTGGAACTCGCGGCGACGGTCAAGGGACTGGGCCTGCCGCCGCTGCTGATCATGGTGTGCATCATCCTGCTCTACATCCTGCTCGGCTGCGTGATGGACAGCTTGTCGATGCTGTTGCTGACGATCCCCATCTTCTACCCGGTCGTGATGGGGCTCGACTTCTGGGGGCTCGACGAGACCAGCAAGGCGATCTGGTTCGGGATCCTCGCGCTGATGGTCGTCGAGATGGGACTGGTGCATCCGCCGGTCGGGATGAACATCTACATCATCAACAGCCTCGCCGGCGACGTGCCGATGTGGGAGACGTTCAAGGGCGTCATTCCGTTCCTGATCTCCGACTTCGTCCGTGTCGGGTTGCTGATCCTGTTCCCGAGCATCAGCCTGGTCCTGGTCCGCGTCCTGTCATGACGCCGCGGGAGCGGCGCGGCTTCTGGCTGGGACTGCTGGGCGTCGTCATTTTCAGCGGCACATTGCCGTGATCGCCACCGTTGCCATCGGCCGCGCGATGCCGGTTCGGCATCGCCGTCGCCGCCGCGGTGCTTGCCCGCGCGCGCCCTGGCCAGGCGGCCGGCGGCGACCTGAACGCGGCCAGCAGTGGCCCCGAATCCACCATGGCCAGTTCCGCCAGCGCCTGCTGGTGCGCGGCCAGCAATGCCGCATCGACGGCCGCGCGAATCAGGTCAGGGTCGCCGACGCCGGCCCGCGACGCGGCGAGCGTGGCGGCAATGCCCAGCCGCGCCGATGTGCGCGTTGCGACGCCAGCCGCCCGAGCACTCCTCGGTCAGGCGTTCTGCCGCCGGCCCCAACGGCTCGCGCTCTTGCTCCTCGGCGTCCCACCAGCGGCGGTCCCCGCGTCGGCGCGGATGTGCGGCGTCCCGCTGGGACGCGGCGCCTGGCGCGGCCGCGCCGGCGGCGATGCCGAGCCCGCACTTCAGCGCGATTCCCGCCTGCTCCTGGCGTCAGGGGGCCCGCCCGCGCGAACCACGCAGGCAACGACAGCCGGTGCGGCGGGCTGGACGTATCGGCAGGTGCGAACATCGCCAGCGGTTCAGCGCACGATGGTCGAGACGAGCCAGAGCATTGCCGCAACGATCAACGCAAATCCGATCAGCGCCCCGATGATCGGGCCCGGCTCGATCTTCGGCGCATCCGACCCAAATCGCGGTTTTGACCGATCACGAACAGCCCACACGACGATTCGGGCGACGCGCAGCGGCGACGCCCGTTTCCGGGCGGGCGGCCCACCGGGATCGAAACTACCTGAGGAATTCATCGTGCGCATATTCATCGGTGGCCAGGCGCGAGGTTATCACGGTTGCGCCAGGACCCGCCGTCGCGGCGCGCACCGTTTCACTGCGGGCGTTCAACCCCGGCGCCACAAGGCCATGCGCCGGTTGCAGTCTCGCTTTGTCCGCCTCGGTGTAGTACGCGTCCGCATGAATGTCGCGCAACGCAACGCCCCTCTCGCGCAACAGGTCCGAGACCGCCTCGACCATCATCGGCGGGCCGGCCAGGTAGGCCTTGGCGACCTCTAGGTCCGCCCAGTCGGCGGCAATCGCTTCATGCAGCATCCCCATGCGGAAACGCGGGATCGCGGCGTCGGCGGCGGAGAGCACCACGTCGTAGCGGAAGTTCGGATGGCGGGCGGCAAGCGTGACGAGCTGGTCCTCGCCATAGAAATCGCGCGCCTCGCGGACGCCGAAGTACAGGCGGATGGGCTGGGTCAGCCCCAGATGCAGCGCCGACTCGAGTATCGAGAACATCGGCGCCATCCCGCTGCCGCCGGCCGCGAGCAGGATGGGACCCGGATGCCGTTCGCGCAGGTAGCTGGTGCCCAGCGGCCCTTCGACGCGCACCGGGTCGCCGATCGCCAGCCGCGTGAACACGTGACTGGAGGCGAGCCCGTTGGCCGTGCGGCGCACGTGGGACTCCAGAATGGAGTCGTGCGGCGGATTGGCCATCGAGTACTCGCGGTGGATGCCGGGCGCGAACTCCACCCGCGCATATTGCCCCGCGGAGAACTCGAACGGACCGCCGGACTCGACGGCGAGGCGAAAGCGCCGGATGTCGTGCGTGAGATCGGCGATCGCGACGACCCGGCAAACGGCCCGCTGCATTGCTTCGCGCATGGCCTCGCCCCGCTCCGCGGGTATGCTCGCACCGTCGACGGTGATGGAAGGCATGATCGGTTTCTGGAATGGAATGCCCGCAAATTACCGCGCGGGTTCGCCCAGGGTCAAGGCATTTGGCGCTCCCGTGCCTGCGCACCCGGCAATTTCGCTGCGCCGAGGCACGGCAGCCGTGGCATACTCGGTGCACCTGCCCGTCCGGGCGCGACGCCTCTCACGGCAACGCGTGATCCGACCGGCATCAAAAGCCATCCGCAATGCCCACGATCCCCGACATCAAGCCCAATCAGTCGACCGAGCTGCTCAAGGAACTCCATATCCTGACGCGCGAGGGCAAGCTGAACCAGGACAGCCGCCGCAAGCTGAAGCAGGTCCACCACCTGGCGCAGTTCATCGAGCCGTTGCTGCGCGAAGCGCGCGCGGAGCATCCGGATGTGGTGCTGGTCG
Organism: Betaproteobacteria bacterium; assembly: GCA_016717855.1. Taxonomy (GTDB): domain Bacteria; phylum Pseudomonadota; class Gammaproteobacteria; order Burkholderiales; family Casimicrobiaceae; genus PALSA-1005. Next base: position 130,087 of record JADKEV010000007.1, read on the forward strand.
ATCACGGCGCCGGCAAGTCCTACCTGGGTTTCATCCTCTACGACCTGTTCCTGAAGGGCCCCGGCGACGCAGCTCACATCTACGGCATCGAGGCGCGCGCGGAACTCGTCGAGAAGTCGACCGCGCTGGCGACCAGGCTGGGCTTCGCGCGCATGTCGTTCCTGCACCTTGCGGTCGCCGAGTCCGCGGCGTCGGAGTACATTCCCGCCCGCGTCGACGTGGTCACCGCGCTGCACGCCTGCGACACGGCGACCGACGACGCGATCCACTTCGCGCTGGACAAAAAAGCCCGCTTCGTCGTGCTCGCGCCTTGCTGCCAGGCCGAAGTGGCCGCCGCGCTCACGCGCAACAAGGGCAAGACCCTGCCCCGGGATCCGCTGGCGGAACTCTGGCGCCACCCGCTGCACACGCGGGAATTCGGCAGCGAGGTCACCAACGTGCTGCGCTGCCTCGAGCTCGAAGCGCACGGCTACCAGGTCAGCGTCACTGAACTCGTCGGCTGGGAACACTCGCTGAAGAACGAACTGATCATCGCCAGCTACCGCGACCAGCCGCGCCAGCGCGCGTCCGAACGGTTGCGCGAGGTGCTGCATCTGCTGGGGCTCGGGAACTCGGCGAGCGAAAAAGGGGGCCGGGGGTTCCGGGGGGGGGGGGGGGGGGGGGGGGGGGGCCGGGGCGGGGGGGGGGGGGGGGGGGGGGAGGGGTGGGTTTTTGGGGGGGGGGGGGGGGGGGCCGGCCCGCCGCATACGCGGAGCCGTGGCCCATTCTGGTCCCGACCGCAATGGTGATCGCCATCAGCACGGAGCTCACGACGAGCATGGCCACGATGGTGCGCACGTCGAGGATCATCTGCGCGGTACTTCCGCCTGACGAGTCCGACAGCCGGATTTGAGTCCTGTGCGCTTCAGGCGACCATTGAAAGCCTGCCCTGCGGTGGAGTCCGGGCGGGGTGTTCCAGCCCCGCCTATCTCACCGGCCGGATTGCGTCCTCTTCAGAGCCTTGTCCACGCTGGCCAGGATGCCGCGCAGGATGTTGACTTCCTCGTGCTCCAGGCGCGTGCGCGCGAACAAGCGGCGCAGTCGGGGCAACAGGCGGCGCGGGCGGTCAGGGTTGAAGAAACCGAGGTCGCGCATGGTGCGGGCGGCGTGCCGGTGCAGGCCGGCGATCTCGTCCTGCGCCGCTGGCTGATAGGTGATTGCGCCATAGCCGCCGACCAGCCCCGCCGCCATCCGCACTTCGTACGCCAGCACCTGGACCGCAGCGGCGAGATTCAGCGAACCGTAGTCCGGATTGGACGGGATGTAGGCCAGCGCCTGGCAGCGGCTGACCTCGTCGTTGGTAAGACCGGACATTTCGGTGCCGAATACCAGCGCCACCTCGCCCGCCGGCACATGCCGGATGGCCTCGATCGCCGCCATGCGGGCCGGCCAGACGTCGGCCACCAACTCGCGGTGCCGCGCCGACAGCCCGATCGCGAGCACGCAGCCGGTCAGCGCGTCGTCGAGCGTCGCGCACACGCGCGCGCCCTCGAGCACGTCGACGGCGCCCGAGGCGCGCGCGGTGGCTTCCGGATGCGGAAACTTCTCCGGCGCGACCAGCGCGAGCTGCGACAGGCCCATGGTCTTGAGCGCGCGCGCCGCCGCCCCGATGTTGCCGGGATGGCTGGTCTGGCACAGGACGACGCGGATGCGCGCCAGCCGGCTTTCGGCGGACGTCATGTCAGGGATGGGTGCGGCGCAGCAAACAAGGTAAAATGGCAATCCACGCGAACGTTCATTGCAGGTTGCCGCGGCCGGACCAACAGTCGCTCAGCCCGGACAGCCTGCCGGCCGCGCCAATCAGGAAATTCATGCATCCGATGCTCAACACCGCCATCAAGGCGGCACGCAAGGCCGGTTCCGTCATCCAGCGCGGCGCCCGCGACCTGGACCGGCTCACCGTCACGACCAAGGGCCCCAAGGATTTTGTCAGCGAAGTCGACAAGGCCGCCGAGGCGGCGATCGTCGAGACGTTGCTCGATGCCTACCCCGACCACGGGATTCTAGCAGAGGAAGGAACCGTCAATGCCAAGGTGAAGAATCCGGACAACATCTGGATCATCGACCCGCTGGACGGCACGACGAACTTCCTGCACGGCTTCCCGCAATACTGCGTCTCCATCGCGCTGCAGCACAAGGGCGTGATCACGCAAGGCGTCGTCTACGACCCGAACCGCAACGACCTGTTCACCTCCACCCGCGGCGCCGGCGCGTATCTGAACGACCGCCGGCTGCGCGTCTCGCGCCGGATCCGGATGGACGAGTCGCTGGTCGCGACCGGCTTTCCGTTCAAGGACGGCAGCCTGGTCGAGCCGTTCCTGGACATGATGCGCGAGATGATGCACAAGACGGCGGGCATCCGCCGCGCGGGCGCCGCCGCGCTGGACCTGGCGCACGTCGCCGCCGGCTGGTACGAGGGCTTCTGGGAAGTCGGACTCAACCCCTGGGACATGGCGGCGGGCAGCCTGCTGGTCGTCGAAGCGGGCGGCCTGGTCACCGATATCCACGGCGAGGACGGGTTTCTCTACGGCGGCAGCATCATCGCGGCGGCGCCGAAGATTCTTCCCCAAATGATGCAGACCCTGAGTCCGCACATGAAAAAAGCGCTGACTAGCGCCAAGCCAGGAGTAAGCCGCGAAGCCTGAGGATAGCCAGCGCCGGGCCTCGCGCCTCGGCGGTCATTCTTCACCATTCGCCTGTTCGATCGATAAATTGCTGAGGAGCAAACAAACATGAGCCGTGACGTCGTTGTCGTTAGTGGAGTTCGCACCGCCATCGGAACCTTCAATGGCGGCCTGAAGGATATCGCTCCGTCCGACCTGGCCGCCCGGGTGGTCAAGGAAGCGCTCGCCCGCTCGAAGGTCGACCCCAACACCGTCGGTCACCTGTACCTGGGCAACGTGATCCACACCGAGCCCAAGGACATGTACATTTCGCGCCTGGCCTGCGTCAACGGCGGCCTGCCGCACTCGACGGCGGCGCTGACGGTCAACCGCCTGTGCGGATCCGGGATGCAGGCCATCGTCTCGGCGGCGCAATCGATCCTGCTCGGGGACACCGACGCGGCGGTCGGCGGCGGCGCCGAATCGATGACCCGCGGCGGCTACCTGACGCCATCGGCGCGCTGGGGCGCGCGTATGGGCGACACCAAAATGATGGACATGATGGTGGGCGCTCTCACCGATCCGTTCGACACCGTGCACATGGGGATCACCGCCGAGGCCATCGCGAACAAGTGGGGCATCACCCGCGAGCAGCAGGACGCGTTCGCGCTCGAGTCCCAGAAACGCGCCACCGCGGCGATCGCCGCCGGCCACTTCAAGTCGCAGATCCTTCCCGTCGAACTCAAGACCCGCAAGGGCCCGGTGCAGTTCGACACCGACGAGCACGTGAAGTCCGACACGACGATGGAAACCCTGGCCAAGCTGCGCCCGGCATTCGTCAAGGAAGGCGGCTCGGTCACCGCGGGCAACGCCTCGGGCATCAACGACGGCGCGGCGGCGGTGGTGCTGATGGAAGCGGCGGCGGCGGCCAAGCAGGGGATCAAGCCGCTGGCGAGAATGGTCTCCTACGGCCAGGCGGGCGTCGATCCGAAGTTCATGGGCATCGGCCCGGTTCCCGCCGTGCAGATGGCGCTCAACCGGGCCGGCCTGAAGATCGGCGACATCGACGTCGTCGAGTCCAACGAAGCGTTTGCCGCGCAGGCCTGCGCGGTGGCCAAGGACCTCAACTTCGATCCGGCCAAGGTGAACCCGAACGGTGGCGCGATTGCGCTGGGCCATCCGATCGGCGCCACCGGCGCGATCCTGACCGTCAAGGCGATCTACGAATTGCACCGCACCGGCAAGCGCTATGCGGTGGTCACGATGTGCATCGGCGGCGGCCAGGGCATCGCCGCGATCTTCGAGCGGCTGTAAGCAGTCTCCGGCGCCCGCCGGCGGACGTGCGGCGACATGGATGCGCGGCCTGCGGGCCGCGCTTTCAATTGGTCCGCGCCGGCGATACACTGGCTGCAACCATCCACGACGCGCCCCCCAGCGATCCCGCCGCGCCGGCCAACCTGACAGGACACCCCATGACCCGAACTGACGCGGTTGCCCGCGCCCTCGCCCACTTCGACACCGGGGCCTTCCTGCGCGACCTCGACCGGCGCGTCGCGTTTCACACCGAAAGCCAGGAACCGGCGCAAGCGCCGGCGCTGGCCGCGTACCTGGATGACGAAATGATCCCTTCGCTGCTCCGGCTGGGATTCACGACGCGCGTCGTCCCCAATCCGGTCGCCGGCTTCGGCCCGTTCCTGATCGCGCACCGGCACGAGAGCGCCGAACTGCCGACGGTGTTCACCTACGGCCACGGCGACGTCATCCGCGGCTACGACAAGCAGTGGCGCCAGGGGCTCGAGCCGTGGCGGATCACGGTCGAGGGCGAGCGCTGGTACGGGCGCGGCACCGCCGACAACAAGGGGCAGCACAGCATCAACATCGCGGCGCTGGACCAGGTGCTGCAGGCGCGCGGCGGCAAGCTCGGCTTCAACGTCAAGCTGCTGATCGAGATGGGCGAGGAGACCGGTTCGCCCGGCTTGCGCGAACTCGCGGCGACGCTGCGCGACGAACTCGCGGCCGACGTGCTGCTGGCCTCCGATGGCCCGCGGCTGACCGCGGCACAGCCCACCGTGTTCCTGGGTTCGCGCGGCATCGTCGATTTCGACCTGCACGTGAACCTGCGCGAAGGCGGCCATCACTCCGGCAACTGGGGCGGGCTGCTGCGCAATCCCGCGACGGTGCTGGCCGGCGCGATCGCCAGCCTGGTCGATGCCAACGGCCGCATCCTGGTCGAGGGGCTGCGTCCGCCGCCGATACCGGACGCCGTGCGCCGCGCCATCGCGCACCTCGAGGTCGGCGGCGGGCCCGGCGACCCCGCGGTCGATGCTGACTGGGGCGAACCCGGCCTGACACCCGCCGAGCGCGTGTTCGGCTGGAACGCGCTGGAAGTGCTCGCGTTCAAGTCCGGCAACCCGGACAACCCCGTCAATGCGATTCCGCCGACCGCGCGCGCGCACTGCCAGTTGCGTTTTGTCGTTGGCACGGACTGGCAGAATGCCGAGCAGCACCTGCGCCGGCATCTGGACGCCGCGGGCTTCGCGCTGGTCGCGCTCGACGTGCCGCGCGGGATGCCCGCGACGCGGCTGGCGCCCGATCACCCGTGGGTCGAGTGGACGCTGCGCTCGATCGCGCGCACCACCGGCAAGGACGCGGTCGTGCTGCCGAACCTGGGCGGCACGCTGCCCAACGACGTGTTTGCCGACATCCTGGGCCTGCCGACGGTCTGGATTCCGCACTCCTATCCCGGCTGCAGCCAGCATGCGCCCAACGAGCATCTGCTGGCGCCGGTCGTGCGCGAAGCGCTGGAAATCATGACCGGGCTGTTCTGGGACCTGGGCGAAACCGGCAGCGGCGTCCCGGCGCGGCGCGCCGGCCACTGACGCGGCGCGCCCGCGGGTTAAACTACGGCTGCCCAACAACCCGAGCACCCGTCATGGCCGAGCCCCAGCTGATCGCAAAGAACGCCGAAACCGAACTCTTCCTCCTCCCGGCGCTCGCCAATCGGCACGGCCTGATCACCGGCGCCACCGGCACCGGCAAGACGGTCACGCTGCAGGTGCTGGCCGAGCACTTCAGCAACATCGGCGTGCCGGTCTTCATGGCCGACGTCAAGGGCGACCTGGCGGGAATGAGCCAGCCGGGCGCGGCGTCGCCCAAGCTCGTCGAGCGCATGAAACTGATCGGCGCCGAGGCGCCGGCCTTCACCGGCTATCCGACCGTGTTCTGGGATGTGTACGGCGCAATGGGCCACCCGGTCCGCGCGACGGTTTCCGACATCGGGCCGCTCTTGTTCTCGCGGGTGCTCAACCTGAACGAAACGCAGACCGGCGTGCTGGCGCTGGTGTTCAAGGTCGCCGACGACAACGGCCTGCTGCTGCTCGATCTCAAGGACCTGCGCGCGCTGCTCCAGTACGTAGGCGACAACGCCGCCACGTTCCAGACCAACTACGGCAACGTCTCGGCGGCCAGTGTCGGCGCGATCCAGCGCGGGCTGCTGGGGCTGGAACAGCAGGGCGCCGAGAAATTCATCGGCGAGCCGATGCTCAACATCGACGACCTGCTGCAGACCGGCGCGGGGGGCAAGGGCGTGATCAACATCCTGGCCGCGGACAAGCTGATGAACTCGCCGGCGCTGTACTCGACGCTGCTGCTGTGGCTGCTCGCTGAACTCTACGAAGGCCTGCCGGAAGTGGGCGACCGCGACAAACCCAAGCTGGTGTTCTTTTTCGACGAGGCGCACCTGCTGTTCAACGACGCGCCCAAGCAGTTGCTGGACAAGATCGAGCAGGTGGTGCGGCTGATCCGGTCCAAGGGCGTTGGTGTCTACTTCGTCACGCAGAACCCGCTCGACGTTCCCGACACGGTGCTGGGGCAGCTCGGCAACCGGGTCCAGCACGCGCTGCGCGCGTTCACCCCGCGCGACCAGAAGGCGGTGCAGGCCGCGGCCGAGACCATGCGGCCGAACCCCAAGCTCGACACCGCGCAAGTCATCACCGAACTGGGCGTGGGCGAAGCGCTGATCTCGTTCCTCGACGCCAAGGGCCGGCCGGTGGTGGTCGAACGCGCGTACGTGATGCCGCCGGCGAGCCGCATCGGACCCATCTCGCCGGAAGAGCGGACCGCCATCATCGCGGCATCGCCGGTGGCCGGCGTCTACGAAAAGGTCGTCGATCGCGAGTCGGCCTACGAGAAACTGAAGGGCCGCGTCGCGAGTGCACCCGCGGCGGAGGCCGGCCCTGCCGGTGCGGCGCCCGGGTCGGGCGGCGGCATCTTCGGGACCATCAAGGATTCGCTCGGCGGCCTGATGACCGGCAGCGGCCGCAAGGACAGCCTGATCGAATCGATGGCCAAGAGCGCCGCGCGGACCGTCGGCTCGTCGGTCGGGCGCGAGATCGTCCGCGGCGTGCTGGGGTCGTTGTTCGGGGGACGCAAGCGGTAGCCTCCGCCGGGCACGTCAATCGAGGCCGACGATCTCCACCCAGCTGGCGCCCCGCCCGCCGGGATATCTGGCCAGGAAGCGCGGTTCGCCGGTCGCCGGGTCCAGTGCATGGACCGAAATCGTCTCGGACTTTTCCCCTGAAACGACCATGAAGCGGCCGGTCGGGTCGATCGCGAAGCCACGCGGCTGGCGCTCGGTGGCCGTGGTTGACGCGTACGCCAGCCGGCCGCTCGTGCCATCGACGCTGAGCACGCCGATCGTGCTGGTGGTTCGCTCCGATATGTAGATGAACCGGCCATTCGGCGCCAGGTGTATGTCCGCCGCCCAGATGTCGCGCTCAGTACGCGGTATCGGTCCGCCGGGCTTTCCGGGGACCAGCAAAGTGTCGGGCGGCAGGCCGGAGGCGACGCCCACTTCGGTCAGCAAGCCGGTCTCGCCATCGAGCGCGAAGGTCGTCACCGTGGCCAGCAACTCGCCCAGCACATAGACGAAGCGGTTGTCGCGCGATGTCACGAAGTGCCGCGCTCCCGTCCCCGGCGTCACCGGCGCGATAGCGGGCGTGTTCGAGGCCAGCCGCCCGGTCTCGGCGTCGAACGTGAACTGGAAGACCTGGTCGGTGCCCAGCGCCGGCACGAACACGAACCGGTTGCTTTCGTCGACGCGGATCGAATGCGCGTTGCGTCCCACCGGAATCACCTGCAGCGGCGCGGCCGCGACCCGGCCATCGCCTCCGATCGCGCTGACGCTGACCAGATGCGCGCTGTACGACGCCCCCAGCAGGAAGCGTCCGGTCCGGTCGAGCGCGATGTAGGGAAAGCTCTCGGCCAGCGGCGACGCCGCCAGGAACGTCAGCGTGCCGGTCGCGCGATCGATCGTGTACGCGCGCACCGAATACGGCTGCGTACGGCAGGCCGCGTAGAGAATGCGGCGGTCCGGGCTGACCGCGAGCGGCCCCACGGCGCCGGCCGCCATTATTCTGGCCAGCGGCTCCAGCGTGCCGTCGGTCCGCATCAGGTAACTGCCGATGTCCCCGTCCTGTCCGTTCGAAACGTAGACCAGCGTCGGCATCTCAGGCTCCGTGCCCTGTCACGCCGGCGCCTGCTGCGCGGCCAGCACGCGCTTGACGGCGGGACGTGCGGCCATCAGCGCGCGATGTTCCTTGACCTTCGGAAACCGCGCGATGTCCACGCCGTCCCCGTCCAGCCAGTTCGCCAGCGTGAACAGATAGGGATCGCAGATCGTGTAGGCGGCGCCCATCACCCAGGGTCCGGCCAGCATGTCGCGCTCGATCAGGCCGAAACACTCGGCCATGTTCGCCGGCACCTTGTCGCGCATCGACTGGATCGCCTCCGGATCGTCGGACCAGCGGATGCCCCGGCCCTTGTGCGCGTGGGCCACGTGCACGGTGGAGGAGAGATAGCTGTTGAACGCCTGCACGCGGGCGAACAGGAACGGATCGGCGAGCGGCGCCAGTTGCGCCTGCGGAAAGCTCTGCGCGATGAAGGCGAGTATGGCCGGCGTTTCGGTGAGGACGCCGCGCTCCGTGACCAGCGCGGGGACGCGCCCCTTGGGATTGATCGCCAGGTACTCCGGCTTGCGCTGGTCGTTGTTGGCGAGGTTGATCCGCACCGCCTCATACGCGACGCCCGACTCTTCCAGCGCTAGGTGCGAGGCCAGGGCGCACGACCCCGTGGAATAGAACAGCTTGAGCATCACATTTTCCCGTTTCCCGGCGCGTTCGCCGTCATGTCAATCCGCATAGCCCGGCAGTTCGCGGTCGAGGACCCGCATCATCGCCTCGAAGTACAGCCGGTCGCGATCGGCGCGCGTGTGCCGGTCGTGCGGCGCGGGCGCCTGCACCCGGGCGACGATCTCTTCGCTGAGCACTTCGAGCGGCCGCCCGGTGCTCATCGCCAGCACCTGCGTGCGGCAAACCCGCTCGAGCTTGTAGAGCCGCCGGTACGCCTGGGCGATCGAGTCGCCGGTGACCAGGATCCCATGGTTCTTCATGAAGATCGTGTGCTTGCTGCCCAGCACCCCGGCCAGCCGCTCGCCTTCCTCCAACGAGTCCGCGAGTCCGGTGTACGTGTCGTCATAGGCGATGTGGCCGTGAAAGAACGCCGAGGTCTGGCTGGCGGGCAGCACGCGATTGTCCTGCAGCATGTTCAGCGCGACCGCCCACGTCTGGTGGGTGTGCAGCACGACGCGCGCGCCGGCGATCCGGTGAATCGGCGCATGGATGCACAACGCCGAAAGCTCCACGTCGCCGTGGCCATCGAGCGTCTTCCCCGACTCGTCGAACACGATCATGTCGCTGGCGCGCGCCTCGGACCAATGCAGGCCGAAGGGCAGGATCAGGTACTGGTCGTCGCGCCCGGGGACGGTGACCGTGAAGTGGTTGTCGATGCCCTCCTCCAGTTCGTGCAGCACCGCCAGCCGGTGCGCGGCCGCGAGCTGGATCTTTGCTTGCGCGACGGCGTCGACCGCGCGCGATGTGGCAAGCGAGTGAATGGACATGGGTATGCTCCGGGGATGAAAGACCGCCGGGGAGTATAGCAAGCCGGCGGTCGGGGGGGCGGACGGGCGCCAGGCGGCGGGGGCCCCCCGGGGCGGGGGCCGGCCCCGCGGCGGGCCCGGGGGCCCCGGGGCCGCCGCTTTCCGCGTAATCTACGAGTCCGGCGCGACGCCGGGGGGTGCTGCCACCGGGCGCGCTTTTCGTGTTTTGCGGGCCGGCCCCGCACCAGAGGACTCTCCATGACGGCACTTCAACAAGCTCCCAGGATCCCCGCCACGCTCATTCCCGGCGACGGCATCGGCCCCGAGATCACCGACGCGGTCGTCGGCATCCTCGACGCGGCCGGCGCGCCGTTCGACTGGGATGTCCAGCAGGGTGGGCTGCCCGCGATCAAGGAGCACGGCGATCCCTTGCCGCAGCCGCTGCTCGCCAGCATCCGCCGCACGCGGCTGGCGCTAAAAGGCCCGCTGACGACACCGGTCGGCGGCGGCTTCCGCTCGGTCAATGTCCGGCTCCGCGAGGAGTTCGAGCTGTACGCGAACGTTCGCCCCGGCCGCACTCTGCTCGCGGGCGGGCGTTACGAAGACATCGACGTGGTGCTGATCCGCGAGAATCTCGAAGGTCTGTACGTCGCATTCGAGCACTACGTCGCCATCGGCGACGACCCGCATGCGGTCGCGCTGGGTTCGGGCATCAACACCCGCGCGGGCTGCCGGCGAATCGCGAAATACGCGTTCGAGTACGCGCTCAGGAACGGCCGCAAGAAAGTCACGATCGTGCACAAGGCGAACGTGATGAAGATCCTGACCGGCCTCTTCCTCGAGACCGCGCGCGAGGTGGCGAAAGAGTATGAAGGCCGCGTCGAGGTCAACGACCGTATCGTCGACGCGTGCGCGATGCAGCTCGTGCTCAACCCGTGGCAGTTCGACGTGATCGTGGCGACCAACCTGTTCGGCGACATCCTGTCCGACGAGATCGCCGGCCTGGTGGGCGGCCTGGGCATGGCGCCCGGGGCGAACATCGGCGTCGACACCGCGATCTTCGAAGCGGTCCACGGCTCGGCGCCGGACATCGCCGGCAAGGGCATCGCCAATCCGACGGCGCTGCTGCTGGCCGCGTGCATGATGCTCGATCATGTCGAGCGGCGCGAGACGGCCGCGCGGATACGCGGGGCGATCGACCTCACGCTCCGCGTCGACCACATCCGCACCGGCGACCTGGGTGGCAAGGCAACCACCAGGGAATACGCCGCAGCCGTCGCGCGCAACCTGGCGGCGTAGGATGGGTCGAGCGCAGCGACACCCATCATCGCCTTCGGAGAACCACCCCTCACCCCACCCTCTCCCCGCAAGCGGGGCGAGGGAGCACGACGTAGGATGGGTCGAGCGCAGCGATACCCATCACTGCGAACGGATCGAAATGCAGTTGCCGAGACAGGCGGCCCCGGCGAAAATGACAACATGAAGATCCCGATGCTCATCGCAGCGCTCGTCGGCCTCAGCCTCGCCGCCGGCTGCGCCAAGCAGGATACCGGCATGATTCCCGGCTACGCCGAGGCCGACTACGTCCGGCTGACCGCGCCCATCGCCGGCACTCTGGTCAAGCTGCATCTGCAACGCGGCGACGCGGCGCCCGCTGGTGCCCCGGCCTTCGTGCTGGAGCAAGCGAGCGAAGCCGCGGCGCGGCAGGAAGCGGAGTTCCGGATCGAGCGCGCCCGCGCGCAACTGGCAAACCTGAAAAAGGGCAAGCGGCCCGACGAACTCGCCGCAGTCCGGGCGCAGTTGGCGCAGGCGAACGCGGCGCTGGCGCTGGCCGCGGCCGACTTCGCGCGCGACCAGAAGCTGGTGGCCGACAAGTTCATCGCCCCGGCGCGCCTGGACGCCACGCGCTCGGCGCTGGCGCAGGCGCAGGCGCGGGTCGACGAATTGCGCGCGCAGCTGCGCACCGCCGAGACCGGCGCGCGGCCCGACGAAATCCGTGCCGCCGAAAAGGACGTGAGCGCCGCCGAAGCCCAGCTCGTACAGGCAGGCTGGCGCGTTGACCAGAAGACGCAGAGCACCCCGGTGGCCGGCGACGTTACCGATGTGATGTACCGCGAAGGCGAATGACAGCCCGGTCGTCACGCTGCTGCCGCCGGGTAACATCAAGGCGCGGTTCTTCATCCCGGAAACCCTGCTGGGCAGCGTACGGCTGGGGCAAGGCGTCACCATCCACTGCGACGGCTGCGGCGCGCCCATCAACGGCGCGATCAGCTACATTTCGCGCGAGGCCGAGTACACCTCGCCCATCATCTACAGCAAGGAAAACCGCGCCACGCTGGTGTTCATGATCGAAGCCAGGCCAGAGCCGGGCGACGCGAAGCGCCTGCATCCGGGGCAGCCGCTGGAACTGCGCCTGGCCGACGCGCCCCCGAAAAAGGCCGCATGAGCGCGCCGGCCGCCGCGGCCATCATCGACGTCCACGGCCTGACCAAGCGCTTCGGCGATCGCGTCGTCGTCGACCACTTCGACATGCGGGTCACGCGGGGCCGCATCTACGGCTTCCTCGGGCCCAACGGCAGCGGCAAGACCACGACCATCCGGATGTTGTGCGGGCTGCTCACGCCGGACGAAGGCGAAGGCACCTGCCTGGGCTACGACATCCGCAAGGAGGCGGCGCTGATCAAGCGCGAAGTCGGCTACATGACGCAACGATTCGGCCTGTATGAAGACCTGAGCATCGAAGAGAACCTGGACTTCATCGCGCGCGTGTACGCGGTCGAGGGGCGCGCCGCCAAGGTCAAGGCGACGCTGGAACGGCTGGGCCTCCACAGCCGCCGCAGGCAGCTCGCCGGCATGCTCTCCGGCGGCTGGAAGCAGCGGCTGGCGCTGGCCGCCTGCCTGATCCACGATCCGCAATTGCTGTTGCTCGACGAACCGACCGCCGGCGTCGACCCGGCCGCGCGCCGCGACTTCTGGGACGAGATCCACGACCTCGCGGCGGCGGGACTCACGGTGCTGGTGTCCACCCATTACATGGACGAAGCCGAGCGCTGCCACGAACTCGCCTACATTTCCTACGGCAAGCTGCTCACCCAGGGTACCGTCGCCGAAGTGATCGCCGGCGCGGGCCTGGTCACCTGGGCGATCAGCGATGGCGACCTGGTCGCGCTGGGACACGCGTTGCGCGCGGCGCCGGGCATCCGCACCGTCGCGCCGTTCGGGACCACACTGCACGTCAGCGCCGACGACGAGGCGGGGCTCACCGCCGCACTGGCGCCCTTCCGCTCGGCGGGACTCACGATCAAGCCGATCGAGCCCAGCCTCGAGGACGTGTTCATCGCGCTGATGCAAGGCGCGAGCGACAACTTCACGCCGCCCGCGCAATGAGCTGGAGCCGCTTCCTCGCCGTGTTGATCAAGGAATTCCGGCAGGTGCGCCGCGACCGGCTCACCTTCGCGATGATGGTGGGCGTGCCCATCATGCAGCTGATCCTGTTCGGCTTCGCCATCAACAGCGATCCCAAGCACTTGCCGCTGGCGCTGGTCGACGCCGATCGCAGCGAATTCTCGCGCAGCTTCATCGCCGGCCTGGAGAATTCGGCTTACTTCGAGATCACCGAACGGCCCGCCGGCGAGAAGGAAGGCGACGCGATGCTGGCCGAGGGCATCGTCCAGTTCGTCCTGGTGATCCCGCCCGACTTTTCCCGCAAGCTGATCCGCGGCGAGCGCCCGGCGATGTTGCTGGCCGCCGACGCGACCGACCCGGCGGCGACCGGCAATGCGATCGCCGCGATCAACGCCATCGGCCAGCGCAGCATCGGCCGCGAACTGGCCGGCCCGCTCGCGTCCTTGCGGCCCGCCGAGCAGCCGTTCGAGATCCGCATCCAGCGCCGCTACAACCCCGAAGGGCTGACCCGCTACAACGTCGTCCCGGGCCTGATCGGCGTGATCCTGACCATGACCATGGTGATGATGACCGCGCTGGCGATGACCCGCGAGCGGGAGCGCGGCACCATGGAAAACCTGCTGGCGACGCCGGCCAAGCCGGTCGAGGTGATGTTCGGCAAGATCGTCCCCTACATCCTGATCGGCTACGTGCAGGTGCTGGTCATCCTGGTGGTGGCGCGCCTGCTGTTCGACGTGCCGATGGTGGGGAGCCTGGCCCTGCTCTCGGTCGTCCTGGTCGTGTTCATCGCCGCGAACCTGGCGGTGGGCTTCACGTTTTCCACGATCGCCCGCAACCAGCTGCAGGCGATGCAGCTCACCTTCTTCTTCTTCCTGCCCTCGATGCTGCTCACCGGCTTCATGTTTCCGTTCCGCGGCATGCCCGGCTGGGCGCAGGCCATAGGCGAGGCGCTGCCGCTGACGCATTTCCTGCGCGTGGTCCGCGGCATCCTGCTCAAGGGCAACGGCATCGCCGAGGTCGCGCCGCATCTGTGGCCGATCGCGCTGTTCATGGCCGTGGCGGGCGCGGTGGCGCTGCTGCGGTATCGGCAGACTCTGGACTAGCAGCGAGCAGTACTTACGCACTCGCGTATGTGCGTCAACGCACCGCATCGCATCGGGAAATCTGGTCGAATGGAATGCATCAACGTTCAACAGAGGAAATTCCATGACCGACCCCAGAAACGTCGCGCACGACAAGCGAGTGCTCCAGGAAAAGAAGCACCATGGCGTCGACGCGCACAGCCACCCGCACCACGCGCCGCAGCCGGGCAAGAAGCCGGCGCTGGAACCGGATAACACGATCATCGATCACGGCCCCGACAGCGACGAACCTGTCGACAAGGTCGAATCGGGCGTCGGGACCTGACCGGGCGCGCTACGCATCGCCGGCGTCGCTGTGTGTGATACCGCACAGAACCAGCCGGCCAGCCGGTGGACAATGCTTGTGTCGTAGATGTGCTGTTGGTCGGTGGCGCCCCGCGGTTCGCTCATTGCCGCGGGGCGACCATTCCGGCAACCGACGACCGGGCGGCTGGTACGCCGGGACAACGGCCGGCCGGCACCTTGGAGAAATACCGTGACACCTATCCTGTTCAAGCTGGCTCTTTGCGCCAGCGCCGCTTTGTTCGCCGCCGGTTGCGGCAAGACCGACATTCCACCCCCGCCCAAGGTCGCGCTGCCCGCGCCAACCGTGCAGGGGGGACTATCCACCCCCACGCTGCCTACTGCGCCGCTGCCTGAACCCGTGGTGCCCAAGGGCGCCGAGGCGCCGTCACCGGCGCCGGGCCAGGCCGGCGATCATTCGACTCCGGCGTTCAAGGCGGGCGGCAAGGTCGATCCGCACAAGTAACGCCGGCAATCACCCGACCGCAAAGCCCGCGCCGCGACCGTTGCCCCGCCCGCGGCAGGGGACCCCGCTGTTCAACGCGAGCGGGTTCACTTTGCATCCACTATTCCGCATAATGGCTTCCTGCTCAGGCTGAAGCGTCCTCGTTCGACGACCCGCCCGATGCCGGCCCCCGGGAGCGACTGCTGTGCATGACCGGGGACGTGGGCGGATGCCTCAACTGCGATGGGAGCCTGGATGTTTGTCAACGGCGTAGGCACGGCGAACCCGCCGCACCGCTACAGCAAGGCCGAGTGCTGGGAGGCGTTCAGGACCTCCGGCTGGTTCCGCAAGCTGGACCGGCGCGCGCACATGATCGCCGAGACGGTGCTGAAAAAAGATAACGGTATCGAAACCCGGTCGCTCGCCGTGGGCTCGCTGGACGAAGTCTTCAACATCGACCCGGACACCCTTCACGGCCGGTTCCTGGCCAACGCACCCGGTTTGGGCGCCGCGGCGGGCAAGGCGGCATTGGCCGAAGCCGGGCTCGACGCCGCAGCCGTCGACGGCCTCGTCATCAGCACCTGCACCGGCTACCTGTGCCCGGGACTGACCAGCTATGTCGTCGAGCGCCTCGGCCTGCGCCCCGGCGTGCTCGCCTTCGACCTGGTCGGCCAGGGTTGCGCGGCGGCGCTGCCCAACTGGCGCCTGGCCGACGCGTTGCTGGCGTCAGGTGGCTGCGCGCATGTGCTGTCGATCTGCGTCGAGGTCAGCAGCGCGGCGATGTACCTGGACAACGATCCCGGCGTGCTGATCAGCGCCTGCCTGTTCGGCGACGGCGCGGGCGCGGCCGTGCTCTCGAAACGTCCGCTGCCGCACCGGCGCAGCATCGAATGGAAGGCCTTTGCGTCGCTGGTCAATCCGGCGGAGCGCGATGCGCTGCTGTTCCAGACGCGGCAAGGCATGCTGCGCAACGTCCTGACGCGGCCGGTGCCGCGGCTGGCCGCCGAGCACGCGGAACAGGTGCTGCACACGGTGCTCGACGCGCAAGGCGTGGCGCCGGGAGAGATCGCCGCCTGGATCATGCATGCGGGCGGCCGCGACGTGCTGGCCGCGCTGCGGGAGCGGCTGCAACTGCGCGCCGAAGATTTGCGCTACAGCGCGGCGATGCTGCGCGAGTACGGCAACATGAGCAGCGCCTTCGTTTACTTTGTGCTGCAGGATGCGCTGCGCGATAACGCGAAACCGGGCTGGTGGTGGCTGTCGTCGTTCGGCGCGGGATTCAGTTGCCATGGCGCGTTGCTGCGGGCGGCGTGATGGACCTGAGTTTGCCGCGGCGGGTGGAGGCCGAAGTCCTCGACGACCTCGCGGCAGATGATCCGCGCGCCCGGCGCTCGCGCGCTGACCTGCGGCGGATTCATCACTTCATGGCGACGCTGTCCATCATCCGGCGCGGGCTGGATCGCGGCACGGCGGGATTCGTCCCGCGCACGCTGCTCGAACTCGGCGCCGGAGATGGCTCAATGCTGCTGCGCCTGGCGCAGGAGCGCGCGGCGCGCTGGCCCGGCATCAGGGTGACGCTGCTCGACCGGCTGCACCTGGCGAGCCCGCAGACGCAGGACAGCTTGCGCGCGGCCGGCTGGACGACGGACGTTCTCGCGCTGGACGTGTTCGACTGGCTGGAACAACCCGCGGCGGCGCGCTGGGACGTGATCTACGCCAACCTGTTCATCCATCACTTCGCGGGCGACGCCTTGTCGCGGCTGCTCGCGGGCATCGCCGCGCGCGCCCGCGTGTTCCTCTGCTGCGAGCCCAGGCGCACGGTACTGCCGCTGGCGGGCAGCCATCTGATCGGCCTGCTGGGCGCCGGCCCGGTGACGAGGGAGGACGCGGTGCTGAGCGTGCGCGCCGGCTTCAGGGCGCGGGAATTGTCGGACCTCTGGCCCGACCGCGAGAACTGGATCCTGCACGAGTATCCGGCCGGCCTGTTCAGCCACTGCTTCCTCGCCATCCGGCAGGTGCCCTGAGTGGATTCCCGTTACGACGCGATCATCGTCGGCGGCGGCCCGGCGGGCGCCACGGCCGGCATCCTGCTCGCGCAAGCGGGATGGCGGGTCGCCATCGTCGAAAAGGCACGCTTTCCACGGCGCAAAGTCTGCGGGGAGTTCATTTCGGGCACGACGTGGCCGCTGCTGCGCCAACTGGGCGTCGCGGGTGAGTTGCTCGAACTCGCGGGCCCCGCGGTGCGCCGCGTCGCGGTCTATGCCAACGCCGCGATGGTGACCGCCGAACTGCCGGCCGCAAGCGGGCAGCGGGCGGATGCCGGGCGGGCGGTGGGCCGCGAGCATCTCGATGCGGCGCTGCTGCGGCGCGCGGCCGAAGCCGGCGCCGACGTCTGGCAGCCGCACGCGCTGGCGGGATTCGCGGCAGAGGCCGACGGCTACGCCTGCACCATCGTGGACCAGGACACGCGCGCCACGCGCACGTTGCATGCACCGCTGCTCATCGGCGCCCACGGCTCCTGGGAGTCCGGGGCGCTGCCCACGCAGGACTTCCGGCGCAGCCCGGGCGCCGCGGACCTGTTCGGCTTCAAGGCGCATTTTCGCCACAGCGCGCTGCCGGCCGACCTGATGCCGCTGCTCGCGTTCCCCGGCGGCTACGGCGGGATGGTGCACACCGATGGCGGCCGCGTGAGCCTGTCCTGCTGCATCCGCCGCGACCGGCTCCAGCAATGCCGGCGGCAATGGCCGGCGATGAAGGCCGGCGCCGCGGTGCTCGCGCATATCGGCGCCTCCTGCCGGGGCGTCGCGCTGGCGCTGGCGCCGGCGGCGCTGGACGGGCCGTGGCTGTCCGCGGGACCGCTGCAAACTGGGTTACGCACCTTCGGCAGCGGCGGCATCTTTACCGTCGGCAACGCGGCGGCCGAAGCGCACCCGATCGTCGCCGAGGGCATCAGCATGGCGATTCAATCGGCGGCGCTGTTGTGCGGCCGGTTGCTGGCGCACCCTGAACTGCGCGGCGCAACGCCCGTCGCGAGTCACGTCTTCGAGCGCATTCGCGACGACTATGCGCGGGCCTGGCGCGCGAACTTCTCCCGCCGCCTGCATATGGCCGCGATGTTCGCGCACCTGTTCATGCGGCCCGCGACCGCGCGCATCGCGACCGGAGTAATCGAGCGCTTTCCGCAACTGCTGACCGCGGGCGCGCGCTGGAGCGGCAAGACCGAGCCGCTGCGCGGTGCGCGCACGCTCGACGTGGTGCCGCCGTGAGCCAAGGCGCGCGGCACCCGCGCACCGCCCTGCCCCCGCTTCCCCTTCCGATTTCGCACTCCCTGGAGCAACCGCGATGACCACGCTGCAATCCGTGCAAGGCATACTGAAGAAGAACTTCGATCTCGCACCCGAAGTCCTGCAGCCGGAAGCGAAGCTCGACGACCTGGCGATCGATTCGCTGGCCGTGATCGAGGTCATGTTCGAGGTCGAGGAGGAATTCAAGATCACGGTGCCCTCCGAGCCGGCGGCCATGCAATCCCGGATCAAGACGCTGGGCGACCTGGTCGCGTACATCGACCAGCTCATCGCCGAGCAGCGTCCCACCGGCGCGGCAGGGGAAGCGGCGACTTGAAGCGGGTCGCGATCACCGGCATCGGCGTCGTCTCGCCGGTAGGCAGCGGTGCCGGCGGTTTTTTCGATGCGCTGGCGGCGGGCCACTCGGGCATCATCCGCCTGCCCCCGCCGGTCATTGAACATGCGGGCAAGCCCGTCCTCGACAATCCGAAGACGCACATCGGCGGCGCGGTCCCCTTCGACGTCGCGCGCCACTTTCCCGCCCCGAAGCTGCGGATGCTCGATCGCGTGAGCCAGTTCGCGCTGGTCGCCGCGGCGGAGGCCATGGAGGACGCCGGCGTCGCGTTCGCCGCGATGGACGACGCGGGGCGCGCGCGGGCGGGCGTGTTCGCCGGCACCGGCATGGGCGGCGCGCAGACCACCGACGACGGCTACTGCACGCTTTATGCGCAAGGCTCGGAACGCGTGAAACCCTACAGCGTGCTGATGGCGATGACCAATGCGCCGGCCGCGTGGATCGGCATCGAGTACGGGTTCACGGGGCCGAACCTGACCTACTCCACCGCCTGCTCCTCGTCCGCCGTCGCCATCGGCGAAGCCGCGCGGCGCATTGCCTGCGGCGACGCCGACGTGATGATCGCCGGCGGCTGCGAGGCGCCGCTCAATTACGGGACGCTGGTCGCGTGGGACGCGCTGAAGACGCTGGCTACCGAAGATCCCGGCGACGCGGCGGCGTCGTGCAAGCCGTTCGCGAAGAACCGCACGGGGCTGGTGCTGGGCGAAGGCGCCGCGTTCGTGATCCTCGAGGAATGGAACCACGCGCAGCGAGCGCGGCGCGCGGATTCATGCGGAATTCGCCGGCTACGGACTGTGCACCGATGCGGCGCACATCACCCGGCCCACGGTCGAGGGACAGGCCGCGGCGATGCGCCTGGCGCTGGCCGCGGCGGCGCTGCCGCCGGACGCCATCGGTTACATCAATGCACACGGCACCGCGACGCAGGCCAACGACGCGGTCGAAACCGCGGCGATCAGGCAGGTCTTCGGCGCGCACGCGTATCGCGTCCCGGTGAGTTCCACAAAGTCCATGCACGGGCACCTGCTGGGCGCGGCCGGGGCCCTCGAATTCGCCGCGGCCGTGCTCGCGCTGCAACGCCAGGTGATCCCGCCCACGATCAACCTGCGCGTGCCCGATCCCGAGTGCGATCTCGACTACGTGCCGGACCGGGCCCGGACCGGCGCCTCGTTCGATGCCGCGATGTCGAACTCGTTCGCCTTCGGCGGCACCAACGCCGTGCTGATCTGCCGCGCGGTGAACACTTGAGATCTCATGCCACCTGATACCACGCAGCAGACACCATCCGGACTCTCCGACCACGAAGCCGCACTGCGGCTGCGCCGGGACGGCCCCAACGAACTGCCGCAGGACAACCGCCGCACCGTATTGCGCATCATGCTTGAAGTCGCGCGCGAGCCGATGTTCCAGTTGCTGTGCGCCGCCGGCGTCGTCTATCTCGTGCTGGGCGATGTCGGCGAGGCGCTGATGTTGCTGGGCTTTGTCGCGATCACCATCACGATCACGATCGTCCAGGAAAAGCGGACCGAAAACGTGCTGGCGGCGCTGCGCGACCTGACCAGCCCGCGCGCGTTGGTCATCCGCGACGGGGAGCGCAAGCGCATCGCGGGGCGCGAAGTCGTCCGCGGCGACCTGCTCGTGCTGGCCGAAGGCGACCGGGTGCCGGCCGATGCGCGCCTCCTGACGGCGAGCGAGTTGCAGGCCGACGAGTCGCTGCTCACCGGGGAGTCCGTTCCGGTACGCAAGGCGGCCGATGCCGGCGACCGCGGCAGCAGCGATGCGCGGCCAGCGGCGCGGCCCGGCGGCGACGACCTGCCCTTCGTGTTTTCCGGATCGCTGGTCGTCCACGGCCATGGCCTGGCGGAAGTCACCGCCACCGGCGGCACGAGCGAGATCGGCAGGATCGGCCGCGCGCTCGGCGCCGTAGAATCCGAACGCACGCCGCTGCACACGCAGACGCGCCGGCTGGTCAGGATCCTGTCGCTGGTCGGACTGGCGCTCAGCGCCGTGGTCGTGGTGTTGTACGGATTGCTGCGCGGCGACTGGGTGGGCGGCGTCCTGGGCGGCATCACGCTGGCGATGGCGATGCTGCCCCAGGAGTTCCTGCTGATCATCACCGTGTTCCTGGCCATGGGCGCCTGGCGCATGTCCAGGCAGCGCGTGCTCTCGCGCCGGCCGGCCACCATCGAGACGCTGGGCGCGGCGACCGTGCTGTGCACCGACAAGACCGGCACGCTGACGCAAAACCGGATGTCGATCGCGGAACTCGACGCCGATGGCGCCTGCTGGACGCCCGAAACCGGAGACCTTCCGGAATCCTTCCACTTGTTGGTCGAGTTCGGCATCCTCGCCAGCGAGATCGATCCGTTCGATCCGATGGAAAAGGCGTTCCACGTGTTCGGGCAGCAGCATCTCGCCGGCACCGAGCATCTGCACGAAAGGTGGGTGCTGGCGCACGCATACGGGCTCGCGCCCGAACTGCTGGCGATGTCCCACGTCTGGCGGGCGGTGGACCGGCCGGAGCATGTGATCGCCGCCAAGGGCGCGCCGGAGGCGATCGCCGACCTCTGCCATCTGCCGCCGCCGGCGCTGGCCGCGGTCCGCAGCGCGACGGAGCGCCTGGCTGGGCGCGGGATGCGCGTGCTCGGCGTGGCCAGGGCTGCGTTCGCGGGCGACGACTGGCCCGGCCTGCAGCACGATTTCGACTTCGAGTTCCTGGGACTGGTCGCGCTCGCCGACCCGCTGCGCCCGACGGCGCGCAACGCAGTGCGCGAGTGCCGCGCGGCCGGCATCAAGGTGGCGATGATCACCGGCGACTATCCGGCGACCGCGCTGGCGATCGCGGCGCAGGCCGGCATCGACGTGACGGGCGGGGCGATCAGCGGCGACGAGCTGCAGGCGATGACCGACGACGAACTGCGGCGGCGCGTGCGGGGCGCGACGGTGTTCGCGCGCATCATGCCGGAGCAAAAGTTGCGCATCGTCGAGGCGTACAAGGCCAACGGCGAGGTCGTGGCGATGACCGGCGACGGCGTCAACGACGCGCCTTCGCTGAAGGCGGCGCATATCGGCATCGCGATGGGCAGCCGCGGCACCGACGTCGCGCGCGAGGCGTCCGCCCTCGTGCTGCTCGACGACGACTTCGGCTCCATCGTCCATGCGGTCCGCCTGGGCCGGCGCATCTACGACAACCTGAAAAAGGCGATGGCTTTCGTGTTCGCCGTGCACGTGCCGATTGCCGGGCTCTCGCTGATTCCGCTGCTGTTCGGCTGGCCCATCGTGTTCATGCCGGTCCATATCGCGTTCCTGGAACTGGTCATCGACCCGGTATGTTCGATCGTGTTCGAGGCGGAGCCCGAGGAAGCGGGCGTAATGCAGCGCCCGCCGCGCGATCCGCGGCGCCGCTCTTCTCCGGCGGGCTGATGCTCTGGAGCGTGTTCCAGGGCGGTGCGTTCTGCTCGCGGTCGGCGCGTTCTTTGTCGGCCTGCTTCGCCATGGCGTGCCCGAAGCCGAGGCGCGCGCGACCACCTTTGTCGCCCTCGTCGTCGCGAACTTCGGGCTGATCATCGTCAATCGCTCGTTCGGCGCCTCGGTCGTCTCCGCGCTGGCGCGGCCGAATCGCGCGTTCTGGGCGATGGCGGCCGCCACCGCCGCGCTGCTCGCCGCGGCGCTGTTCATTCCGCCGCTGCGCGACCTGTTCCACTTCGGGCCGGTGCACCTGCCGGCGATGGCTGCCGCGTTCGGCGTGGGCGCCGCGGTGCTGCTGGGACTGGAGTTGCTCAAGCACCTGGGGCTGGGGTCGGCAATGGGCAGCGGGCGCTAGCGGACCTATGCGCCGCCGGCCCGGGGCGCTATGATTGACGCAGGGCGTTTGAAAACGCCGCTTCTCATAACGATGAATCGAAGGAGGTCACCAATGAGCCAGCTCGGCGCACGCGGTTTCGCCATCGCCCTCGGGGCGGTCTTGTCGATCGTCGGGGCCGACGGCCACGGCCAGGGCAAGCAATGGACGTATGCGGGGAAAACCGGACCGG
Source organism: Betaproteobacteria bacterium (assembly GCA_016717855.1). Lineage (GTDB taxonomy): Bacteria > Pseudomonadota > Gammaproteobacteria > Burkholderiales > Casimicrobiaceae > PALSA-1005. The sequence goes on from JADKEV010000007.1 coordinate 152,610, forward strand.
CAAGATGGGATACCTTGAGCAAGGACTTTGCCGCGTGCAAGGACGGGCAGATCCAGTCGCCGATCGACATTCCGGACGCCAGCACCCGCAAAGGCGACTTCCCGCCAATATTGTTCAACTACAAGCCCGTGCCCCTGAAGATCGTCGACCGTGGGCACACGCTCCAGGTCAACTACGCGCCGGGAAGCATTGCCACCATCGAAGGCGTCCCGTACGAGCTGGTTCATTTCGAATTCCACCGGCCCGGCGAGCACAAGGTCAACGGCAACGGCCGCGAGATGGAAGCGCAACTCGTGCACCGGGGCCCGGGGGGCAAGCTCGTCATCATTTCCGTGCTGTTCGACGCCGGCCGCGACAACAACTTCATCAAGACGCTGTGGAACCACCTGCCGAAGGAAAAGGGCAAGGAAAGCGTCGTCGATGCGGTCAAGATCAATGCGGTGGACCTGCTCCCGAACGACAAGGGCTACTACGCGTACACAGGATCGCTGGCGACGCCCCCCTGCACCGAGGGCGTCACGTGGTTCATCCTGAAGTCGCCGGTGCCGGTCGCCGCGGGCGACCTCGCGCGCTTCGGAAAGGCGTTTCCGGCGAACGCGCGCCCCGTGCAGCCGGTCAACGGGCGGGACATCCGGGCCACGCCGTAGCACGCTGTTGGCAGATGCTCAGGACCGCTTCGCGCCGCGCATCGCCGCGGCCAGCCGGGCCAGGCGCGGATCCTCGGCGATGTCTTCGATCCCGCGCGAGAGCTTCCGGCGCCAATTGGGATACTCGCGATGCGTGCCCGGTATGTTGGCCGGCTCGGTCTCCCCCAGCAAGTCGTCGAGCTGCACGACCGCGAGCATCGCCGGCGTGCGCGCGACGGCGGCATGCAGCGATTCGGCCACCTGTGTCGCGTCGTTCGCGTCAGGCGGCGAAAGCCCGAGCTCACCCAGCAGCGCCAGGATGCCCGCCCGTTCAGCCGTTCGCCGCCCGGCCTCCTGTTCGCGCAGCTGCGGCTCGGGAAACAGCCCCAGCGCAGCACGCCGCGCTATGTCGGTGCCATTCCAGTAGTCGGCGATCGTCGGCATGTCGTGCGTGGCGACGATGGCCAGCGCCTGCGCCGGATAGTCGGCCGGCCGCTTGAAGCTGCCATCGCCGTGCCAGTGCCGCTCAAAGACCAGCACCCGGTACGACAGGAACCCGAGGTCGTGCAGCCGCTCGCGCAAGCCGTCGGGGACGGAGCCGAGATCTTCGCCGATGACAAGGCAGCGGTTGCGCACGCTTTCCAGCGCGACGATCGCGGCGAGTTCCTCGAACGGGTAGCGCACGTAGCAGCCGCTGGTGCCCGGCATGCCCTCCGGGATCCAGAACAGCCGGGCGAGCGCCATCACGTGATCGATCCGCAGCGCGCCGGCGCCGCGCATGTTGGCGGCGAGCAGCGCGGCGAACGGCGCGTAGGCGCGCGCGGCCAGCGCACGGGGATTCCACGGCGGCAGCCCCCAGTTCTGGCCATTGCGGCTCAACAGATCCGGCGGCGCGCCGACGCTGATGCCCTGTGCGATCAGGTCCTGGTCGCCCCAGCTCTCGGCGCTGTCGTGCGCGGCACCGACGGCGACGTCGCGGTACAGCCCCAGGTGCAGGCCGGCCGCGCGCGCGGCCGCGGCGGCGGCATCGAGCTGCAATTCCGCCTGCCATTGCAGGTAGCACTGGAATTCGATCCGCTCCGCCGCATCGATGCGGAATTGGGCCAGCGCCGGGCCCAAGGGATCGCGCCACTCGGGCGGCCATTCGTGCCATCCCGGCAGTACGCCGCCGCCATCGCGTAGTTGCAGGCGTAGCGCCTCGAACTCGGCGAAGCGCGCCAGCGGCTCGCCTTGGCGCTGGCGGAACGCGGCGAAGTCGCGGGCGCGCCCGGCAGCGGCGTCGCCGGCGTTCGCGCATTCCGCGCGGAAGTGGCGATGGAGTGTTTCCAGCACAGGGAGCTTGAGCAGGGCGATGCCGCGATGATCGACCAGCGGCGCCGCCCGGAGCGCTTCGAGCCGCGCGCGGAATGCCGGGTCGCGCACGGACGCCGCGGCGTCCGCGCAGCCGGCAAAGTCGGCGATGGCTTCCACGTCCAGGTACATCGCGTCCAGGAACAGCCGCGACGACGGCGAATACGGGCTCGCCTCGTCGGGCCGCGCGAGGTGCCGCGCGTGCAGCGGATTCAGGCCGATCACCGCCGCGCCCGCCCGGCCCGCGATCCCCGCTAGTTGCGCGAGGTCGGTGAAGTCGCCGATGCCCCAGTTGCGCGCGGAGCGCAGCGAGTAGAGCTGGATGGCGAGTCCCCAGCAGCGCCGCCCCGCCGCCAGCGCCGCCGGGATGTAGCAGCGCGCGGGTGCCACGATCAGCGCCGCCGCAGTACCGTCCGTTGCCCCGTCCGCCGCGAGGGCGAACCGGTGATAGCCCGGCGGTACCGGCGCGCCCAGGTCGATCCCGCAGTGCAACCAGGGTTCGCCGCCGCGCTCGAAGGCACTCCCCGGCCCGGCGCCGGGCGCCGGCAAGGACTGGCCCTGCTTCGTCGCGCCGGACTCGAGCGTCAACGTCCAGCGCAGCGCGCTCCCGCACAGCCGTTGCGGCAACGACAGCGGGACGACGCACGATGCTCCCGGGTCCATCCCGGCCCGCACGATAAGGACGGGCGGCAACAACCCCTTCGCTCCCGCGCCCTCCTCCAGTTCGCGCGCCTGGTATTCGAGGTTGCCCGCCGGATTCAGCCCCAGCGCGCGCAGCAGCGCGGCCGCCGTGTCATCCTCCAACCCGCGCCAGGTACCCAGTCCATCCCAATACCCGTGCTCGATGCCGGCGGCCGCAGCCAGGCGCGCGAGCGCGTCGTTCACGCGCTGCCCCCGGCGGAGGCCAGCACCAGCAGCGCGCGCCCGGGCACCGTCGCCGCAGCGTGGAATTCGCGGGTTGCGGCGGCCGGATCGGCGGTATCGAGGAGCACGGTCCACGCCGACCCGGACGGCGCCGGCAGCGTGAATTCGATATCGCCGTCGCTGCCGTTGATCAGCACGAGCAGCGCGGTTTCCTGCGCCTCCAGGCGCCCGAGCAGGAAACCAAAGCACCGGCTGTCCTCGCTCTCCCAGCGCCCGGGCGTCATCTCGGTGCCGTCGCGCCACAGCCACAACAGGTCGCGATCGCCGACCGCGGTCGGCGATCCGTCGAACCAGCGGGTGCGGCGGAACGCCGGATAGGCACGGCGCAAGGCGAGCAGCCGCCGCGTGAACTCCGCCAGCAGGGTGTCAGCATGCTCCCAGGCAACCCACGACAGCGGATTGTCCTGGCAGTACGCGTTGTTGTTGCCGTCCTGGGTCCGGCCCTCGCCGTCGCCCGCGGGCAGCATCGGCACGCCCTGCGCGATCAGCAGCGTCGCCAGCAGCGCGCGCTGAAGGCGGCCGCGCAGGGCGATCACCGCGGGATCCGCGGTCGGTCCCTCGACGCCGCAGTTGACGCTGCGGTTGTCGTCGGTGCCGTCGCGGTTGTCCTGCGCGTTCGCCTCGTTATGCTTGGACTGGTACGCGACCAGGTCCGCGAGGCTGAAGCCATCGTGCGCGGTGACGAAATTGATGCTGGCCTGCGGGACGCGGCCGCTGTGCCGGAACAGGTCGCTGGAGGCGGTGATCCGGCGCGCGAGTTCGCCGGCGCTGGCGCCCCGCGTGAGCCAGAAGCCGCGCGCGGCATCGCGGAAGCGGTCGTTCCACTCCGCCATCCCCGGCGGAAAATGCCCGGTCTCCCACGCCGTCATGTCCCAGGGTTCGACGATCAGCTTGACCGCGACCAGCACCGGGTCCTGGCGCAGCGCGTCCAGGAACGCGCAGCCCGGGTCGAAGCCGCTGCCCTCGCGCGCCAGCGCGGTGGCCAGGTCGAAGCGGAAGCCGTCCACATGCATGTCGGTCACCCACCAGCGCAGCGAGTCCAGCACCATCTGCAGCACGCGCGGATGCGCCGCGTTGAGCGTGTTGCCGCAGCCGGTCACGTCGTCGTACCAGCGCCCGCTGTCCGCGCGCAGCCGGTAGTAGCTGGCGTTGTCGAGGCCGCGGAAGCTGAGCGTCGGCCCGAACTCGTTGGACTCCGCGGTGTGGTTGTAGACCACGTCCAGGATCACCTCGATGCCGGCGGCGTGCAGCCGCTTGACCATGGCGCGAAACTCCGCGCGCGGGTTCCTGCCGCCGGCGTAGCGCGCGGCCGGGGCGAAGAAGCCGATGCTGTTGTAGCCCCAGTAGTTGACCAGGTCGTTCTGCACCAGCATCCGCTCGTCGATGAACTCGTGGATGGGGAGCAACTCCACCGCCGTCACGCCCAGCCGCTGCAGGCGGGCGACCGACGCCGGGTGCGCCAGGCCCGCATAGGTGCCGCGCAATGCCGCGGGGACGTCGGGGTTCATCGCCGAGAAGCCCTTGACGTGCGCTTCGCAGATCACGGTCTCGGACCACGGCGTGCGCGGTGCGCGGTCGTCGCCCCACGCCGCGGCGGGATCGGCGACGCGCGACTTCCACATCGCCCACGCGTTGTCGCGGCGGTCGAACGTGAGGTCGCCGCGCGACTGGCCCACGCGGTAGCCGCAGTGCGCGTCGGTCCAGCGGAAGGTGCCGGCGAACTCGCGCGCGTACGGATCGAGCAGCAGCTTGTGCGGATTGAAGCGGTGGCCGCGCTCAGGCTCGTACGGGCCGTGCGCGCGATAGCCGTAGACCTGGCCCGGCCGCGCGTGAGCCAGGTAGCCGTGCCAGACCTGGTCGGTGCACTCGGTCAGCGTGACGCGCTCGACTTCATGCGCGCCGTCGGCATCGAACAGGCAGAGTTCCATCCTCTCCGCGTGCGCGGAAAAGACGGCGAAGTTCACGCCGGCTCCGTCCCAGGTCGCGCCCAGCGGATATGGGTTGCCGCGCTCCGGCCGGTGCTGCGCATGGCCATCGGCCAGGTGCCGCACGATCAATCGGGCACCCATTCCAGCAGCACGCAGGCCAGCGGCGGCAGCGTCGCGGCAATGGACCAGGCGCGGCCGTGGCAGGGCGCTTCGATCGCGGCCAGGCCGCCGGCGTTGCCGACGTCGGACCCGCCGTAACACGCGGCATCGGTGTTGATGATCTCGCGGTACGCGCCCGGCTGCGGCACGCCGATCCGGTAGCCGTGGCGCGGCACCGGCGTGAAGTTGCACAGCGCGATGACCAGGTCGCGGTTGTTGCGCCCGCGCCGCATGAACGCGATCACGCTCTGTTCGCGGTCGGCGAAGTCGATCCACTCGAAGCCGTGCGCATCGCAATCGCACTGGTGCAGCGCCGGCAGGCCGCGGTAGACGCGGTTCAGGTCGGCGACCAGCCGCTGCACGCCCAGGTGGTGCGGATCGCCCAGCGCGCCCCAGTCGAGCTCGGCATCGTGATTCCACTCGCCGCCCTGGCCGAACTCGCCGCCCATGAACAGCAGCTTCTTGCCGGGGAACGCCCACATGTAGCCGTAGAGCAGGCGCAGGTTGGCGAACTGCTGCCAGCGGTCGCCGGGCATCTTGGCCAGCAGCGAGCCCTTGCCGTGGACGACTTCGTCGTGCGAAAGCGGCAGCACGAAGTTCTCGGAGAACGCATAGACCGGGCCGAACGTCAGTTCGTCGTGATGGTGCCGCCGGTGCACCGGATCGTGCTGCATGTACTGGAGCGTGTCGTGCATCCAGCCCATGTTCCACTTGAAATTGAAGCCCAGGCCGCCTTCCTGCACCGGCCGCGACACCCCGCCCCAGGCGGTCGATTCCTCGGCGATGGTCACCGCGTGCGCATGCTCGCTGGCGAGCAGGTGGTTGGTGTCGCGGATGAAGCGCACCGCCTCCAGGTTCTCGCGCCCGCCGTGCTTGTTGGGAATCCAGTCGCCCGGGGCGCGGCTGTAGTCGAGGTAGAGCATCGAGGCCACCGCGTCGACGCGCAGCCCGTCGACGCCGTAGCGCTCGATCCAGAACAGCGCGTTGGCGCACAGGAAGTTGCGCACTTCGTGCCGCCCGAAGTTGTAGATCAGCGTCTTCCAGTCCTGGTGAAAGCCCTGCCGCGGATCGGCGTGCTCATAGAGCGGCGTGCCGTCGAAGTGCGCCAACCCATGCGCGTCGTTCGGAAAATGGCCGGGCACCCAGTCGAGAAACACGCCGATGCCCGCCTCGTGCAGCCGCCGCACCAGCCCCGCGAACTCGTCCGGCGGGCCATGCCGCGCGGTGGGCGCATACAAGCCCAGCGGCTGGTAACCCCAGGAGCCGTCGAATGGATGCTCCATCACCGGGAGCAGTTCGACGTGGGTGAAGCCCAGCTGCTGTATGTAGGGCAGCAGCCGGTCGCCGATCTCGCCCCAGCTCAGCCAGCGCCCGCTCTCGCCCCGGCGCCACGAACCGGCATGCATTTCGTAGACCGCGATCGGCCGGTCCGCCGCCGCGGCCGGGCCGGGCACGCTGCCGGTTTGCGCGCCGATCGCGGCGCCGGCGCGACCGTTCCCGGTCTGCGCCGCCGGCGGCACGTGCACGACCGATGCCGTCGCCGGGCGCAGTTCGGCGGCAAACGCGAACGGGTCCGCCTTGAGCGGCAGCAGGCTGCCGTCGGCGGCCTGCAGTTCGAACTTGTAGCGCGCACCTGGCGCCAGGTCCGGAATGAAGATCTCCCAGACCCCGCATTCGCGGCGCAGGCGCAGCGGATGGCGCCGGCCGTCCCAGTAATTGAAGTCGCCGACCACCGACACGCGCCGCGCATTCGGCGCCCACAGCGCGAACGAGACGCCGGCGACGCCCTCGAGCGTCGCCGCGTGCGCGCCGAGCTTTTCGTACAACCGCGCATGCCGCCCCTCGGAGAGCAACCATACGTCCAGCTCGCCCAGCACCACGGGGAAACGGTACGGGTCGTCGAGCGTCCGCGCCACGCCGTCCCACGTCACGCGCAACCGGTAGTCGAAGCGCTGCCTGCGCCGCGGCACCGGGCCGTCGAACACGCCCCCGGGATGCACTTCCGCCAGCCTGGCCAGGGCGCGCCCGGTCGCCGCGTCGAGCACTTCGACGCTTTGCGCGTGCGGCATCACCGCGCGAACCCACAACCGGCCCCCGTGCTCGTGCATGCCCAGCACCGCGAACGGGTCCGGATGCGCGGCGCCCGCGAGCGCACCGATGTCGGCGGGATTCAACATGCGGAGGTCACGGCGACCTAGAGCGCGACGGGCTGCACGCGCCAGATGCCTTCGGCGTATTCGGCGATGGTGCGGTCGCTGGAAAACGGACCCATTGCGGCGACATTGCGCACCGCGGTGGCGGCCCAGGCCTGGGGATCGGCGTACAGCGCGTCGGCCCGTTCCTGCGCCTCGACGTACGCCGCGTAGTCGGCCAGCAGCAGGTAATGGTCGCCGTGGTCGAGCAGCGCCTGGACGATGGGCTGGAAGCGGCCCGGCTCGTCCGGCGAAAAGCGCCCGGCGCCGATCTGGTCGAGCGCCTGCCGCAGTTCGGGATTGCCGTCGTAGATCGCGCGCGGCAGGTAGCCGGCTTCGCGCTCGCGCCGTACGCCGGCGGCGTCCAGGCCGAAGACGAACATGTTTTGCGCGCCGACCGCATCGCGGATCTCGATGTTCGCGCCGTCGGCGGTGCCGATGGTCAGCGCGCCGTTCAGCGCCAGCTTCATGTTGCCGGTGCCCGAGGCCTCGGTGCCGGCGGTGGAAATCTGCTCGGACAGGTCGGCCGCAGGGATGATCAGCTTGGCCACCGACACGCCGTAGTTGGGCACGAAGACGACCTTGAGCTTGCCGTCGACGCGCGGATCGTTGTTGACGACCGCGGCGACGTCGTTGACCAGCTTGATGATCAGCTTGGCCATGAAGTACGCGGAAGCCGACTTGCCGGCGATGATCACCGTGCGCGGCACCCACGCCGCCGCCGGATCCGCGAGGATCCGGTTGTACCGGGTGATCACGTGCAGGACATTGAGCAGTTGGCGCTTGTATTCGTGGATGCGCTTGATCTGGACGTCGAACAGCGACTCCGGGCTGATCGCGATGCCGGTCAGCCGCGCGACGTAGTCGGCCAGCCGGCGCTTGTTGCCGGCCTTGGCCGAGCGGAACGCGGCGACGAACGCGGGATCGGCGGCCAGCGGCCGCAGCTGCGCCAGCTCGTCCAGCCGCTTGCGCCAGGTCCTCCCGATATGCCGGTCGATCAGCCGCGACAGGCCCGGATTCGCCAGCGCCAGCCAGAGCCGGGGCGTGATGCCGTTGGTCCGGTTCACGAAGCGGCCCGGGAACAGCCGGTCGAAGTCGGCGAAGATGGTCGTGCGCAGCAGCTCCGTGTGCAGCGCCGAGACGCCGTTGACCTTGTGGCTGGCCAGCACCGAGAGGTTGGCCATGCGCACGCGGCGGACCGTCCCCTCGTCGATCAGCGACACGCGCCGCAGCGACTCGCTGTCCTCGCCCTGCGCGCGCAGCTGGTCGAGGAACAGCTCGTTGATGTCGTAGATGATCTTCATGTGCCGCGGCAGCACGCGCTCGAGCAGCGCCACCGGCCAGGTCTCGAGCGCCTCCGGCATCAGCGTGTGGTTGGTGTAGGAAAAGATCCTCGTGCACAAGCGCCAGGCCAGCGTCCACGGGATGTGGCGGACGTCGACAAGCAGCCGCATCAACTCCGGCACCGCGATTGCCGGGTGCGTGTCGTTCAGGTGGATCGCGACCTTGTCGGCGAGCTGCTCGACGCTGGGGTGGGTCTTGAAGTAGCGGCGCAGCAGGTCCTGCAGCGAGGCGCTGACGAAGAAGTACTCCTGCCGCAGGCGCAGTTCGCGGCCATGCTCGGAGCTGTCGTCCGGATAGAGCACGCGCGAGACGTTCTCCGAACGGTTCTTCTCCTCGATCGCGGCGCTGTAGTTGCCCTGGTTGAACAGCGACAGGTTGATCGCCTCGGTTGCGGTCGCCGACCACAGCCGCAGCGTGTTGACCGCGGTCGTCCCGTAGCCGGGCACGAGCGTGTCGTAGGCCATCGCGAACACGTCGTCGGTACCGACCCAATGCGCGCCCCGCTCGTTCTTGTGCCCGGTCTCGACCCGGCCGCCGAACTGGATCGTGTACTTGACCTCGGGGCGGACGAATTCCCAAGGATTGCCGGCAACCAGCCAGTGATCGGGATGCTCGACCTGGCGCCCGTCGTGGATGCGCTGGGCGAACATCCCGTACTCGTAGCGGATGCCGTAGCCGAAGCCGGGCAGGCCCAGCGTGGCCATCGAGTCGAGGAAGCAGGCGGCCAGCCGGCCGAGACCGCCATTGCCCAGCGCGGGGTCGGGCTCCAGCGCGGCCAGCTCGTCGAAGTCGAGGCCGAGCTCGCGCAGCGCCTGCTCGCACTCTTCGTGCAAGCCCAGCGCAAGGAGCGCGTTGGAGAGCATCCGCCCCGGGAGGAACTCCATAGAAAGGTAGTAGATGCGCTTGACGTTCTGCTTGTACTGCCGGCGCGTGGTGTCCATCCAGCGCTCCACCAGCCGGTCGCGCACCGCCGCCGACAGCGCGTAGAGCCAGTCGCGCTTCGATGCCGCCACCGAGTCCTTGCCCACCGTATAGAGCAGGTGCTTGTTGACCGACTGCCGCAGCGACCCGGCATCCCGTCCCAGGGAGTCGGGCAAGGGATTCGCTGATTCGACTTGTGTGTCCATCATTTCATCTTGTAGAAGCCAGGGTGATGGTGCAAAGAGCGTGCCAAGCAACCGCCTGGCCGCTGCGCGAACGGATTCCCGGCCGGCGCGACGGCAGCGGCGCGGCCCGCAGCGCGCCGGCATGGCCGCGCCAACGCGGTGCGGCGGCGCCGGCCGGCACCAGACAGGGGCGCGCGGGTCAGCGGGCGCGGGCGCATCGCGTCAAGCCTGCGGCCGCAAGGCACGGTACAACTCCAGGTAGCGGCGCGCCGACGGCTCCCAGCCGAAGTCCTCGCCCATCCCCCGGCGGCGCACCGCCGCCCAGCCGGGGGATCGCGCCAGAGCACCAGGACGCGTTCCAACGCGGCGCACAGCGCTGCCGCTGTTGCCTCGTCGAAGATGAACCCGTTGCCGCCGGGCGACCCGGCATCGCGAACCGTGTCGGCCAGCCCGCCCACGCGCCGCACCAGTGGCAGCGTGCCGTAGGCGAGGCCGTACATTTGCGTCAGCCCGCAGGGTTCGAAGCGCGAGGGCACGGCGATCGCGTCGGCGCCGGCGACGATCGCGTGCGCCAGGTCTTCGTCGTAGCCGATGCGCACCGCCACCGCGCCCGGATGCGCGCCGGCGGCGGCCCGGAATCCCTGCTCCAGATCGGCATCGCCCGCACCCAGCAACGCGAGCTGGCCGCCGCCTTCGAGCAAGCGGGGCAGCACGGCCAGCAGCAGATCCAACCCCTTTTGCCGGGTCAGCCGGCTGACGACCCCGAGCAGCGGGCCAGCCGCCCCGGCCGCCAGCCCCAGCGCTGCCTGCAGCACCGTCTTGCACACCGCCTTGCCGGCCAGGTTCGCGGCGTCGTAGCGCGCGGGCAACCGCGGATCCGCCGCCGGACTCCATTCGCGCGGGTCGACGCCGTTCAGGATGCCGGTCAGCGCTCCGGCCCGTGAGCGCAGCAGGCCGTCCATCCCGCAGCCCTGCTCCGCGGTCTGGATCTCGCGCGCATACGCCGGGCTCACGGTCGTGATCCGGTCCGCGTAATGCAGGCCGGCCTTGATGAAGTTGACCTTGCCGAAGAACTCGAGCCCCTGCAGCGCGAAGAAGTGCGGCGGCAGGCCGAGCGCGCCGAAGGTCTCGGCCGGAAACTGCCCCTGGTAACTCAGGTTGTGCACGGTGAACACGCTGCCCGGCCGGTCGCCGCCGCGGGCGGCCAGGTACGCAGGCGCGAGGCCGGCATGCCAGTCGTGGCCGTGAACGATATCGGGCCGCCAGCCGTCGATGGCGCCGTCGGCAAAGCGCGCGGCGACCCAGCCCAGCAGCGCGAAGCGCAGGTGATTGTCCGGCCAGTCCAACCGCGCGGCATCGGTGTAGGGGCCGCCGGCGCGCGCATAGAATCCGGGCGCGTCGATGCAATACGCGGGGACCCCAGCCAGCGCGCCGCGCGCGACGTGCGCCGGCGCGGCGCCGAACGCCGCCTCGAGTGTCGCCACGCGCGCGAGCGGCGCGGCGGCGGCCAGCAGCGCGGGAAACCCGGGCAGCAGCAGCCGGACGTCGGCGCCCAGCCGGATCAGCGCCGGCGGCAGCGCCGCATTGACGTCGGCCAGGCCGCCGGTCTTGAGCGCGGGATAGACTTCCGTGGAAACGTACAGGACGCGCATGGGCTCAGCGGCTCAACGAACGCCACCGGCCGGACGCGCGGCAGGCGCGGCGCGCCGGACGGATGCGGGCGCCACCGGAACGCCTCAACCGGCGCCCTGCGCCAGGCGGTCTAGCCGCTCCTGGGTCACCAGCGTGATGCCCTGCTCGGTGCGCACGAAGTTCCGCGCATCGGCCGCGGCGTCATAGCCGATCGCCAGGCCCTCCGGTATCAGGCACCCGCGGTCGACGACGACGTTCTTCAGCCGCGCGTGGCGCTTGACTTCGACGCCCGGCAGCAACACCGCACCCTCGACCGTGCTGTAGGAGTTGATTCGCACCCGCGAGAACAGCACCGAGTTCGCCACCCGCGAGCCGGAGATGATGCAGCCGCCGGAGACGATGGAGTCGACCGCCGCGCCGCGGCGCTCGTCCTGGTCGAAGACGAACTTGGCCGGCGGCAACTGTTCCTGGTAGGTCCAGATCGGCCAGTCGGCGTCGTACATGTCGAGCGCCGGGACGGTCGTGGTCAGGTCGATGTTCGCCGACCAGTATGCGTCCACCGTGCCCACATCGCGCCAGTAAGGCTCGACGTCGTCCTTGGCCCCCACGCACGACTCGCCGAACGGATGCGCGGCGGCGAGCTTCATGCGCACGACCTTGGGAATGATGTCGCGGCCGAAATCGTGGCTGGAGGCGGGATCGCGGATGTCCTCGTCAAGCAGCTTGAACAAGAACGAGGTGTTGAACACGTAGATGCCCATGCTCGCCAGCGCGCGGTCCGCCTTGCCCGGCATCGACGGCGGGTCCGCCGGCTTCTCGACGAAATCCAGGATCTGGTTCGAGCGGTCTACCGCCATCACCCCGAACGCAGTGGCCTCCATCCGCGGCACTTCGATGCAGGCGACCGTGCATTGTGCGCCGCTCTCGACGTGCGCCTCGAGCATCCGCGAATAGTCCATCTTGTAGATGTGATCGCCGGCCAGCACCACGATGTACGCCGAGTGGTGGTCGCGGATGATGTCGATGTTCTGGTAGACCGCGTCGGCCGTGCCCCGGTACCACGACTCGTCGTCGGTGCGCTGCTGCGCCGGCAGCAGTTCGACGAACTCGTTCATCTCCCAGCGCAGAAAGCCCCAGCCCTTCTGCAGATGGCGCAGCAGGCTGTGCGATTTGTACTGCGTGATCACGCCGACGCGGCGAATGCCCGAGTTGATGCAGTTCGACAGCGCGAAATCGATGATCCGGAACTTGCCGCCGAAGTACACCGCGGGCTTGGCGCGGCGCGCGGTCAAATCCTTCAGGCGCGTCCCGCGCCCGCCGGCCAGCACCAGCGCCACCGCCCGGCGGGGCAATTGCGGCCCGGCAATTCGTTCGTGTTTCATCGTTCGGTCATCCTTGCTGCGAAGCCGCCGCCGCATCCGGCGGTTCGTGGTTTGCTCTCCAAGGCGGAGCACCGCGCCCGCCGTTGGCAGGATACATCATGTCGCAGATGGCGGACACGCTCTGGCGCCGGAGCGCGGGCGATCCGGCGCCGGGCGCCCTTCCCTGCGCGACGCCCATTGACCCGCGGCGGCGGGCAAGGGGCGGTAAACTCGGCCGTATCTGATCTTCCGCAAGGCACGGCAATGGCCAGCGCGCGCGTTGGAGAACTCGGCTTCGCCCCGGCGCACGATGCGCCGATTCCCTACATGGCCCGCACCCGCGACTACTACGCCGCGCTGGGCTACGGCGCGCCGTACGAGTGGGCGCATTACGCGGAAGTGCCGTTCCAGCCGCTGACCAAACCGCTGGCCGCCTGCCGGATCGCGCTGATCACGACCGCGGCGCCGTACCAGCCTGGCAAGGGCGACCAGGGACCGGGCGCGCCCTACAACGCGGCGGCCAAGTTCTACGCCGTGTACTCGGGCGAGAGCAGCCGCGACCCCGACCTGCGCATCGCCCACGTCGCGATCGACCGCGACCACACGACGGCGGCCGACGCTGGAACGTACTTTCCACTGCCGGCGCTGCGCCGTGCCGCCGAGGCGGGCCGCATTGGCGCCGTCGCGGCGCGCTTCCACGGGGCGCCGACCAATCGCAGCCACCGGATCTCGCTCTCTGTCGATGCCCCGGAACTCGTCGCCCGCTGCCGGGCCGACGGCGCCGCGGCGGCGATCCTGGTGCCCAACTGCCCGGTGTGCCATCAGAGCGTCAGCCTCGCCGCGCGGGCGCTGGAAGCGAGCGGCATCGCGACGGTCATCATGGGCTGCGCCCGGGACATCGTCGAGTACGCCGGCGTGCCGCGCCTGCTGTTCTCGGACTTCCCGCTGGGCAACGCGGCCGGCCGGCCGCACGATCCGGCGTCGCAGGCGTTCACGCTGGAACTGGCATTGCGGGTCCTCGAGTCCGCGCCTGCGGCCAGGACGACGGTGCAGTCGCCGTTGCGCTGGAGCGATTCCCCCGACTGGAAGCTCGATTACTGCAACATCGCCCATTTGTCGCCGGAAGAAATCCGCCGGCGGCGCGACGCGTTCGACGCGGCGAAGCTGCAGGCCGGCGCCGTACGCGAGGCAACCCGGGCCGGGCCATGATGCGCGCCGCCGCAACTGCCAGCGGCCACTCGTCATTGGCGCAAAATGACGGCAGCGCGCCCGACCACGATCGCCACCGATGAAACTGAACATCCTCTCCGACCTGCACCTGGGTCACGGCGGGCTCGATTACCCGCGCAACGACGCCGACGTGGTCATCCTCGCCGGCGATATCGCGCGTCCGCGCGAGGCCGTGGCCTGGGCGCGGGGCATCGCCAAGCCCGTCCTCTACGTCGCCGGCAACCACGAGTTCTACGGCAACAGCCTGGGCAGGACCCGCAGCGAACTCAAGGCGCTCTGCGCGGGCACGCACATCCACGTGCTGGACGACGACGCGGTGGTCATCGGCGGCGTCCGCTTCCTGGGCACGACGCTGTGGACCGACTTCCTGCTGTTCGGCGCGGGGGCGCAGCGCGACGCGGCCGTCGCGGAGTCGCTGCGCTTCATCCGCGACTTCAGCCGGATCACCGTCGGGGACGGCTACGGGGGTGACTTGTTCAGCCCGGATGCATCCGCGGCGCTCTTTCGCGGGCACGCCGGCTGGCTCGCGGCCCGGCTCGTCGAACCGCATCCGGGACCCACCGTGGTCATCACCCACCACGCCCCGTCGCCGTGCAGCATCCATCCCCGATTCGAAGGCTCGCTGCTGAACGCCTGCTTCGCGTCCAACGCGCATGACCTGCTCGATGGCGATCGTGCGCGGCTCTGGGTGCACGGGCACATGCATGACAGCTTCGACTACCAGGTCAACGGCACCCGCGTCGTCTGCAATCCGCGCGGATATGCGAACAACGGCGTCAACGAGAACGCGCGCTTCGATCCCGATTTCCTGGTCGAGGTTTCCTGAAGGCTCAACATGACGCTGCCCGATGATGTCAGGCTCTGGCGGCACGCCCGCCGGGCAGAGCTCCTGGCGCGGCGCGTCGGCGTCGATGCCACCGTGCGGCGCGGCTGGGACGCGACGATCACGCACTGGCTGACGGCAGGCTTTCCCATGCTCGAAGACATGACCGTCGCCTTCTACTGGCCATTCCGGAACGAGTTCGATCCCCGCTTCGCCATCCATCATTGGCGCGAGCGCGGCGCGCGCGCCGCGCTGCCGCTGGTCGTGGAGAAGGCGGCACCGCTCCAGTTCCGCGAATGGTGGCCCGGCGCGCCTATGGCCGCCGGCGTCTACGACATTCCCTATCCGGACGGCACCGCGGTCGTCATGCCGCAGGCGCTGCTGATACCGCCGGTCGGGTTCGACGAGAGCGGCTTCCGCCTGGGATATGGCGGCGGCTACTTCGACCGGACGCTGGCCGCGCTGGCGCCGCAACCGCTCAAGATCGGCGTGGGGTTCGAACTCTCGCGCATGCCGACCATCCGCCCCCAGGCGCACGATGTGCCGATGGACTTCATCGTCACCGAGACCGGCGTCCACTTCGCGGGGGCCGACGGGCTGGCGCTGGTCGGCAACGCGAACCACGTGCAGGAGCTTGCGCGTGCCGTCATCGACCGGGGCACCGCTGACGCGGGTCCGCGTGATCGTGATCAAGAGGAGGCTCCGGGAACGGTGGTACCTTCGGGCGGCGATACGCGACACGGCAAGGAACGGTGATGATCTCGGTTCTCGGCTCGATAAAGGGCATGCGCGACAAGGCGTTGCGCCTGCAGCGCGACGGCCTGAAGACGCGCAAGCTTGTGCAGGCCTGCTGGCAACTGCTGTCGGAACGCGGCGAGGCGTCCGGTGTCTCGCTGGCGCAGGACACGCTGGCCCTGTACGCCGCGCTGGCGAAGGAAGATCAGTTCGCCTTCTTCCAGGCGCTGAAGGCCGAGTTCTCGCCCGAACCGCGCCAGGTTCTGATCGCGGCCACGGAATACGCCAAGTCCCCGGACAGCCCGCATCTGGCCGCGCTCACACGGGCGGTCGAGCCGCCGCGGCAGGAGCTGCTGCGGCGCCTGAATCGCGCCCCGGGCGGCACCCGTGTCATCGTCGGCATGCGCGAGCGGCTGCTCGATGCGCTGCCAAAGGACCGTGAACTCCAGCAGGTCGACGACGACTTCCATCACCTGTTGCAGTCGTGGTTCAACCCCGGCTTCCTGCGCATCGCCCGCGTCGACTGGCACACGCCGGCCACGCTGCTCGAGCAGCTCATCCGCCACGAAGCCGTGCACGAAATCCGCGGCTGGAACGATTTGCGCCGCCGCCTGCAGGATGACCGCCGCTGCTTCGCGTTCTTCCACCCCGCGTTGCCGGACGAGCCGCTGATCTTCGTCGAGGTTGCGCTGCTGACGGAAATGCCGGCCGCGATTGCGCCGCTGATCGCCATCGACAGCGAGCCGAAAGCGCAGGCGGATTTTCAGCTGGCGGCGTTCTACAGCATCAGCAACTGCCAGCCGGGACTGCGCGGCGTCTCGCTGGGGACCTTCCTGATCAAGCAGGTGGCGGGACTGCTGGCCGCCGAGTTTCCGCGCATCAAGCGCTTCTGCACGCTCTCGCCGGTGCCGGGCTTTCGCGACTGGCTGCGCGCCACCCTGGCAGCGCCGGAGGCGGCCGGCGCCCTGCCCGAAGTCGTGCGGAGCAGCCTCGAAACCGTGCGGAGCGCGCTGGGCCCGGCGCTCGACCGCGGCGTCGCCGAGTTGCGCGCAGCCGAACGCCCGCGCGAGAAATGCGCCGGCGACCTGGAGCGGCTGTGCGCCGCATATCTGCTGGGCTTGGGCGAACCCGGCGGCGTCACACGCGACGCCGTGGCGCGCTTTCACCTGAACAACGGCGCGCGGATGGAACGCCTGAATTCCGCCGGCGATCTCTCCGACAAGGGCCTCCGGCAGGCGCTGGGGATGATGGTCAACTACGTCTACGACCTGAAGACCATCGAGCGCAACCACGAGCGCTACGTCGGGGGCAGGACCGAGGCTTCGAAGCAGGTGCGGGGGTTGGTGGGATAGGGGATCTGCGGCTTTCGCTGCTCGCCCGTAACTCGTGAATTTCGCCCTTCGTAGGATGGGTGGAGCGCAGCGATACCCATCGTGCGTTTCGAAGAGCCTCGGCCCGACGCCGGATTGATGGCCGTTTGTGGCGTGGATCAGCAACCCTTGCGACTCCACGATGATGGGTATCGCTGCGCTCCACCCATCCTACGGAGTCCATCGACGGGGTCCCTCCGGGTTCGATGCGCAGTCGTGGCAACGGGCAGTCCGTATAATCCCCGCGATGAAACCGGATCACCACGTCCAGGCGCCCGTTGCACACACGCCGATGATGCAGCAGTATTTGCGCATCAAGGCCGAGCACCCGGACGTGCTGGTCTTCTACCGGATGGGCGACTTCTACGAGCTGTTCTTCGGCGACGCCGAGCGCGCGTCGCGGCTGCTCGACATCACGCTGACCGCGCGCGGCCAGTCGGGCGGCGCGCCGATCCCGATGGCGGGCGTGCCGTTTCACGCGGTCGACCAGTACCTGGCCAAGCTGGTGAAGCTGGGCGAGACGGTGGCGATCTGCGAGCAGGTGGGCGACGTGGCCACCGCCAAGGGGCCGGTCGAGCGCAAGGTCGTGCGCATCGTCACGCCCGGCACGCTGACCGACGCGGGGCTGCTCGATGCGCGGCAGGACAGCGTGCTGGTGGCGCTCGCCGCGGACCCGCGGCAGACCGGCATCGCCACGCTGAATCTGGCCGCCGGCCGGATCACGCTGCTGCAGGTCGGCAACGGCCGTGTCGCCGCTGAACTCCAGCGCCTGGGCCCAGGCGAGGTGCTGGTCGCCGACGACCTGCGCGAGAGCGTGGGGGCGCAGACGCCGGTCCCGGTGCGCGGCCTGCCGCCGTGGCACTTCACGCAGGAACAAGGCCAGCGCGCGCTGCAGAAGCAGCTCGGTGTCCATGACCTCGGCGCCTTCGGCACCGACGACGTGCCGCTGGCGCTCGCGGCTTGCGGCGCGCTGCTCGCCTACGCCGCCACCACGCAGCAGGCGCCGCTCACGCATGTGAAGAACGTGCTGGTCGAGCGGACGGCCGAGTTCCTGCGCCTCGACCCGGCCACGCGCCGCAACCTGGAACTGACGACGACGCTGCGCGGCGAGGCGGCGCCGACGCTGCTGTCGTTGCTCGACACGTCGGTCACCGCCGGCGGCGCGCGGCTGCTGCGCGCATGGCTGGGCAATCCGCTGCGCGGACATGCCGCGGTCGCGGCGCGCCACGCGGCGGTGGCCGAACTGCTGGAGGCCGGCGAACTCGACGCGCTACGCCGGCAACTGCGCGGCGTGGTCGACATCGAGCGCATCGCCGCGCGCGTCGCGCTGCGCACCGCGCGGCCGCGCGACCTTTCGGGCCTGCGCGACAGCCTCGGCGCGCTGCCGGAACTCGGCGCGGCGCTGGGCCGCTATTCGTGCGCGGTGCTGGCGCAATCAAGAGCCGGCCTGACCTTGCCGCCGGCGCTGCATGCGCTGCTCGCCAGCGCGATCGCCGCGGAGCCGGCGGCCGCGCTGCGCGACGGTGGCGTGATCGCGTTAGGCCACGACGCGGAACTCGACGAGCTGCGCGCGATCCAGACCGACTCCGGCGCCTTCCTGCTGGCGATGGAAGCGCGCGAGCGGGCGCGCACCGGCATCGCGAACCTGAAGGTCGAATTCAATCGCGTGCACGGATTCTTCATCGAGGTGACCAACGCGCAGGCGACGAAGGTGCCGGACGATTACCGGCGGCGGCAGACGATGAAGAACGCCGAGCGCTACATCACGCCGGAGCTGAAGGCGTTCGAGGACAAGGCGCTGTCCGCGCAGGAGCGCGCGCTCAGTCGCGAGAAGGCGCTGTTCGAGGCATTGCTCGACGCGCTGGCGCCGGCGATCCCCGACCTGCAGCGCGCCGCCGATGCGCTGGCGACCATCGACGTGCTTGCCACGTTCGCGGAACGGGCGCGCGCACTAGCCTGGCGCTGCCCGGCGTTCTCCAACCTGCCCGGCATCGAAATCCGCGGCGGCCGCCATCCGGTGGTCGAGGAACAGGTCGAGCACTTCGTGGCTAACGACATTGAACTCAATCCGCATGCGCGCCGGCTTGTCATCCTGACGGGTCCCAACATGGGCGGCAAGTCGACCTACATGCGGCAGACGGCGGTGATCGTGCTGCTGGCCTGCGTCGGATCGTTCGTGCCCGCGGCGAGCGCGACCATCGGCCCCATCGATGCGATCTACACGCGGATCGGCGCGGCGGACGACCTGGCCGGCGGGCGCTCGACCTTCATGGTGGAAATGACGGAGGCGGCGGCCATCCTCAACGCCGCGACGCCGCAGTCGCTGGTGCTGATCGACGAAATCGGCCGCGGCACGTCGACCTTCGACGGCCTGGCGCTGGCGTGGGCGATCGCCCGCCACCTGGCGACGAAGAACCAGTGCCTCACCCTGTTCGCCACGCACTACTTCGAGCTGACTGCGCTGGCGAAGGAACTGCCGGCCTGCGTCAACGCGCACTTCGATGCGGCGGAGTTCAGGAACGAGCAGGGCCAGCAGATCGTGTTCCTGCACGAAGTCGCCGCCGGACCGGCCAGTCGCAGCTACGGGCTGCAGGTCGCGCGGCTGGCGGGCGTTCCCGGCGAGACCGTGCGCCAGGCGCAGAAGTACCTGAGCGCGCTCGAGGAAAGCGATGCCGCGAGGAGCCCGCAAAGCGATTTGTTCGCCGTGCCCGCGGCGCCCGATACCGGCGACGCCGGCGCCGTGGCGCCGCCCGCCGCGCAGGACATCCTCGACCGGCTGCGCGCGGCGGATCCTGACGCGATGAGCCCGCGCGAGGCGCTGGACGCGCTTTATGCGCTGAAAAAACTGTGGCAGGATGCCCGCTGACCGGCGCGCTCCACTCCGCAACTCGAAGCGTAGGATGGGTGGAGCGCAGCGATACCCATCTGCCCGGATCGCACGCGCGTTTGATGAGGGCATTGAACGTCGACCCTCGCGAGATCGAGGATTGGTCTTCGAAATCGATGATGGGTATCGCTCCGCTCCACCCATCCTACGCCCTGGTTGGCGATTGCGGCCGGAGTTGCCTAGTGGTGATGCCCGCCGGCGCCGTGCACGTGGCCGTGCATGATCTCTTCCTTCGACGCGGGACGCACTTCCATCACTTCACAGTCGAAACGCAGCCGGATCCCGGCCAGCGGATGGTTGCCGTCGGCGATGACCTTGCCTTCGGCGATGTCGGTGATCGTGTAGATCACCGTTTCATGGTCGTCGCTGCCTTCGGCCACGCCTTCGAACTGGTCGCCGACCTTGATCGAAGGCGGGAACTTGCCGGTGTCTTCCACCCTTACCAGTTCCTCGTCGTACTCGCCGAACGCCTCGTCGGGCTCCATCACGACCGATACCTTGTCGCCCTCTTCCTTCTGTCCCAGCGCCTCTTCGACCTTGGGGAAGATGTTGTCGTAGCCGCCGTGCAGGTAGATGATCGGTTCGCTGCTCTTCTCGATCAGTTCGCCATCGGGATCGAACAGCGAGTAATTGAGGTGACGACGGTGTCCTTGAAAATGCGCATGATGGTTCCAGAAATAGGGGCAGGCGGAACTATACCCAGATTCGCGCCGAAAATCGACTGCGAACAGCCTGCGGTGCGAGGCGACCCGCTGCGTATAATCGCGCATGGCTAACACGTTGCTGGGCGGTCTGGCCCCGGCGCAGTTCATGCGCCGCCATTGGCAGAAGTCCGCGCGCTTGATCCGGCAGGCGATCCCCGCGTTTGCCGGCGTGTGCAGCAAGCGCGAGCTGTTCGCACTGGCCGCGCGCGACGATGTCGAGTCCCGGCTGGTCGTCAGGACCGGCAGCGCGAGAAAGCCGCTCTTCTCCCTCGAACATGGCCCGTTCCGCGCCGCGCACTTCAAGGCGCTGCCGGAGACCGGATGGACGCTGCTGGTCCAGGGCGTCGATCTGCATCTCGACGCGGCGGCGGACCTGTTGCGGCGATTCTCGTTCATCCCCTACGCACGGCTCGATGACCTGATGGTCAGCTATGCGGTGCCGGGCGGCGGCGTCGGCCCGCACTTCGATTCGTACGACGTGTTCCTGCTGCAGGGACCGGGGCGGCGCCAATGGCGCGTGAGCAAACAGCAGGATCTGCGCCTGATTCCGGACCTGCCGCTCAAGATCCTCAAGCACTTCAAGGCGGAGGACGGCTGGGATCTCGGGCCCGGCGACATGCTCTACCTGCCGCCCTCGGTCGCGCACGACGGCATCGCGCTCACCGAGTGCATGACCTGCTCGATCGGCTTTCGCGCGCCAACGGGCCAGGAACTCGTCGAGAATTTCCTGCAGTTCCTGCCCGAGTCGCTGGCCATCGCCGGCACGCGGTACGCCGATCCCGACCTGACCGCCACGCGGCGGCCGGGCCGCATCGACGGCAAACTGCAGCGGCGGATGGGTGCGATGTTGCGCGCCGTGCGCTGGGACCGCGCGGTGGTCGAGCGCTTTCTGGGTTGCCTGTTATCCGAGCCGAAGGCCGACGTGTTCTTCGATCCGCCCGCGGCTCCGCTCCCGTTGCCGGCGTTCGTCCGCCTCGCCACCGGCGCCGTGGATGGCGCAGTGCGTCTCGACCGGCGCGCGCGAATGCTCTACGATAACGCCAGCGTGTACCTCAATGGCGAGGTATTCGCCGGCCTCGCCGAGCATCCGGCGCTGGCGGCGCTGGCCGATCACCGGCGGCTGTCCGCGGCGGCGGTGCCGGAGCCGACGTTGCGGCTGTTGCATGAAGCTTATCTGACGGGAGCGTTGCATGTCGGATCTTCCAGAGAATCCTGAAACTAGCCCCAATCCCGCTGCGGCGCAGGTTCCCGAGCCAACCGCGAAACCGGTCCCGGAGACGATCCCGCTGACGGTGCCCAGCGAGTACGGGCCGGCTCTGGATCGCCTGCTGGCGCTGGCGACCTCGGAGATATTGGTGTTCGACCAGAACCTGCGCTACGGCGACTGGAACTCGCTGACCCGCACCGCGGTGCTGCGGGACTTCCTGCTCAACCACCGCCACTCGCGGTTGCAGATCGTGGTCCACGAGACCACGTACATCGAAGGCCACCTGCCGCGGCTGGTGCTGCTGCTGCGCGACTTCAGCCACAAGTTCAGCATCCTGCGCACCATCGAGGACGGACGCAACGCCTGGGACTCGTTCGTGATTGTCGATGGCAAGCACCTCGCGCACCGCTTCCACCTCGACTCGACGCGCGGCGAGCTCTCCTTCGAAGCGCCGCTGAAGGCGCGCGTGCTGCGCGACCGTTACGAGGACATACTCGCGTTCACCGAGCCGGGCGTCAATGCAACACAATTGGGGTTGTAGCCGGGGCGCCGCGCCCGGCCGCTGTCATTTTTTTTCCCACTCGCGTACGATTCAGCCAGCGAACCGATCTTCGCTGTCGAAGGAGCGCAATGATCCAGAAGAAGCCCGCAGCAACCTCAAAGAAATCTCCCCAGTCCAAGCTGTTCGTGCTCGATACCAATGTGCTGATGCACGATCCGACCTGCCTCTTCCGCTTCGAAGAACACGACCTTTTCATCCCCATCTGCACGCTCGAGGAGCTTGACGCCAACAAGAAGGGCATGACCGAAGTCGCGCGCAACGCTCGGCAGGCAAGCCGCTTTCTGGACGAGCTGGTGACGGCGACCGCGGGCACGCTGGGCGACGGGATGTCGCTGGAGAAACGCAGCAATGGCGCGGCCACCGGGCGCATCTACCTGCAGACCGACACGGTGACGACGCCGCTCCCCGGCAATCTCGCCAGCGGCAAGGCCGACAACCAGATCATCGGCGTCGCGCTGCACCAGTCCAAGGTCCAGCCCAAGCGGCACGTGATCCTGGTCAGCAAAGACATCAACATGCGGATCAAGGCACGCGCCATAGGGATCGCGGCCGAGGATTATTTCAACGACAAGGTGCTCGAAGACACCGAACTCCTCTACTCCGGCGTGACCGAGCTGCCGGCGAACTTCTGGGACGAGCACGGCAAGGGTATGGAATCCTGGCAGCACCAGGGGCATACGTTCTACCGCGTGACCGGACCGCTGGTGCCCAAGCTGCTGATCAACGAATTCGTCTACCAGGAAGGCCCCGACAACACCCCGCCGCTGTACGCGATCGTGCGCGAGATCAAGGGCAAGACCGCGCAGCTCGAAACCCTGAAGGACTACACGCACCAGAAGAACAACGTCTGGGGCATCACCGCGCGCAACCGCGAGCAGAACATGGCGCTCAACCTGCTGATGAACCCGGAGGTGGACTTCGTCACGCTGCTGGGCCAGGCCGGCACCGGCAAGACGCTGCTGACCCTCGCCGCGGGCCTGATGCTCACGCTCGAGTTCAAGGTCTACAGCGAGATCATCATCACCCGGGTGACGGTTCCAGTCGGCGAGGACATCGGCTTCCTGCCCGGCACCGAAGAAGAGAAGATGAATCCCTGGATGGGCGCGCTGGAAGACAACCTCGACGTGCTCAACAAGACCGACGATGAGGCCGGCGAATGGGGCCGCGCCGCCACGCGCGACCTGATCCGCTCGCGGATCAAGGTCAAGTCGCTCAACTTCATGCGCGGGCGCACGTTCATCAACAAGTTTCTGATCATCGACGAGGCGCAAAACCTGACGCCCAAGCAGATGAAGACGCTCATCACGCGCGCGGGGCCCGGCACCAAGGTCGTCTGCCTGGGCAACATCGCGCAGATCGACACGCCCTACCTGACCGAGGGCAGTTCCGGCCTCACCTATGTCGTCGACCGCTTCAAGGGCTGGGCGCATAGCGGGCATATCACGCTGATGCGCGGGGAACGCTCGCGCCTGGCGGATCACGCGGCGGAGATTCTGTAATACCCTCCCGGGAATGCTGTTCAATTCCTACGCGTTCCTGTTCGCCTTCCTGCCGGCGACGTGCCTGGTTTACTTCGCGCTCAACCGCTGGGTTCCGGGGCGGACGGGGCTGGCCTGGCTGTTCGCCGCGTCATGCTTTTTCTCTGCGCACTGGAACTGGAAGTTCCTGCCGCTGCTGCTGGGCAGCATCGCGTTCAACTTCGCGGTTGGGTGGCTGCTGCAGCGGCAGGCAGAGCAGCCCGGCGCGCGCCCGCACCGGGTAGCGCTCGCCACAGGCGTCATCGCGAACCTGGCGCTGCTGGGCTACTTCAAGTACGCGGACTTCTTCGTCGCCAACACCAATGCGTTGCTGGGCGCGCACTGGCTGCTGCCGCACGTGATCCTGCCGCTGGGCATCAGCTTCTTCACCTTCACCCAGATCGCCTACCTGGTCGACGCGTATCGCGGCCAGGCGCGCGAACTCTCGTTCGCCGACTACGGCCTGGTTCGTGCTTCTTCCCGCACCTGATCGCCGGGCCCATCCGGCATCACGGCGAAATGATCGCGCAGTTCGCGCGCACCGCCGAACAAGCGGTTCAAGCGCCACTTCTGCGGCGGGATGACGCTGCTCACCATCGGCCTCGCGAAAAAGGTGATGGTCGCCGATGAAATCGCGCCGCCGGGCCAATGTCCAGGACCTGGCCACGCGGCACAGGTCGGAGCTGGTCGATGCGTGGATGCGCGGCGCTGGCCTTCGCGCTGCAGATCTATTTCGACTTCTCCGGCTATTCCGACATGGCGATGGGAATCGGCCTGCTGCTTGGGCTCATGCTGCCGGTCAATTTTCTCGCGCCCTACCGCGCCACTTCGATCCGCGACTTCTGGCGGCGCTGGCACATGACGCTGTCGCGCTTCCTGCGCGACTACCTGTACATCCCGCTGGGCGGCAACCGGCGCGGGCCGCGGCTGGCCTTGCTGTTCGTGCTGATCACGTTCGCGCTGGGCGGGTTCTGGCATGGCGCGAACTGGACCTTCGTCGCCTGGGGCGTGTTCAATGGGCTGGGCGTCATCGCCGTGCAGATCATGGACCGCGCCGGCTGGTCGTTGCCGAAGGGCGCAGCCTGGGCGCTGACGGCCGTGTTCACCATCGTCGCCTGGGTGTTCTTCCGCGCGTCCAGCCTGGACGACGCGCTGCACATCATCGGGGTGATGTTCGGCGCGCGCGGCGCCGGGATGCACGCCGCGATTCCCCAGTGGGCGCCGCTGTTCGACCCGACCACGTACACCCGGGCCGGAATTGATCTCCATCTCGCGACGCTGTGGACCGGCGCGGTGATGGTTGCCGGCTTCGCGATCGCGTGGTGCGCGCCCAATTCGCAGACCTTGCTGATGCGCTGGCAGTGGTCGGCACGGCTGGCCCTTGCGTCGCCCTGCTCGCCGTCGCCGCGCTGCTCAATCTCGACCGCGTGACCGAGTTCCTCTACTTCAATTTCTGATGGCCCCCACGACCACCCACTCATCGATTGCCCCGCAGTTCCCGCTGCTGGAGCGGCGCACGGTGCTGCGCTACGCGCTGACGCTGGCAATCGCGTGCGCGACCCTGGCCGGGGCGGTGATGGTCTTCAACTTCGCCATCGATCCATTCCAGCACTACCGTAAGCCGACGTGGTACGAAGCGCGCTACTACCGCCCGCTG
Source organism: Betaproteobacteria bacterium (assembly GCA_016717855.1). GTDB lineage: Bacteria > Pseudomonadota > Gammaproteobacteria > Burkholderiales > Casimicrobiaceae > PALSA-1005. The sequence goes on from JADKEV010000007.1 coordinate 177,924, forward strand.
CAGCGCTACGTCAATCCCGGCATGGCCAGGCACTACGACTACGACACGGTGATCACCGGCTCCTCGATGATGGAGAATTACCGCAACGCGGAAGCCGGGGCGATCCTGGGCGGCAAGGCGATCAACCTGGCGATGGGCGCGATGACGGCCTGGGAACTGCGCCAGTTGCTGGGCACGATCATCGCGACGGGCAAGGCGAAGCACATCATCCTGGACCTGAACTTCAACGCCTTCGCCGGCTCGCCGGAAATGCAGGTGGTCACGGATCCGCTGCCGCTCTATCTCTACGACGACAATCCATGGAACGACGTCCGCTATCTGCTGCACGCGCAGACGTTGGGCAAGTCGGTCGAGATCGCGCTGGGCACGAAGCGCGGCCGCTACTCGACCGACGCCGGCCAGCCGTGGTACTGGGCCGACGAATACGAGTTTTCCAAGGAGGCCACGCTGCGCGGGCCTCGACCTTGGTAACATCAACCGGGATTTCAAGCAGGCGCCGCGGACGCTGGAAGGCATGCGCGCCAGCTTCGAGGCCAACCTGCTGCCGATCCTGCGCGCGCATCCGGAGGTGCGCTTCTCGCTGGTGTATCCGCCCTGGTCGGCACTGGTCTGGGAAGACTTCCGGCAGCGCGGACAGGTCGAGGTGAGCCTCGCCTTCAAGCGCGCCGTGTTCGAGGCGGTGCGCGGGCTGCCGAACGTGACGCTGTTCGACTTCCAGCCGCGACTGGCGTGGGTGACGAATCTGGACAACTACAAGGACATCTATCACTTCTCGCCGGCGATCTCGCGCGACATGACTCGCCTCGATCGCGAAGGGCGACGATCGGGTGACGCCTGATTCGTTGCCGACCTCCGAAGCGATCGTGCGTTCGTTGACCGCGGCGTCGGTTCTGCAGCCCGTCCCCGCCCGATGACGACGCCGATCCTGCTGGTCTGCACGGCGTCCCGCTGGCAGGGCACCGCGCGCATTCCCCGCAGCCTCGCCCGCGCTGGGTTCGAAGTCGCGCTGCTCGCCCCGCGCGCTTCGCTGGCCGAGAGGAGCCGCTTTGTCGCCAAGGTCGGTCACCTGCCCGACGGCGCCGACGCCAGGCAATGGCTGCACGCCTTTGCCGCGATGGTCAAGGCCGTCAACCCGCGCATCGTTCTGCCCTGCGACGACATGGCGTTCCAGCTGATGCAGCGGCTGGTCCTCTCGCCGCCGGTCGACCTGCAGCCGGCGCTGCACCTTGAACTGGCCGGCCTTGTCCGGAACTCGCTCGGCGATCCGAAACACTATGCGCTGAGTGTCGACAAGACGCTGCTGCCGGCGGCAGCGGAAGCGCTCGGCGTGCGGGTCGCGCCGTATGCGATGGTCGCCGATGCCGCTGCCGTCTCTGCTTTCGCCGCCACGCATGGCTACCCGATCGTGCTGAAGCGCAGCCACGGTTTCTCCGGCTCGGGGATCGCGATCATCGCCAATAGCGCCGAAGTCCCGCAAGCCATCGCCAACCTGACGCAGGTGCAGGTGCTCGATCTGGGCCGGGCGCCGGCGCCGCGGCTGCTGGCGCAGGCGTTCGCGGATCGTCGCGCGCTTCCCGCAGGAATGGCTGCGCGATCCGGCGAGCCCGTACCTGCGCGATTATCCCGTCGATGCGCCATGGGACGATCCGGACCTTTTCGAGGCAATGCTGGCGATGCGGGACGACATATGAAGACTTCCTTGAAGTACGCGAAGGTGTGGCCGCGAGCGCTGGCGGCATGCCTGTTCGTCGCCACCGCAGGTCAAGGAATCAACGCCCTGGCCGAAACCTACCCGTCGCGGACGATACGGATGATCGTCCCGTTCAATGCCGGCGGGGGCATCGATGCGCTGGCGCGCCAGGTCGGCGCCAAGCTCTCGGAAACATTCGGCCAGCCGGTCGTCGTGGAAAACCTTCCGGGCGCGGCGGGGAATCGCGCGTCCGACCTGGTGGCCAGGGCCGCGCCGGACGGCTACACGCTGCTGGTCGGCACGAACAGCATGGCCATCAATCCCGCGTTGCCCGGTTCGCGCGCCCCCGATCCGGTGCGCGCGTTTGCGCCGGTTTCCAAGCTGGTCACGATCCCTGTCGTCGTCGCGGTCACCCCGTCGTTCGAGGCGCAGTCGCTGCAGGAACTCCTGGCCCATGCACGCAAGGCGCCGCGCAAGCTCGCGTACGCCAACCAGGGCATCGGCACGACCAGCCACATCGCCGCGGCGCTGCTGTCGCTGCGCGCCGGCGTCGAATTCCTCCACGTTCCGTACAGCGGCACCGGCAGCGTGGCCAGGGACGTCATCAGCGGCGAGATCCCGATCCTGTTTTCGGCCACCGGCGTGGTCGCGCCGCTCGTACGCGGCGGCCAGCTCCGCGCGCTGGCGGTCACCGGCGGCCAGCGCAGCATCGCGCTCCCGGAGGTGCCGACCGTCGCCGAATCGGGGCTCCCGGGTTTCGAGGTCAGCTCCTGGTACGGCGTGCTGGCGCCGGCCGGCACGCCTGCCGGGATCGTCGGCCGCCTGCACGCCGAGCTGGTGCGCATCCTCGCGCTGCCGGACGTGAGCGAACGGCTGTCCCGCCAGGGGATGCACGCGATCGGCAATACGCCGGCACAGTTTGGGGCCGAAATCGGTGCGGATGTTGAGCGCTGGGCGCGCGTCGTCCGCGAGGCGAGGATTGGAGTCGAGTAGTCTTGTTCAGAACGACTGCGCGAAATTCTCGAAGCGCGTGTATCTCGCCCAGGAACGTCAGCCGCACCATCCCGATCGGCCCGTTGCGCTGCTTGGCGATGATGATCTCCGCCGTGCCCTTGTCGGTCGACTCGGGGTTGTAGACCTCGTCGCGATAGATGAACAGGATCAAATCTGCGTCCTGCTCAATCGCTCCCGAGTTGTGACTCACGATTCCGTCAGCAAGCCACGATGACGGCCCAGGCACGGTGAGATCGAAGACCTCTTCTTCGCCGTCAGGCCGGATTTCGACGACGCGGTCCCAGTAAAGGTCCGAGTGCGCCCAGCGTTCCAGTTCCGGCGCGTCGAGCAGTTCCGCATAGGTTGCAAGCGTCGCCCGGCTCGGTGCAAACGAAAAGTGGCTGGATCCGCCGTAGGCTGTGCCCCGCATGGCCGCCATCTTGCGCTGCGAGACGCCCTTGCGCCCCATGGCGGCACGCACCTGTTCGAACACTTCTGGGCGGAATGTCGCGTGGTGTTGGCCGGTTCGGTGCGCGTCCTGCGCCGGGCGCGCGGTGGGAAGTCGAAGCGGTCCTTGCACATGACGTCGCGAAGTGGGCCGATGGCTCCTGATGGTTGCCGATGCGCGACGATTCCAATCGGGCGGCTCGTTCGCAGCTGCTCGGGCGGTTGAGTCGCGGGCGCCCGGGTTCTGCTTCAGGATGCCCGTCGTCGCCCGTGGCGCAGGGGCTGTGCCGGGCCCAACCAAAACTGGCGCGGCACGCCGTGGGCTGTCGTGGGGCCTTGGCCACTTCCGCGGGATGCCAGCGTCCGTTCGAGTGGGCGGTGCCGGCGGCCGCGTACCGGTCCAGCTCCCTGCTGCATGGCTCACGCGCGCTGTTCTCGAGCGTTGTATAGCGCAGGCTGTGCTTCAGATGGCTCCCGCCGACCAGTGCCCAGCAGGTTCGTGCTCGGGCCATCCGGCGAGGGGCGGGCGCGGTGGCGCGCAGGCAGGGCGTCCGGGTGCAATCCGGCCGCCGCCACCGTCGGGGGGTCCGTCGCGCGGATGCTGCGCCCGCTGGCAAGCGAACGCGGAAAACCGGCTTGACCCTTGACCAGACGAGGTCCGCACGCGCGGGAACGATCTTCTGTTCGGCATCGATGGACCAGACTTCCGGCGTCGTCCCGACCAGTTCGCGTATCGGCGTTCTCGCGCCATCGGTGGTCAGGACCAGCGTATCGCCGGTCACGCACTCACTCAGATCCGACATCACCGGCCGCTTGTTCGGCCGCTGCTCCAGCCCGCGGTTGAGCTGCGACAGCGCCACGACGGGCACCTGCAGTTCCTTGGCCAGCGCCTTCAGCGAGCGCGAGACTTCGGAGATTTCGGTCGCGCGATTCTCGCCCTGCGTGACGGCCTGCATCAGTTGCAGGTAGTCGACGACGATCAGCCCCAGTCCGCCCGCCGTGCGGTGCAGCCGCCGCGCCCTTGCGCGCAGTTCCAGCGAGTTCAGCGCGGGCGTCTCGTCGATGTGTATCGGCGCGTCGTTCAACCGCCCCAGCGCGCTGGAGAGGCGCTCCCAGTCGTCGTTGTGCAGGCGGCCGGTGCGGATCTTGTGCTGGTCGAGCTTGCCGACGGAACCGATCAGCCGCATCGCCAGCTGCGTGGCGCCCATTTCCATGCTGAACACCGCCACCGGCAAGCCGACATTCAAGGCCACGTTCTCGGCCATGTTGAGCGCCAGCGCGGTCTTGCCCATGGAGGGGCGGCCGGCGACGATGATCAGGTCGCCGGGTTGCAAACCCGAGGTCTTGGAATCGAGATCGTTGTAGCCCGTGGCGATGCCGGTCACGTCGGAGGCATTGTCGCGGTTGTAGAGTTCCTCGATCCGCTCGACCACCTTGGTCAGCAGCGGCCGGATTTCCTGGAAACCGACCTGCCCGCGCGCGCCCTGCTCGGCGATGTCGAAGACCTTTTTCTCCGCTTCGTCGAGCAACTGCCCGGCCGAGCGGCCCATCGGCGTGAACGCCGAATCGCTGATCTCGGCGCCCACCGCCGCGAGGCGCCGCAACACCGAGCGTTCGCGGACGATCTGCGCATAGGTCCGGATGTTGGCCGCGCTGGGCACGTTCTGCGCCAGCGCGCCGACGTAGGCCATGCCACCCACGTAGTCGAGCTTCTGCACCGAGCCCAGCGACTCCGCCAGCGTGATCACGTCGGCGGGCTTGCCGTGCGATCCGAGCAGGTTGATGTGCTGGTAGATCAGCCGGTGCGCGTCGTTGTAGAAGTCGGACTCGGAGATGACATCGGCGATGCGGTCGATCGCCGCGTTCTCCAGCAGCAACCCGCCCAGCACCGACTGCTCCGCCTCGATCGAATGCGGCGGGACTTTCAGGGCGTCGAGTTGCGGATCGCTGGGCATGGGGCAATGCACGAGAGGGGCGACAGTCATCACTGCGTAGCGTTGGGTCGAACGCATGCCGTAGAATGCCCCTGCCCTTCACTCACGGAGACCGCGTTGAACGCCCGCCTGAACGAGTATCAGCAACCCATCGGCCCGCCAGTCGCCGGCTGGTCACCGCGTCCGCTGCCACCCCGCTCCGCAATCGTCGGGCGTTATTGCCGCATCGAGCCGGTCGACGTGGAACGCCATGCCGCCAACCTGTTCGACGCGTACAGCGAGGCCACCGACGGCCGCGACTGGACCTACCTGTTCGTCGGCCCGTTCGCCGACTTCGCGACCTATCGGGACTATCTGGCCAAGGCGACCGCGGGCGCGGACCCGCTGCATCACGCGATCATCGACCTGGCCACGGAGAAGGCGGTGGGCACCGCGGCGCTGATGCGGATCGAGCCGGCGCACGGCGTGATTGAAACCGGGCACATCACCTACTCTCCGCGCCTGCAGCGCACCCCGGCGGCGACGGAGGCGATGTACCTGCTGATGCGCCGCGTCTTCGACGAGCTGGGCTACCGGCGCTACGAATGGAAGTGCGACGACAACAACCTGCGCTCGCGCGCCGCGGCGGCCCGCTACGGCTTCCAGTTCGAAGGAATCTTCCGCCAGGCGATCGTCTACAAGGGCCGCAGCCGCGACACCGCGTGGTTTTCGATCACCGACAGCGAATGGCCGGCGATCCGCAAGGGTTTTGAGCAGTGGCTGGCGCCGGCGAACTTCGATGCGGCCGGTGACCAGGTCGAGCGGTTGTCGGCATTGATCGCGCGCGCCCGCGCCTGACCGCCGCGATGCGGCCCGAGGTGTCCGGCGGCCGCCAATCCGCCAGCGCAGGACGGCGCGATGCGCCTGATTCCGTTCGTGCTCGCGCTGGCCTGGGGCCTCAACTGGCCCGCGGTCAAGATCGTGCTGTCGGCGTTCCCGCCGTTCACGCTGCGCGTGGTCGGTCTGGGCACCGGCGCCGTGCTGCTCCTGCTCGTCGCGCTCGTCCAGGGCAAGCGGCTGACGCCGCAGAAGGGTTCGTGGCGCGGCGTCCTGATCGGCGGCGTCCTCGCGGTCGCCGTGTTCAACCTCTCGACGGCGTTCGCGCAGCTCAACACCAGCACTTCGCGCGCGGCCGTGCTGACCTTCACGATGCCGATGATGTCCGCGGTGCTGTCGTGGCTGGTGATGGGCGAGCGGATCGGGCGCCGCCAGGTGATCGCGCTGGGCCTGGGGATGGCCGGGGTACTGGTCCTCGCCTGGCCGGTGCTGGCCTCGCTGCTGGAAGTTCACGACGCGCGCGCGCTCAAGGGCCTGCTCTTTCCACTGGTCGCGGCCTTCGGCTGGGCGGCGGGCACGGTGTACTTGCAGCGCTGGCCGGTGGCCGGAGAGCGGATGGTGTTCACCGCCTGGCAACTGCTGGTCGGCGCCGCGTGCGGAGCGATCGGCGCGCTGGCGTTCGGCGAACGGCTCCCGACCGAACCCTTGCGCATCGAAGTGATCGTCGCGCTGTTTGTCCACATCGTGCCCGGCACCGCGATGGCGTACTGGCTGTGGTTCATCATGAGCGAGCGCGTCAGCGCAACGGTCTCGTCGATGACCACGCTGATGGTGCCGGTGGTCGGCGTACTGGCCGCGATGGCGCTGGTCGGCGACCGGCCCAGCGTCGTCGACTGGTGCGGATTCGCGCTGGTTCTCGCGGGGGCGGCGTTGATCGTGCTGAAGCTCGAGTTTACGCTGGCGGCACGGGCGCAATAACAACGCCGCCCGGTACCTTCCCCGCGACAGTGGCGGCCACTCCAAGCCCGACGACGCGGGGTGAGCGACGGAGCTTCCCGTCCGGCGGCCGCGTCGCCGCGTCTAGGACCGGCGCAAACCGTCCCTGGATAATCCGACCCAGCGCCACCCGCCCAACGCCGCCAGCATCAGTCCCAGCAGGATCAGTTGCCATGTCCCGCTCGCCGGTATCGGCGACGGCGGCTCGGCCTGCACGACCACGGCCGCCAGCACCTGTACATTCTGTGCGGACTGCGCAGTCCCTGCGCCGAAACTCAGTCCCGCTCCCGAGGGCGCGCTGACAGTGGCGAGGTTGTCGATCGACACCGTGGTACCCGGCATCAACGCCTGGTACGTGAACCGCAACGCCGTGTTGGGACCGAACGTGGCGATGACGGCGGTGATGCCCGCGGCATTGCTGGTCACGGCCGGACACACCGCAACGCCCTTGGGCGCCGGCACGAACGGCAACGCGGTGATATCCGTGCAGGTCACGTTGCCGTATCCGGCGGGATTGGTCGGCAGCAGACCGGCGGGCAACGCGTCGGTGAACACTGCGTTGTTGGCGGCGGCGCCGCCGATGTTGGTGATGGTCACCGTGTAAGTCACCAGCGTGTTGGGTCCGGCGATCTGCGTCGAGACCTTCTTCTGCAGGCTCAGTTCCGGCGCGCGCGGCGGCGCGATGAACGACGACGCGGTTTGCGGCGTCCAGCCATTCGGGTCGTTCTCGCCGGAGAACCCGGCATTGTTGACGATGAAACCGAAGTCGCGCGTCGGATTCGACAGTTGCAGCGTGATCGTGAATTTGACCGAGCTGTTGGGGGGGAACGTATTGTTGCCCACGAATCCCCATTCATGGTCGATATGGTACGGCTGCGGCAGCGGCGATGGACTGCCGACCGCCGGCGTCTTGGTCCCGGCAAGCACCGCCGTCGTCGGACACTTGGCCAGCCCGCTCTGCACCGCGCAGGAGATGCCGACCACGGCGATGGTCACCCCGGGGGCGCTGGGCGTGTCGACGAAGTGCGCAATGTCCAGCGTTGCGGTGGCCGAGGTGTTGCTCAGCGTGACGTCGTAGGTGAGCAACCCGCTGGGCGCGATGCTTCCGGGGCTGCCTTCGACCGCCGGCGCCAGCGCGACCTTTTGGATGGCCAGGATGCCGGGGATGCAGGCTGGCATACCGATGTAATGGTTGACCTGGCTGGGATTGGTGGACGCATTGGCCCCCAACGCATCGACATAGGCGGCCGACACCGAATTGGTGACCAGTTCCACCGGCTGGCACTTGTTGGTGTGCGTGGGGGTCGTGAACGGGACGATGTAGGTGAGGCTGGCCAGCGGCGCCAATGCCACCGTCGTGTTGCCGCCGTGCAGCGCCGGGTTGTAGCCCAGCGTCAATTGATAGTTGTAGCCGCTGGGGACGGTGGTCGTGGGCAGCTCGTGGCAAGTCTGCGTTCCGGGCGATGCCGTGCACGTAATGCCCCACGCGGCCAGCGTGCTGCCCGAATACGTAAAGCCGGACGGCGGCACCGCGTTGGCGGGTATGAAGTAGTTGAAATCCGTGACGTCGCCCAACAGCAATGGCGTGGTGCTGCTCGTGTTGGTCACGACGATCTTGTAGAAGACCTGCGTGCCGTCCGCGACGTAGGTGATCGGGGTCTGCCCGATCAGCGGCGTCCCGGCGTTGGCGGCCGCGGCAGAGGCGAAGGGGCCGGACTTGACCACGGAGATGCCGGGCGGCGAGCCCCCGCCCCCGCCCGGGCATTGCGTCAAGCCGGTGCCCGCCACGACAGTCTGCATGCCGTTGTTGCCGAAGAACGGATTGATGCCCAGCGTGAAGTCCAGCGGCTGGGGCGGCGTCGTCGGGCTGTAGTTCGGATCGAACAGTGCCGGCGATGGATCGGCGTTTCCGGTCAGGTTGATCGGCGCCGACGTGCCCAGCCACCAGCAAGTCGTCCGCGTCTCGGTGACCGGCATCGAGAACGTCACCGATGCGAGCGGCGGCAGCGAAGCGATGGTCGTGCCGAAGCTGAAGCCGCTGGTCGTGCTCGAGATCACGCCGGCGGTCAGCGCGCCCGCGCTGGGGCAGAGCCCGCCCGGCACCGATGTGCAGGTGAGCGCGCCCTGCGTTTCGGTGAAGGCAAACGTGTGATGCTCGAACTTGACCGGCACGTTCGTGGCCGTTCCCGCGCCGCCGCCCGAGCTCAGGTTGGTCACGGTGACCGTGTGCGTCCAGTTGCCGACGCCGCTGCCGTTCAGGGCAAAGCTGGGCGGCACGCCGCTCGTCGTGAACTCGATGTCGGCGACCAGGCAGGCGCCGGGCACTTGCGTCGTGACGCTGGCCGTGTTGTCGACTGGGGTCGCGCCGAGCTTGGTCTCGTTGAAGCCGTCGACGCTGAACGTGAACACCAGGTCGCGATTGCCGGTATCGCCGGGACTCACGCACACCGGATCGCCCACCAGGACGAAGGCCCTGAAGCGCATCACACCGCCCGCCGAGGGCGCATCCACCAACCCCGGGAGATTGTCGAGGAAGTCGCCGCCCGGGAAGCCGGTCGCCGGGGAAAGGTTGGATCCGCTCGACGGGACCGGGATCGGGATCACGCCGGTGCTCGGGGCACGCCTGCCACACCGCCGGGCGGCGGGAAACACCGACGCCGGAGGATACGTCCCGAGCACCGTCGACAGGCAATCGATGGATTGCAGGACGGTGTTGGGCAAGGTCGAACCATTGGCCCCATTGGGATTGTTGGTCCCGGTCAAAGGCAGCATGGTGCCCGCCTGCCCCTGCAGCGTCGCCATCAGCGCCAGCTTGTCGGACGGCTGGTCGCCGGTGCTCTGGACTTCGAACTCATAGACGGCGACGGTCCCCGGGTTCGCCGACGCGGGAAAACTCGTGATCGCCACCTTGTACTCGATCTGCGGCGGGTACAGGAAGATGTTGGTCGTCGCGGTGTTGGTGGGGTTCAGCACGTCGGATTCGGTCGCGCTGACGGTGGCCGTGAGCGGATAGTTGCCACGGGGGATACCCCGGCAGCGGGACTCCTGCGCGCCACTGAGGCCGGGCGGCGGGCAGCGCGCCCGGTTGTCGAATTCGACCCGGGCCTGGCTCTGGCTGGGGATGAGCGGCAACGTCACCTTGAGGTCCTGGCCCACGCGCGTGAAGGCAGGCGACGGCGCCGTGCCCGACCCGGGCGGACAAACCGCGGGGCCGTTGGGATTGGGGCCCGCCACCGCCAGGCAGGTCGCGCTCGCCTCGAACGGGATGTCCGCCAGCGGGTGATTCACCACCAGCAGCACGTTGGTGGCCGGATCCGGGCCGTTGTTGGAAATCGTGACGGTGATGTGCTCGAGATCGAACGACATGTAGGCGGGCTGGTCGGTGACGATGGTCACGACCAGGTCGACCGCGGCGTGCGCATGCCGGGGTACGGCAAGCATCAACGCGAACGGGATGGAGCAAATCAGGGCCCGGAAGATGCCAGCGCATCCTCGCCGCAGGCGCCCTACCCCGCGGATCGGGCGGCAATCCTGTCCGACCGGCCGGCTTCGCCTCCGCTACCCGGCCGGCGGGCAAGCCTCCTTCATCGTGAACGGGCCGCTGGCTGGGACACACAGATTTCGGGTAGCTGCTCACGACTGTCTCCCACGCTGTACTCTGAGGCCCGCACTACTGCGCGAGCTTCCTCTCCGCCGTGCAACATGTCAATGCCGATAACGCCGGCGCAAAGAAATCAGGCCGCGATCGCGGCCTGATTTCTTTCAATCGACTTCGCCGGAAGGAGGCGAATGCAGCGCATCCGCCGCGCCCCGCGCTCGCTCAGCTGTGGTCGCCCAGCACCGAGATCGTGATCTCGACTTTCACGTCGGTGTGCAGCTGCACGGTGACGTGATGATCGCCGACGGTTTTCTGCGGACCCGCCGACATGTGGATCTGCCCCTTCTCGACTTCGAAGCTCTGCGCCTTGAGCGCCTCGGCGATGTCGCCGTTGGTGACGGACCCGAACAGGCGGCCATCGACGCCGGCCTTTTGCGTGATCTGCACCATCAGGCCTGCGAGCTTTTCGCCCTGCGCCGTCGCGATCGCGAGCTTGTCGCCGGCGGCGCGTTCGAGTTCGGCGCGCTTGCCTTCGAGCATCGTGATGTTCTCGGCGGTCGCGCGCTTCGCCTTCCCTTGCGGGATCAGGAAGTTGCGGGCATAGCCATCCTTGACCTTGACGATGTCGCCCAGGCCGCCCAAGTTGACCACTTTCTCGAGGAGAATAATCTGCATTTGAAGTTCTCCTTTATTCGTGCAGGTCAGTGTAGGGAAGCAGCGCCAGAAAGCGCGCGCGCTTGATCGCCGTCGACAGCTGACGCTGATACTTGGGCCTTGGTGCCGGTCAGGCGGGCCGGCATGATCTTGCCGTTTTCGGTGATGAAGTCCTTGAGAACTTCCACGTCCTTGTAATCGATCTGCTTGACCTTGTCCGCGGTTAAGCGGCAAAACTTCTTGCGCTTGAAAAGGCTTGTCGACTTTCCGCGCTTGCCCTTCATATCCTTGCCCTTGCCTTTGCCTTTACCTCTACCGCCCATGGGACGTGGCATTTTGCATCTCAATCTACTGTTGCGCGTGGGGTTCACTCTTGTGACCCGGCACGCGGTGCTTCCATGATTTCGACGATGTGCAATTCCGCTGTTTCGAACCGCCGCTTGGTGGCCAGAAACCCGGTGAACTGCCATTCCGTTTCCGGTTGTTTCGAGTGCAGACAACCTTCGCGACTTCACCGACTGCGACGGCTGGAATCTCGCAAGTCACGATCCAGGGCAACCCTGCTTCGGCCTGTTCCGATTGATGAACCAGACGGCAGTTCAGGATCAGGATGCCGGCGGGGCTGGCGTAGCGGTTCCTGGATTTCAGTATCGCGGTGAGCGTGAGCCTGTTCTGCTTCAACTCGTCAGGCAGCTGCGGGAGCGGTAGCGGGAGCAGCAGCCGGCGCGGGAGCCTCGGCAACGGCCGCGGGGCCGTGCGTGAGGTTCTTCGCCTTCTCTTCCTTCATCATCGGCGAGGGCGCGATCTGCGCTTCGTCGGTGGTGATGATCAGATGGCGCAGTACCGCATCGTTGAACTTGAACGCGTGCTCGAGTTCGGCCAGCGTTTCGTTGTCGATCTCGATGTTCATGCACACGTAGTGTGCCTTGAACATTCTCGATCTGGTACGCCAGTTGCCGGCGACCCCAGTCCTCGAGGCGGTGAATCTTGCCGCCGCGGCTGGTGACCATCGAGCGGTAGCGCTCGACCATTGCGGGCACCTGCTCGCTCTGGTCCGGATGGACGATGAATACGATTTCGTAATGACGCATGCAGACTCCTTATGGATAAATCCACCGGCTGCATTCCAGGGCGGGATTCGCCTGGTACGGGTGTGGAAAGGTGGGAAAGCCCTCGATTGTAACAAGATTCCGCGCCTGCCACAAACCGGCTGGTCCAATCTGCCTCGACGGCGCGATGTGCCAGCTCCGCCGCCGGCCTTTCCCATTACAATGTCATAAGTTGGGGGCTGGCGCGAGTTTGCTGGTGCGCCCGGGACAGGGCCGATCCGGAAACGCGAGGCTAATAGGTGGAATGGACGAAATCGGGAAGTCAACTGTATTCGCACGCGCCGACATCTCGCCCGCGCTCGAACTGGGAGCGTACGAATGGCTGTGGCTGCACCGGGCGGATTCGTACGCCGGCATCGCCGGCCTGTTCCGGCAGGCCGCCGGGTCCCTGCCCTCCGAGCTGGCGTCCGAAGATGGCGCGCGGGCGATCGCGCTGCAAGCCATCGCGCAGCTGGCCAGGGCAGGCGTCACGACCTTCGGCGTGCGCGTAAGGGCAGCGGCGACTACCCGGAATAGCTGCTGGAGGCGGAAGACCCGGTGCCCGTTCTCTACTACCAGGGCTGGTGGGATCTGATCGACGCGCCCCGCGCCGGGTCGCCGTCGTCGGCTCGCGCGAGTCTCCGACAAAGGGCATCCGCCGCACCAGCAAGCTGGTCAAGATGCTGGTGAGCACCGTTGCGCGATCATCTCGGGACTCGCGCGCGGCGTGGACACCGTCGCCCACGAGACGGCGATCGAAGCCGGCAGCGCCACCATCAGAATTGGCCGGAACGCCGCTGTCCGACTACGACGCAAGGTCGGACGCCAGGCTCCGGCGGCAGATCGCGACGGAATTCCTGCTGCTCTCGCCCGTGCCCGTCCTCGCCTGGCAGAAACAGGAGGCCCAGCGCCATCGCGTGTTCTACCCGGAGCGCTCGCGAACAATGGCGGCGCTGGCGGACGCGACGATCATCGTCGAAGCCGGCCAGGTTTCCGTTACGCTGATCCAGGCCCAGGCCGCGCTCCAGCTGGGACTTCGCTTCGTTCATCCTGAACGGCTGCTTCGACCAACCCGGCGTGACGCCGGCAAAGTTCGAAAGCCCGGGGGGCGATCGGGTCGGGAATTCCGAGCAGATACTCATGTGCCACGAGGACGGGATCTCCAGTGCGACCACAGCGAATCGATGGAGCTGACCCGGCGCGACCACTACTTCCTGGGCGAGCAGGACCTCTGCTACTTCTTCCTGAGTATTCGGTCCGCAACGGCCGCGTCTTCGCGCGACCAACGAGTTGGTGCCGGGACCTGGTGCGGCCGAGAGGCCAGGGTAAGCGAAGACCGGAAGTGCCGAAGCAGCGCGCGATCCGGAGCGTGGCGCAGTCGTTCAGGCCGCACTGGATGCCGACCGGGTCAGCGCGACCGCTTTCGTCCCGATACCGTCAGGCCAATGCGGCGCAGTCACCCGGATTACGACGACCGGCTGCGGCGCGTCCCGCGCGGGGTGGCCGAAGGGCTCGACGTCCGGGCACTGGTCAATGGGTCGCGAAACGCGGGACGCGGAGGCGTTCACCGGCGTCCGCGAGGGACCCGACGTGCTCTATGCCAACTGCGGGTCGTCACGCCGCTGCTCGGGCCACGCGGCGGTGTCATGCTGGTGGGCGACGTCCTGACCACGGGCGCAGCGTTCATCGCGGCGAACGCCGGCTGGGGCAACTGCTGCCCGGGAACGCGGTGCACTGGGCTATACGCCGCGCGCACGCTCAAGGACACCGACGAGATTCCCCATCTCGACGGGTTAGGCCGGGCCGCGCGCTCACTCCCCCTGCAGCGGCATGCCCCGCTCCCGGGCGTGCCGGATCGCCAGCAGATACGCCGACGCCGGCGATCATGTAAAGCACGTTGAAGCCGAGCGCGGTGAAAAGAGATCGAAGCTGAACGTGTGGGGCAGCAGCACTTCGCGCATGCCCTCGAAAACGTAACTAGCCGGCACCGCGTGGGCAACAGGCTGCAACCAACCGGGGGGCACGGAAATCAGGTAGTACACCCGACACGGGCGCCAGCGGGAAGATCGCGGCCCAGGCCAGTTCCTCGACGCCCAGCCCCCAGCGCAGCACCATTCCCCGACACCGAAGCCCGATCGCCCAGCCGAGCACGATCAGGTTGACGAAAAACGCGAGCAGCGGAAAACCCATCGAGAAGAGCGAATACTTGAACAGCAGCCGGGCGACCAGCGCGGCGCCGCCACGCCGATCACGGTCCGGATCACCGACATCACCAGCTGGCCGACGATCAGTTCCCGGGGGCGCGGCGGGCTCTGAACAGGTTGCCCGGGTTGCGGGAGTACGTTTCCTCCGAAGAACGACAGCGACCCCAGGCGCTGGCCGCGAAACAGGATGTCCCAGAGCAGCACCGCCGCGATGAAGAAAACCGGCGCGCCGACCAAGCACGTTATTGGTCGGCGCCGGGTAGATGGTGATGAAGGCCCACACAGATCATGGTGACGGTCGGGTAGTACGCCAACGAAATCACGCGCGCGCCACGACTTCCCGCAGCGGCTACGTGGCGCAGGACCAACGCCCCGATCCGGCGCAACGACGCGGCGGGGTTCATCCGGTCTCCTCTTCGTCGGCGTCGGGGCGCTTTAGGCGCGTGACCAAGAACACCTGCTCCATGTTGTCCCGCCCGTGCGCGGGCGATCAGGTCTCGGCCGGCGCGCCGCGGTCGACGACCGGCCCCCGCGCAGCATCACGATATCGGTGCGCATCCGCTCGACCTCGCCCATATTGTGCGTGACCCAGCAGCATCGTGCGGTGGCTCTCGCGCTGGTAGGCCTCGAGGTAGCTGCGCATCCGGTCGCCGACGTCCGGGATCGAGCGACGCAATCGGTTCGTCCGAGCAGCAGCACTTCGGGCCGGTTGAGCGGGGCCTTGGCGAGGGTTCACCCGCGTCCGCTGCCCGGCGGAGAGCGTGCCGTAACCGCGGTCGAGGAACTCGGAGGCTTGCAGTTCAGCGCGAGTTCGCGGGTGCTGCGCGTCCCGCGCGTCCCTGAGGCCGTAGAGCTTGGCGTACACGGTCAGGTTTTCGCACGGAAAGCCGCCGGGGCAGGTCGACGTAAGGGGTGAAGTTCATCCGGGACATTACGCGATGCCGGTGCCGCAGCATGTCCTCGCCCAGGATGGAGATCGCGCCCGGAAGTGGGCAACAGCGCTCCCAGGGGAGGATCGAGGGCGTCGTGGTCTTGCCCGCGCCGTTGCCTCCAGCAGCGCGGTGGTCGTGCCGCGACGGACCGCGAAGCTGATGCCGGACAGCGCCTGGACCTCGCCGTAGCGCTTGGCCGGTTTCTCGACGTTTTGGTGACGGCGGGGACTGCGAGTCGTGGTGACGGAGGGGGCACGGTGGATGAACGGGTGGGCGCTGCAGAGCGCGACTATACCCGAGCCGGTGCGCCCAGGCGCGGTTGCCGAACGGCGCGCGGCGGGCAATATGACGGACCACGCCGGGCAAGACCGCGGCCGCCGCCCGCCCCGGCCAGGCTTCGCGGCAGGATCTGGAGGAAGAGCCATGGACCAAGACATCACGCGGCTGCGCCTTTTCCACACGGGACATGACGCAGCTGAGCACCGCGACGGAAGGTAGCGACAGGCGCCCGTTTGCTGGACGAGGGCGCCGCCCTGCTCGGACAGCTCATCGCGCACGACGACTGGCTGCCGGCCGAATTCCTCGCGGTCGTCCGCCGCGGGCTATCGGCAGTACCTGCTGCATTCGGATCCGCTGGAGCGTTTCTGCGTCGTCGGCTTCGTCGGGGAGCCTGGACAGAAGACCCCAATCCACGATCACCTGACCTGGGGTCTGGTGGGTTAGCTTTCGCGGGAGGAACTCTGCGAGGAGTACAGGCGGACCGCCAGCGGCAGCACCGGTCGTGCGCCGCGGTGCGCCCCGGATGCCGCGCGGCGCGATCGATCGCGTCTCCCGGATATCGGCGACGTGCACGTCGTCTCCAGCGCCAGCGACGCGGTGGCCGTCAGCATCCACGTCTACGGCGCGAACATCGGCGCGATGCGCCGCCCCGTGTTCGACTACCGCAACCGGCGCCGCCCGAGGGTTCGTCTCAGCTATCCTGACACCCATGGTGCCAGACCTTCTGGCGCCGGTCGCCGGCGGCGCAGGCCGGCGGTTTTCCGCTAGCGGGGCGCCGTTCGCTGGTCCTGCCAGCGCGCCGCCGCCGCATCGTCGGTGGTCTGGCCTCGACCCAGCGCGAACCTTGCGGCGTGTCTTCGCGCTTCCAGAACAACGCGCGCGTCTTCCAGGTAGTCCATGATGAACTCGCAGGCGGCGAATGCCTCGCCCCGATGCGCGCCGGTGGCGGCGGCGACCAGCCCGATCTGGTCCGTCAGTTGCATGGCGCCGACGCGGTGCACGACCAGCGTCTCCGTAGACATCCCAGCGGCAGCCTGGCCTCGGCGCAGATCTTCTCAGAGTTCGCGCTCGGTCTGCGCAGGATGGTATTCCAGGAACAGGTTGCTGACGCTCTCGCCGTCGTTCCCGTCGCGCACGACGCCGATGCCGTTGGCGTACTCCCGCGAGCCCGCGCGCTGCCGGCGCGCAGCGCGACAATCTCGCCCCCGGCGTCGAGAGTCCTCAGTTTGCACGCGCACCGGCATGGGAGGCTCGCTCCGTCGAGTCAGCCGCCGGTGACCGGCGGAAACAGCGCGGCCTCGTCGCCGTCGCGCAACGTGGCCGCCGGATCAGTCATTTCCGGTTGTGACCGCGACCCGCACCGCCCGCCCCACGGCCAGTTCCGCCGCCCAGGGCCCGCCGCGGCCGCGCAGGACGTCGAGCAGCGTGGCAACGCTGCTCGACGCCCGGCTGCAGTTCAACCTGCTCGGACCCGCGGCCCAGCGCTTCCCGCGGGCAGGCAAGATAGAGAACCGCCCCCCGTTCATGGAATAACCGCCAGCCAGTCCGCGCCCCATCCCGAGGCACGGTTTCAGAAGCGCAGCTGGAATAAACCGAAAGAAACCACGGTCCACCTCCGGTCGGGCGCGCCAGATCGGTGATACCAGCGCCGCCAGCACCTACACCACTGGCGCAGCCGCGCCCATTCCAGACCGCACGCCCATCCCGGCATTGAGGTCGTAGCGGACGCCGACTCCGCTGGATTTCAGGCCAACCATCTGGCCGCGGCTCTATCACTGTTTCACCGCGCCGGTGCCGGGCGACAGCAGCAGCACCGTGTTCGGCTGCTCGTAGCCGACGCGGCCGTAGACGGAAAACCTGGGCACCGCAGCGCAACCAGCTGGTATGAACATCGCGGTTCCAGAGCCCGGCTGGTCGGTTCCCCCGGTGTCAGGCCGAACGACTTCGGATCGAAGCGCAGACCGAGGCGTTGGGAGTGTGTCAGCGCCGCCTCGACACCCACGGCCTGATGCAGCCGATAACCACCGTAAACCATAGCTTGCTGGCTGGGTTCCTCGCCCGTGGGCTTGAGCCAGGACAGCGATTGGGATTCGATCAACGCCAGGCCGGGGTCGAGGTTCTTGGGCCGGACATTGAAGCCGCCATAGAACCCCTGGGCCCATACTGAACCTTGAAACAACATCAAAAAGATGCTGCAAGTGACTGAAATTTTGTGGTTTATTCTCATGACTGCTGGGCCGAAAGTTGCGCTGCGGTACCCGACTGGGGGAGTTGGAGAATCCGTGCCCGATTTTGGTTCCCGATGATCCTAGGCTACAAACTGGGGGCGGCTTGTCAGAGCAGGAGCTCGGTGCAATGCACAATTACGAACTCGGCGATGGCCCCGGCGTTGCTCAAATCCAACACGGGTATCTGCGCGTCGGCGAACTGGTCGGGCGCATCGGTGGCCAGCCCGATGATCCCCGGATCTTCCCGGAACAAGAGCGGCTTGCCGATGGGCGGCCGGTGGTTTTCCAGCCGGGGAATGGCCGCCCGCTTGCTGGCCTCCACCAGCCGCAGGTCGCAGGGCGACAACCGGCGCAAGGCCTGCGGCGGGGTCAGTTCCGGCTCCTCATGGAGCTCATGCATCAGCGCCCAGCGCACCTTCACGTAATCAGAACCTCGCTGCAACCGCGCGCCGATGCCGCCCACGAGTCCTTGCCGGGCTGGTCGATGTCGAAGTTATGGTGCGCATGCTTGATCAGCGACACCCTCAACCCCGCCTACCGCAGGTGCAGGATAAGCCTGTTGGACAGCCGTGGTCTTGCCGCTTCCGGACCAAAGCCGGCGAGGCGAAGAGTTTCATTGCCAAGGCTTCAACCGCGAAGGACGAAGCTGCGGTTTATTACCCAAGATCGGGAGACAGAAGGCAAACAGCGCGATCAGTTTTCCCCGATTCTCTGTTCGCGACCGCTGCAGGCGCCGCCTGCTGGCAACATAGTGGCCAGGGCGACGACGC
>JADKEV010000008.1 GCA_016717855.1 Betaproteobacteria bacterium
CGATGCCGCGCTTGCCCGACAGGTACTGGCCGGTCAGCGATTCGGTCGCGGCCAGGATGTCGGCAGGCAGGCCCTGCGTGACGATGTGCCCGCCATGCTCGCCGGCGCCCGGCCCCATGTCGATTACCCAATCGGCCGTGTTGATCGCTTCCTCGTCGTGCTCGACGACCAGCACGCTGTTGCCCAGATCGCGCAGGTGCTTGAGCGTCGTGAGCAAGCGGTTGTTGTCGCGCTGGTGCAAGCCGATCGACGGCTCGTCCAGCACGTACATCACGCCGGTCAGTCCCGAGCCGATCTGCGAGGCGAGCCGGATGCGCTGCGACTCGCCGCCCGACAAGGTGTCGGCCGAGCGGTCGAGCGACAGGTAGTCCAGGCCGACGTTGTTCAGGAACTGCAGCCGGTTGACGACTTCCTTGACGATCTTGTCGGCGATCTGCGCCCGCTGCCCGGTCAGGACCAGCGCTGAAAAGAACGATTGCGCCTCCTTCAGCGGCAGGTGCGAGACCTCGAAGATCGACTTCTGGTTCTGGGGCAGTCCGACCTTGACGTGGCGCGCCTCGCGCCGCAGCCGCGTTCCCGCGCATTCGGGGCACGGCTTGTTGTTCAGGTACTTGGCCAGTTCCTCGCGCACCATCACCGAATCGGTTTCCCGGTAGCGCCGCTCGAGGTTGGGAATGATGCCTTCGAATGTGTGCTCGCGCACCGTCGCGCGGCCTCTCTCGTTGATGTACTGGAACGCGATCTTGTCGGCGCCGCTGCCGTAGAGGATGGCCTGGGAGATCCGTTCCGGCAGCTTTTCGAACGGCTTGTCGAGGTCGAACTGGTAGTGCGCGGCCAGGCTTTGCAGCATCGAGAAATAGAACTGGTTGCGCCGGTCCCAGCCCTTGATCGCGCCGCTGCCCAGGCTCATGTGGGGAAAGGCGACGACGCGCTTCGGATCGAAGTACTCGATCACCCCGAGGCCGTCGCAGGTCGGGCACGCGCCCATCGGATTGTTGAACGAGAACAGCCGCGGTTCCAGCTCCTGCAGCGAGTAGTTGCACACGGGGCAGGCGAACCTGGCCGAAAACAGATGCTCCGTGCCCTGGGCCTTGTCCTCGCCCAGCTCGACAGTGATCGCGCGCCCGTCTCCTTCGCGCAGCGCCGTTTCGTACGATTCGGCAAGGCGCTGCTTGAACTCCGGGTTCACCTTCAGCCGGTCGACGACCACTTCGACAGTGTGCTTCGTGGTCTTGGCCAGCTTCGGCGTCTCGTCGATCTCGTAGACTTTCCCGTCGATCCGCAGCCGCACGAAGCCCTTGGCGCGCAGTTCAATGAACAGTTCGACGTGCTCGCCCTTGCGGTTGACGATCACCGGCGCCAGGATCATCAGCCGGGTGTCGGCGGGCAGGGCCAGCGTCGCGTCGACCATTTGCGAAATTGTCTGCGCTTCCAGCTTGATTTCCGGATGATCGGGGCAATACGGATCGCCGACCCGCGCGAACAGCAGCCGCAGGTAATCGTGGATCTCGGTGACGGTGCCGACGGTCGAGCGGGGGTTGTGGCTGGTGGCCTTCTGCTCGATCGATATCGCCGGCGACAGGCCCTCGATCAGGTCGACATCGGGCTTTTCCATCAATTGCAGGAACTGCCGCGCGTACGCCGACAGCGACTCGACGTACCGGCGCTGGCCCTCGGCGTACAAGGTGTCGAACGCCAGCGACGACTTGCCGGATCCGGACAGGCCGGTGATCACCACCAGCCGGTTCCGGGGTATGTCCAGGTTGATGTTCTTGAGATTGTGCGTGCGCGCACCGCGAACTCGAATGTATTCCATTGCCCAGCCAATCGTGAATGCGCCCGCTTGCCGCGCGCCGCTTCGGGCCTGACCGGGGGTTCGCGCGAACGGGGCTAACCTGCTACTATACCCCAACGGTTTACCGCTTCGCACCCTCTCCCTCAGCCCGAAACGATCATGCCCGGCCCAACCGCCGACGACTGGCCATCGGCCGGTCCGGCCACCCCCACTCGAATGACACGGATGGAGCGCCGCGCAACTGGCGCCCTGGCGGGGTTGTACGGGCTGCGGATGTTCGGATTGTTCATCATCCTGCCCGTTTTCGCCCTGTACGCGGAGACGCTGCCAGGCGGGAACAGCCATACGCTGGTGGGGCTCGCGCTGGGCAGTTACGGGTTGACCCAGGCGATTCTGCAGATTCCCTTCGGCTGGGCCTCGGACCGCTGGGGCAGGAAACCGATCATCGTGGCCGGACTCCTGTTCTTCGCCGCCGGCAGCGTGGTCGCGGCGCTGGCCCACGACATCGTCTGGGTCATCGTGGGGCGGACGCTGCAGGGCGCGGGAGCGATCTCCGCCGCCGTGATCGCGCTCGCGGCCGACCTGACCCGCGATTCGGTGCGCACGCGGGCCATGGCCGCGATCGGGATCACGATCGGCCTGACGTTTGGCTTGTCTATCATCGCCGGCCCGGTGCTCAACACGCTGATCGGCGTTCCCGGCATTTTCGCGATGACCGCGATCCTCGCGGCAGGCGCCATCTGGGTCGTCATCAGCTACGTGCCAACCGCGCCGCCGCGCGCGGTCGCGACGACGGCCGAAGCCTCGGGCTTCCGCGCCGCCCTCCAGGACCCGGTGCTGCTGCGGCTCAACTTCGGCGTGTTCGCGCTACACGCGTCGCTGATGTCGCTGTTTGTTCAGTTTCCGCTGTCCTTGCGGGGCGCCGGGCTGCCTGCCGCGGAACACTGGAAGGTCTACCTGCCGGTGATGGTGGTCTCGTTCGTGCTCGTGGCGCCGCTGTTCCGTCGCGCCGATCACCGGCGCACCTCGGCCCCCGTAATCGGATTCTCGCTGTTCTGCCTGGCGGCGGCGCAGGCCGCGCTGGCGTGGCTGCCGCTGCCCACGCCGATGTCGATGGCGCTGGTTCTGCTGGTCTATTTCGCGGGCCTGAACGTGCTCGAAGCCGCATTACCGGCGGAAGTTTCCCGGCGCGCGCCGGCGGGCTTGCGCGGGGTCGCCGTGGGCATCTACAGCAGCCTCCAGTTTCTCGGCGCCTTTGCCGGCGCGACCACCGGCGGCTGGCTGTCGCAGCGCTACGGAGCTGCCGCGGCCTACTGGTTCGGGTTGGTTCTGACGCTGGTATGGGCCGTTCTGGCCGCGACGCAACGTCCCCCGCTATATAATGGCGACACACGCACCAAGGAGACGCCCGCATGGCCTCGCTGAACAAAGTCATACTGATAGGCAATCTGGGCCGCGATCCCGACACCCGCTATCTGCCCAACGGCGACGCCGTCGCCAACATTTCCGTCGCGACGACCGACACGTGGAAAGACAAGAACGGCGAAAAGCAGGAGAAGACCGAATGGCACCGCGTGACGCTCTATCGCCGGCTCGGCGAGATCGCCGGTGAGTACCTGAAAAAAGGCAGCCAGGTCTACATCGAAGGCCGCATCGAATACCGCGAATACGAGAAGGACGGCGTCAAGCGCTACTCCACCGACATCATCGCCAGCGAAATGAAGATGCTCGGCTCGCGCCAGGGCGGCGGCGATCCGGGCGACCGCGACGTGGGTTCGACGAGCGAACGGCCGCCGCGCGCGAGCGCTGGCGGGGGCGGGGGCGGAGGCGGCAGCAGTGGCGGAAGTGGCAGCGGAGCCGCCCCCGCGAAGAAAAAGGTCGATGACTTTGACGACGACATTCCGTTTTGATGCCCGCATCCACGATGACGCGCGTTGGGGTCGCCGCCCGCCACTGAAGACGGCGAACCGTGGCATTCCCGGCGCCGCTTCGCCGGCGCCCTGGGCACGCTACTCGCGGCGCCGGCGCTCCTGCTGTCGCGCCACGCGCCGGCCAGCGGCGCGCCCTCGCGCATGCTGCGTTTCGACCATACGCATACCGGCGAAAAGCTCACCGTCACCTACACAGCCGGTGACCGTTACGTGCCTGCGGCATTGGCCGAGATCAGCCGCTTTCTGCGCGACTTCCGGACGGGCGACGTGCATCCGATCGATCCGCAGCTGCTCGACCAGTTGCACATGCTCGCCACGCTGTCGGCGGGCCCTGCCCCTGCCCAGGGCACCGGGCTGTTCGAAGTCATCTCTGGCTACCGCTCGCCCGCGACGAACGGCATGCTGCGCGAGCACAGCACCGGCGTTGCCTCGCGCAGCCTGCATCTCGATGGACGCGCAATCGACATCCGCCTGCCCCGCGTCGCGCTCGCCGACCTGCACAGTGCCGCGTTATCGCTGCGCGCGGGCGGCGTCGGCTTTTATCCAGGCTCGAATTTCGTGCACATCGACACCGGCCGCGTCCGCCGCTGGTAGAGCCGCCCGCGCATCAGTGGCGCTGGCTCCAGAAGGCGTTGAATGCTGCGCTGCGCGCCGCCAGTGCGCGCTCCGCGCTCTGGTCCAGGCGATAGACGTCCCCGGCGAACAACGTCCGCCCTTCGTGATCGGCGATCGCCGTCGTGTAGAAGATCACGACCGGAATGGGGCTCGGCAGGCGCACCGTGCGCTGCACGCCCGACGCCATTTCGGATTCGATCCGGGCCGCGGTCCAATCCGCCTGGTCGCGCAAGACGAATTGCGCCAGCGCCTCGGCCATTTCCAGCCGGATGCAACCGTGGCTGAAGTCGCGCCGGGAGCGCGCGAACAACGCCCTCGCCGGCGTCGAGTGCAGGTAGATGTCGTCGCTGTTGGGCAGGCCGAACTTGATCGCCCCCAGCGCGTTCAGCGCGCCCGGCCGCTGGCGCAGGCGCATCTTCCCCGCGTCCAGCGCGGCGAGCGCCGCCTCGTCGACCGTCGTGCCGATGGCGCCGTCCTTCCCGGGACCAACGAACTCCATGTCGTTGCGCGCAAGATAACCGGGGTCCCGCCGCAGCCTGGGGATAATCTCGTTGCGCGCGATGCTGGGCGGGACATTCCAGTACGGATTGAACTCGATGTAGCGCATTTCGCCAACGAATGCCGGCGTCTGCGTGCGCATCGCCTGCCCCACGATCGCGCGCATCGACAGCGCCGGCTCGGTCGATGACGGGCCCGCGTCGAACGCCCACAGCCGGAACGACGGAATGTTCACCGCGATCAGCGGACCGTCGGGGAACGGTGGCAGCCATCGCAACCGTTCCATCGATAGTTCGATCTGCCGCACCCGCGAGGCGAGCGGCACGTTCAGTTCGGCGATGGTCTGCCTGCCCAGGATGCCGTCGGGTTCCAGACCGTGGCGTTCCTGGAACAGTCTGACCCCTTCGACCAGCGGTGACTCGTAGCGCCCGGCCAGCGGGGCGGGAGAGGCGGCAGGCAGGTCGCCCGTAACCACGAGCCGCTCCCGCAGCTCGGCGAGCCCGGCATAGGCGCCGCCTGGTTCGATCTTTTTCACCTTGCCGGAGAGCGCGGGCAGCAACGGCAATGGTTGCTCCGCCAACAGCCGGTAGCGAGCGAGCGCCGCCTTGAGCCTGGTGTAGATGGGGAACGCCGGCTCCGCGCCGTCAATGACCGCCGCGACCCGGTCCTGGGCCAGCGCCGCGCGCAACGCCGCAACCGGATCGGACGCCGGCGCGCGCACTTCCGGCGGCACGTTGGCATAGGCCGAGCGGACCCGCCCCGCGCGCGAGTCCGCGATGAAATTCAGCAGCGCCAGCGTCAGCGAAACGTCGAACCGCGCCAGTTCGCGCTCGGCAGGCGTCCCTTCGTCCAGGCGCCTGGCTTCCCGCGCCAGCCACTCCGCGTCGTAGTCCCCGGCCGCGAGTCCGCGCACGGTCGCCGACTGCAATTGCGCGATTGCCGCCGCGGCTGCGGGGCGCGGCCGCCCCGCAGCCGTCCACGCCGGGCCGTGGGCGGCGGGAGCGTAGAAAGCTTCAAGCCAGGATCGGGCGTCGCGCCCGCCCGCGCCGCGCAGGTTCGCGCGTTGCGCCTGCGCCGCGACCGCCGCGATTTCCTCGATGACGGCAGCCGGTGCCTGCGCGGCGGCCGGCGCCGCGAGGCCCGCGATCAGGGCGATGACGGCCGCGGCCAGGCAGGCATCGGCTAGAATGCGGGCCTTGTCCAAAGTGCATCGCTGGAGGCGCCCATGACCGGTTTCACTTTCATCCGGATGTTGACCGGGACGACCCTGCTGTCGGTCGCAGCGGCGGTGGCGCACGCCGCGGCAGATCCAGCGTACAAAGCCGACATTGAATCCTGGCGGGCAAAGGTCGAGAAATCGCTGCGCTCCGACAATGGCTGGCTCACGCTCGCCGGCCGCCACGAACTCTCGTCCGGCACCAACACCGTCGGCAGCGGCCGCGACAACCAGATCGCCCTCGCCCCGGGCCTGGCACCGGAGCGGCTGGGCACGATCGAAGTCGACGCGGACAAGGACAAGGTCACGCTCAGGCTCGCGTCCGGCGTGGAGATGTTCAACGCGCGCAACGATCCGATCGGCTTTTCCGAGCGGACGCTGGGGACCGACGTGGACCGCCGCGACTGGGTCTATCGCGGTCGGCTTTCGTTTCACGTGATCAAGCGGGACAAGGGGAAGTACATCCTGCGCGTGTCCGATCTGGAGAGCGACGTGCGCCAGAACTTCGCCGGGCGCATCTGGTATGACGTGGACCCCCGCATGCGCGTGCCCGCGAAGTTCGTCCCCTACAAAGGCAAGCTGATCGACATCGTCAACGTGCTGGGCGAATCCTCGCAGGAGCCGGTGGCCGGGTATCTGGAATTCCGGCTGCACGGCAGGACGCAGCGGCTGGATGCGCTGGCCGATCCGGGCGAGCCGCTGTTCGTGATTTTCAGCGACCGCACCGGCGAATCCACGACGTACCCGCCGGGGCGCTTCCTGCAAGTCGCGCTGCCGAAGAACGGCAAGACCGTGATCGACTTCAACAAGGCGTACAACCCGCCCTGCGCGTTTTCGGCCTTCACCACCTGCCCGCTCCCTCCGCCGCAGAACGTCCTGAAGTCTGGCATCGCGGCGGGCGAGAAATTCCGGGGGCATTGAGGGAGAGGCGCGCAACGACGCTACGCCGAACCCTGCCCCGCCACCGCACGGAGGTCGCCGACCAGCGCCGCGATGTCGGTCTCGGTTGTCTTCCACGAGCACATCAGGCGCGCGCCGCCGCCGATGAAACGGTAGTAGCGCCAGCCGCGGTCCTTCAGTCCCTCATGGTAGCCATCAGGCAGTTCCGCGAAAACGCCGCTGGCCTCAACCGGATGCAGCAGGCGCACGCCAGGGATCTTCTGCAGCTCTCCGCCGAGCCGGCGCGCCAGCGCGTTGGCGTGGCGCGCATGGCGCAGCCAGACGCCGTCCCTGAGCATGGCTGCCCAGGGGGCGGCCAGAAACCGCATTTTCGAGGCGAGCTGGCCGGCCTGCTTGCACCGGAACTCGAACTCCTCCGATAGCTTGCGGTTGAAGTACACGACCGCTTCGCCCACCGCCATTCCGTTCTTGGTGCCGCCGAAGCACAGCACGTCGACGCCGGCCTGCCAGGTCATCGCTTTGGGCGATGCGCCGGCGGACGCCACGGCGTTGGCGAAGCGCGCCCCGTCCATGTGGACGTGCAGACGATATCGTTGCGCGAGTTCCGCGAGCGCCCGGATCTCATCGACCCGGTACACCGTGCCGCTCTCGGTCGCCTGCGTCAGGCTGATCACCTTCGGCTTCGGATAATGGACGTCGCTGCGGGCGGTCACGATGCGCTCGACCTCGAACAGATCCAGCTTGCCATGCGGGCCGCCGGCCGTCAGCAGCTTGGTGCCGTTGGAAAAGAACTCGGGGGCGCCGCATTCGTCGGTTTCGACATGCGCGGAATCGTGGCAAATCACGCTGTGATACGACTGGCACAGCGACGCGAGGGCCAGCGAATTGGCTGCCGTGCCGTTGAACACGAAATAGACATCGCAATCGGTTTCGAACAGTTCGCGAAACAGGTTGCTCGCCTCTTGCGTGTGGCGATCCTCGCCGTAAGAAGGCACGAAGTCGGCATTCGCATTCGCCATGGCTGCCCAGGCTTCGGGGCAGACGCCGGCGGTGTTGTCACTGGCGAACTGCACCTTCAGGTCAGACAATCACGCCTCCACCGAGGCACACTTTCGACTCGTAGACGACGGCGTACTGCCCCGGCGCAACCGCCCACTGCGGCTCGGCAAACTCGATCAGCGCCTCTCCTCCGCGCAGCCATCCCAGGCTGCATGCCGCGTCGTCCTGCCGGTACCGGGTCTTCGCGGCATAGACCCAATGCGTGTGCGGATCCGTTCCGGCGATCCAGTGCGTGTTCCCGATCTCGACGGCATCCCGCAGCAGCAGCGGATGGTCGTGGCCCTGGACGACGATCAGCTCGTTCTTCAGCGGATCCTTGTGGGCGACGAACCAGGGTTCGCCGTCGCCGCCTGCCTGTCCGCCGATCTTCAATCCGTTGCGCTGGCCGATGGTGTAGAACGCAATGCCTTGATGCTCCCCGACGACGGCCCCTCGGGCGTGCGCATCACGCCGGGGGTCCGGGGCACGTATCGCTCCAGAAACTCGCGGAACGGCCGCTCGCCGATGAAACAGATCCCGGTGCTGTCCTTCTGTCGTAGGTCGGGATGCCTTCCCGCTCGGCAATCGCCCGCACTTCGCGCTTGGTCAGCGCGGCCAGCGGGAACATCGCCCTGGAGAGTTGCAGCTGGTTCAGGCGGTGCAGGAAGTAGCTCTGGTCCTTCGCGCCGTCCTCGCCCTTGAGCAACTGGAACAACCCGTCGACCTGGCGCACGCCGGCATAGTGACCGGTGGCGATCCGGTCGGCCCCGGACTTGAGCGCGTGATCGAGAAAGGCCGCGAACTTGATCTCGTTGTTGCAGAGCACGTCCGGATTCGGCGTTCTGCCAGCCTGATACTCCCGCAGGAAGTGCGCGAAGACCCGGTCCTTGTATTCGCCGGCGAAATTGACCTGCTCGATCTCGATGCCGAGGACATCGGCGACGCTGACCGCGTCGACCCAGTCTTCGCGCGAAGAGCAATGCGCGTCGTCATCGTCGTCCTCCCAGTTCTTCATGAAGACGCCGGAAACTTCATGCCCCTGCTGCTTGAGCAGCCACGCGGCCACGGATGAATCAACGCCGCCGGAAAGGCCGACGACTACTCTGTGTTTGGTCATGCCGCCATTGTACGAGGGTGCGGCTCGATTGCATAAAAAAAAGGCAGGGCGAAACGCCCTGCCTTTCTTGTCCTGCGAAGCGGAATTACTGCTTCTTCGCCGGCTCGGCTTTCGCCGCTGCCTTCTTGGCCTTCTTGACGGCCTTCTTCTTCGCGGCCTTCTTTTCGGCCTTCGACGCGGCGACAACCGGCGCGACAGCAGCGGCGGGCGCTACGGTGACGGCGGGAGCCGCCTTCGGGGCGGCGGCGGTCGGCGCAACCATCGGCGCTGCGGGCTTGGCGGGGGCGGCAGCCGGAGTTTGGGCCACGGCGGTGAACGAAACCGCGGCGAATGCTGCGGCGATCAGGGCTGCAAATACTTTGCTCATTGAATTTCCTTTGGAGTAGTGCACTTGCTTGAACGAGCCCGCCGGGCGCACGAGGCGCTGGCGGCGGACGAATTTACGGTTGGACTGCAGAACCGAGACACAAAGACGGTGTCAGGCGCCTCAACGCAAGGGTTGCGGCAGCGGTTGACACGACCGCACGGAATCAGGCCGCCGGCGGTGCCGGATCGCGCAAGCTGATGATGGGCCAGCGTCGCTGGTCCGCGATCCGGCGCAGCGCGTCATCCGGATCGACGGCGACCGGATTGGTCACGGCCTCGAGCAGGGGCAGATCGTTGGTCGAGTCGCTATAGGCCCAACTTTGACCGAAGTCAACCAGCCTCTGGCCGCGCTGTTCCAGCCACAAGTGGAGCCGGGTGACCTTGCCTTCGCGGAACGCAGGCAAGCCCGCGATGCGCCCCGTATAGCGGCCGTCCAGCACCTCGGGATCGGTCGCGATCAGATGTTCGACGCCATAGGCCTGCGCTATCGGCCGGGTGATGAAACTGTTGGTGCTGGTCACTATGGCCACAAGGTCCCCTGCCGCCAGGCGTTCGGCCACGAGCGCCCGGCCTCGCGCCGTCATCAGCGGACGGATAGCTTCCGTCATGAACACGCGATGCCAGCGCGCGAGCTCTTCAAACGAGTGCCGGGTCAGGGGCTCGAGGCAGAACTCCAGAAACGCCGCCTGATCGAGGTTGCCCGCCTGGTACGCGGCAAAAAAGGCCGCGTTCCGTTGCCCGTACTCCCGGGCATCCACCAGGCCGTGGCGGACCACGAACTCGCCCCACCCGTGGTCGCTGTCGCCTGCCAGCAGCGTGTGGTCGAGGTCGAACAGCGTGAGGCGCATCGGATCAGCGAGGGTTGGGGGCGGCATCGTCCGCGGCTTGCAGCAGGTCGGGTTGCAGGAGCTCCTTCACCAACGGAATCGTGACCGGGCGCTTGGTGGAAAGAGAGTAGCGGTCCAGCGCGCGCAACGTGGACAACAGCGCGCCCATGTCGCGGCGCCCGCGCGTGAGCAGGAAATCGACAACCTCGGGGGCCAGGTGAAACCCCTGTTCCCGCGCATAGGCCGCCAGCGCCGCGGGCTTGTCGGCGTCGCCAAGCGGCCGGAGCTCGAGGACCAACCCCGAGCCGACGCGCGTGCGCAGGTCGTCGCGCAGCGGCGCCTGCGCCGCTGGCACGCGCGCGCTCAGCAACAACTGGGCGCCGGCGTCGCGGCAGGCGTTGTAGAACGTGAACAAGCGGCCCTGCCCGCCGTCCGACAGCGTGTCGACGTCATCGATCGCGTACAGCGCACCTGGCACCACGGTGGGTGTTTGCTCCTGCTCGATGTGCGCCGCCGCGGCGCAGCGGTTGCGCGCGCGCGCCGCCGCCAGCGCGGCGGCCAGCAGATGGCTCTTGCCGCTGCCTGGCGCGCCCCAGATCAGCACCGAAGTGTCCCGCAGCCCGCCCGCTGCGAGCGAGCGCAGGTGCGCGAGGACCTCGCCGTTGCTCCCGGCAAGGAAGTTGTCGAACGCGGGGGGGATCTCCCGCGTCCACTCCAGTATGAGCTGCTGCGGCACTAGGCTTCTGGCGCGGGAGCGCGCGCCAACTGCCCGCGCGGTGAACGCCTGGTCCGGCGATGACAGGTCGGGAAGCATCATTTCAAGTAGAATTCGCGTTCCGTCACCAGCCCGGCCGCGTTGTTGATCGTCAAGCGCGACACTCTACCGGTTCCGGGACCAAGCCTCAACGATGCCTTCCACGCCTCCCTCACTTTCATACCGCGATTCCGGCGTCGACATCGATGCCGGCGACCGCCTGGTCGAGAACATCAAGCCATACGCGAAAAAGACGATGCGCCCCGAAGTGCTGGCGGGCATAGGCGGCTTCGGCGCGCTGATCGAACTCCCCAAGCGCTATCGCGAGCCGGTCCTGGTCGCCGGCACCGACGGCGTCGGGACCAAGCTCAAGCTCGCGTTCGAGATGGACATGCACGACAGCATCGGGATCGACCTGGTGGCGATGAGCGTCAACGACGTCCTGGTGCAGGGCGCGGAGCCGCTGTTCTTCCTTGATTACTACGTATGCGAGCGGCTGGACGTGCGCGTCGCGACCGAGGTCATCAAGGGAATCGCGCGCGGCTGCGAACTGGCCGGCTGCGCGCTGACCGGCGGCGAAACCGCGGAGCATCCCCAGGCCTTCGTCCCGGGCGAGTACGATCTCGCGGGATTCGCCGTCGGCGTCGTCGAGAAGTCGAAGGCGATTGATGGCACCACGATCGTGCCGGGTGACGTGCTGTTGGGACTCGCCTCCAGCGGAGCGCACTCGAACGGCTTCTCGCTGATCCGGCGGATACTTGAGGCCGCGCAGGCGGACCTGCGCGCGCCGCTGCCTGGAAGCGCCGACGGCAGGACGCTCGGCTTGCATCTGCTCGAGCCGACGCGCATCTACGTCAAGCCGGTCCTCGCGCTGCTGCAGTCGGTCCCCGTCAAGGGCATGGCGCACATCACCGGCGGCGGCCTGCTCGAAAACGTGCACCGGATGTTCCCGGCGAACACGGTGGCGGCGATCGACGGTGCGGCATGGCCGCGTCCCGCGGTCTTTTCCTGGCTGCAGCGCGCGGGCAACGTCGAGGAGCGCGAGATGCTGCGCACGTTCAACTGCGGAATCGGGATGGTCATCGTCGTCGCCGCGGACGACGCCGAAAGGGCGCGGGCGCTGCTCGCCCGCCAGGGCGAAACCGTGTTCCGGATCGGTGCGGTGCGCGCCCGCGCCGGCGACGAGGCGCAGACACAGGTCGCGTGAGCACCGTTTCGCCATTCTCATGCCAGACCCGGGCGCCGGCCCTGAATGCACCGCGCCGGGGACCCCTGCCGTGAACATCGTTGTTCTCATTTCCGGGCGCGGCAGCAATCTCGCCGCGCTGCTGGAGGCGAAGCTCCCGGCGACTGTCGCAGCGGTCATCAGCAACAAGGCCGATGCGGCGGGACTCGCGCTCGCCCGGGCCCACGGGATACCGGCGCTGGTCGTCGCCCACCGCGACTATGGGTCGCGCGCAGCGTTCGACGCCGCGCTGGCCGCGGCGATCGACCGCCACGCGCCGGCGCTGGTCGTGCTCGCAGGCTTCATGCGCATTCTCACCCCCGGATTCGTCGGCCGCTATGCGGGCCGGCTGATCAACATCCACCCCTCGCTGCTGCCTTCGTTCACCGGCCTGGACACGCACCGCCGGGCGCTGGAGGCCGGCGTGAAGATACACGGCTGCACGGTCCACTTCGTCACGCCGGAACTCGACCACGGCCCCATCATCGCGCAGGCCGCGGTGCCCGTGCTCGAGGACGACACCGAAGTGACACTGGCCGCGCGCGTACTGGCCGAGGAACATCGCATCCTGCCGCAGGCGGTCCGCTGGTTTGCGCAGGGCAGGCTGGTCATCGTCGACGGGCGGGTCCGCGTTGCAGACGAACTTTGACGCCCGCGCCGGATCGAACTTCGCATGAACGCTCCCTTCAGTCTTGAAACCGCGCTGCGCGCGTGCCTGTTCGCGCTCGGCGCGGCGCTGCTCTCCAACGCCGGAATGGCCTCCGGCATTCCCCCGCCAGGAACGACCACGCTGGTGTACGAATTCAGGCGCAGCGGCCTGCTGCTGGCCGAAATGACCGATGTCCTGCAGGTGCGGCCGGGCGAGTATGAGCTGATCAGCAACGCCACGGGCGTGGGCATCGTCGCGCTGCTCGCGCGCGGGCAGTCGATCCGGCGCGAAAGCCGGGGGACGATAGGCGGCGGCGGCCTGCTGCCGCGCAGCTTCGTCGAGCAGCGCGGGTCCAGCTACCGACTGAGCGCGGAATTCGACTGGCGGGCGCGCGAAGTCCTGCTGACCAACGCCCAGGGCGAGCGCTCGCGGGAGCCGCTGGCCGCCACGACACAGGACCGGCTGTCGATGCCGTATCAGCTGGCATTCGTGCCGGGCGCGCCGCCCGCGGAATTCAATGTCCAGGTCGCCGACGGCCGCCATCTGACGACCTACGCCTTCCGGCTCGTCGGCACCGAGACGGTCGCCACGGGACTGGGCGAAATCAAGGCGTTGCATTACACCAAGATCCTGTCCGGCGACGACACGGCTTTCGATTTCTGGCTCGGCATCGAGCAGCAGTTGCTCCCGGTGCGCGTGAGCTATGCCGACAAGGCTGGAGCCCGGTTTGAGCAGTTACTCCGCGCTCTCCACTCCGCGCAACTCTGAGGCGCTGGTCGCGGCGCCGACTCGCCACGAACGCGTCCTGCTTGGCGCGCTGCTGTTTTCGCTGGCGTTGCATCTGCTGGGCATCAGCGGCGCGGCGGATTGGCTGGCAGAGCATTTCCGCAGCGACAGGCCCGAGGAAGGGCCGCCGCTGCGCGCCGTCCTGAAGCCCCCGCCGCCGCCGACCTACCAGCCCTCCCCGCAACCGCCCCCGCCGAAGCCCAGGCCGAAGGCGAGGCCCCGACCGCAACCCGTCGTGCCGCCAATTCTCGCCGTCCCCGCTGTGGCGGCGGAACCCGTGCTGCCCGTGGCGGACGCTGCGGGACCCGACAAGCAGGAGACAGCATCCGCGCCACCCGCCGGAACCGGCGCCGGCGGAGGAGGCGCCGGTGCCCGTGGAAGCCGTCGCCGCCGCGCCCCAAGCGGCGCCCACCGAGGAACCGGCGCCCGCCCCGCCGCCGCAGCCCCGCGTCCCCAAACGCATCGACCTGATTGGCACGTTGTTTGTGGGGGACCGGGACTTCATGGTAGGAACCGCCGGCTTCCGTTTGCGCCACGACGGCAACCGCTATGAGATCTCGGTGCTGGGCGAGCCCAAAGGGCTTGCCAGGCTGTTCATCAACGGTGAATTCACGGGCGTGTCGCGCGGCGCCATCACGCCCCACGGTCTGCAGCCGTCGGAGTACGTCGAGGAACGCGGGCGCCCGGAACGCCGCGAAGCCGCGACGCTGGACTGGGAGGCCGGCGTGATCCGCTTGAAGGACGACAAGGTCGTGCCCATCGAGCCTCCCGTCTACGACCGGCTGAGCGTGATCCTGCAGTTCTACTACCGGCCGCCGGAGACCAATGAACTCGCGCTGCGCGTCACCGGCACCCGCTACGTGGACACCTACGTATTCAAGCGTGGCGAGAATGAACGGCTCGAATTGAAGTTCGGGACCATCGATGCGCACGTGTGGCGGGCCAATTTCGACGAAGGCGATCCGCGGATCGAGATCTGGATGTCACCCGAGTACAGCTACCTGCCGCTGCGCGTGCGCATCCACGCGAAAAAGGCCAATGGCGGCCGCTACGCCACGTTGACCATCGACGAAATCCGCGTCGAGGATTGAGAATTGGCCCGCCTGCCACCATATTGGAATTCAATGAATTGGAATCGAGATCGCGATGCGCATCACCCGCTTACAGATCGACATGCTGGCCGAGGCCATCGCCGAGGCACAGGACTCGACGCGCCCCGCCGATGTGTTGCTGCATCACTTCTTCCGCGCGCATCCGGAACTGGGCGCGCGCGACCGGTCGGTCGTCGCCGAGGGCATCTTTGCCTGGTTGCGGCGCCGGCGCTCGCTCGAGACGCTGGCGGACACCCGGCACCCGATCCTGCTGGCATTGGCGACGCTCGTGCGCGACCAGGGTCATTCGGTGCGCGAACTGGGGCCCCTGCTGCGTGACCAGGAAGGCGCGTGGCTGGAAGAATTCAAGGGCCGCCGCGCCGAACTGCCCCCGGCTGTCGCGCACGACGTTCCGGACTGGCTGTGGGAGCGCCTGGGTCAGGTCGTCTCCGAGGACGAACGCAGCGCGATGACCCGCGCGTGGCTGCAGCCGGCGCCGCTCGACATCCGTATCAATCCGCTCAAGACCAGGCGCGAAGCAGTTCAGGAGGAACTCGCCAAGGCCGGCATCACCGCCGTGCCGACGCCGCACTCCCCGCTGGGACTGCGGATCGAGGGCAGGCCGGCCCTCAACCGCCTGGCTTCGTTCGAAAGCGGGAACATCGAGGTGCAGGACGAAGGCAGCCAGCTGCTGGCGTTGCTGGTCGCGCCCACGCGCAACGAAATGGTGGTCGACTTCTGCGCGGGCGCGGGCGGCAAGACCTTGCTGCTCGGGGCGCTGATGCACAACCAGGGCCGCCTCTACGCGTTCGACACTTCGGAAAAGCGTCTCGCCAACCTGAAGCCGCGCCTGAAGCGCTCGGGGTTGTCGAACATCCACCCCCAGCTCATCGCGCATGAAAACGACGCGAAGATCAAGCGCCTGGCCGGCAAGATCGATCGGGTGCTGATCGATGCCCCGTGCAGCGGCCTGGGCACCTTGCGCCGCAATCCGGACCTCAAGTGGCGGCAGACACCGGCGGGTATCGCCGAACTGTGCGCCAAGCAGCGCGCCATCCTCGCCTCGGCCGCGCGCCTGCCCAAGCCTGGCGGCCGTCTCGTCTATGCGACCTGCAGCATGCTGCCCGAAGAGAACCGCGACGTGATCGACGAGTTCCTGGCCGCGCATCCCGAGTACCGGCTCGTGCCGGCCCGGGAGGTGGCGGCGAAAATCGGGCTCGCGCTGGACACCGGCGACTACCTCGAGCTTTCGCCGCACGGCCAAGGTTGCGACGGTTTCTTTGCCGCGATCCTGGAACGGCTGCCTGGCGCGGTGGCAGAAAAGCCGCTGCCGCCCGCGGCAGCCGCTTGATTCAAGTCAATTCGCTGCAGGCGCGACGCCCGCCTGCCCAAGGTGCCCGACAATTCCGGGTATAATCGACCGGCTGAACCTTGCTGCAAACCGTTTCAACTCTATAAAGACACTTATGTTCATGGGGATACTGGATATGCCATGGTGGGGTTACGTCATCGCGACGCTAGCCATGACTCACGTAACCATTGCCGCGGTCACGATTTACCTGCACCGGCATTCGGCCCACCGTGCGCTGGACCTGCACCCCATCGTCAGCCACTTTTTCCGTTTCTGGCTCTGGCTGACCACAGGCATGGTGACCAAGGAGTGGACAGCGATCCACCGCAAGCACCACGCTCGGGTGGAAACCGCGGAAGACCCGCACAGCCCGGTCGCCCTGGGCATCAAGAAGGTGCTGCTCGAAGGCGCCGAACTGTATCGCGCCGAGTCGAAGAACATGGAAACCATGGCAAAGTACGGCACGGGCACGCCGGACGACTGGATCGAACGCAATCTCTACACGCGATTTTCCTGGCAGGGCGTCGGGCTGATGATGATCATCAACCTGATCCTGTTCGGGCCGATCGGCCTGACCATCTGGGCGATCCAGATGCTGTGGATCCCGATCAACGCCGCCGGCATCATCAACGGCATCGGTCATTACTGGGGCTATCGCAACTACAGTTGTGAAGACGCCAGCACGAACATCGTCCCCTGGGGCATCCTGATCGGCGGCGAGGAACTGCACAACAACCACCACGCCTACGGCACCTCGGCCAAGTTCTCGGCCAAGTGGTACGAATTCGACATCGGCTGGCTCTACATCCGGATCCTGGCGACGCTGGGCCTGGCCACCGTGCGCAAGGTCGCGCCCAAGCTCAAGCTGGAGTCCGGCAAGCAGGCGCCGGACTTCGACACGCTGCAGGCCGTCATCACGCATCGCTACGCCGTGCTGACCAGCTACGCGCGCACGCTGAAGGCGACGTACCGGACCGAGATCCTCACCCTGCGCGAGCGGTCGAAAGGCACGCTCGACGGCGACTCGCTGAAACGCCTGAAGGTATGGATCAACGCCGACGCCACGAAGCTGCCGGAAGCCGCCCGCGCCAAGCTCGAAGTCGCGCTGGCCAGCAGCAAGCCGCTGCATACGCTGTGCGCGATGCGCCAGGAACTCTCGACCATCTGGGAACGCTCGAACGACACGCGCGAGCAACTGCTGCATCGCCTGCAGGACTGGTGCCGCCGCGCCGAAGCGAGCGGCATCCCGACGCTGGCGCGGTTCTCGCAGAACCTGCGGCAATTCGCCTGAGCAGGCGGAACGTGCCGACAAAAAACCCGGCGAACTGCCGGGTTTTTCTTTGCCCGCGCCTCGGCGCCTTGGAGCCCGATCTTACTTGAGCTTCATTTCCTTGTAGATCACGTGCTTGCGCGCGACGGGATCGTACTTCTTGATCGCCATCTTGTCGGGCATGGTCTTCTTGTTCTTGGCCGTCGTGTAGAAGTGCCCCGTTCCGGCGCTCGACTCGAGCTTGATTTTCTCTCTCATTTCCGGCTCCTCAGATCTTCTGGCCTGCTGCGCGCAGGTCGGCAAGGACGACGTCGATGCCCTTCTTGTCGATCAGGCGCAGACCGGCGTTGGTCAATCGCAACGATATCCAGCGGTTTTCGCCTTCCGACCAGAACTTGCGGCGTTGCAGGTTCGGCATGAACAGGCGCTTGGTCTTGTTGTTCGCGTGCGAAACGTGGTGGCCGACCATAGGGGCCTTACCCGTTACTTGGCATACCTTCGCCATGGCGTTGCTCCAGGCAGTGAATTGAGGACAGCCTTGGAGTATACCCCGGGGCACGAGTCAATACAAGCGCACCCAGCGCCTTCTTCCGGACCTCAAAGCCGGCCCTTCTCGGCGAACGACCAAGCGACATTGCCGGCGATGACCAGGTGGTCAAGCACCTTGATGTCGACCAGGTCCAGCGCCGACTTCAGCGCCTGGGTCAGCAGTTCGTCGGCGCGCGAGGGTTCCGCGACGCCCGACGGATGGTTGTGGGCGAAGATCACCGCGGCGCTGTTGTGGTGCAGCGCCTGCTTGACCACTTCGCGCGGATAGACGCTGGTCTGCGTGAGCGTGCCGCGGAAGAGTTCCTCGGCGGCGAGCAGCCGGTGCTGCGCATCGAGGAACAGGACGTAGAACACTTCGTTCGGCAACGCGGCCAGCGTCAGGCGCAGGTACTCCTGGACCGCGCGCGGCGAGTTCAGTGCGTTCTTCACCACCAGTTCCTCACGCAGCGCGCGCCGGGTCAGTTCAAGAACTGCTTGCAGTTGCGCGTACTTCGCCGTACCCAGGCCCTTGACCTGACGAAATTCCCCCAGCGGCGCGGCGAACAGCGCATTGAGCCCGCCGAAGCGCACCAGCACTTCGCGCGCCAGGTCGACGGCGCTGCGTCCCGCGATCCCGGTCCGGAAGAAGATGGCGAGCAGTTCCGCCTCGGACACACCCTGCGCGCCATGGGCCAGCAGTCTTTCCCGCGGACGTTCCCCCTGCGGCCAGTCGCGTATCGCCATGTCGCTCATTTGGTCAATCGATGGGGGTAGTTTAAACTCGGGCTCCGACCCGTTCAGGTGGCAACGACCGACCCCAGCCATGACCAGCCCCGCCCCGCTTCGCGCGCGCCATATCGTCCTCGGCATCACCGGCGGGGTCGCCGCCTACAAGTCGGCGGAGCTGGTGCGCCTGCTGGTGCAGGACAACATCGGGGTGCAGGTCGTGATGACGGCAGCGGCGACGCGCTTCGTCGCGCCCGCGACGTTCCAGGCGCTGTCCGGGCGCAACGTGTTCGTCGACCTGTGGGACGACCGGGTCGAGAACGGGATGGCGCATATCGATCTCTCGCGCGAGGCCGCGGCGATACTGGTGGCGCCCGCGTCCGCGGATTTCCTGGCCAAGCTCGCGCACGGCAACGCCGACGACCTCCTCTCGACGCTTTGTCTCGCGCGCGACTGCCCGCTGCTGGTCGCTCCCGCGATGAATCGGCAGATGTGGGAGCACCCGGCGACTCAAAGAAACGCCGCGCAGCTTGCCGCCGACGGCGTCGCCTTGCTCGGCCCCGCCGCCGGCGACCAGGCCTGTGGCGAAGTCGGCATGGGCCGCATGCTCGAGCCCGGGGAACTGCACCAGGCGCTGGTCGCGTACTTCGCGCCCCGGCTGCTGGCGGGCAGGCGCGTGCTGCTCACCGCGGGGCCGACGCAGGAAGCGATCGATCCGGTCCGTGTCATCACCAACCTGAGTTCGGGCAAGATGGGTTATGCGCTGGCGCGGGCGTGCGCCGAGGCCGGCGCCGCCGTCACGCTGGTCAGCGGCCCCACCGCGCTGGCCACCCCGCCCGGCGTCGCCCGCATCGACGTGATGAACGCGGCGGGCATGCTGGCGGCGGTCGAAAGCCAGCTACCGGGACAGGACATCTTCATCGGCGTCGCCGCGGTTGCCGACTACACGGTCGCCAACCCCAGCGCAGTCAAGCACAAGAAGGGCGACGCGCCCCTCAAGATCGAACTGGCGCCAACCGTCGACATCCTGGCCCGCGTCGCCGCCGGCGCCCGTGCGCCGTTCTGCGTCGGCTTCGCGGCCGAGTCGGAAAACGTCGAAGCCAACGCCGAGGCCAAGCGCAGGAAGAAGGGCGTTCCGCTGCTGGTCGCCAACCGCGCGCAGGATGCGCTGGGCAGCGACACCAACGCTGTCACGCTGCTCGACGACAATGGCCGCCACCCGTTGCCTGCCGCGCCCAAGCTCGAGGTCGCGCGGCAGATCGTCACGCACATCGCCGGCATGCTCGCCGCCGCCGGCAAGTAATTCCCCCGCTCACGAAGGAAAGCTCCATGCGCATCGCGCTCAGGGTACTGGACGAACGCGCGCGTGCGCATCTGCCCGCATACGCCACCGCGGGCGCGGCGGGCCTCGACCTGCGCGCGTGCATCGACGCGCCGGTCACGCTCCTGCCGGGCAAGACCGAACTGCTCCCGACCGGCCTCGCTATCCACATCGGCGATCCCGGCTACGCCGCGCTCATCCTGCCGCGCTCCGGCCTCGGCCACAAGCACGGCATCGTGCTCGGCAACCTGGTCGGCCTGATCGACAGCGACTACCAGGGCCAGCTCATGGTCTCCTGCTGGAATCGGGGACAGACCACGTTCACGGTCGAGCCCTTCGAACGGATCGCGCAACTGGTCGTGGTCCCGGTGGCCCATGCTGAATTTGACCTCGTCGACGACTTCGCGGCCAGCGAACGCGGCGGGGCGGGATTCGGGAGCACCGGGAGAAAGTGATCACGGCGCGGGCCGCGACAGCCCGCGCGGGGACTACGCGAGTTTGAGTGACATCGAGTACCGCATCCGGTCAAACGGAAAGATCGTGGACGTGACCAGCACCACGGTGCCGCTCGCCGCCAGGTAGCGGCGGGCGATGACGAATCCCGCGTAGCCCGGCGCGACGCCCAGCGCCTTCGCTTCCCTGCCCTTGATCGGCTTCGCCGACAACTCCTGCTCGACGGTGACGATCCGCTCGCCGATCCGCTCCTCGATGAAGTCGTGCAGCGCGACGCCGCGCCGGTCGAGCACCGCGCGCAGTGCCGGATGATTGCGGTGCACGTACGCGAGCACGTACGCGACCGGCTTGCGCGCCCCGCGCAGGTGCTTGAGAGCGACCAGCCGGTGCCAGGCCTGCCCGCGGCGGCAGCGCAGCAGACCCGCTTCCTGCGCGCCGGCCTTGATGTCGCGCGCCTCCAGCACTTCGAGTTGCGCGCTCTTGACGTATGCGAGCAGATCGGGCAATGCAGATATCTGCTGCGTGAAGCCGCGGCTCTTCGTGCGGCGCAGGACCAGCGTGCCGGCCCCGGCGCGGCGCGCGATCAGCCCCTGCTCGGTCAGCCGGCGCACCGCCTCGCGCACCGTGTGGCGACTCGCGCCGAACGTCGCGCACAGTTCCAGTTCCGGCGGTAGCTTGCCGCCCACCGGATAGCGCCCATCGCGGATGTCGCCGACCAACTGCCGGTAGATCTCTTCATAGCGCGGCGTGCGCGCGGACGCCGCGGCCGTGTCCGGCACCATGTCCGCCCCTATTCGCTCGCTCTCGATTCTCATCACCGCTCCTGGTCGTAGACCCGCCTTGCTCCCGGTCCGGCGGCGCGCCGGCGCTTGACAACCCGCCAGCCGCCGGTGCAAACTTTGTCCGGACAATTGAATTCTGACACGCAACCTCCGTGTTCCACAAGGGCCAACGAGAAACATTTGCCGCGAACGAACTCATTGCCGGACCACCGCGCCACCTGCCGCGCGCCCATCATCCAGAAACCGCTAAAGAGGAGAGCATCATGACCACCCGTTTGCAACTCGTTGATTGCGGCCGCGCTCGCCGCGGCCATCGCCGCCCCCGGCGCGTCGGCGCAGCAGAAGTTCACCGTCGCCGCGTACGGCGGCTCGTACGAAGACATGATGCGCAAGGTCATCCTGCCCGCGTTCGAAAAGAAGACCGGCGCGAAGACCGAGTACGTCGCCGGCAACTCCACCGACAACATTGCCCGGATGCAGGCGCAGCGCGCCAACCAGGAAATCGACGTGGCGATCCTCGACGATGGCCCGATGTACCAGGCGGTGGCGCTGGGCCTCTGCGGCGAACTCAAGGGCATCAACTATGGCGACCTCTATCCGGTCGCCGACATGAAGACCGGCAAGTCAGTGACCCTCGGCGTCGTCGCCACGGGCCTGATGTACAACACCAAGTACTACGCCGACAACAAGCTCGCGCCGCCGACTTCCTGGAACGACCTGAAGGATACGAAGCTGAAGAAAAAGTTGGTGATGCCGCCGATGAACAACAGCTACGGCCTGCACACGGTCGTGATGATGGCGCGCCTGAACGGCGGCGGCGAGAAGAACATCGATCCGGGCTTCAAGGTGATGAAGGACGACATCGCGGGCAACATGCTCGCGTTCGAGCCGCAGCCGGGCAAGATGACCGAACTGTTCCAGAGCGGGCAGGTGGTCATGGGTGTCTGGGGTTCCGGCCGGGTCAAGGCGTTCCAGGACACGGGCTTTCCCGTCGAGTTCGTCTATCCGAAGGAAGGCGCGATCGCGCTCGGCATTTCCGCTTGTCCGGTGGCCAAGCCCAACGCCTCGCCGCTGGCCCAGGAATTCCTCGCCTTCATGCTCACGCCGGAAGTCCAGGCGATGCACGCCAAGGGCGCGGGCTCCGGCCCCGTCAACAAGAAGACCGTGCTCCCGCCCGACCTGCAGAAGGGCCTGCCCTACGGCGAGGCCGTCGCCAAGCTGATCGCGCTCGACTGGGATACCATCAACGCCAACCGCACCACCTGGAACAACCGTTGGACGCGGGAAATCGAGCGCTAGCACCGGCCGCGATTCCAACCCAGAACCACCATCGAGGGACCGCGCATGAGCCACCTGGTGCTCGAGAAGCTGAGCAAGCGCTATGGCGAGCACATGGCCGTCGATGGCATCTCGCTGTCGATCGGCCAGGGCGAGTTCGTGTCGCTGCTGGGTCCCTCCGGTTGCGGCAAGACCACGACCCTGCAGATGATCGCGGGGTTCGTCGAACCGACGGCGGGCGCGATCCGGATCGACGGGCGCGACCTGCTGGCCGTGCCCGCGGCGAAGCGCGGGCTGGGGATCGTGTTCCAGAACTACGCGCTGTTTCCGCACTTGTCGGTGACCGACAACGTCGCGTTCGGACTGGAAATGCGGCAGATTGCGAAGCCCGAGCGCACACGGCGCGTCGGCGAGACCCTCGAACTGGTCGGCTTGACCGGCCTGTCTGAGCGCTACCCGGCGCAACTCTCCGGTGGCCAGCAGCAACGCGTGGCGGTGGCTCGCGCGCTGGTGATACAACCCGCGTTGCTGCTGCTCGACGAACCGCTGTCCAACCTCGATGCCAAGCTGCGCGAGGAGATGCAGGTCGAGCTCCTGCGCATCCAGCGCGCCATCGGCATCACGACACTGATGGTCACGCACGACCAGGCGGAGGCGCTGGCGCTCTCCGACCGGGTCGTCGTGATGAACGCCGGCCGCATCGAGCAGGACGGCCTGCCCCTCGACGCGTACGAGAAT
This sequence comes from Betaproteobacteria bacterium, assembly GCA_016717855.1. Taxonomy (GTDB): domain Bacteria; phylum Pseudomonadota; class Gammaproteobacteria; order Burkholderiales; family Casimicrobiaceae; genus PALSA-1005. The sequence goes on from JADKEV010000008.1 coordinate 23,256, forward strand.
CCGGCGACGGGTTTCGTCTGCGACTTCCTCGGCAAGGCCAACCGCTTTCCCATCGACCGCATCGACGGCGCGACCGCGTGCATCGGTCCGCTCAGCCTGCCCCTGCCGGCCGCGCTGGTGCCGCGCCTGCAACCGGGCGCGCGCATTCTCGTGCGGCCCGAGAAGATCGGGTTCGGCGCCGCCGGCGGCGCGGCGCTGGCCGCGACGGTGAACAGCCGCGTCTTCCAGGGCAATCACTGGCTTTATCAATTCGACACGCCATTGGGGCCGGTGCTTGTGATCCGCCAGAACGACGGCGGGCTGCAGCCGGCCGCGGGCGAAACCGTCAACCTGGTGTGGCGCTCCGAGGATATGCGCGCTGTTCCCGGCGACGACAGGGCGCAATGAGAGCGGGCCTGGCGGTGCCCTACAGGGCCTACCTGCAAAGCGCTCCCGCGCTCGCGGTCTACGCGGCGTTCCTGGTCATCCCGCTCGCCTCGATCGGGCTGATCAGCTTCCAGCACTTCGAGTTCTACGGCGGCATCCAGCCCGGGTTCACGCTGGAGAACTACCGCGAGGTGCTCGGCGACAGCTACTACTGGGAAATTTTCGGGCGCACGTTCTCCATCGCCGCGCTGGTCACGCTGTTCTGCGGGGTGCTGGGAACGCTGGAGGCGATCGTGCTCTACCGGATGGCCGACCCGTGGCGCAGCCTCTTCCTGCTCGTCGTGCTGGGGCCGCTGTTGATATCGGTCGTCGTGCGCACGCTGGGCTGGGCGTTGCTGTTCGGCTCGACCGGCCTGATCAACAAGGCGCTGCTCAACCTGGGGCTGGTCGCCGAGCCCGTCCAGTTCATGTACTCGACGACCGGCGTGGTGATCGCGCTGGTACACGTGCTGGTGCCGTTGATGGTCCTGGCGGTCTGGGCGTCGCTGCAGAAGATCGACGCGGCCGTCGAGCGCGCCGCCGGTCGCTGGGCGCGGGACAGCTGACGGTGGGGCGGATCATCGTGCCGCTGGCGATGCCCCGGCATCCTGGCCGGCAGCGTGATGGTCTTCGCGCTGGCCGCCAGCGCATTCGCCACGCCCGCGATCATCGGCGGCCGGCGCCTGAAAGTCATCGCGACCGCCGCCTACGACGAGTTCCTCAACACCCCTCAACTGGCCGCTGGGCGCGGCGCTGGCCGGTGCTGGCCGCTGGCGAAGGTCGTCCTGCTCTATGTGTCGAACCGGCTGATCGAGCGCGGTACACGGCGGTGTTCGCGGAGACTGCGGCATGAGCAGGAACAACCCGCTGGCGCTGGTTTTCCACGCGCTGTTCACCGGCTTCATCCTGGCGCCGCTCCTGATCGTCTGCGTGGTGGCGTTCACGCCGCTGGGCTACATATCGCTGCCCACCGACCGGCCGCTCGCTGCGCTGGTTCGCCGCGATCCTGGACAATCCGCGCTTCATCAGTGCGTTCTGGCTGAGCCTGGGGTTGGGTGCGGTCTCCTCGCTGATCGCCACGGTGCTGGCCATTCCCGCCGCGCTGGCGATCGCGCGCAACCGCTTCCCCGGTCGCGACGCGCTGTCGGCGTTCCTGCTTTCGCCGCTGATGATCCCGCACATCGTCCTGGGCGTCGCGTTCCTGCGCTTCTTCAGCAGCATCGGCATCAACGGCACGTTCGGCGGCCTGGTCATGGGGCACGTGATCGTGATCCTGCCGTTCGCGCTGCGGCTGGTGCTGGCGGCGGCGACGGGTATGGATCCCGCGATCGAACGCGCCGCGGTGTCGCTGGGCGCCTCGCGCTTCACCGTGTTCCGCCGGATCACTTTGCCGCTGATCTTCCCCGGCATCGTCAGCGGCTGGCTGCTGGCCTTCATCACCAGCTTCGACGAACTGACGATGAGCGTGTTCATCGCCAACCCCAGCACGACCACGCTGCCGGTGCGCATGTTCCTGCAGATCCAGGACACCATCGATCCGATGGTGGCCGCCGTGTCCGCGCTGCTGATCGCCGGTACGCTGGCGCTGATGCTGGTGCTCGACCGGATGGTCGGGCTCGAACGCCTGTTCGTGGGCAAGAGCCGGCGCTCATGACCGCCCCGCTTCCGCGCCATGGCGAATCCTGACACCTTCGACGTCGCGGTCGTCGGCGGCGGCCTGGTCGGCGCCGCGATCGCCTACGGACTCGTCCGCGGCGGAGTGCGGGTGGCGTTGCTCGACGAAGGCGACATCGCGTACCGCGCCTCGCGCGGCAACTTCGGCCTGGTCTGGGTGCAAGGCAAGGGACTGGGACTCGCCCCGTATTCGAACTGGACGCAGCTGTCGGCGCGCCGCTGGCCCGAACTGGCGGCGCTGCTCCGTGCCGACGCGGACATCGACGTGGCGCTGGAGCAGCCCGGCGGGTTTCATCCATGCCTGTCTGAGCGCGAACTGGAGGTCCGGGTGCAGACGCTGACGCGGCTGTTCGCGCAGCCCGGTCTGGAAGCGTATCCGTTCGAGGTGCTCGACCATGCGGCGCTGGCGGATCGGATTCCGGGCATCGGCTCCGCGGTGGTCGGCGGTACCTACACCAGGCTCGATGGCCATGTGAATGCGCTCAAACTGCTCCGCGCGCTGCACGCGGGATTCGGCAAGCACGGCGGCACCTACCTGCCGAACACCCGGACCGAGCGCTTGCAGTCGAGCGGCGGACGGTTCGTGCTGGAAGCGCGGGCAACACGTTGCGCGCGTCGAAGATCGTGCTGGCCGCGGGCCTGGGCAACCTGCATCTCGCGCCCCAGGTCGGGCTGCCGCGCCGGTTCGCCCGCAGCGGGGACAGATCCTGGTGCTGGAGCGGGTCCGGCGCTTCCTGCACCATCCGCTCGCGACGCTGCGCCAGACCGACGAGGGCACGGTGCTGATCGGCGATTCGCAGGAAGAGGCGGGCTACGACGACACCGTCGGCCTGGCCGTGCTGGCAACGCTTGCGGACCGCGCGCTGCGCACGTTCCGGCGCTGCGCGACGTGCGCATCAACCGCACCTGGGCCGCGCTGCGCGTGATGAGCCCGGATGGCTTTCCCGTTCACGAACAGTCGCGCGCCCAGCCGGGCGCGTTCCTGGCAACCTGCCATTCGGGCGTGACGCTGGCCGCCGCGCACGCGCTGAACGCGCGCCGCTGATCGCCGCCGGGGACCTCGGCCCACGTCTGCAACCCTTTCCGCGGAGCGCTTGCATGTTCAAAAGGCTGCCTGAGCTGGAGGCATATCACCCTGACGCGCACGCGCTGGCGGTGACCATCGACGGCAAGCCCTTTGCCGCGCGCGCGGGCGACACGGTCGCGGCGACGCTGTTCGCGGCCGGCATCGGCAATTGCCGGACCACGCCGGTATCGGGCGCGCGCGCGGCCGTTCTGCATGATGGGCGTGTGCTTCGGGATTGCCTGGTGGTGATCGACGGCCAGCCGAATCAGCAGGGCTGCATGATCCCGGTCGTGGAAGGAATGAGAATCCAGCGGCAGCAAGGCGCCCGCGCCGTCGCGGAGGCGGCCGAACCCGCCGCCTCCGGCACCATGAAGCCGGAGGCGCAGCCATGACGCTCGCCAGCCGCTACGACATCCTGGTCATCGGCGCCGGACCCGCGGGACTTGCCGCCGCCGCCGAATCCGTGGCGATGGGCTTGCGCGTGGCGCTGGTCGACGAGCAGGGTGCGCCGGGCGGGCAGATCTACCGCGCGATCACCACCACGCCGGTGCAGCAGCGCGACGTCCTCGGCGCCGACTATTGGTACGGCGAAAAGCTCGTCGCGGCGTTCGAGCGGTCGGGCGCTGCGTATTCGCCGCGCACGACGGTGTGGGCGGTCACGCGCGAGGCCGATGAATTCGGAGATCGGGCTCTCTGCGATGCGGCGCGCAGCTCATCCGCGCGCGACAAGTCATCTCGCCACCGGCGCCCTGGAGCGGCCGTTCCTGATCCCCGGCTGGACGCTGCCTCCGGCGTGATGACCTGGCGGACGCGGCGCAGATACTGCTGAAATCGGCCGGCCCCGTTCCCGGCGGCACGACGGTGCTGGCAGGGGTCCGGCCCGCTGCTCTACCCGATCGCCGCGCAGTTCACCGCGGCGGGTGCGCGAGTCGAGTGCCCGCTGGACACGACACCGGCCGGCCGCTGGCGCGACGTGCTGCGCCACGCGCCGGACTTCGTGGCCTCGCCCTACGCCGCCATGGCTGGTCGATGCCCGCGCCGCGCAGCGGATGACGCGGATCGTCAAGGGCGTCGAACAAATTTCCGCCATCGGCGCTGGCAGCTCGATGCGGCGTGCGCTTCACCACGGGTGGCCACACGCAAGACATACCGGCGGACCTGCGTTCTCCATCAAGGGGTGGTGCCCGGCATCAACCTGTCGAACGCCATCGGTTGCGCCCACCACCAGGACGCCGCGCAGGCCGTTTCACGCCGACCGTCGATGACGGGGCGCGACCAGCATCCCCGGCATAACGATCGCCGGCGACGCCGCAGGAATCGCGGGCGCGCGCAGCGCCGAAGGGTGCGGCACGCTCGCCGCGCTGCACGCCGCGAGCGCGCTCGGCCATCTGCGGACGGCGCAGCGCGACGCGCAGGCGGCTGCGCCGCGCCGCGAACTCGAACGCTGGAACCGCGGGCGGAAGTTCGTCGACGCCCTCCATCTCCCCGCGCCGGAATTCCGGATTCCCACCGGCGACACCATCGTGTGCCGCTGCGAGAAGTGACCGCGCGGCAGGTCACCGAGACGGTCGCTTGCGCTGGGCTGCACGGGACCCAACCAGATGAAGAGCTCCTGCGCTGCGGGATGCGTTCGCCGCCAGGGCGGCTGTGCGGCCTGACGGTCACCGAACTGATCGCGAAGGAACGGGGCGTGTCGCCCGCGGAGACGGGCTACTACCGGCTGCGATTTCCGGTCAAGCCCATCACGCTGGGCGAACTTGCGGCGCTGCCCCAGACCGAGTCGTCGGTCGACGCCGTGGTGCGCATCAAGCGGTGAGCGCCGCCGGCGCCGACGTCGTCATCATCGGCGGCGGGCTCCATGGTTGCTCGGCTGCGTTGCATCTGGCGCGCGCCGGCATCCGCGCGCTCGTGGTCGAGAAAAATTACGTGGGCCGTCACGCCTCTGGCGTCAATGCCGGCGGCGTGCGCACGCTCGCGCGGAACGAAGCCGAGATTCCGCTCGCGCTGGCGGCACTGGAGCTGTGGCACGCGATCGGCGAATTGGTCGACGACGACTGCGGGTTCGAATCGTTCGGGCAGATCCGCGTGGCCGAGAACGCGGCGGACGCGGCGGCGCTCCAGCAACGCGAAGCGCGGCTGCAAGCGCTGGGATACTCGCACGAGCGCTGGATCGCCGCCGACGAACTGTTCCTCCGCGTCCCAGCGCTGTCCCGGCACTGCGTCGGCGGACTGATCGCCCTGCGCGACGGCGCGGCGCTGCCCCACGGGACGACAGCGGCGTTCCGGCGCAAGGCGGAAAGCCTGGGCCAGATCTTCCTCGAGGACACCCGCGTGCTGGGCATCCGGCGCGAGGGCAACAGCTGGGTTGTAGACACCAGCGCCGGCACGCTCTCCTGCCGCGTGCTGGTCAATTGCGCCGGCGCGTGGGCCGATGCCATCTGCGCGGCGCTGGCGAGCCGGTCCCGCTCGAGGCGATCGGTCCGATGATGCTGGTGACGCTGCGGATGCCGCGCTTTCTCGAGCCGGTCGTGCTGGGCACCGGCCGGCCGCTTTCGTTCAAGCAGACGGCCGAGGGCACGGTGCTCATCGGCGGCGGGCGACTGTCCCGCGTGGACCGCGGGTTCGAGACGACCGAGCTGGACTTTCGCGAACTCACCGCGTCGGCGCGCACCGTGCGCGAACTGTTCCCGGTGATGCGCGGCGCGGTGATCCATCGCGGCTGGGCCGGGATCGAGGCGCGGATGCCGGACGAAATTCCGGTCATCGGGCCGAGCTCCACGGCGCCGGACGTGTTTCACGCGTTCGGTTTTCGCACTGGCTTCGAGCTCGGCCCGATCGTCGGGCGCATCACGGCCGAACTGATCACGACCGGCGCGAGCGCGCTGCCGATCGCGCCGTTTTCCATCCGGCGCTTCGCCGGGAACACGCCGGACTGAGCGAAGCAGGTGTCGCCGTCCCCGATCACCAGCAGTTCCAGATTGGCGTAATCCTGCGCCAGCGCGGAGCGAACCGCCCTCTTGAGCAGTTCGTGGCGGTCGTACGTCGGGATGACGACGGAGATCAGCGGCCCGAAGGTCAGAGGTCGCCGTCCCGCTTCACCGCGACATATTCCACGCCCGACATGCCTTCGGCTTCCCTTCTTCCCGCCGCCTGCGCCTGGTCGTGCGTCAGGCCGCCGGGCAAGCGCAGCGCGGCGCCGCTGCGCAGATGAATGATCGGTGTGTAAGTCGGAACATCGTGCCCTTTGTTCATGGTGCTCTCCCCGGCGCTCGCAAACCATATATATACATCAATTTGCCATAGTCCGTCATCCGCCCGCCTGTCGGCGGTGCCCGGTTGCAGCTATGCTAAAATCCGCAGCCCGCCGAAGTGGCGAAATTGGTAGACGCAAGGGACTCAAAATCCCTCGTTGGCAACAACGTGCCGGTTCGAGTCCGGCCTTCGGCACCACCCCCGTTCCGAACCGCCGCATGCGGCAAAGCCGCGCCCGGGCGCGCCCTCGCGCTATCATTGCCGGCTTCCGGATTCCGCCCCGACGCCATGGACAACGCCCCCGCCTACCGGTTGTCCGACTTCGACTTCGCGCTGCCGCCCGAACTCATCGCGCAGGCGCCCGCCGCGGAGCGCGGCGCGAGCCGGCTGCTGCACGTCCGGGGCGGCCGGCTTGCCGATTGCCTGTTCCGCGAACTGCCGTCCCTGCTCGACCCGCGGGACCTGCTCGTCTTCAACGACACCCGCGTGCTGCGTGCGCGCCTGCACGGCCGCAAGGACTCCGGCGGCAGGATCGAGGTGATGATCGAGCGCATCCTGGGTCCCCGCGAGGCGCTGGCACAGATGCGCGCGAGCCACGCGCCGCGGGTGGGCAGCGCGCTGGCGATCGGACCGTTCCGCCTGGTGGTCGCGGGGCGCGACGACCGCCTCTACCGGGTGCGCATCGACGGCGAGGGCACGCTGGAGGCACTGCTGGAGACTCACGGCGAAGTCCCGCTGCCTCCCTATATCGCGAGGCCCGCGACCGGCGACGACGCCGCGCGCTACCAGACCGTCTATGCCACGCAGCCGGGCGCCGTTGCCGCGCCGACCGCGGGCCTGCACTTCGACCAGGCGATGCTGGCCGCGCTGGCCGGACGCGGCATCGCCTCGGCGTTCGTGACGCTGCACGTGGGAGCCGGGACATTTCTGCCGGTGCAGAGCGAGAATCTGCGCGAGCACCGGATGCACAGCGAATGGTTCGACATCCCGGCGGCAACGGTCACCGCCGTCGCCGCGGCGCGCGAACGCGGCGGCCGCGTGGTCGCCGTGGGCACGACCACGCTGCGCGCGCTGGAGTCCTCCGCGGCAAGCGACGGCGTCCTGCGCGCCGGCGCCGCCGAGACCCGGCTGTTCATCTCGCCGGGATTCGAATTCCGCGTCGTCGACCGGCTGCTGACCAATTTCCACCTGCCGAAGTCGACGCTGCTGATGCTGGTGTCGGCATTCGCCGGCTATGCCACCATCCGCGCCGCATACGCGCACGCCATCGCCGGGCGCTACCGCTTTTTCAGCTACGGCGACGCGATGCTGCTCGAACGCGGGCCCGCCGTGCCCGGCAGCGCGGTGTCCCCGTAACCGCACTTGCGCAAATCCGCAATCGCTGTCATTCTGCGCGCCCGCCTCTTGCGCCCCGCCTGATGCAATTCTCCGTCACCCATACCGATGGCCGCGCGCGCCGCGGCACGCTCGTGCTCAATCATGGCACCGTGCAGACGCCGGTGTTCATGCCGGTCGGCACCTACGGCACGGTCAAGGCGATGGCGCCGGACGAGCTCGAAGCGCTGGGCGCCGAGATCGTGCTCGGCAACACCTTCCACTTGTGGCTGCGCCCCGGGCTGGACGTCATCGCCAGGCATGAAGGCCTGCACCGGTTCATGGGCTGGGCGCGGCCGCTGCTCACCGATTCCGGCGGCTTCCAGGTGTTCAGCCTGGGCGCGATGCGGAAGATCGCCGAGGAAGGGGTCGGGTTTGCCTCGCCCGTCAACGGGGACAAGCTGTTCCTGACGCCCGAGATCTCGATGCAGATCCAGCGCGTGCTCAACTCCGACATCGCGATGATCTTCGATGATTGCACGCCCTATCCGGCGACGCACGAGGCCGCCGCGGCGTCGATGCGGATGTCGCTGCGGTGGGCGCGGCGCTCGCGCGAGGAGTTCGACCGGCTGGCGAACCCCAACGCGCTGTTCGGCATCGTGCAGGGCGGCATGTACGAGGACCTGCGCGACGAATCGCGCGCGGGGCTGGAGGCGATCGGCTTCGCCGGCTACGCGATAGGCGGGCTCTCGGTCGGCGAGCCCAAGCCCGACATGCGGCGCACGCTCGAGCACGTCGCGCCGCGACTGCCCGCGGACAAGCCGCGCTACCTGATGGGCGTGGGCACGCCCGAGGACATCGTCCACGGCGTGGCGCAGGGCATGGACATGTTCGATTGCGTGATCCCCACCCGCAACGCGCGCAACGGCTGGCTGTTCACGCGCTTCGGCGACATCAAGATCCGCAATGCGAAGCATCGCGACGACACGCGGCCGCTCGATGCGACGTGCGGCTGCTACGCCTGCCGGAACTTCACGCGCGCCTACCTGCACCACCTGCAGCGCGTCAACGAAATCCTGGGCGCGCGGCTGAACACGGTGCACAACCTTCACTACTACCTGACTTTGATGGCAGAGATCCGGCGGGCCGTCGAGACCGCCACTTTCGCCAAATTTCTCCAGCAATTTCAACGGGATCGCGCCTCCGTGCTAGAATAGCTGGTTGATTTCGCGGCGGTTGCCCCCACCGTTCGGGCAGGCGTCCAAAACACCATTCCCAGGCCGCCCCGACCGGGCCCTGCCAAACCATCAAGGAGATCCGGAACATGTTCATCAGCAACGCATATGCCCAGGCTGCGGCGCCCGCCGGCGGAGACCCGATCATGACCTTCCTGCCCATGATCGCCATCTTCGTCGCGTTCTATTTCTTCCTGATCCGCCCGCAGCAAAAGCGCGCCAAGGAAACCCGCGCGATGCTCGCCGCGCTGCAGGTCGGCGACGAAATCGTGATCGCTGGCGGTATCGCCGGCAAGGTCAAGAAGCTGACCGACAACTACCTGGACCTGGAAGTCGCCGACAACGTCGAAATCAAGGTCCAGCGCGCCGCCGTGCAATTGCTGCTGCCCAAGGGCACGCTGAAGTCCCTGTAACACGTCCAGACTGCGGGGCGCGCGCGATCGCGCCGCCCCGTCGCCGCGCCGTCAGTCCCCCGCTTTTCACTCTTCACGGCCTGCCCCATGAATCGCTATCCGATGTGGAAGTACCTGCTTATCGCTTTCCTGGTCATCGTCGCCGGCGTGTACACGACGCCGAATTTCTTTCCGGAGGTGCCCGCGGTGCAGGTCTCGACCAACAAGTCGAACGTGCGCATCGACGCGGGGACGGTGAAGCTCATCGACGAAGCGTTGAAGGCAGGCAACGTTCCGCATCGCGACATATCGCTGGACCCCACCGGCATCAAGATCCGGTTTGAAGACCCCGATAGCCAGATCAAGGGGAAGGACGCGATCACCAGCCGCCTCAACCCCGATTCCAAGACCGCCTCCTACATCGTCGCCCTCAACCTGATCTCCAGTTCGCCGTCGTGGCTGTCCGCGATCGGCGCGCTGCCGATGTACCTCGGCCTGGACCTGCGCGGCGGCGTCTACTTCCTGCTGCAGGTCGACATGAAAGCCGCGCTCGACAAGGCGGCGGAGCGCTACGTGACGGAACTGCGCTCGCTGATGCGCGACAAGAAGATCCAGTACGCCGGCGTGGCGCGCGAAGGGCAGGACGTGGTCGTCAAGTTCCGCGACGACGCCGAGAGGAAGCGCGCCGAGAACGAGATCGTCACGTCCTCGTACAACACCGACCTGGTCCTGAAGAGCACCGACGCGCCGGGCGAATTGCGCCTGGTCGCCAGCGTCAAGCAGGAGGCGCAGCGGCGCATCCAGTCGGGCGCCGTGCTGCAGAACATCACCATCCTGCGCAACCGCGTCAACGAGCTGGGCGTGGCCGAGCCCATCATCCAGCAGCAGGGCATCGACCGCGTCGTCGTGCAGCTGCCCGGGGTGCAGGACACCGCGCGCGCCAAGGACATCCTGGGGCGGACCGCGACGCTGGAGATCCGGATGGTCAACGAGGACCCGGGCGCGCTCGAAGCGGCGATAGGGGGCAGCGTCCCGTTCGGCAGCGACCTGTTCGCCGAGCGCACCGGGCAGCCGGTGCTGGTGCGCAAGCAGGTCGTGCTGCAGGGCGACCGCATCACCGACGCGCAGTCGAGCTTCGACTCGCGCACCAACGAGCCCATCGTCAGCGTCAACGTCGACGGCCAGGGCGCGCGCATCCTGCGCGACATCACCCGCGAGAACATCAACAAGGGCATGGCAATCCTGCTCACGGAAAAGGGCAAGACCGAGCTGCTGATCGCCCCCAAGATCCGCGACGAGCTGGGCAGCCGGTTCCAGATCACCGGCCGCTTCACCACGCGCGAGACCAACGACCTGGCGCTGCTGATGCGCGCCGGCGCGCTCGCGGCGCCGATGGAAATCGTCGAGGAGCGCACCGTCGGCCCCAGCCTGGGCAAGGACAACATCACCAAGGGCTTCAACTCGACGATGTACGGCTTCATCGCGCTGGCGCTGTTCATCTGCCTGTACTACCAGCTGATGGGCGTGGTGTCGACGTCGCGCTGGCGATCAACCTGCTGCTGCTGGTCGCGCTGCTCTCGATGCTGCAAGCGACGCTGACGCTGCCCGGCATCGCCGCCATCGCGCTCACGCTGGGCATGGCCATCGACGCCAACGTGCTGATCAACGAGCGGATACGCGAGGAGCTGCGCAAAGGCACCAAGCCGCATGAGGCGATCTCCGAAGGCTACGCCCGCGCCTGGGGCACGATTCTCGACTCCAACGTCACGACGCTGATCGCGGGGATCTCGCTGCTGCTGTTCGGCTCGGGCCCGATCCGCGGCTTCGCCGTGGTCCACTGCCTGGGCATTCTTACGTCGATGTTCAGCGCGGTAGTCGTCTCGCGCGGCATCGTGAACCTCATCTACGGGCGCCAAAAGCGCCTGGAAAAGATTTCGATCGGGCAGGTGTGGCGCCCCGCCGAAACACCCGCAAAGTAACGCGCCCGCCGCGCCCCCACCCCGATCAAGGAGCAAGCATGGAGTTTTTCCGCATCCGGCACGACATACCGTTCATGTCGCATGCCCTCAAGTTCAACGTGATCTCCGGGGTCACGTTCTTGCTGGCTGTCGTCTTTCTGGTCATCAAGGGCCTGCATTTCAACATCGAATTCACCGGCGGCACGGTGATCGAGCTCAAGTTCGCGAGCGCACCCGACATTTCGGCGATCCGCACGCATGTTGATTCGCTGAACCTGGGCGAGGCCTCGGTGCAGAGCTTCGGCAGTGCGACCGACCTGCTGGTGCGCCTGCCGGTCAAGGCCGACGTGAAGACCGCGGAAGTGGGCGACCGTACCTTTGCGGCGGTCTGCGACGGCAAGGCGATGAACACGACGCGGGACGTCTGCGGCGCCGGTGCCGATGAAGTCAGGCGGCAGCGCGTGGAATCGGTTGGATCGCAGGTCGGCAAGGAGTTGGCCGAAAGCGGCGCGCTCGCCCTGCTCATCGTGGTTGTCGGCATCGCGATCTACCTCGCGTTCCGGTTCGAGTGGCGCTTCGCCGTGTCGACCATCATCGCCAACCTGCACGACGTGGTGATCATCCTCGGCTTCTTCGCGTTCTTCCAGTGGGAGTTCTCGCTGTCGGTGCTGGCCGCGGTGCTCGCCGTGCTGGGCTATTCGGTCAACGAGTCGGTGGTCATCGCCGACCGGATCCGCGAGAATTTCCGCTCGCCCCGCTTCCGGCGCGCGCACGTGGCTGACGTGATCAACAACGCGATCACCACGACCCTCTCGCGCACCATCATCACCCACGGCTCGACGTTGATCATGGTGCTGTCCATCCTGTTCTTCGGCGGCGAGACGCTCCACTACTTCGCACTGGCGCTGGCGATCGGCATCGTGTTCGGCGTGTACTCCTCGGCGCTGGTGATGGCGGCGCTCGTGATGTGGCTGGGCGTGTCGCGCGAGAACCTGGTCAAGCCCGAGAAGAAGACCAACGCCGACAAGGTGATGACCTGACTGCCGGCGTTCCGGCGCCGCGGGGCACGGTGCATCCCCGCGGCCGGCGCGTGGTCCGGCCGCGCCCGCCCTGTCCCGGCAGCCGATGATCACCACGCTGATGCAATGGGTGCTGTCGCTGGACAGTTCCCTGCCGTTGTTCGTCGCGCAGTACGGCTACTGGCTCTTCGTCATCCTGTTCCTGATCATCTTCGCCGAGACCGGGCTGGTGATCTTCCCGTTCCTGCCCGGCGACTCGCTGCTGTTCATTGCCGGGACCGTATGCGCCACCAGCGGCCTGAGCGTCCATGTCCTGGTCGTGGTGCTCGCGGCGGCGGCGATACTCGGCGACTCGGTCAACTTCTCGACCGGGCGCTACATCGGCCCGAAGGTCTTTTCGCACGCGGGCGGCAGCGGCCTCTGGCGGCTGATCAAGCCGTCGCACCTGGAACGCACCCACGAGTTCTTCGAGAAGTACGGCGCATTCGCGCTGGTGATGGGCCGCTTCGTGCCCATCGTGCGGACCTTCGTCCCGTTCCTGGCCGGCGTGGGGCAGATGACGTATTCGCGCTTTCTCGCCTACAACATCGCCGGCGGCATCCTCTGGATCACTTCGATCACCTACGCCGGCTATCACTTCGGCAACATCCCCTGGGTCAAGGCCAATCTCCACTGGGTGGTGCTCGGGATCATCGTGCTGTCTGTCCTGCCGATGGTGTTCCAGTATCTGCGGGAGCGAGCGAAGGCGAAGGGCGCGGGTGGCCCGGTGTCGTAGGATGGGTGGAGCGCAGCGATACCCATCAATGATGGGTCGGGCGCAGCGACACCCATCCCGCAGGCGTCACACGCGCTTCGCGAGTTCCTCCGCCTTGCCCAGGTACGATGCGGGCGTGAGCGCCTTGAGCCGCGCCTTGACCTCCGCGGGAAGCGCGAGATCGTCGATGAAGGCGTGCAACGACGCCCGGGTGATGCCCTGCTTGCCGCGCGTCAGCGCCTTGAGCTGCTCGTACGGATTCTCGACGCCATAGCGCCGCATCACCGTCTGTATCGGCTCCGCCAGGACTTCCCAGTTCGCGTCGAGGTCCTCGGCGAGCCGCTTGGCGTTGACTTCGAGCTTGCCAAGGCCCTGGGCGCACGACACGTAGCCGAGCAGGCAGTAGCCGAGCGCGACGCCCATGTTGCGCAGCACCGTGGAATCGGTCAGGTCGCGCTGCCACCGCGAGACCGGCAGCTTGCCGCTCAGGTGCCGCAAGATGGCGTTGGCCAGCCCGAGGTTGCCCTCGGAATTCTCGAAGTCGATCGGATTGACCTTGTGCGGCATCGTCGAGGAACCGACCTCGCCTTCCTTGAGCCGCTGCCTGAAATAGCCCAGCGAAATGTAGCCCCACACGTCGCGATCCAGGTCTATCAGCACCGTGTTGGCGCGCGCGAATGCGTCGAAGAGCTCGGCCATCGCGTCGTGCGGCTCGATCTGCGTGGTGTGCGCGTTGAACTCGAGCCCGAATGACTCGACGAGCCGGCGCGCGAGCGCTTCCCAGTCGACCTCCGGGTACGCGGCCAGATGCGCGTTGAAATTCCCCACCGCGCCGTTCATCTTGCCGAGCAGCGGCTGACCCGCGATCGCGGCAATCTGGCGGTCGAGGCGGGCGACGACGTTGGCGAGTTCCTTGCCCAGCGTCGTCGGCGTCGCGGCCTGGCCATGCGTGCGCGAGAGCATGGGCTGCCCGGCGTGGGCATGCGCCAGCCCGCGCAAGGATCCGGCGATGCTCTCCAGCGCCGGCAGCAGGACCTCCCGGCGCGCGCCCTGCAGCATCAATGCGTGCGACAGGTTGTTGATGTCCTCCGAAGTGCAGGCAAAGTGGATGAACTCCGCGGCGCGGGCGATCTCGGGCTGATCGATGAACCGCTCCTTCAACCAGTACTCGACCGCCTTCACGTCGTGGTTGGTCCGTGTCTCGATCGCCTTGATCGCGGCCGCGTCGACGATACCGAACTGGCCGGCCGTCTGCTGCAGCACTGCGCGCGCCGCGCCGGAAAAGGGCGGGACCTCCCGGATCGCCGGCTCGTCGGCCAGCGCGACCAGCCACGCGATTTCCACGCTGACGCGGCAGCGCAACAGGGCAAACTCGCTGAAGTGCTCGCGCAGCCCGGCCACCTTGGCCAGGTACCGGCCGTCGAGCGGCGACAGGCAGAGGAGGGGATCCGGATCGGTGTGCATGCGTCTGGCTTGCGCGGCGGCAGCCTTGCGAGCAAGGCGGCCCGAGGGGCCGGCCGCGATGGCTGGTGAGAAGGTAATTTTAACACACGCATCCGGCGCCCGATTCGGGGCCGGGCAAGGCTGGACGCGCCGCTCCGCGGCCGTCCGCACCGGCGCTGCGCGCGTGCGGTGCGCTGATATAATGAGTTGTCGATTCCCGGGATTGCAATGAAACTACTTGCCTCAAAGACCAGCCCTTACGCCCGCAAGGTTCGCATCGCGTTTGCGGAAAAGAAAATCGAGTACACGCTGGTCGAGCAGAACCCCTGGGAGCCGGGCAACGTCGTCGGCGACCACAATCCGCTGGGCAAGGTGCCCGTGCTGGTGCTCGAGGATGGAACCAATCTTTTCGATTCGCGCGTCATCGTCGAGTACATCGACCTGGTGAGCCCGGTCAGCCGGCTGATCCCGGAGCCGACGCGGCAGCGCATCCTGGTCAAGCGCTGGGAGGCGCTGGGCGACGGCCTGCTGGATGCGGCGGTCGGCGCGCGGCTGGAAGCGATGCGTCCGAAGCGTCAGCAGAGCGCCGAGAATCTCGACAGGCAGATGGGAAAGATGCGCTCCGCGGTCGATGCGATGTCCCGCGACCTGGGCGACCGGGCGTGGTGCAACGGGGAGGCCTACACGCTTGCCGACATCGCCACCGGCGTTGCGCTCGCCTACCTCGACTTCCGCCATCCCGAATTTGCCTGGCGCGACAGCGCTCCGAATCTCGCCCGGCAGCTGCAGAAACTGGCGAAGCGCCCGTCCTTCGATCACACGCAACCGTAGCTCCGCCGGCTGCGGCGCACCCCGGGCGGCGCGGTTGCTCCCGTCTCCGGATACCGCTATGCTAGCCGGTATCACAGGGCCTGCGGCTTCGTAATCCAACATCCAATAGAACGACGGCCGAAACAGGAGGACAGGTGGATCTGACTGGTACTCTGGTAAAGACTGCCAAGGGCGTCAACGAGATTCAGACTCGCGCGAACCGGCTGGCGCAAAAAAAGCGGAACCTGCTCATCCTGATCGATGGCAACGTCGGCATCGAAGCCATGGTTGCGCGCTTTCCGAGCCTGGGCGACATACGCCAGACCTTGCTTGAACTCGTCGACGAAGGCTACGCGGAGATCAGGGGGACCAGTTCCCCGGCCCCGTCCGCCGCCACCGCGGCACCGTCAAAGCCGGCAGCCGACGCCGCCGGTTTTGACAATGCCGTGCGCGCTTTCCCGCAATTTGTACGACTTGATCGGTCCGACCGCGGATGCCTTCACCAGCAAGCTGGAGGCCGCGCGGGACCGCGGGGCTTTCCTGCAGGCCACGCGCAGCAGCGTCGCCATCGCCGAGAGTTTTGCCGGAAAGAAGAAGGCCGAGGCGTTCCAGCAGCGCGCCATGGAGGTCGCGGACCACCACTTCCCGGCATGATCGTGGAGGCCCCGACAGGGGGGGGGGGGGGGGGGGGGGGGCCGGGGGGGGGGGGGGCGCGCGGGGCGGGGGGGGGGGGGGTGCGGGACTCCCGCCTACGCCAGCCCCAGCGCCGCCGCGATCGCGCCGATCGCCATCGATGCGATGGTGAGCAGGACGATCGAGATCCCCACCAGCATCGCCGATTCGCTTTCCTCCACCCGCAGAACCGTTCGCAGGCCGCCATTCAACAGAAAGAGGCTGTGGATGCAGGCCACGATGCTGAGCATGACCATGACGGGAAACACCAGGAAGGCGCCGGAGAGCAGCACCGGTATCGCGCCATACGCGGCCACCTGCAGCGCCTCGGCGTAGGTACTGCGCGGGCGCTTATGTGCCCTGGCCAGGAAGTGGAAGATCAGCGCCAGCAGCAGTATGGTGATGACCGCGTAGCAGAATGTGGCGGCGCCCGCGGCAAGCGCTTCGTCCCTGGCGAGCGCGTAGCCATGGACGGGATTCCATCCGGCCCCGAAAAACGTCACCCCCATGGCGATCGCTGCGGACGGGACCAGGCACAGCGGCAGGACATACGTGGCCAGCAGCCCGACTACGCTTGCTGGCTCGCGGGCAATGGCGCTCCACTCCACGCCCGGGTGCACGATGATGCCGACAATGCGATTCAAGATCGACCCCAGCCTTTCGCCGGGATCTTCGCGCCCAGCGCCGCTGCGCCCTGCCGCCGGCATTCGCGCCGGCCCCGCCCCGCCAACCCTCGATCGGCGCTCAAGCGGGTGCGAGAACGAGGCTGACCTTGGCCAAGGTCAACGCAACCCAGGCAGCCACGAGCAGGAAGATCGCGACCAGCCAGATGTGCTGGTCCAGGACGAAGCGGGGAGAGATGAAGCGGGCAATCCAGGTCACCGGATTGGTGAGCGTCTTCATGATTCCATAGACGAAATTCTGCTCGCGCTTCGACCCGGCCAGGATGTACAGGATGCCCTGGCCCAGAAACGCGCACATGGCCACTTCGACCAGAGCCTTGAGTATCACCACGAACTGCAGCATCAGGACTCCTGCATCCCGGTGTCCTGCATCAGGCGCTTCTGCATCTTGGGATCGAACCCGCTGAGCTGGTCGATGATCTGCCGCACCTTGTCCTGGTTGCGCAACGTGTGATACGCCATGCCGAGGCTGTACCACGCGTGCGGATTCATCGGCTGCAACGCGGCCGCCTTCTCCAGTGCCTTCGCCGCCTCCTCGTGGCGGCCGAGCGCCGCATGCGCCAGTCCCATGCCGAACCAGGCCCGGTCGATGTCCGGCTTCAGCCGCACCGCGTTCTGGAACGCGTCGATCGCGTCCTCCTGCTGCCTCTGCTGCTGGTAAATGAAGCCGAGGTTGAACCAGGACACCGCATCGTTCGGGTCGATCCGCAACGCCTCCAGGAAGTTGCGCACCGCAAGCACAGGCTGGCCGATCGACGCATGCAGGTGCCCCAGGCAGCTGGCCGCAAGTCCGAACTGCGGATTCGCGGCCAGCGCGGCCCTGAACGCGGCGATAGCATCGTCGTGCCGCTTGAACATCTCGAGGATGCGCGCCTTGTAGAAGTATGCCCAGTGCAGGAGTTTCATCGGTCG
Source organism: Betaproteobacteria bacterium (assembly GCA_016717855.1). GTDB lineage: Bacteria > Pseudomonadota > Gammaproteobacteria > Burkholderiales > Casimicrobiaceae > PALSA-1005. The sequence continues at coordinate 40,845 of JADKEV010000008.1, forward strand.
GCCTTGATCCAGATGCAGCGCTATCGATTGGTGAATCCGCGCCGACAACTTGCGTGTGTCACCGGCACACGCCGGGCGCGCGTCCTGGCCGGCAGGCAGGTATCCATACAGGCCGCCAGTATATATCGCCAGTCCGCGAAACCACGGCCCCGGAAAAATGGCAAGGCCCGCGAATGCGGGCCTTGCGTCCTCAGGCAACCGTCAAGTCGTCAGGTAGCCCGGGTGTCGATGTCGCCCTCCAGGTTTGGATAGCGCACGTGCTCGACCAATTCCTGCACTTCCCGCGATGGCGTCGGCGTGAGCAGGCTCACGACGATGATCGTGATGATGCCGATCGGCACGCCGAACACGCCGGCGGAAATCGGGTTCATGTTGAACCACTGCGCCGTCGCCACGCCGCCGAAGAACGGGTACGTCGTGTACATGTAGTACATGCACACGCCCAGTCCGGCGACCATCCCGGTGATGGCGCCCCACTTGTTGGCCCGCTTCCAGAACACGCCCAGCACCAGCGCGGGGAAGAACGCCGATGCGGCCAGCGAAAACGCGGCGCCGACCAGGAACAGGATGTTCCCCGGCTTGAGCGATGTCACGTAGGCCGCGATCAACGCGACCACCAGCAGCAGCATCTTGGACACGGTGACGCGGCGGGCCGTCGTGGCGTGCGGGTTGATCATCTTGTAGTACAGGTCGTGCGACAGCGCGTTCGCGATGGTCAGCAGCAGGCCGTCCGCGGTGGACAGCGCCGCGGCCAGGCCGCCCGCCGCCACCAGGCCCGACACCACGTAAGGCAGGCCCGCGATTTCCGGCGTCGCCAGCACGATGATGTCGCCGCCCAGCAGGATTTCGGCGAGCTGCACGATGCCGTCGCCGTTGAAGTCGGTGATCGATAACAACGTTGGATCGACCGCTGCCCAGTTGGCCGCCCAGGCAGGCAAGGCGGCAAAACTCGACCCGACAAGGAAGTGGTAGACCTCGTACTTGGCCAGCACCGCCAGGGCGGGCGCCGTGAAGTACAGCAGGAAGATGAAGAACAGCGACCAGAACACCGACTTGCGCGCCTGCCGGACGCTGGGCGTCGTGTAGTAGCGCATCAGGATGTGCGGCAGCGCGGCGGTCCCGATCATCATGCAGAACACGATGCCCAGGAAGTTGTTGCGCGCGATGTTCTGCGCCGCTTCATCCTTGCCCGGAAACGGTTGCGCATGCGGGTTCGGCGATTTCGCCCGGGCGACCAGTCCCTTGTCCTTGTTCCACTGCGCCTTGGCGGCCGTCTCATCCTTCGGATACGCGGCGCCGCCTTTTCGGCCGCCGCCACCTGATCCGGCGCGGCGTTGGCGGCCTTCAGGTCGGTGACCTTCTGGTCGACCGCGGCCCTGCCCTTGGCGAATTCGCCCGCGGAGTCCTTGAGCCCGGCGTTGGCCGCCGCAGCACGCGCCTTCAGAATGTCGCGCACCTCGATTTCCTTCGGATCGGCGGCCAGCACCTTTTCGCGCTCGGTGACCTTCTGCAACAACTGCCCATACGCGATTTGCGGAATCGGGTTGCCGGTGTACTTCATCGACAGCCAGACGACCGGCGTCATGTAGGCGATGATCAGGATGATGTACTGCGCGACCTGGGTCCAGGTCACCGCGCGCATGCCGCCCAGGAACGAACAGACCAGGATCCCGCCCAGGCCGACGAACACCCCGATGCCGAACTCGAGCCCGGTGAACCGGCTGGTGATCAGGCCCACGCCGTAGATCTGCGCGACCACATACGTGAACGAGCACAGGATCGCGGCGAAGATGCCCACGCTGCGGACGATGTTGCCGCCGTAGCGCTCGCCCAGGAAGTCGGGAATGGTGAACTGGCCGAACTTGCGCAGGTAGGGCGCCAGCAGCAGCGCGACCAGCACGTAGCCGCCGGTCCAGCCCATCACGAACGCCAGGCCGTCGAAGCCGCTCAGGTACAGCGTTCCGGCCATGCCGATGAACGACGCCGCGCTCATCCAGTCCGCGCCGGTCGCCATCCCGTTGAAGAACGCCGGAACGCGCCGGCCCGCGACATAGTACTCGGCCGCGTCGACGGTGCGGCTCATGATGCCGATCGCCGCGTACAGGCCGACGGTGGCGAACAGGAACCAGTAGCCTATCCATTTCCGTGACAAGCCCATCTGCTCGGCGATCGCCAGGGCAAACAGGAAGGCGAGGAAGCCGACAGTGTAGAAGGTGTAGTACCGCTTCAGCGTCTTGAAGAACGCCTTATGGCTATGCTGTGCGGCGGCGCTCATTCGTCTTCTCCTTCATTCACCCCGTACTCGATGTCGAGGTTGTTCATGTAGTGCTGGTAGACCCAGATGATCAGGACGTAGATGATCAGCGAGCCCTTGGGCGGACATATAGAAGCCCAGCGGAAAGCCGAGGATGGTCATGCTGTTGAGTTCCCGCGCATACCAGCCTTCGACGAACGTGACCACGAACCAGATTGCCAGCAATATCCCGGTGATGACCAGATTCTTGTTCCAGTACTGCTTATGCTTCTCGGTGAGTTGCATCTTCTCCTCCTTCTCTTTGCAGTAGGCTGCAGATGATGAGTGTGGAAATCATCCAGGCCATCATAGCCGCCGCCCTCCGGATCACGCTACTAGGGAAAACCCTAGGCGCCGGCCGGCCCGGCACGCTTCTTGTCGAAGAGGCGGGTTGCCGGCCGCGGAGCGGCTTCAGGCGGTGCATGCTCCCCCAGCGCCGCCCGCCCGGCGCGCGTGCCCAGCGTCAACTGGACGAGCTCCGCGACCGAATGCACACCGATCTTCTGCATGATCCGGGAACGGTGGAACTCAACGGTCTTGATGCAGATGCCCAGCTCGTCCGCGATGTGCTTGTTCAGCCGGCCGGCGACGATGCGGTCCATGACCTCGCGCTCCCGCCGCGTCAGCGAAGCGAGCCTGAACGCGGCCGAGTGGCTGGCATTGCCCTGTGCGCGCTTGGTCGACTCGGACGCCAGGTAATCGCGGATCCGACGGACCAGGTCCTTGTTGTCGAACGGCTTTTCGACGAAGTCGACGGCGCCGTTCTTCAGCGCGGCGACCGCTTTCGGAATGCTGCCTTGCGCGGTGAACACGATGACGGGAATCTCGATGCCCTGGCGGTTCAGGAGTTCCTGCAATTCCAGCCCGTTGATGCCGGGCAGGTGCAGGTCCAGCACCAGGCAGCCCACGGTCTCGGGGCGGAACGCCTCCAGGAAGGCCTCGGCCGTCGGAAAAGTCTCGGCGCCCAGTCCATCGCGTTCGAGCAGCGTCTGCACCAGGAAGCGTATCGAATCGTCGTCGTCGACCACCGCGACCCGCAGTCCATGGCCGGCTCTGGATACCGCGGCGTTGCGCGCCCCGGCAATGCCGGCCGGGATGGCTTCAACAATGCTGTTGTCCATTGCTCTCCTCCTGAGATCGCAAGATCCGGCCCCGACTTGTTGTTGCCACGCCCAATGCCTGGACTGTGACGCGGTGTGGGTGCCGCCGTATTCTATAACACAATCAACTGCCGGCAGCGCGCCGCGCCCCCGGCGGGTCCGGGCGCTATGCCGCCCGCGCGTGCGCGCCCTTGCGGACCAGCGGCAAGGTGAAGGAGAACGTGGCGCCGGCGCCGGGCCGGCTGCGCACCCAGATGCGGCCGCCCAGGTGCTCGACGATGCGTCCGCTGATATGCAGCCCCAGTCCCGTGCCCCGCTGCTTGGACGAAGGGCTCTCGCCCGCCTGACGGAACTTGTCGAAGATGATCGTCTGGTCCTGCAGGCTAATGCCGGGGCCGTTGTCGGTGACATCGACGCGGAGGAAGTTGCCCTCCCTGGCCAGGCTGACCACCACCTCGCCCTTGCCCGCCTCGCAGAACTTCACCGCGTTCGAGAGCAGGTTGAAGATCACCTGGGTGATCCGGTCCAGGTCGCCGACCAGCCGGGGCAGTTGACCGGGCAACTCCGCCTGCAGCCGCACATCCTTGTCCTTGAACAGCTGGCTGGTGGCGGTGATCGTCGACTCGATCACTTCCTTGAGATCGAGCGAGGTTTCGCGCCATTCCGTGGTCCCCGATTCGAGTTTGGAAAGGTCGAGGATCTGGTTGATCAGCCGGGTGAGGCGCTCGGTTTCCTTGGTGATGATGTCCAGGAATTTCTTCCGCTGTTCCAGGTCGACATCGGGATCCTCGCGCAGGATTTCGGAAAACGAGCGTATCGAGGTGAGCGGCGTGCGCAGCTCGTGCGAGACCGTGGAGACGAAATCGTCCTTCAGCCGGTCGAGCTCCTGCAGGCGCAGGTTGGCCGCGCGCAACTCCGCGGTCGCCGCCTCGAGCTCGATCGATTTCTGCTCCAGCTGATGGCTGTAGGCAACGACCTGCGAGGCCTCGTCGACGATCTGGCGCACCTCGTCGATGGTGAGCGCCTCCTCCTTGACCACGGAGGCCACCATGATCCGGGACGAGGACGCGCCGATCGCGCCCGCGAGCTTGGTCTCTACGTAATGAACGAACCCCGCGTCGGCGACCAGGTTGTCGTCCGGCCAGCGCAGTCCCCTGGCCCGGGCGTAGTCGCGGAAGATGGCATCGGCGCCGGACTCGCCGAGGAACCGGCTCAGCAAGCCATGCAGGTCAGGCGCCGCCGCCGTGCCGCGCCAGAAGCGCGCGCCGCCGGCCTCCCCCGCCCGCTTGAACACGTCGACGAACAGGCTGGCCTGCCGGTGCTCTTCCGCGCTGGGCGACGCCCACAGCGAGACGGCGACGTAGGCGCCGGCGTTGGCGATCATGCTCCAGAGCATCGCGTGCGTGATCTGGTCGAGGCCCGCCAGGCCGAACAGCGCGAGCGGCCTGAGCAGTTCGTAGCCGAATGGCCCGTGTTCCAGCCAGCCGATCGGCAGCCAGCCCGAGCGCGCGAACGCCGGCAGCAGCAGCGTGTAGAACCAGACGAGGAAGCCCAGGCTGAGCCCGGCCAGCGCGCCGCTGCGCGTGCCGCCGCGCCAGAAGATTCCGCCCAGCACCACAGGGGCGAACTGGGCGACCGCGGCGAACGAAATCAGGCCGATCGAGACCAGCGCATAGGCCTCGCCCGCGAGCCTGAAGTACATGTAACCCAGCAGCAGGACCGACCAGATGGCGCTGCGGCGGATGGTGAGCAGCAATCCGGTCAGGTCCTCTCTTTCGGTAAGGCGCAGGCGGCGCAGCCGCAGCAGCACCGGCATCACCAGGTCGTTGCAGACCATCGTCGAGAGGGCGATCGTCTCGACGATGACCATGCCGGTGGCCGCCGACAGGCCGCCGATGAACACCAGCAGCGCGAGCAGCTCGTGCTTCTCGGCCATGGGCAGCGTCAGCACGAAGGTGTCGGCATCGACGCTGCCGCCGGGAAAGCGCAGCATCCCGCCGAAGGCGATCGGCAGCACGAAGATGTTGATCGCCAGCATGTACAGCGGGAACAGCCAGATCGCCTTGTTCAGGTGCTTCTCGTCGACGTTCTCGATCACGGCGACCTGGAACTGGCGCGGCAGGAACATGATCGCGAGCATCGAGAGCACGGTCAGCCATCCCCAGCTCGCGTAGCTGCCGGCGACGCCGTCGAGCGGGCTCATCAGTGCGCGCAGCGTCGGCTCCACCGCCGCCCGCGCAAAGACGTCGGCAAACCCGTTGTAGATGCCGAACGTGACGAAGATGCCGACGGCGAGGAAGGCGAGCAGCTTGACCAGCGATTCGAACGCGATGGCCGCCACCATGCCCTGGTGATGCTCGGAGGCGTCGAGGTGACGGGTGCCGAACACGATCGTGAACGCGGCGAGTATCAGCGCCACCCAGAACGCCGTGTCCTGCAGGACCGGGACGGCGGCGAGCTTGGCCGGCATGATGATCTCGGGGTACTGCAGCAGGATGGTGAAGCTGGTGGACACCGCCTTGAGCTGCAGCGAAATGTAGGGAATGATCCCGACCACCGCGATGATGGTCACCAGCCCGCCCAGCAGCGCGCTCTTGCCGTAGCGTGAGGCGATGAAGTCGGCCAGCGACGTGATGCGGTTCTGCCGGGAAATGCGGATGATCTTGCGGATCACGATCCACCACAGCGCGATCATCAGCGTCGGGCCGAGGTAGATGGGCAGGAAGCCGACCCCGTCGCTGGCCGCGCGGCCCACGCTGCCGTAGAACGTCCAGGCCGTCGCGTAGACCCCCAGCGACAGGCTGTAGATGTAGGGACTGGCGATGACCGAACGGCCCGCCTCGGCGCGGCGGTCGGCGTGATAGGCGATGGCGAACAGCAGCCCCAGGTAGGCAAACGACGTGACGACGATCAACCAGCCCTTGAGCACGCTGCCGCCGCCCCGTTATTCCCGGGCCTCGACCACCATGGCGATCAGCAGAATGAGCAATCCCCAGGCCGCGAAGATATAGACATACAGCACGGGGATCCCGAACAGGATCCCCGGATCGTTGAACAGCGCCAGGAACGGATAATTGAACAGCAGGCAGCCCAGCATGGACAGCGCGACGAGCCTCTGGCCCTTGATCTCGAACGTGTCCATGCGGCGGCCTCCGCCTAGTTGGGCTTCTTCAACTGCTCCAGAATCGCGGGATTCTCCAGCGTCGAGACGTCCTGGGTGATGTCCTCGCCCTTGGCGATCGAGCGCAGCAGGCGCCGCATGATCTTGCCCGAGCGCGTCTTGGGCAGGTTGTCGCCGAAGCGGATGTCCTTGGGCTTGGCGATCGGCCCGATCTCCTTGGCCACCCAGTCCTGCAGCTGCTTGACGATCGCCTTCGCGTCGTCGCCCGACGGGCGCGCCTGCTTGAGCACGACAAAGGCGCAGATCGCCTCGCCGGTCAGGTCGTCGGGCCGGCCCACCACGGCGGCCTCGGCGACCAGCGAGTTCGCCACCAGCGCGGACTCGACTTCCATCGTGCCCAAGCGGTGTCCGGATACGTTGAGGACGTCGTCGATGCGGCCCATGATGGTGAAGTAGCCGGTCGTCTTGTCGCGGATCGAGCCGTCGCCGGCGAGATACAGCCTGCCGCCTAGTTCTTCCGGGAAATAGGACTTCTTGTACCGCTCCGGGTCGCCCCAGATGGTGCGGATCATCGACGGCCACGGGCGCTTGACGACCAGCAGGCCGCCCTGCCCGTTGGGCACGTCGTGTCCGGTCTCGTCGACGATCGCGGCGATGATGCCGGGCAGCGGCAGCGTGCAGGACCCGGGGACCAGGTCGATCGCGCCGGGCACCGGGGTGATCATGTGCCCGCCGGTCTCGGTCTGCCAGAACGTGTCGACGATCGGGCAACGGCTTTGGCCCACGACCGTGTAGTACCACATCCAGGCCTCGGGATTGATCGGCTCGCCGACCGTGCCCAGCAGCCGCAGCGACGACAAGTCGTACTTCGCGGGCTGATCGTGGCCCGCCTTGATCAGCGAGCGTATCGCGGTCGGCGCCGTGTAGAAGGTGGTGACCTTGTGATCCTGGATCATCTTCCAGAAGCGTCCCGCATCCGGATACGTGGGCACGCCCTCGAACACGATCTCGGTGGCCCCGACCGCCAGCGGGCCGTAGGCGATGTAGGTGTGGCCGGTCACCCAGCCGATGTCGGCGGTGCACCAGAACACGTCGTCGGCGTGGTAATCGAACGCCCACTTCATGGTCATGATCGCGTGCAACAGATAGCCGCCGGTGGAATGCTGGACGCCCTTGGGCTTGCCGGTGGAACCCGAGGTGTACAGGATGAACAGCGGGTGCTCGGCGCCGACCCACTCCGGCTCGCAGTGCCCTGGCTGGGCCGCGACCAGGTCGTGCATCCAGACGTCGCGCGGCGCGCTCATCGGCACCGCGTTGCCGGTGCGGCGGTACACGACGACATTGCGCACGCCTTCGCAGCCACCCATCGCCAGCGCCTCGTCGATCACCGGCTTCAACGGAATGTTCTTGCCGCCGCGGCACTGCTCGTCGGCGGTGATGACCATTGTAGCGCCGGCGTCGACCACGCGTTCCTGGACGCTCTTGGCCGAAAAACCGCCGAACACGACCGAATGGGTGGCGCCGATTCGCGCGCAGGCTTGCATCGCGGCCACGCCCTCGACGCTCATCGGCATGTAGATCAGGACGCGGTCGCCCTTCTTCACGCCCAGCGATTTCAGGCCGTTGGCCAGCTTGCAGACCTGCGTGTAGAGCTCCTGGTAAGTCACCCTGCTGACCTTCCCGTCGTCCGCCTCGAAGATCAGCGCGACCTTGGCCGCCTGCGTCTGCAGGTGCCGGTCCAGGCAGTTGTAGGAGACGTTCAGCGTGCCGTCGGCGAACCATTTATAGAACGGCGCGGCGGATTCGTCGAGTGTCTGCGTGAACGGCGTCTTCCACAGCACGTTGCTGCGGGCCAGCCCGGCCCAGAAACCGGCGTAGTCGCGCCCGGCCTCGGCACACAGCGCGTCGTAGGCGGCACGCCCGGAAATGTTCGCCTTGGCGACGAATTCGGCCGGCGGCGGAAAGATGCGGTGCTCGGTGGAAACGGATTCGATGCTGGAAGACATGCTGGCTCCTCGATGATTGTTTTTGGCGCGGCCAGCGCAGCGGCGGGCCGGCCGCCGGGCCGGCGGCCGCGGGCCCGGGCCGCGCGAGCTGCGCTTCGCCTTATTATATGAGACGGGAGATGTCGTCAAGCGCGCCACGCAACAATGCCTCGAATGTCCTGCGGGAATCGTCAGGCCGCAGGGAAGCCGGGTGATAGAATCCCCGGTTGGCCACCCCACGCAAAGAGAACATGGCAATCGCTCACAACAAGCTGCGCCCGCTGCCCGCGCTGATCTTCTCCAGCCGCTGGCTGCAGCTGCCGCTCTATCTCGGGCTGATCCTGGCCCAAGCGGTCTACGTCTATCATTTCTGGCTGGAACTGGTGCACCTGATCGAGGCCGCGTTCGGCTCCAAGTCGGCGCTCGAAATCCTGCTGACCTCGACCGGCCTGTCGAAGGCGGCCGGCGACGCGTCACGGCTGACCGAAACGACCATCATGCTCGTGGTCCTCGGACTGATCGACGTGGTGATGATCTCCAACCTGCTGATCATGGTGATCGTCGGCGGCTACGAGACATTCGTCTCGCGGCTCGGGCTGGACAAGCATCCGGACCAGCCCGACTGGCTGTCTCACGTCAACGCCGGCGTCCTCAAGGTCAAGCTGGCGACGGCGATCATCGGCATTTCGTCTATCCACCTGCTGGGCACGTTCATCAAGGCCGACTACGTGAGCGAAAAGCAGATCCTGTGGCAGGTCGTCATTCACCTCGCGTTCGTCGTCTCGGCGATCGCCATCGCGTACGTCGACCGCTTGATGGAAGGCGGCACGTCCCCGAAACATCTGGCCAAGCAGAGCCTCCCCGACACCGGACATTGACCATCATGACCATCATCAAGCAGGCTGACCTGATCGAGAGCATCGCCGCAGCTCTGCAGTACATCAGCTACTACCATCCCGCGGACTTCATCGCCCATCTGGCGCGCGCCTACGAGGCCGAACAGGGTCCGGCCGCCCGGGACGCGATCGCGCAAATCCTCAGCAACAGCAAGATGTGCGCCGAAGGGCGCCGCCCGATCTGCCAGGACACGGGGATCGTCAACGTGTTCCTCAAGATCGGCATGGACGTGCGCTTCGAAGGTTTCACCGGTTCAATTACCGACGCGGTCAACGAGGGCGTGCGCCGCGGCTACCTCGATCCGGAGAACAAGCTCCGCGCCTCGGTCGTCGCCGACCCCCTCTTTGCGCGCAAGAACACGCAGGACAACACCCCGGCCGTCGTGCACATGGAGGTCATCCCGGGCGACAAGCTGGACGTGCAGGTCGCGGCCAAGGGCGGCGGCTCGGAGAACAAGGCCAAGTTCGCGATGCTCAACCCGTCGGATTCGCTGGTCGACTGGGTGCTCAAGACCGTGCCCACGATGGGCGCCGGCTGGTGTCCGCCCGGGATGCTGGGCATCGGCGTCGGGGGAACGGCGGAAAAGGCGATGTTGATGGCCAAGGAAGCGCTGATGGAGGACATCGACATGTTCGAACTGCGCCGGCGCGGACCGGCCAGCAAGACCGAGGAGCTGCGGATCGAGCTTTACGACAAGGTCAACGCGCTCGGGATCGGCGCGCAGGGGCTGGGCGGCCTGGCGACGGTGCTCGACGTCAAGATCCGGATGTATCCCACGCACGCGGCGTCCAAGCCGGTGGCGATGATCCCCAATTGCGCGGCGACCCGGCACGCCCATTTCGTCCTCGACGGCTCGGGCCCGGCCTACCTCGAGCCGCCTTCGCTCGACCTGTGGCCCGACGTCCACTGGGAGCCGGATTACAACAAGAGCCGAAAAGTCAACCTCGACACGCTGACGCCGGCCGAGGTCGCCAGCTGGAAACCGGGCGACACGCTGCTGCTCTCGGGCAAGATGCTGACGGGCCGCGACGCCGCCCACCAGCGGATCCAGGACATGCTGGCCAGGGGCGAAAAGCTGCCCGTGGACTTCACCAACCGGGTAATCTACTACGTGGGGCCGGTCGACCCGGTCCGCGACGAAGTCGTGGGTCCGGCCGGGCCGACGACCGCCACGCGGATGGACAAGTTCACCGAGATGATGCTGGCGCAGACCGGGCTCATTTCCATGATCGGCAAGGCCGAGCGCGGGCCGGTCGCGATCGCTGCGATAAAAAAACACCGGTCCGCCTATTTGATGGCGGTGGGAGGGGCCGCCTATCTGGTCGCCAAGGCGATCAAGGGCGCGCAAGTCGTCGGCTTTGCCGACCTGGGGATGGAGGCGATCTACGAGTTCGACGTCAGGGACATGCCGGTCACGGTGGCTGTCGATTCGAGCGGCACGTCGGTCCACGAGACCGGCCCGCGCGAGTGGCAGGCGCGTATCGGCAAGATCCCGGTGGCCGCCGCCTGACCTACCCGCATGCCCGTTGCGGCATGCGCACAACGGAGTGACCCGTGCACAGCGTCACTGCATTGCGATCGGACGAACCGCATCGTTCGCGCCCTGTCGCCGGCGCATGCCGGCGCTTGTGCGCGGCCGGCGCGTGCCGGCGCGTGGGCACGGCCGTGCCGCGTTCCCGCGTGCGGGCGCCGGTCCGGCTGTGCCGGACGGCGGTGGCGTGGCTGGCGATCGCCACACCGGTGGCGTTCGGCGGATCCACCGACCCCGCCGACGAGCGCGCGCTGTTCAGCGACATCCCGGTGTTCGCCGCGTCCCGGTTCGAGCAGCCGGCCGCCGACGCCCCGGCCGACGTGACGGTGATCACCGCCGCCGACATCGAGCGCTTCGGGTACCGGACGCTGGCCGAGGTGCTGCGTGCCGTGCGCGGGTTCTCGGCAAGTTACGACTACAACTATTCGTACCTGGGAACGCGCGGCTTCGCCCTCACCGGTGACTACAACACGCGCCTGCTCCTGCTCCTGGACGGCCACCGCCTCAACGACAACGTCTACGACCAGGCGCTGTTGGGGCAGGAGGGCGTGCTCGACATCGCGCTCATCGACCGCATCGAGATCGTCCGCGGCCCGAGCTCGTCGCTGTATGGCAGCAATGCCCTGTTCGGCGTGATCAACATCGTGTCGCGGCGCGGCCGCGACGTGCAAGGCGCCACGGTGCGGGTCGAAGCCAGCGGCCGCGGCGGCACTGCGGCCGGCGCGACGGTCGGCCAGCGCCTGCCGGGCGGCACTGAGTACCTGATCGCGGTCGGCGCGGGCCGCGACCCGGGCGAGAAGCGCCTGTACTTTTCCGAGTTTGCCGACACGCCCTCCGGCGGCTTTGCGCTGGACGCCGACACCGATCGCTGGCGCCGGGCGTTCACGCGCGTCCGCCATGCCGACCTGGAGATCACCGCGGGCTTTTCGCAACGCCTCAAGTCCCTCCCCACCGCGCCGTTCGGCACGACGTTCAACGACAAGCGGACGCAGACCCTCGACGAGCGCAGCTTTCTGCGGCTGGCCTACAACCATGCGCTGGACAGCGGCGCGCACTGGGAAGTGCGCGGCAGCTTCGACGAGTATCGCTTTGCCGGCGACTACTACCAGGATGCCCCCACGCCGGTGGTCACGCGCGATCGCGTTGTCTCGCGCTGGCTGGCGCTTGGCGCCGAATGGAGCCAGCGCCTGGGCAGCGAGCATCGCCTGGTCGCCGGCCTTGAGTGGGAACGCGACGTGCTGACCAATTTCACCAGCACCGATACTCACGCCGACGCAGCCCCGATCCGTTACGCCGACATCCACAACGGCAGCGCGCACCAGGGCGTCTACGCGCAGGACGAGTGGCGGCTGCGCGACGGGCTGCTGGTTTCGTTCGGCCTGCGCTACGACCGCTACCGGGGTTTTCCGGGCGAAGTGAGTCCGCGCGCGGCGCTGGTCTACCAGTTGGATCCGGAAACCACGTTCAAGCTGCTCTACGGCCATGCGTTCCGCGCGCCGAATCTCAACGAACTCCACTATTTCGACGGCTCGAGCTCGCGTGCCAACCCGAAGCTGCGTCCCGAGCATGTCCGCACCGCGGAGCTTGTCGTCGCGCGCCGCTTCGGCCCGCTAGTGCAGGTGACCGCCAATCTGTACCGGTACCGGATCACCGGGCTGATCACGCAGGACGAAAATCAGGAGGACTTCCTGACGTTCGGCAACAATGCGCAGGTGGCCATCGTCGGGGGCAGCCTTGGGCTGGAAGGACAGCTGGCCCGCGGCCTCGTGTGGAAACTCGGCGTCTCGCGCGACGTACCGCGCGCCGACTGGGCGGCGCGCGACCTGATCGTCGCCGCGCGAGTCCAGGCCAAGGCCGCGCTCGCGGCGCCGGTGAGGGAGTTGGCGCATCTCGCGGTCGAGGCGCTGTATGACGGTCCCCGGCATACGCTGGCGGGGCAGCGGATCGGCGGCCAGACCCTGACCAACGTGACCATCACCCTGCCCGCGCTGGCCGACGGTGTGAAAGCGCGCCTCTCGGCCTACAATGCGTTCGACCGGCGCCTGGCCGTCCCCGCGGGACCGGAATTCGAGCAAACGGTGCTGACCCAGCCGCGCCGCAGCGTGTGGCTGAACCTGGAGGCGTCATTTCAATGATGCGCCCTGGCTGGATTCTGTTGAGCTGGCTGACCCTGGCGGGCGCGGCGCTGGCGGAGCCGCGGGTGCTGGTCGTGCCCAGTTTCGGCGACCCGCCATACCAGGGCGTGCTCGCGGGCATCCGGCAAGTCGCGTTCGAGGTGCGCGTCGACAGCCAGGCGCTGCCCCCGACCCGCGAGGCCCTCGAACGCCTGGTGAAGGAAGCTGCGCCCGACACCGTGCTGGTGCCGCTGGGATCGCGGGCGGCGCAGGCGATCGCCGAAGCCAATCCGGCGCTGCCGGTGGTGGCGTGCTTTCTCCTGAATGCGATCGGGCCGAAAGGCAATCCGTCGTGGCAGACCGCGACGCTGGAACTGCCGCCCGACATCCAGGCCAACTGGATACGCCGGGTGCTACCCACGGCCAGGACGGCGGGCATCTTGTACAACCCCGCCGAGTCCGCCGCCCGGGCCGAAGCGCTGGCCGGCGCGCTGCGGCGCGCGGGGTTGTCCCCGCAGCTCGCCGAGGCGCCACGCCCGGTCGACATCACCACGGCCCTCGAGCATCTGCGTGACCGGGCCGACCTGCTGGTGAGCATCCCGGACCTCACCGTGTTCAACCCCATCACCGCCAAGACCATCATGCTGTTTTCGTACCGCCACCGCGTGCCGGTGATCGGGCTGTCGCAGGCCTGGGCGCGGGCCGGTGCGCTGTTCTCTTTGGAGTGGGATCACGAAGAGCATGGCCGCTATTGCGGACAGCTCGCCCTCAAGGCGCTGGGCATCGGCGGCCGCGCCCAGCCGCAACGCAAGTTGTTAACGTCGGTCAACCTGCGCGCCGCCGCTCACATGCACGTCGTGTTGCCGCCGGACCTGGTCGGCATGTTCAGCACGGTGTTCGACTGATGGCGATGAAATGGCCCCGCCTCGGCTTGCGCGCCAAGCTCAACCTGCTGACCATCGTGCTGATCGTCGCCACGGCGGCGGGCATCGCCGCGTACCTGGTGCGGCAGGAGCTGCGCGACGCTCGCGCGAACCTGGAGAACGAGGGCGTGGCGATCCTGTCGCTGCTCTCGGAAGCGGGCGAACTGCCGATGTACACGTCGAACCGCACCCAGCTCTCGCAGGTGCTGGGCAGCCTGTCGCTGCACCGGGACATCGCGTACGCGGTGGCGCTGGACGCGCAGCGGACCGAACTGGTCCGCCGGCTGTTTTCGATCAAGGACCTGCCGGCGCTGCCGAACTATCCGATCGAGACGCAGATCGGCCGCATCCAGAGCACCTACGTGACAGCCGAAGGCAAGCGCATTCTCGAACTGTTCGCGCCGATTCTGGGCAACCGTGGCGACTCGGGCGACAGCAAGTCCGAGACCATCGGTTATGTGCGGCTCGGGCTGTCGCAGGAGCAGGTCGAGGCGCGGGCGGGCGCCTACCTGACCAGCGCGCTGCTGGTCAGCGGCTTCGTCGTCCTGATCGGAATCGTGCTCTCGCTGCTGCTCACGCGCCGGATCCTTGCGCCGGTGCGGAACCTGACCCAGGCCGCCGAGGCCGTCGGCCGTGGCGACCTGCGGGTGCGCGTTCCCGAAACCCGCAGCAGCGAGTTCGAGGTGCTCACCGACACCTTCAACCAGATGACCGCGCGCCTGGCCGCCTCGCAGGCCTCGGTCGAGGACTACCAGCACACGCTGGAGGAAAAGGTCGAGCAGCGCACGCGCGATCTGCAGACGGCCACCGCGCGCGCGTACAAGCTGGCGCAGCAGGACATCCTGACCGGGTTGCCCAACCGGGTGCTGCTCAATCAGCGCCTGCAGCAGATCCTGGCACTGGCCAAGCGCGAGCACCAGCAGGTCGCCGTGTTGTTCCTCGACTTCGATCACTTCAAGCGCATCAACGACACGCTGGGCCACGACACCGGCGACCAGCTGCTGCAGCAGGTCGCGCAGCGGCTGTCGGCGACCATCCGCGAATCCGACCTGGTCGCGCGCCTGGGCGGCGACGAGTTCGTGCTTGTGCTCACGGGGCTCAACATGGCGCAGAGCGCGCACGAACTGCTGCAACTGGTCGAGCGCGTGCGCGGCGCGTTCGGCACGCCGTTCATTGTCAACGGGCAGGACCTTTCGCTGACGGTTTCCATTGGCGTGAGCATGTTCCCCGACGACGCGATCGACGCGCCGAACCTGATCAAGCAGGCGGATACCGCGATGTACGCGGCCAAGGAGCAGGGGCGCAACGCCTACCGTTTCTTCACCGCCGACATGAACGCGCGCATCCAGGCCCGGCTGCAGCTCGAGAACGCGCTGCGGCGCGCGCTGGCCAACCAGGAGTTCTACCTGGTCTACCAGCCGCAGATCGACATGGCCACCGGCCTGCCGGTCGGCGTCGAGGCGCTCGTGCGCTGGCGCGATCCGGAACACGGCGAGATCCAGCCGGGCGAGTTCATCACGATCGCCGAGGAGTCCGGCCTGATCCATCCGATCGGCGCCTGGGTGCTGGAGACGGCGTGCAAACAGGGACGCGAGTGGGCCGAACAGGATATGCTGCTGCGGATCAGCGTGAACGTCTCGGTGCGGCAGCTGGAGCAGGACACATGGCTGGAGGTCGTGCGCAATGCCCTCAAGGTGTCGCGCCTGGCGCCGTCCTACCTGGACCTGGAGATCACCGAGTCGGTGATCATCTCCAACGCCGACAAGGCGGTGGCGACGCTCTCGCGCCTGAAGCAGATGGGCGTGACGCTGACCATGGACGACTTCGGCACCGGGTACTCCAGCCTCTACTACCTGACCCGGCTGCCGCTGAACAACATCAAGATCGACCAGAAATTCATCCGCGGGCTCGATCACGACCGCAACGACGAGGCGATCACCCACGCCATCATCGCGCTCTCGCACGGCCTGGGCATGCGCGTCATCGCCGAAGGCGTGGAGACGCCGTCGCAATTCCGCTTCCTGCAGAAGCAGGGCTGCGAAGAAGCGCAGGGTTTCTACATCGGCCGGCCGATGACCGCGCCGGCGCTCAAGACCTGGTGGGAACAGCGGATGGAATACGCGATGCGCCTGCGCGGCGAAGGGGCGCTGGTCGGCGGCGGGGAATCCGGCGACGCGTAGCAACCTGCTGCATAGCCGCCGCGGTGGCCAGCCGCGCCGCTGCGCGGCGGCCCGCTGCCGCGCCCACTACCCCGCACCGGCGCGCGTTCCCTTGCGCAGCATCCGCAGCCAGTCGGCGAACGGCTGCGCGTTGGCCTCCCATATCCCCGCCGTGCGCTCGCCCGAAGAGAGGCCCGTTTCCGGCACGTCGCCGCGGCGCGGCGCCACGTAGGTTCCGAACAGGATGTCGTAGACCGGGAAGATGGCCGCGAAGTTGCGGTCCTGGTGCTCGCCACGCACGGAGTGGTGGATGCGGTGGACTTGCGGCGTGCAGAGGATCCGGTTGAACAGGCCGAAGTGCAGGTTCAGGTTGGTGTGGATGTAGAACCCCCAGAAGCTCAGCGCGAACGCCAGTCCCGCCGAAAACGCCGGCGTCAGGTCGAACAGGATCGCCATCGGCAGCGTCATCGCGAACACCCGCAGCGGCTCCTCCAGCCAGTGATGGCGCAGCGACGTCGTGACGTTGAGCGACACGTCGCTGTGGTGCAGCTTGTGCTGCGGCCAGAGCCACGCGAACGTGTGCTGCGCGCGGTGGAACCAGTAGTAGGCGAAGTCGAAGATCGCGAGGTAGACGAACCAGCGCAGGCCTTCGCCCACCCACGAATTCACCGGGATCAGGCCGAAGATCTGCGGATAGCGCGCGCGCAGCTGCCCGACCACCAGCGCCGTCAGCGGCGGGGCGAGCAGCGCGGTGCCGATCACGTAGAAGGGCAGGTAGAACACGTTGAACCGGATGTCGCGGAGCGGCTGGTTGCGCTGCGCCGGCAGCAGGCGCTCCAGGATCAGGAACAGCAGGTAGTAGCCCAGCGTCTGCAGCAGCGTCATCCCGACGCCGCGCGCGAACTCGAGCATTTGCGCGGTTCCGGCGCTCACCGGTAGGCCCGGCTCGGAGCCGCACAGGCGCGCGACGGTGTCGAACGGAAGGCCGCGCGGCGGCGCGCGACGGCGTGTTTGGCGCCGCCGGAGACTGGTGCGGGATGGTGTCGTTGCGGCGGGAGAAGCGAGCCGGCCGCGAGGAGGCGGCCTGACAGGAATGCGTGCATCGTTCCGATATAATACCGCAAACGATTCTTCTCCCTCCGCGCCCCCTCCCCTTTCATTCCCCCTGATGCGCCAGCTTGTTTCATGGTTTCGGCGCGCCGGCGCTGGCGAGTATCCGCTGGGCTATGTCGCGTCGCTCGACGGCGCGCGCGGACTGATGACCGTGGGCGTGCTGGTCGCGCACATCCACTACAGCCTGTACCCGGGTTCGATCATCTTCATGGACACGTTCTTCATGATGAGCGCGTACCTGATCACGGCGCTGCTGCTCAAGGACTGGGGACGGCACGGGACGCTGCGCTTCTGGAATTTCTACACCCGGCGCTTCCTGCGCCTGTTTCCGGCGCTGGCGCTGCTGCTGCTGGTGTTCGGGATCATCGTCATCCTGTTCCTGGACAACAAGTCCGGCCATGCGTTCGAGATCGCGTCGGCGTTCTTCTATTTCTCGAACTGGACCCGCGCCTTCGGCGTCGAGGTTCCGGGCTACCTGGGGCACACCTGGTCGCTATCGATCGAGGAGCAGTTCTACGCGGTGTGGCCGCTGTGCCTGCTGTTCCTGCTGCGCCGGTACGGCATCACCAACCGGGTCGCGGTCGGCCTGCTCTCTTGCGCCGTGCTGGTGTCGCTGTGGCGGCTCTGGCTGGAGCAGTCCGGGGCGCCCACGTACCGGATGTACAACGGCTTCGACACCCGCGCCGACTCGCTGCTGCTGGGCTGCATGATGGCGTTCGTGCTGCACCCACCCGAGTCGGCGGTGCGCGGCCTGCTCGCGCGGCATGCATGGTGGCTGGTGCCCGGCGTGAGCGTGATCATGTTTCTGCTGGGCACGAAGATGAACTTCGAGGACAGGGACTTCTACCGCTACTGGCAATCGATTTGCCTCTTGCTCTCGGTGCTATTCTGCTCGGGACTGATCGCGGGCAAGGACACAGTCGCGCACCGTTTCTTCGAGCTGCCCGTCCTGGTCTACATGGGCAAGATCTGCTACGGCCTCTACCTGTGGCACGTGCCGGTGTTCCTGCTGATGCGGCTGAACCTGAAGCTGGGCGAGGCGTGGGAGTGGACAGTCGGGATCGCGCTGACGTTCCTGCTGGCCAGCCTGTCGCACTTCCTGGTCGAGCAGCGCGCGCTGGCGCTGCGGCATAAGTTTGGTTGACGGCACTTTGCGCGTAGGCTCAACGACGGGCAATCAGTAGATTCGTAGGATGGGTGGAGCAAAGCGATACCCATCTGTCCGGATCGTACGAAATCCCTGTTCAAGCGCCGATCGGCGGTCCGGGCGAACGCCAAGCGGCAGGACTCGAATCAGCAGATGGGTATCGCTGCGCTCCACCCATCCTACGGAACTACGGAACTACAACCGATGCGCTTCCAGATCAGCCGGTGTGTCGACGTCGCGCAGCACGCCGGGGTCGTCGACGTCGATCCAGCAGATGCCGCTCGCGCGGGCGATCACGTCGCGGGCGCCCTGGTCGTCGCCAAGCAGCCGCAACGCGGGAAAGTGCGCGCGGCCGAAGCCGACGGGATGTCCGCGCTTGCCTTGATGGCGAGGCACGACGACCTGCTCGCCGCGCGCCAACGCCGCTGCAACGGCGCCGAACGTATCGGGGCGAATCCACGGCATGTCGGCCAGCGCGATCAGCACTGCGTCCGCATCGCCCGCGGCATGCACGCCATGGGCGAGGCTGGCGCCCATCCCCGCGTGCGCGCCGGGGCAGACCGTCACCCGGGCGCCGGCTGCGGCCAGTTCGCGCGCGAGGTCTTCGTCCCCGGGACGCACCACCGCGATGACTTCAGGCAGCGCGGCAGCCAGGTTGGCGCAGGCGCGGCGCCCCACCGTCGTGCCATCGCTGAGCGGCGCCGACAACTTGCCGCCGCCGAAGCGCGTGCCGGCGCCGGCAGCAAGCAGGATTCCGGCGATGCGCAAGGGGGAGCGGGAGACCGGCCGGCTAGTCCGACAGATAGCGGAACTTGCCGTCTTTCACCGTGATCAGCACGCGGGCGCGCTTGTCCATCCCGTTGTGATTGGTCGGCGACATGTTGAAGACCCCCTGGCAGCCGACGACGTTGCCGGCGTTCTCCAGCGCATCGCGGAGCGCCACGCGAAACGCCTCGGTGCCCGGCTTCGCCTTCTTCAGCGCGCCGGGAATCGCGTGCTCGAGGATCAGCCCCGAGTCGTACGTATTGGCGCCGAACGTCGCGGGCCGCGTCCCGTATAGTTTTTCGTAGGCCTGGATGTAGCGCAGCGACACCGCCTTGATCGGATTGCTGGCCGGGATCTCGTCGATCACCAGCATCGGCCCGGCGGCGAGTATCGTGCCTTCGACCTTGGCCCCGCCCAGCCGGATGAAATCGTCGGTGGCCACGCCGTGCGTCTGGTAGATCACGCCGCGAAACCCCTGCTCGCGCAGCGTGGTTTGCGGCAGCACGCCGGGGCCGCCAACGCCGGCGACCAGCACGACATCCGGCTTCGCCGCCAGCAGCTTGAGCGTCTGCCCGGTCACGCTCTGGTCGGCCCGCGCGTAGCGCTCGCTGGCGACGATGGCAAGGCCCGCCACCGCGGCCTGCCCGGAGAACACCTTGAACCAGTTCTCGCCGTACGGGTCGTTCAGGCCGATGAAGCCGACGCTCTTCACGCCGGACTTGACCATGTGCCCGACCAGCGCCTCGGAGATCAGGTCGTCGTTCTGCGTGGTCTTGAACACCCAGCGGCGATTGGCGTCCAGCGGCTCGACCACCGATTGCGTGCCGACGGTGGCCATCAGCGGGACTTTCGCCTCGGCGATCACCGGCAGGATCGCCAGCGCGTTGGGCGTCGTCGACGGGCCGATCAGCGCGTCGATGTTGTTCTCCTGGATCAGCTTCTTGACGTTCTGCACCGCGCGCGTCGTGTCGCCGCCGTCGTCGAGCTGTATGTACTCGATGGTGACATCGCCGATCTTCGCCGGCAGCAACGCGCCAGTGTTCTTTTGCGGAATCCCGATGGCCGAGGTGGGCCCCGTCGCCGAGACCATCAGGCCGATCTTGATCTGGGCCTGCGCCAGCGGCGCCGCCAGCAGCCCCAGCAGAGTCAGCCCCAGCAATCCTCGAAGTAAATAGCGGTGCATGATTTCTCCTTGCCGAAAAAAGTGCGGCGGGCTATGCGCCGCCCGCCATGAGTTCATTGACCAGCGCCGGCTTCTGCACCTTGCCCAGCGCGCTCTTGGGCAGCGTAGCACGAAACACTATGCGCCGGGGATGCTTGAACCGCGCCAGCGTGCCCTCGAAGCGCGCGCGGATCGCGGCCTCGGTGAGCGCCGCGCCGGGGCGCAGCACGACCACTGCGACCGGCACCTCGCCCCAGCGCGAATCGGGCACGCCTATGGCCGCGGCCTCGGCGATTTCGGGTATGCCGGCCAGCACGTTCTCGATCTCCGCCGGGTAGATATTCTCGCCGCCGGAAATGATCATATCCTGCAGCCGCCCGACGACGGTGTAATAGCCCGCCGCGTCGCGGCGGGCGAGGTCACCGGTCCGGAACCAGCCATCGGCGAACGCGGGATGGTCCGGGTTGCGCCAGTAGCCCTGCATCACGTTCGGCCCCCGGACCCAGATCTCGCCCACGCGATCGACACCGGCGATGTCGCCCTCGTCGCCGGCCAGGCGGATCGTGCAGCCCAGCGCGGGCCTGCCCGCGGCGCCGGCATGCGCGAATGCCTCCTCGGGGCGCAGCACGATGGACACCGGCCCGGTCTCGGTCGCGCCGTAGATCTGGCACACCGGCACGCCGCGCGCATGGAAGCCGGCGATCAGCGTGTCGGGTATGGTCGACGAACCGGCGCCCAGCAGGCGCAGCGACGACAGGTCGGTGGACGGCCAGCGCGGATGCTCCTGCACCGCGCGCATCGTCGCCGGCACCATCAGCGAAATGGTCGGCCGCTCGGCGGCCACGATATCGAGCCACGCGCCCGGATCGAAGCGCGGCTGGATGATGACGCGCGCCCCGGCGTGCAGCGCGGGGATCGTCTGTATGCACATCCCGCCGACGTGAAAGAGCGGCAGCGGCGAAAGCACCGTGTCGTCCGCGGTGAAATCGTGCATCGCCTGGCTGGCCAGCGTGTTCCAGGACAAGCCGGCGTGGGTGTGCACCGCGCCCTTCGAAGTTCCGGTAGTTCCCGAGGTGTAGACCAGCAGCGCCGGCGTTTGCGGATCGCATTCAATCGGGCCGAAGGCCGGGCGTGCCGCAACGGGCACGCCGGCCAGCGCGGCGCGCTCGCGCAGGGGAACGTCCAGCCCGGCGGCCAGCGCAGTGCAATGCTCGTCGACGATGAGCTGCGAGATCCCGGCGTGGCCGGCGATCGCCCGCAACTCGGGCCCCGCAAGGCGATAGTTGAGCGGCACCAGCAGCGCCCCCAGCCGCATCAGCGCGGCGAGCGCAACCAGTTGATCGCCGTGGTTGAGCCCGAGGTAGCCGATCCGGTCGCCAGCGGCCACGTTCCAGTCGCTGGCCAGCCGCGCGGTTGCCCGCCCAACCTGCGCCCACAGTTCGCCGTACGTCGTGTCGACGCCGGCGCAGGAAATGGCCACGCGGCCGGGCGTCGCCGCGGCCCAATGCGCCAGCCGCTCCGGAAGTGTATTCATGAGCCAGACCCACGCGATCGCCCTCCGGATGGCGCCCCCCCCCCAGCCCTCCCCCCGCCGCGGGGGGGGGGGGGGCGGCGCCCCGGGCCCGGGGGGGGGGGGGGGGGGAGCCCCCCACCCCCCCCCGGCCCCGGCCGGGGGGGGGGGGGGGGCCCCCCCCCCCCCCCGCCCCCCCCGGGCCCCCCGGGGGAGGCAGGGGGGGGGGGGGGGGGGGGGGGAAGCGATACCCATCACACCGGATCCGGCCAGAACAACCGCCGCGGCTGCCGGAACACGATCTGGCGCAGGCGCCGATAGATCACGTGCTTCTCCACGCGCTGCACGTTGCGCGCGCGGAGCGCGACCTGCAGCGCGAGACCGAAGCTCACCCCCAGGTTCAGCATGCCGATGCCGGCGATGCCCAGCACCGCGTACCAGAACGCTTGGGTGGCGAGCACGCCGGCACCCAGAGCGGCGACCGCGGCGGTGATCGAGCCGGTCGAGAGCGTCACGTGGCGAACGTCGAACGGAATCCCGAATGAGTCCGCGTAAGCCGGCAGCAGCGCCAGCATCAGGCCGAGCGCGACGTTGCCGGCAAAGCCCGCGATGTGATGCTGCAGGAAGTTCACCACGGCCTTCAGCCGCCGCGCCCCGAGCACGATCAGCCAACGCCGGTTGGTCAGCATGTTCTCTCCGATCTGGCGCGAGGCGAACCAGTTGTCGGCCCAGCCCGCGGCCAGCGACGACAGCCAAAGCAGCACGCCGGTGAATGCCGCATAGATCAGCGTCGGCCCGAGCACCGACAGCGACTCGATGGTCGCCTCGGCCTTTTTCGCATCCAGCTGGTGGCCGCCGGTCGCCGCCGTCCAAGCCAGGTCGATCAGCAACACGGCGGGCACGACCAGCAGCAGGTTGCCGGCGATCGCCGCGAACTGCGAGCGGATCAGGCAGACGATCTCCTCGACCAGCTCGTCGATGCGCTCCGGCGAGGAGAGGTCGTTCATGCTCGCCGCGAGCACCGTCGCCGTCGCCGCCGGCTGCTTGGTCGCCAGCGTCGCGCCGACGAACTGCATCAGCACGAAGCTGCCTGCGTAGTTGCAGCTCGCCAGCAGCCCTTCGGCCAGCCGCGGCAGGTGCAGCGCCCCGATCGCGAACTTGAGCGTGGTCGTGATCGCGGTCAGCATGCCCCCAAACGCGGCGCTCCGGAACATGTGCAGGAAAGCCGCGCGATCGCGCGCGATGTAGTGCTCGCCGGTTTCGGCATTCCTCTCGACCAGTTTCTTCGCCAGCAGCGCCGTGGTCTGCCGGAAAAACCCGGCGACGCTGCGCGCTTCTTCCTGGCCGCGCACGAGTCCGCTCACCAGCTCCAGCGCGAGCCTGCCGTCCCGCTGCCGCGCACCAGCAATTCGACCAGCTGCTCGATCCGCTCGGTCTGCAGCTTCAGGCACGTGAGCTGGAACACGACGTGCGTATTCACGCCATACCGGTCCAGGTGGGCGTATGCGTCGTTGACCGCCGACCGGCAGTCGTCCAGCCGGCCGCGAAGGAGATTCAGCCGCAGCACCAGCTCCTCCCGGTCGCCGGCCGCGCACGCGTCGAGCACGCGCCCCAGGCTCATTTCCAGCGGCAGGAACGGCAGGTCGCGAAACGCGCGGTCGATGCGCAGGCGCACCGGCGTCGCCAGGCCCGTCGCCCGCACCTGCGCGATGAGGAAGCGCAGGCTGTCTTCGCACGATGCGGCGAACCACGCGCCGAAGCCGTCCTCGCCCGCGCTCGACAACAAGGCATGCAGGCCTGCCAGCGTTTCGGCATCCAGCGCCGCGAGCCAGGCCGCATCCTCGCGGTCGGGAAAGAGCTGCCCGAAAAGGGTCAGCAGCGAACGGCTAGCCGTCCCCGACGGCAGCCAGCGCCGCAGCAGCCGTTCCTTCAACTCCCCCCACAGGCTGTCGCGGTGCGGCAGGCCGCCCTCGGCCAGCAAGTCAACCGCGTCGCAATCGCGCAGGACCGCGCCCAACAGCTTGAGGAGCTCCGCCGCCGACTCCGGCATGCGCTGCAGCCGCTGGACCAGGAAGCGCACGCGCACCGCGCGCTTGGCCGCCCGCGCAGCGGGATCGAACTCGAGCAACCCGGCGCCGCCGCGGATCCAGACGAACAGCTCGATCAGCCACGCCTTCTTCTCGTCCGGCGTCGTTGCCCGTCCGATCGAAGCGAGCAGCGCGTCGAGCTGGTGCTGCGTGTAGACCGAACCGCGCCAGCGGCCGAACCAGCCACGCGCCGCGCTGCTCATGCCCCAGCCCTGTTCAAGCGTCGGCCTCGCCGGACTCGTACAAGGCTTCGCGCCCCAGGCGGTCCAGGCACAACTCGGCGGTCCACGGCAGCATCAGCGCGCCGCACCGGCTGTCGCGGTACAGCCGCTCCAGCGGCAGCGACTTGAGCATCGCCTGCCCGCCGCAGGTGCGGATCGCCAGCCGGCACAAGTCGTTGGCGTTTTCCATCACCGTGTACTGCGCCGCGTAGACGCGCAGCCGCGCTTCCTTGCCCGGGTCGACGCGCGCATCGGCGATCGCGCGCAGGAACAGCGCCCGCGTCTGCTCGAGCTTGATGTGCATTTCCGCGACCGCGATCTGCTTGGTCGGATACATCCGGCGCTTGACCGGCGGCGTGCCGGGCACTTCGCCGCGCAGGTACGAAACCGTGAAGTCGTACGCGGCCTGCGCGATGCCCATGTACGTCGGCGCGAGCGTGAAGAACATGTGCGGCCAGCGCGCCGCGGCCTGGTAGTAGACGCCGCGCGGCATCAGCTGCGCGTCGTCTTCGACGAACACATCGTGCATCAACAGCGTCCGCGACACGGTGCCGCGCATGCCCAGCGGGTCCCAGTCGCCGACGATGGAGAAGCCGGGCGCCTGGCCCGGCACGGCGATGTACAGCGTGTCGCGCACGCTCGCCTCCGTTTTGTCCTCGGTGCAGAGCACGCCATAGTAGTCGGCGGCGCCGGCGAGTGAGGCGAAGATCTTCTTGCCGTTGATCAGCCAGCCGCTGTCGACCTTTTTCGCCGTCGTCCCGAACGGCGCCTTGCCCGCCGCCGCCGCGCTGCCTTCGGAGAACGGCTGCGCATACAGCGCGCCGCCGTCGACGATGCGCGCGAAGTGCACGCGCCGGTTGGCCTCGTGCTGCGCGCGCTGCTCCGGCGTCATCTCCAAGTCGTCGGCCAGCGGCCCGCTCCACAGGGTCGAGCACACATGCATGTTGAAGGTCAGCGCCGTCGCGCCGCAGTGCCGGCCCATCTCCGCCGCGAGCAGCGCGTAGGTCGCGTAGTCGGCGCCCCTGCCGCCGTACGCCGCCGGCACGCACACTCCCAGCAGGCCGGCCGCGCGCAGGTCGTCGTAGTTCTCGAACGGAAACGCCGCGTCGCGATCGCATTGCGCCGCGCGCGGCGCGAAGCGCTCGCGCCCCAGCGCACGCACTTGCCCCAGCAGATCGCGCTGCAAAGGGGTCAGCGGATAGTGCTCGCCGCAGATGGAGTATTCGGGCATGGGATGCAGTTTGGGGTCAGAGTCAGGATTGATCGTAGGTTATAGGGTGGTCCGTAGGATGGGTGGAGCGCAGCGATACCCATCTGTCCGTTCCGGAACACTCGGCCGTGCGTCGAGATCTTCGAATTTCATGATGGGTATCGCTACGCTCCACCTATCCTACGGGACTCATCACTTGCGAGATCACGACCCGAAACGCCGCTCAAGAAATTCCAGCACCGTCGCCCCGAACGCCGACGGCTGCTCCAGATTCGCGAGATGCCCGCATCCCGGCAGGACTTCGAACTCGGCGCCCGCGATCCGGCCGGCCATCTTCTCCATCACCGGCGGGGGCGCCTGGCTGTCGCCGGCGGCCGCGAGGACCAGCGTGGGCACGGCGATAGCCGGGAGCACTTCGCGGCGATCGAAGGTGACCAGGCAGCGCAGCGCCAGGCGGTACGTCTCTTCGGGTACCGCGCCCATGATGGCCATTGCCCGCTCGCGTGCCGCCGCAGGCGCCGCCTCCGCCATCATCCGCGGCACCTGCCGCGCGGCCATCCCCGGCATTCCCAGTCCCGCGTCCAGCGGCGCCAGCCGCTCGCCGATGAACTGCCGCTGCCAGTCGCCGTCGGCGCGGCCGAAGGCGGGACTGGTGCAGGCGAGGATCAGGCCGGCGCAACGCCCGGGCGCCTGCGCGAACGCTTCAAGCGCGACCATGCCGCCCATGCTGTGTCCCAGCAGGATGGCGCGCGGAATCGCCAGCGCATCGAGCAGGCGGAGCAGGCTCGCCCCGAGTCCGGCGAACGTGTAGTCGCCGGAAGGCAGCGCGCTCTCGCCATATCCCGGCATGTCCCACGCCAGCGCGCGCCAGCCATGCGTGGCGAGCAGATCGAGTTGCGGCGCCCACTGCGCCTTGCCCCCGCCGATCCCGTGCAGCATGACCACCGGCGGCCGCGCCGCATGGCCGGAAGCGGCATCCGCGCCGATCCAGGCGGGCACCGGACCCGCGGTCAAGCAAGGTCTCCTTGCAGGACGCCGTCCCTCACGACGACGCGGCCGTCGAGGGCGACCGTGCACGCCCGCAGCGGCAGGTCGAAGTGCCCGAGCGTGTGCCGGCCCGCGACTTCGTTCGCGCCCGTCGAATACAGGAAGTTCCCGGCGAACGCCCGCAACTCGGTGCCGTTGCAGTCGCGCTTGTCGTAGAACGCGAGCGCATCCCAGCGCGCGAGCGGATTCATCCCCCAGCCCACGTGCGACACCGCATAGGCTTCGCGGTCGCCCCAGCTTTCCAGGTAGCCGCGCATGAGTTCGGCATCGACGCCGGCGCCGTCGATCGCGGTCACGAAGTCATCGGCGATCGTCAGCCGCACCGTGTCGCGCAGGTATTGCTTGAAGGTCAGGTTGACGTCGCCGGGTTGCATGACGAGGACGCCCCTGACGCTGCCCTTGGCCGGAAACGCCAGGCACAGTCCGCCGGGCCAGTGCGTGATCGTCCCCGGCTTCGTGGTAGTGCCCCAGCCGCCGCCGACGCGCGCGCCCTGCAACGAGATCGCCAGATCGGTCCCCACCGCCGAAGTCACGCGCATCGACTGCGCCGCTTTCAGCAGCCGCATCCCGGCGCGCACCTTGGGTTCCAGCGCCGGGTCGGGCTTGGTGCGCTCGAGAATTTCCGGGTGCTCGTTCGACACCATCAGCACCCGCACGCCGGCGCCGAGAATCTCGGGCAACTCGACCGCATGCAGCAGTCCTTCGACTGTCAGGTCGACGACAAATGGCGAGGCTTTGAGCGCTGCCAAAACGGGGACCAGGCGTTGCAGCGCGTCGGACGCGCCGGTCGAGCGCACCGGAACCAGCGTCGCCAGCGGCGGCGTCGGCACGATCAGGCGAAAAGGCCGCGCGCCTATCCGCTGCGCCGCCAGATCGGCCAGTTCGACCAGCACCGGCCGCGACTGGGATTCAGCCAGGATCGCGACGGCGTCGCCCGCCTGCACCGCGCACTGGCGGAAGACATCGGCGAACAGGTCGATCCATTTCGCTTCGATGCGTTCGATCAACATGGGGGCGATGCAGGACGATGGGACGGGCGTCAAACCTACCACAAATCGCTGGGGGGACAGACCACGTTTAACCGTCGCAATCGACGGTTAAACGTGGTCTGTCCCCTATTTGCCTATACCTTGAACGGCAGGCTCCGCAACCGCTTGCCCGTGAGCGCGAACAGCGCGTTGGCGACTGCGGGGGCGATGGGGGGCGTACCCGGTTCGCCCACGCCGGACGGTGGGGCCGACGACGGGACGATGCACGTCTACCACCGGCGTGTCGCCGATGCGCAGCGGCGCGTAGTCATGGAAGTTCGACTGCTCGACCACGCCGTCCTTGAACGTGATCGCGCCGGCGAGCGCCGCGGACAGCCCGTACACGATCGCGCTTTCCACCTGCGCGACGATGCCGGTCGGATTGACCGCCGTCCCGCAGTCGATCGCGGCGGTGACCTTGTGCACCCTGACCCTGCCCCCCCTGCCGCCCTCGACCGAGACTTCGGCGACCTGCGCGCAGACGCTGCCGAACGACTCGTGGACCGCGATGCCGCGCGCGCGCCCTGCCGGCAATGGCTTGCCCCACCCGGCCTTGTCGGCGGCGAGCGTCAGTGCGGCCGCTTCGCGCGAGCCCGCGGCCTGCATCGCCTTGCGGTACTCCAGCGGATCCTTGCCCGCCGCGGCGGCGAGCTCATCGAGCATCGTTTCCTTGACGAACGCCGTGTGCGTGTTGCCCACGGAGCGCCACCACAGCACCGGCACGCCCGGCTTGGGGCTGTGCAGCGAGATGTTGACGTTGGGAATCGCGTAGCCTTCCATCGCGCCTTCGACCGACGTGGAGTCGATGCCGTTCTTGACCATGAACGCTTCGAACGGCGTGCCGGCGAGTATCGACTGGCCGACGATCACCTGGTTCCAGGCGATGGCCTTGCCGTCCTTGTCCAGACCGGCTTCGACCCGGTGCACGTAGGCCGGTCGGTAGTAGCCGCCCTTGATATCGTCCTCGCGCGTCCATACCACGCGCACCGCGGGCGGCGTCGCGCCCGCCGCGGTCGCGCGGCGCACCACGCGGGCCACATGGACCGCTTCGACGATGTAGTCCGAGTCCGGCACCGCGCGCCGGCCGAAGCCGCCGCCGGCCAGCATCGTGGTGATCTGCACCTGCTCCGGCTTCAGGCCGGCGACCTTCGCCGCCGCGGTCTGGTCGACGGTCTGGAACTGCGTGCCCGCCCAGATCTTGCACGAGTCGGCGGTGAGCAGGACCGTGCAGTTGAGCGGCTCCATCGGCGCGTGCGCGAGAAAGGGCACGTCGTACTCGGCGACGACGGTCTTCGCCGCCGCCTTCATCGCGTTCGGATCGCCCGCCTGCTTCGCCGGCGTGCCCGGCGTCTTCGCAAGCGCCAGGTACTCGGCTCGGAGCGAGTCGCTGGAGATCTTCGCGCCGGTCGTGTCGTCCCAAATGATCTTCAGTTTGTCGCGCGCCTGCTTCGCCGACCAGAAACTGGTGGCGATGATCGCGACGCCGCTGGGCACTTCGGCCACGTAGCGCACACCCGGGATGCCCTTCGCGTCCTCGATGTCGAAGCTCTTGACCTTGGCGCCGAACACCGGCGGCCGCGCGACGAGGGCGGTGAGCATGCCGGGGAACTTGACGTCGAGGCCGAATTTGGCCGACCCGTTGGTCTTGGCGCGCGCGTCCAGCCGCTTGGTCGACTTCCCGATCAGCTTGAAGTCCTTCGCGTCCTTCAGTTTCACGCCTTCGGGCAGCGGCAGCTTGTTGGCGGCGTCGGCCACCTGCCCGTAGGCGAGCTTCCTGCCGCTGCTGTGCACGACCTGGCCCATTTCGGCGCGGCATTCGCCGACCGGCACCTTCCACTCATTGGCGGCGGCCTGCACCAGCATCGTTCGCGCCTGCGCGCCGACCATCCGCAACTGGTCCCATGACGAGGCGACGCTCTGGCTGCCGCCGGTCATCTGGATGCCGAAGGCGGGGTGGTTGTACACCGCGGCGACCGGCGCATGCTCGGACTTCACCTGCGTCCAGTCGCACTCCAACTCCTCGGCGATCAGCATCGGCAGCGAAGTCAGGACGCCCTGGCCGAACTCGAGCTTGCTGACCACGATGGTCACCGAGTTGTCCGAGGCGATCCGGATGAACGCGTTCGGCGGGTACACCGGTTTGGGCACCGCCGCCGGGGCGGGCGCGGCGACGGCCGGCGCGACGGGCATCGGCGGCGCGACCTGCGTCTGCGCCAGCGCGGCGCGATTGGCGCCGGGCAGGTGGAAGCCGATGACCAGTCCGCCGGTCAGCGCGGTCGACGCGCGCAGGAATTCCCTGCGGGAGAGGCGCGGGGTGGGCACGACCGCCGTCTTGTCGGGCGCCCTCATGACTTCGCCCCCTTCTTGCTGTCGCCGCCCTTCGCTGGCGCCTTCCTGGGCGCGGGTCTGCCCTTGGACGGCGCAGCCGCAGGCGCGGGTTCCGGCGCCGGCGGTGCAGGAGGCGGCATCGCGGCCGCGGCGACGTGTATGGCCTTGCGGATCCGGCTGTACGTGCCGCACCGGCAGATGTGTCCCGCCAGCGCCGTGTCGATGTCGGCGTCGGTGGGCCGTGGCTTCGCCTTCAGCAGCGCCACCGAGGTCATGATCATCCCCGACTGGCAATACCCGCACTGGGGCACATCCTCGTCGACCCAGGCCTTCTGCACCGGATGATCGCCGGTCTTCGACAAGCCTTCGATGGTGATCACTTCCTTGCCGGTCGCCGCCTCGATCGTGGTGACGCACGAACGCGCCGGCTGGCCGTCGATGTGGACGGTGCACGCCCCGCACAGCCCGGTGCCGCAGCCGTACTTGGTGCCGGTCAGGTCGAGATGGTCGCGCAGCAGCCACAGCAGCGGCGTGTCGACGGGCAGTTCCGCCCGCACTGCCTCGTTGTTGATGATGATGAGGTTCGCCATGGAGGATCCCGCAGAGGCAAAGGCGCGGATGATACGCCGTTCGAATCGCTTTGTAACCGGGCTGGATCCGGAGTTCCGCACGGGCCGCGGGTATAATTGCGCTTTGCACCGCAGATCGAATCCCCCATGGAAGCCGAACAAGTCAACCAGATCCAGACCAGCCTTTCCTCGCTCTCGGTTCGCGCCGCCGAACTGCGGAGGTATCTTTGACTTCGACGCCAAGGCCGCGCGGCTGACCGAGGTCTCGCGCGAACTCGAAGACTCCAAGGTCTGGGACGACCCCAAGCACGCGCAGGAACTCGGGCGCGAGAAGAAACTCCTCGAAGGCATCGTTCTCAACCTGCGCGACATCGACGGCCGGCTGAAGGACGGGACCGAGCTGTTCGAGATGGCGAAGGCCGAGAACGACGACGACACGCTGCGCGCGGTCGCGGCCGATGCCGGAACGGTCGAGACCGCGGTCGCCAAGCTCGAATTCCAGCGGATGTTCAACCATCCGATGGACCCGACCAACTGCTTCATCGACATCAATGCCGGGTCCGGGGGCACCGAAGCGCAGGACTGGGCGTCGATGCTATTGCGCATGTACATGCGCTATTGCGAGCGCAAGGGCTACGGCGTCGAGCTGCTCGAAGAATCCGCCGGCGAAGTCGCGGGACTCAAGAGCGCGTCGGTCAAGGTCACCGGCGATTATGCGTACGGCCACCTGCGCACCGAGACCGGCGTGCACCGGCTGGTGCGCAAGTCGCCGTACGATTCCGGCAATCGCCGCCACACCTCGTTCGCCAGCGTGTTCGTCTATCCCGAAGTCGACGACTCGATCGAAATCGAGATCAACCCGGCGGACCTGCGCATCGACACCTTCCGCGCCAGCGGCGCCGGCGGCCAGCACATCAACAAGACCGACTCCGCGGTGCGGATGACCCACCTGCCCACCGGCATCGTCGTCCAGTGCCAGAACGACCGCTCGCAGCACCGCAACCGCGCCGAAGCGATGGCGATGCTGAAGTCGAAGTTGTACGAATACGAGCTGCGCAAGCAGCAGGCCGAGCAGCAGAAACTCGAAGACAGCAAGACCGACATCGGCTGGGGCCACCAGATCCGCTCGTACGTGCTGGACCAGTCGCGGATCAAGGATCTGCGGACGAACTTCGAGACCGGCAATACGCAGGCGATACTCGACGGCGACCTTGACGACTTCATCGCGGCGAGCTTGAAGCAGGGGGTGTGACATGGCCCAAGCGGCCTTTCACGCCGAGCTGCTGGATCTGCCTGAGACGCTGGTCGGCGGGCGCGTGTTGCTGCGGCCATATCGCCCCGGCGACGGGGCGGCCCTCTTCGCGGCCATCGACGGCCATCGCGCCGAACTGGGCAAGTGGCTGGGCTGGCTGGACCAGCATCAAACGCCTGACGACTCCGAAGCCTACGTGCGCCGACTGCACGCCAAGTGGCAGGAGCGCTCGGCGCTGATCCTGGCCATCTGGTCCCGGGACGGCAAAGACTACCTCGGCGGCACCGGCTTCCACGCCTTCGACTGGACGGTGCCCAGCTTCGAGCTGGGCTACTTCCTGCGCCCCGATGCGCAGGGCCACGGCTACGCCAGCGAGGCGGTGCGCCTGGTCGTCGACTTCGGCTTCAAGTCGCTGGCCGCGCGGCGGATCTGGGCGAGCTGCGACGCGCAGAACGTGCGCAGCGTTCGCGTGCTGGAACGCTGCGGTTTCGCGCGCGAGGGCACGTTGAAGAACGAACGGCGCAACCTGCAAGGCGGCTTGCGCGACACCTTGCTGTTCGGCCTCACGACGCCGCCATGACCCGCGCCCCCATCGCCGCGTTCATCTTCGACATCGATGGCACGATCATCGATTCGATGCCGTATCACAACCGTTCGTGGAACCTGCTGTTCGAGCGCCACGGCATCGGTGACGAGCACCTGAAGCTGGCGCACCGGGGCGCCGGGCGCACCGGCGCCGAGTTGATACGCGAGATCTTCGGCGCGCACCTGCCCGACGCGCGGGTCCGGGCGCTGGTCGACGAGAAGGAAAACATCTACCGCAACATGTTCCGCCCCGAGTTCCGCGAAGTGCCGGGCTTCACCGCCTTCGCCCGCGCGGCCAGGGCGGCCGGCCTCAAGCTGGGGCTGGGCACCGCGGGTGACCCGGAGAACATCGCGTTCGCCATCGGCGGCCTCGAGCTGCACGATTTTTTCGACACGGCGGTCGGCGCGGCCGACGTCCGCCACGGCAAGCCCGAGCCCGACATATTCCTGGAAGCGGCGCGGCGGATGGATGTCGCGCCGGAGCAGTGCCTGGTGTTCGAAGACGCTCCGCTGGGCATCGAAGCCGCGCGGCGCGCGGGCATGCGAGCCGTCGCGCTGACGACCAGCGATCCGGATCATGCTTTTGCCGCGTACGCGCACGTGATCCACGTGTGCGGCGACTACCGGAACGTGGCGGTCCATGCGCTCGCAGGATTCTTGTCCGGGCAAAACGCCGGATGATGCGCCTCGCTCGATCGGACAAGCCCATGCTCCGAACGCGATGTGACACATCCGGCCATATGCGCCACACTAGCGTCCGGCCAAAGCGCTGAAATTCGAAACCCACGCATTCCACTAACCGAGCCCGTCATGCCCGAACAGCCCCCCCCAGCACCGCCTTCGCCCCCTGCCGACGAAAGCCAGGTCTTCGCCGAACGCCGCGCCAAGCTGAAGGCCTGGCGCGAGGAAGGCAACGCCTACCCGAACGATTTCCGGCGCGACGCGTTCGCCGCCGACCTGCACGAAAAGTACGGCGCGCAGACCAACGAGACGCTCGAGGCCGCGCCGCTGACGGTCACCGTCGCGGGCCGGATGATGCTCAAGCGCGTGATGGGCAAGGCGAGCTTCGCGACCCTCAAGGACATGACCGGGCGCATCCAGCTCTACGTGACGAACGACGGCGCCGGCGAGGACGCGCATGCGGCGTTCAAGCACTGGGACATGGGCGACATCCTGGGCGCGACCGGGACGCTGTTCAAGACCAAGTCCGGCGAGCTGAGCGTGCGGGTGACGTCCCTGCGGATGTTGTCGAAGGCGCTGCGCCCGCTGCCGGAGAAGTACCACGGCCTGCTCGACACCGAGGCGAAGGTGCGCCAGCGCTATCTCGACCTGATCACCAACGACCGCTCGCAGGACGTGTTCCTGAAGCGTTCGCAGATCATCCAGTCGATGCGGCAGTTCTTCGTCGCCCGGCGCTATCTCGAGGTCGAGACGCCGATGATGCATCCGATCCCCGGCGGCGCCGCGGCGCGCCCGTTCGTCACGCATCACAACGCGCTCGACATGGAGCTCTACCTGCGCATCGCGCCGGAGCTGTACCTGAAAAAGCTCGTTGTCGGCGGCTTCGAGCGGGTGTTCGAGATCAACCGGAGCTTCCGCAACGAAGGCATTTCGGTTCGCCACAATCCCGAATTCACGATGCTGGAGTTCTACGAGGCGTACCAGGACTTCCATTACCTGATGGACCTGACCGAGACGCTGTTCCGCGAACTCGCGCAAAGCGTGCTGGGCTCGATGCAGTTCACGTACCAGGACATCCCGCTCGATTTCGCGCAGCCGTTCGACCGGCTGACCATGGCGCAGGCGATCGCCAAGTACAACTCGCACTATCCGCTGCACGAGCTGGACAAGCCCGCCTACCTGCGCGTGGCGCTGGCGCCGTTCGACGTCGAGGTGTTCCCCACCGACGGCCTGGGCCTGCTGCAGTTGAAGCTGTTCGAGGCCACGACCGAGGACAAGCTGTTGCAGCCGACGTTCATCATTTCGCACCCGACCGACGTCTCGCCGCTGGCGCGCAAGAACGACGCCAACCCGGCGATCACCGACCGCTTCGAGCTGTTCATCACCGGCCGCGAGTTCGCCAACGGCTTTTCCGAGCTGAACGATCCGGAAGACCAGGCGGCGCGCTTCATGGAACAGGTCCGCGCCCGGGAGGCGGGCGACGCCGAGGCGATGCACTACGACGCCGACTACATCCGCGCCCTGGAGTTCGGCCTGCCCCCCACCGCCGGCGAGGGCATCGGCATCGACCGCCTGATCATGCTGCTGACCGACTCGCCCAGCATCCGCGACGTGATCCTGTTCCCGCAGTTGCGGCGGAGGATTGACCTGGGGAGGGATGATGGGTGTCGCTGCGCTCGCCCATCCCGGCCGGGGGTTGATCCGGGGACTCTCTTGACTCAAGACACGCCCCTTCTATCCTCCGTACCATCTGCCCATGGAAACTTCAGCGCCCCCTGTAGCCGCAGCCGCGAAACCGGCCCTTGTCATCGACCGCGAACTGCTCGATGCGTTGCCCGCCTTCGGCCCGCGCTACACGTCGTACCCGACCGCCGACCGCTTTGCCGACGCATTCCCGCCGGCCGAGTATGAGAGCCTGCTGCGCGGTTTCGACGCGCCGACGACCGGCGTCTACGTCCACATCCCGTTCTGCAAGACCGTCTGCTACTACTGCGCGTGCAACAAGGTGATCACGGCCAACTACCTGAAGGCCGAGCGCTACCTGCGCGCGCTGCACCAGGAAATCGAGCGCGTCGGCGCGCTGCTGCCCCGCAAGATTCCGGTGTCCGACCTGCACTTCGGCGGGGGCACGCCGACCTATCTGAAGGACGAAGACCTGGCCGGCGTCGTCCGCGCGCTGCGCGACACGTTCGGCTGGTCGGCGGACTTCATCGGCGCGATCGAGCTGCATCCGCAGACCGTGTCGCCGGAGCGGCTGTCGGCGCTGGCCGACATGGGCTTCACCCGCATCAGCCTGGGCATCCAGGACTTCGACCCGCAGGTCCAGGACGCGGTCAACCGCTTCCAGAGCGTCGAGGAAACCGCGGCGCTGATCGAGAAGGCGCGCACGCTGGGCATGCGCTCGACCAACATCGACCTGATCTACGGCCTGCCCAAGCAGACCATGGAAGGCTTCGGCCGGACGCTGCGGGCGGTGATCGACCTCCGGCCGGATCGCATCGCGCTCTATCGCTATGCCCACCTGCCTTCGCGCTTCAAGCCGCAGCGGCAGATCATCGATGCCGACCTGCCGACCGGCAACGAATCGCTGGACCTGATGGAAATGGCGCTGGTCCGGATGGCCGATGCCGGCTACGTCTACATCGGCATGGATCACTTCGCGCTGCCCGACGACGAGCTGGCGGTGGCGCAACGGGAAGGCCGGCTGCGCCGCGACTTCCAGGGCTACACCGCGCGCCGCCCCGGCGACCTGATCTCGTTCGGCGTGTCGGCGATCGGCAAGATCGGCAACTGCTACGTGCAGAACACGCGCGAGCTCATGGTCTACGAAAAGATGATCGGCGACGGCGGCCTCGCCGTCACCCGCGGCATGCGGCTGAACAACGACGACGCGATGCGCGCCGACGTGATCGAGCGCCTGATGTGCGACTTCGAACTCGACATCGCCGGCTGGGAACGCCGCTGGGGCCGCAAGTTCGCCACCGAGTACGCGGACGAACTCAAGCGGCTGGACACGCTGGTCAAGATGGGCCTGGTCGCGGTCACGCCCGCCGCGCTGCGCGTCACCGACGCCGGCCGGCTGCTGGTGCGCCACGTGTGCCAGGTGTTCGACGCCTATCTGGCGAATCCGGCCCTGCGTCGGGCGCAGTATTCGCGCAACCATTGAGTGGTGGGCCGCTGGCCGGCGGCGCTGACGCAGTTCTCCCGGCGGATCATTCCGCAAATTTCCCGCAGCGATGCGGGAAATTTTTGTCACAATGGCGGCCTGCCAATAACGCCGCCGCCAGGAAACCCACGATGAAACGCGCCCGGAAAGCCCGGCGAACGCACGCCGCCCAAATCACGACGCCCGCTGCCGGCGCGGCAGCGACGCAGACGGTTGTCGTCCCCGTCGCGCCCCCGCGCAACCCTTATGTGTCGCTGGCGCATGCCCGCAAGGCTGGCGCGCACGGCGGCGGCAACCGGACCCGCCGGCAAGCGGAAAAGCGGGAATTGCGCGCGCGACAGGAGGCGGAGTGAGCCGGCCCGGCAGACATTCATCGCGCGGGCAACGGCGGGCGGTATAATCGCGGGCTCGGAGTATAGCGCAGCCCGGTAGCGCATCTGCTTTGGGAGCAGAGGGTCGTCAGTTCGAATCTGACTACTCCGACCACTCACCCAAGCCCCGCCGCGCGGCATCCCGCGACGCCGGCAGCAGCGAACAGCCGCACCGCATGCGCCCGTAGCTCATCTGGATAGAGCACCGGCCTTCTAAGCCGGGGGTAACAGGTTCGAGTCCTGTCGGGCGTACCACGATTGCACGGGGCGGCTGGAGGACATCATGCAGACCACATCCCGGAGTCGCGAGCCATGACCAACCTATTGCTGGCGAACAACATCGAACGGCAGGCGCGTGCTCGCCGCTACGAGGCGGCCGATCGACCGCCAGGACCGTCGCGGGCTTCAGGCGAATACAACCCGGCGTGGCAGTGCCGGTCGACGCATCGTGTTCGCGCGGGGACTTCAGCCCGGAAGTCCTGCGAAGAAGGCGGGGCGAGGGCGTGGTTTGCCTCGGCTGGAGTGCACCCGTGGCCCGCGACGGGCGCTGGTGCGCACGCGCCTGACGGCAAGGCGCAGAGCGCCCATGCACGTGATTCCCGTCTGCCCGTTCATCGCCGCCTACCTGCGCAAGCATCGCGAGTTCATCGACCTGGTCAAGCCGGAAGTGCAGGTCGCGTTCAAGGTATCGAGGCTCCGGCTGCTTGCAGTTCGTCTCGTTTGATGCTATGTTAGCCATCAATCGAGACGGAGGTGGCATGACTGCGAATCGTGGAATCGCTCGCCGGAAGATCGCGGTGCCGGCTGATCGGGCTGCCGCGAAGGCGCCGGCAAGAACAACCGCAAAGACCGGGCCGCGGGTGATCCACACGAGCCCAGGCGGCAGGGTTGCTGACAAAGCGCACGAAAAGCAAGGGACTGCCTGCGCGGCGACCACGGGCGGGACTCGCATGAATCCCGGCAGGGACAGCGTGGACGCCTGATCGCCAAAGTCAGTGGCGCGACCCCGCTCCAACTCGTCGGCATCGAACGCGCAGGCGTGCGCGGACGCCTGCTGAAAGACATCGCGCAGCAGATGGACATGCCGTCCAGCCGCTTGTTCACGATCATCGGCGTGCCCAAGGCGACGGCGGAGAAAAAGGCGGCCGCCAACGACGTGATTGCCGGCGCCGGCGGCCAGGCCGCGCTGGGCATGATCCGGCTGCTGGGGATGGCCAGGAGCATCGTCCTGCAAAGCACCGCCGATGCCGCACGCGACTTCGACTCGGCCAAGTGGCTGGGCCGATGGATCGAGACGCCGCAGCCCGCGCTTGGCGGCAGGAAGCCAGCGGAATTTCTGGATACGCCCACCGGTCTGGAGATCGTCTCGAAGGCGCTGGGCGCGATCGAAAGCGGCGCCTACCAGTGACAGCGACGGTGCCGCTGTGGCGCATCGCCGCCGAGACCCGGGACTACAAGGCAACCGATCTATCCGGCCACGGCGCCGCCAAGTACCCCGGCCGCTGGAATGCGCACGGCGAGCGGGTTGTCTACGCCGCGACATCGCTCGCGCTTGCCGTGCTCGAGACCGCCGCGCATCTCGACGATGCGGGCCTGCCGCTGAATCGTTTCGTGGTGCAGCTCACGATCCCTGTCGCCGTATGGGGTGCTCGGCAGGAATTGCAGGCGCCAGCCCTGGATCCCGGATGGGCCGCGATTCCGGCGGGCCGGGCGAGCGTTGACATCGGTTCGGCCTGGTACAAGTCTGCCCGGTGCGCGCTGCTTCTCGTGCCCTCGGTCGTCGTCCCCGAGGAACAGGCGGTGCTGATCAATGCGTTGCACTCTGACGCGAAGACGATCAAGGCGCGGACGCTCCGCCGTTTCGACTACAACAGCCTGTTCCGGAGTTGATGCCGCGGTGACCGGCGCGGCGGTCAACGGGTGCGGCCGCACCCGGACGCCGGGGCTGGTATAATTCCGCTCCCCGCGGGCGCAAGTGCCCGTGGCGGTCGAATGGTGGCTGTAGCTCAGTTGGTAGAGTCCCGGATTGTGATTCCGGTTGTCGTGGGTTCGAGTCCCATCAGCCACCCCAGATGATCAAGGTGTATTCCGGTCACATGGGTAACAGTTTGTACCGGACACACAGGTACCACTTTCGCCTCGAAGGGACAGCCGCCGGTTCGAGGCGGCATGTCTCGTGATCGAAGAATCCCAGTCGTACCTCAAGGCCTGGGGTGGTTAGCCCACGCCGTTGCCCGGTGGCGCCCGCTCAGCGCCGCTTGACCGTCAGGCTCGCCGATTTCGTGAGTCCCGCGTAGGTTGCGGCAATCGTCACCGATGCGTTCTTCTTCGTCGCGCTGGTGGTGACGGTGAACATCTTCGTGGTTGTGCCTGCCGCGACAACGACGTTCGCCGGAACGGCGGCCAGACTGCTGTTGGAGCTCGTCAACGCCACCGTTGCGCCACCTGCTGGCGCGGCGGTGGTCAGCGTCACGGTCCCGCTCGCGCTCTTGCCGCCGACGACGCTGGACCGGTTGAGGGTCAGCGCGGCGAGTGCGGGGACGGGGGCGGCGGGGGCCGGGTTGACCGTGAATGTCGTGGTCGTGGTGAGGCCGCCGTAGGTCGCCGACAAGGTGCCTATGGTCGTACTGGCGACGGCCGCGGTCGCGATGCCAAAAGTGGCGCGGCTCGCGCCTCCGAGGACCGTGACGTCATAGGGCACGGCCGCCACGGCCATGCTCGAGGAGAGGTTCACCAGTGCGCCGCCCGCGGGCGCAGCCGCTGTCAGAGTCACCGTGCCAGTCGAGGGGTTCGGCCCGACGACCGGATTCGGACTGGCCTCGAGCGAAGCCAGCGCCGCCGCCCCCGACGGTGGATTCCAGCCCAGCTGGATCACTTCGAAGTCGCTGGCGGTGAGCGTGGCGAATGCGGGATTCAGAATGCCGTTGTTCCAGCGCGTGTCGAACGTTCCGGTGATGTACAGATCGCTGCCGTTGTCGGCGACGATCAGTCCGTACTTCTGCATCGCGCGGAAGATCTTGCGGACATTGAGGTCACTGGTGCGCAGCGCCGGATCGGCGCCGCCGACGTTCGTCTTCAGCCGCAGGCGCGCGCCCATCGGCAGCGCACCCGCGGTCGAGCCGGCGCGGTGTGACGCCGGCCAGACGTAACCGTTGGTCGCGCGCACCGTCACGCGGAAGGCGTGGCCGATGTTCGTCACGGCGGTATCCCAGGCTTCGTCGTAGCGCACCAGGCCGGGAAAGATCGCCAGACCCGCGGCGTCGGCCGAGGTCCAGGTGTC
The DNA here is from genome assembly GCA_016717855.1 of Betaproteobacteria bacterium. Classification (GTDB taxonomy): domain Bacteria; phylum Pseudomonadota; class Gammaproteobacteria; order Burkholderiales; family Casimicrobiaceae; genus PALSA-1005. The sequence continues at coordinate 80,490 of JADKEV010000008.1, forward strand.
CGGCCGGCGATTATTGGTGTTCATGTCGAAGAATGCGCCCGATCCCGCGTACCAGCGGCCCTGGGTCGCGTTGTAGTAGACGTTGTAGAGCTCGTACAGGTGCTTGTTGGTGCAGTCGATCATCAGCAGGTGCCGATCGTCCGCAGTACGCTGGTCGACGTTGGCGGGTGCACCGCCCTCGACCCAGTGCGCCTGCGTGATCGCCTGCGCCGGAATCGGATAGAACGGCACGCCCTGGCCCGTGGCCTGGTTGACGCCGTCGCTTTCGTCCCAGTACTCGAAGGTCACCGCCTGCTTCGGCTGCGACCCGTCGACGATCGCATAGGGCATGCCGTAGGTCGCCACACTGCCCGGCGAAGCTTCGCCGCCGAAGTCGGGATGCAACCGGCGCGTCGAACCATTGTTGATGAACGAGATGTACCCGGCCGAGCCGGTGTCGACCGGCGCCGCGGAAACATCCAGGTTCCACCAGTTGGACGCCGGGAACAACGGCAGCGGACCGGGCAGCGCCGCACCCTGGGCCGGGACCGTCGCGGGGCATTGCGCCAGCGCGAACGATGCGGTCGACAGCGCCAGGGCCACGAGCAGGGCGCGGGCAACGGCGATGGCGCGTTGCGCACCGCCGCTCCAGCCGGTCACGGACAGGCTATGGGAACTAACTTGGGACATCATGGGAAGCCTTGCGAGCGAGTATGCAAACGCCATACTACCATGCAAATGGCATATTGCCGCGCATCGTCCGGCGGAACCAGGATTCAGCTTCCTGCTGCGCTGTTGCGCCTGCCCGCCGTTCGCCCTCGAGCATCTGCACCACGTGATGCCGAATATCTGGACTGATCGGCAACAGCTGCACGCTGGATGTCGATCGCAACGGCAACGTCGACGCGCTCACGGATGGCCTCATGCACCTGCGCGCGATGTCGGATTGACGGGCACCGCGGTGACCAACGGCGCGGTCGGTGATTTGGCGACGCGCGCGGCCTGGCCGCAGATCGAGTTGTATCTCAATGGCAACTGCGGAACGAACTTCATGCCGTAAGGCACAAGTAGTGGTGGCGGGACAAACCGGCTGGCGCTCGACTATACTGCGACCGCTTGGTTTCCCGTCCGGAGTTCCGACATGCGCACCTCAGCCGCCCTCCTTTCCGCCCTCGCCGTTGCATTTCCCGCCTCTGCGCAGCAACAGGTCGTCCGACCGCCAATCGCCCTCTACTGGATGAGCGTCGACACGGCGAGCGGGATGGGGGCCGGCATGAATGTGATGAGCATGATGATGGGCGGCGGCGGCGGCGCCACGCGAACGCTGCGTCTCGAGCTCGGATCGTCGCAGAGCGCGGCGGGCGAGCCGCGCGCCGGCCACGACATTCCGCCGGGTCTCAACATGGGCCAGGCACTGCCGCTGATCACGCCGCAGCGTGCGCGCGAAACGCCGCGCGGCGAGTACACGCCGGAAAGCATGGAAAGACCCAAGGGCCGCATGAAGATCTACTGGGGTTGCGGCGAGAACGTGCGCGCCGGCCAGCCAGTCGTCATCGATTTCGCCGGTCTCGCCGCCGGCCAGCGTCCGCCCAACATGGTGTCGCGCCAGGTGAGCGGTCCCGCGGGTCCGGCGTTTGGCCGCAACCGCACGTACGGCGACTGGCCAAATGCCGAAGACGCCCAAGCGGTGCCCGCGAACGCCTCGCTGCGCGGCGATCATCTCGTCAAGGGCAATTACTCGCCCGAAATCAAATTTGCGATCGGCGAGCGCCATGACTTCATGGAACCAGTGTCGTTCTCTCCGCTCAGCAAGACGCCCGCTGGCGCGATACCGGTGCAATGGAAACAGCTTGCCGGCGCCACCGGCTATTTTGCGACAGCGATGGGGGCGGCCGAAGGCACCAACGACATCATCATGTGGTCGTCGAGCGAAGTGCAGGAGATGGGCGGTGCGCTGATGGACTTCGTGCCGCCCGCCGAAGTGGCACGGCTCATCCGGGAGAAAGTGGTGATGCCGCCGCAGACGACCGATTGCACGGTGCCCGGCCAGGTCGTGAAAGAACTCGGCACCGGCTTCCTGCGCTTCGTAGCCTACGGCGACGAGCTGAATCTCGTGCAACCGCCGCGTCCGCAGGATCCGAAGCAGCCGTGGGAGCAGATCTGGGCGGTCAAAGTGCGCTTGAAGTCGACTGCCGGCCTGTTGCTCGCCGAAGGCATGGGTGGCATGGGTGGCATCGGGGGCACGGGTGGTGACGTCGGCGAGCGCGCGCAGCGCAGATCGCCGGCACCGCAGCCTGACGCGCCGGAGCAGCCCCAGAAAAAGGACGCCATCGGACAGGGAGTCGAGGAAGGACTGAAAGCCCTCAAGGGACTGTTCGGCCGCTGATTCGAGTGGCGAGCCCTCTTTGCGACGGCTGGCGCCCCGGATGCTCGAAGCACCCTGAGCAGTTACTGCCGGGTGCTTCTGATTTCTGGAACCCTATCAGCGTAGTTTCGGCGCGCAATCGCAGCCTCGGTGCGCACCCGGCGCCGGGAATGCGATCGGTTTGCTGACGTGGATCAAGTGGATCACCGATAAGGCCTATGCCGAGCCACGGCCAGCGAGCAGACTGAGGTCATGGCGAGACGCGTGGCGATGACAACCGCGCAGGGCTCGCAAGATCGCTTCAACCGGGATTCAGGTTTGCCTGCTCCACCTTCCAGAGCCAACCCCAGCCGGGACGAGTCCCCTCCCGCAAGGCCCCTGTGTGTCCCGCTCACGACCCGGAGAACCACTGCCATGACCCGCCTACCGTATTCTCTTGTTCTCGCGCTGGCTTTCGCCGCAACGCCTCTCCAGGCCGCCGGGCTTCCCGACACCGGCCAGGTCACCTGCTACAACGACACGACAGCCGATGTCGTGCCGGCGTCCAGCGCCGCCAGCATCGCGAGCGACGCCGGAACCCATCCGGGCCAGGACTGCCGCTTCGGGCGCGATGCGGCCGCGGCGGCCAGCGCGCTGCCCAAGACCGGCGCGGGCGCCAGGGGGTTCGACTACACCAAGGTCGCCAACAACGGCACCTTGCTCGCTGCCGGCGCCACGCTGGGAACTGCCGCCACCGACTGGGCCTGCACCCTGGACAACGTCACCGGCCTGATCTGGGAAGTCAAGACCGCTGCCGGCACCGACCCGCGCTACTTCGGTCATACCTACACCTGGTACAACAGCGACGCGGCCACCAACGGCGGCAATGCCGGCGGCACGGGCAGCAACACCTGCAACGCCACGTTGCCCGGCGGACTTTGCAACACCCAGGCGTTCGCGACGGCGGTGAACCTCGCCGCGCTCTGCGGCTACAGCGACTGGCGCATGCCGACGGCGCGCGAACTCTTCAGCCTGTTCGTTGCCGATGGATCGAACCCAGGCATCGACCCGACGTATTTCTTGTACACGCCTGCGACTTCGCGCTATTGGACCGGGTCGACGTATGTCTCGAGCGCGGACGCCGCATTCCTGGTCGATTTTCGCTCGGGCAGCATCCCTGGCGGCAGCAAGTCGGGCGACACCCGCTACAACCTGCGCCTGGTCCGTGGCGGACCGTTCTAGACCCTTCCCGTCCATTGTTGCCATGACGCACCGCGACCATCCCCGGAATCAACGCTACCGATACGCAAGCTGCACGCCTGTCAGGAGTCCTTTATGAACCGCAATCAACTCGCCTTGGCCGTCATCCTTGCCGCGCAAACCGCCGCGTTTGACGCCGGCGCCGCCTGCACTGCCGCCAACCCCAATGCCGCCGCGACCGAGTCCACGCCGACCAGCGCCTTCACCAACCATGGCGACGGCACGCTGACCCATGGCCTCACCGGCCTGATGTGGAAGCAGTGCCCGCAAGGCCTGAGCGGAGCGGGCTGCGCCATCGGCAATCCCACGCCGATGACCTGGCACGCCGCGCTGGCAGCCGCCGTCGCGGATACCACCGCCGGGTACGGCGACTGGCGCCTGCCGAACGCGAAGGAAATCGCGTCCATCATCGAATACTGCGGTTATGGCCCGGCGCTCAACCGGGTCGTCTTTCCCGGATCGAGCATGTCGGCTTTCTGGTCCGGCACTTCGTATGCACTGAGTCCTTCGCTCGCGCAAGCCGTCTTTTTCTATAATGGCAGTATCGGCCCCGACGCCAAGTCAAGCAACGACTTCGTGCGCCTGGTTCGCGGCGGACACGCATCCGCCGCGATCGATGCGCAGACGGTCAAGCCAGGCGTGGTCGAGTATCTCAACACCGCGGACTTTCCGGATTCTCCGGGCGGGCACTTCTTCTATTCGTCCGAAGCGGCCGAGCAGGCCGCCGTCGACTCGGGCGCGGCAGGACAGTTCCTGCGTACCGGCCGCCTGTTCCTGACCGGCGGCACGCAGCCGGTCTGCCGCTTCTACGGGTCGATGACGCCCGGTCCCAACTCGCATTTCTTCACGGTCGAAGCCGGCGAGTGCAACGCCCTGATTGCCGCACAGGTGACGCCCCGGCCGACCACCGTGCAGCAGTGGAACTACGAAGGCCTGAGCTATTCCACCACCCCGGCTGCCGTTGCCGCGAATGGCCTCCGGTCCTGCCCGGCCAATACGCTGCCGCTCTATCGCGCCTATAACAACGCGTTCCCTCCCAGCGGCCCGAAGAATCCGTGGGACTCCAATCATCGCTTCACGCCCGCGCTCTCCGACATCGCCGACATGCTGGCCAGCGGCTGGCGCGACGAGGGCATCGTGTTCTGCACGGCGCAGTGAAGCCTGACTCAATCACATCTCCATTCGCTCACGATCCACGGAACAACCGCCATGATCAACAGCCCGCGCTCACTTCCGCTCGCGTTCTTTCTTGCCGCCGCTCCCGTGCATGCGGCCGGGCTGCCTGATAGCGGCCAGGACATCTGTTACGGCGACACGGCAGCCGATGTCGTGGCCGCGTCCAGCGCGGCCAGCATTGCCCGCGATGCCGGCACCCATCCGCGCCAGGACTGCCGCTACGGGCCTGACCCGGCGGTGGCGGCAGGCGCGGTGACCAGAATCGGCAGCGGCGCCAAGGGCTTTGATTACACCAAGATCGCCAACAACGGCGCCGCGCTTGCGGCGACCGCCACCCTGGGAACCGCCGCCAACGACTGGGCCTGCACGAGGGACAACATCACCGGCCTGACCTGGGAAGTCAAGACCGCAGGGAGCACCGACCTGCGCTATGCCGGCCACGAATACACGTGGTACAGCAACGACACCGCCACCAACGGCGGTGGCGCCGGCAGCACTGGCGACAGCAGCTGCAACGCCGCCATGCGCGGCAGCCCGTGCAACACGCAGGCGTTTGCCGCGGCGGTGAACGCCGCCGCGCTCTGCGCCTACACCGACTGGCGGATGCCGACGCGGCGCGAACTGCGCACGCTGCATCTGGCGGACGGATCGAATCCTCAGATCGACCTCGTCTACTTCCCCAACACGCACCTGGCAGAAGGCTTCTGGTCCGGTTCGACGTATGCCGCGATCCCCCAGGCGGCGTGGTTCGTCGATTTCTCCGGCGGCTATTCCTCCGGCAACGGCAAGGACGACACCGGCTTCACCGTGCGCCTGGTTCGCGGTGCACCGTTCTAGCCATCCTGCCCCATGTCGCCATGGCGTGCCGCATCCAAATCCAGATCGAGGCTTGCACCGTTCAAGCCGCATCCCTGCCGGGAGTACGTCATGTTCCGTAATCTGCTCGCCCTGACCGCCGTCCTCGCCCTGCAGGCCACCGCGCTCGAAGCTGGCGCGAGTTGCACCGCAGGCCATCCCGTTTCCAGCCTGATCGAATCCACGCCGACCAGTGCCTTCACCAACCATGGCGACAGCACGCTCACGCATGGCCTCACCGGCCTGATGTGGAAGCAATGCGTTCAGGGCCTGAGCGGAGCGGGCTGCGCCATCGGCGCTGCTTCGGCGATGCCCTGGCGGGCGGCGCTGGCGGCTGCTGCCGCGGACACGACCGCAGGGCACAGCGACTGGCGCCTGCCGAACGAAAAGGAGCTCGACTCCATCGTCGAATCCTGCGGCGACACCCCGGCTATCAACCAGGCCGTATTTCCGGCCACGCCCTCCGCGAGTTTCTGGTCCGGTTCGTCGCGCGCCACGAGTCCGGCGTTCGCATGGATCGTCGGTTTCGATTCTGGCGGCATCGCACTGGGCAGCAAGACGACCAACCGCTATGTGCGACTGGTTCGCAGCGGGCACTCCATGGCGTCGTTCGATGCGCAGGCCAGGCAGGTCGTCGTCGAATATCTCGACACCGCGGACTTCCCGGATTCTCCGGGCGGGCACTTCTTCTATTCGTCCGATCCTGCCGAGCAGGCCGCCGTCGACGCGGGTGCGGCGGGTGCCTTCTCGCGCACCGGCCGGCAGTTCATGACTGGCGGCACGTCGCCGGTTTGCCGTTTCTACGGATCGATGACGCCCGGTCCCAATTCGCATTTCTTTACCGTCGAGGACGCCGAGTGCAGCGCGCTGAAGGCGGCGCAGCTCAGCCCCAGGCCCACCACGGTGCAGCAATGGAATTACGAAGGCATCAGCTACGCCACCACGCCGGCTACCGTTGCCGCGAATGGCACGCGGTCCTGTCCGGCCTACACGCTGCCGCTCTATCGCGCCTACAACAACGCGTTCCCGCCCAGCGGGCCGAAGAATCCGTGGGACTCCAATCACCGCTTCACGCCGGCGCTCTCGGACATCGCCAACATGGTGGCGAGCGGCTGGCGCGACGAGGGCATCGTGTTCTGCACGGCGCAGTAACACCCGCCTCAACCGCATCGAGACTCGCTGCCGATCCAGGGACCAGCAACCATGATCGCATCTCTCCACGCCCTTCTGCTCGCGTTGCTGTTCGCAGCCGTTCACGCGCAAGCCGCGGGACTCCCCGACACCGGCCAGGACACCTGCTACGACGACGCCGTCGCGGACAGCGTGGCTGCCTCCAACGCCGGCAGCATCGCCCTCGACGCCGGCAGCCATCCCCGCCAGGATTGCCGCTACGGGCGCGATGTGGCGGCGGCGGCCGGCGCGCTCGCCAGGACCGGCACCGGCCCCAAGGGATTCGACTACACGCGGATCGGCAACAACGGCACGGACCTCGCTGCGAACGCGCCGCCGGGAGCCGGGCCCGACGAATGGGCCTGCACCCGGGACAACGTCACCGGCCTGACCTGGGAGGTCAAGACCGCCGGCAGCACCGATCTGCGCTATTTCGGCCACGGCTATACCTGGTACAGCACCGACGGCAGCACCAACGGCGGCACGGCCGGCAACACGGCCAGCACGACCTGTGACGCCGCCGCGCGCGGCAGCCCGTGCAACACCGAAGGCTTCGCCTCTGCAGTCAACGCCGCGGCGCTGTGCGGACACGCGGACTGGCGCATGCCCACGCAGCGGGAACTGCTCAGCCTGATCAGTGCGGACGGATCGACTCCCGCCATTGCCGGGGCGTGGTTCCCCAATACGCCCGCGAACTTCCACTGGTCCGGTACATCGTCCGCGAGGACTGTCGGGTACGCATGGACCGTCGACTTCATGACCGGCCACACGACCGGCAGCAGCAAGACGAGCAACACCCCCCGCTACGTGCGCCTGGTCCGCGGCGGAACGCCCGACAATGGCACGGCCTGCACTGCCGCCAATCCTCTCGCCAGCGCGACCGAATCCACGCCGACCGCCGCCTTCACCATCCACGGCGATGGCACGCTCACCCACCAGCTGACGGGCCTGATGTGGAAGCAATGCCCGCAGGGGCTGAGCGGCGCGGGCTGCGCTACCGGCACGGCGGCCGCGCTGACCTGGCGCGGCGCGCTGATGAACGCGGTCGCGGACACGAGCGCGGGCTACCACGACTGGCGCCTGCCGAACAAGAAAGAACTCGAATCCATCGTCGAGTTCTGCGGGTCCGGCCCGGCCATCAATCAGGTCGTGTTCCCGGCGGTGAGCACGCGCAGCTTCTGGACCGGCACCACGCATCTGCCGTTCCCCAGCGACACCTGGATCGTCGGCTTCGACAGCGGCTACAGCGGCGCCGACGCGAAGTCGAGCACCAACAACCTGGTGCGCCTGGTGCGCGGCGGGCGGACGTACGACGCCTACGATGCGCTGCAGAAACGCACAGTGGTCGAATACCTGAACACCGGCGACTTCCCGGATTCGCCGGGCGGGCACTTCTTCTACTCGTCGGATCCCGCGGAGCAGGCCGCCGTCGATGCGGGCGCGGCCGGACAGTTCACGCGCACCGGCCGCCAGTTCCTCACCGGCGGCACGGAGCCGGTGTGCCGCTTCTACGGCTCGATGACGCCCGGCCCCAACTCGCACTTCTTCACCGTCGAGGCCGACGAATGCAACGCCCTGATCGCCGCGCAGGTTACGCCCCGGCCGCTGACAGTGCAGCAGTGGAACTTCGAAGGCGCCAGCTACGCGACGACTCCGGCTGCCGTCGCCGCGAACGGGGCGCGGACGTGTCCGGCCAACACGCTGCCGCTTTATCGGGCGTACAACAACGCCTACCCGACTAGCGGGCCGAAGAATCCGTGGGATTCGAACCACCGCTTCACGCCGGCGCTGTCCGACATCGCCGCGATGGTGGCGGGCGGCTGGCGCGATGAAGGGCTGGTGTTCTGCACGACACAGTAAAGCCTGGCGGAATGCGGGGGCCGGTCCCGCGCCCGCATCCCATGTGCGCTACGGGATCAACAACTGAATGTACTGCTCGATCTGCGCCGCCGTGGTTCGCGTGGCGCCAGTCCCTATCGCATTGGCAATCAATCCGGGCCCCCGCAGGTTGAAGAGGTACCGGAGCAGCATCAAGCCGTCGGACAGCGCGTCATAGCTGCCGTTGCCGTCGATGTCGAGTGGGCGATACGCAAACGTCGCATCGAAGCGATTCGTAAAGCCCAGCATCGATGCGTTGCCCGTGTTTCCGGTCATGGACACGATGCTGCCGGCTGAGAGCGTAAGCGGCTGGCCCGCGGGAATCGTGCAGTCCTTGTGACTGCCCAAAATACCGATGATTGCCTGGCAGACCGGCGCGCCGGGGATACTGAACTGTACGGCGCCGAGCGCATTGTTGGTGCTGGACGCCGGATTTAGATCGACGGCAAACAACGGTCCATACGCGACAATCCCCAGGCCCGCAGGGCTGATGATCGCGGTATAGCTGACAATGAAGCTCGACGTCTGACCAGCATTCACGAAAAACACGACCCCGGGATTGGCGCTGTTCTTGCTGAAAGTCAGGACCGCGGCGAGGCCGCCACCCGAGCTGACATCGATGCTGATATCGGCGGCACCGAAAGCAGTGCCGCCACCGCTTGCGTTGCTCTGTGGCAACGCGAAGCCGGTGAACGTATACGTGACGGTACCGCCGACCGTTATGGTGCAAGCCATGGGTGCCGCCACGGTTCCGCAGGATACGGCGCGCACATCCGCCGCCATGAGCATCATCAACAGCAGCAGTCCGGGCACGAAACTTCTCATCGGAACTCCTATCCTGGGAATTGACCCTGCGGGACTGCTGCGGAGTCTGCGCGGGGTCAGGGGGACTTGTCAATGCACGGCACACATCGGGCAGGACTTCTCGCACGAATGACCCGTCGAGCCTCGTTTGCGCGACGGGGGACTCTGGAACGTGCCTGCCGGGATTCCCGCTGCTGGTTCTTCGCGCCGCCCCTGCCACCCTGTAACATGAGCCCGGTCCCGCACATGTGGTGCCCCAACCCCGGCACTGCGCGGCAATACGCTCCGGATCGCATCCCATGAACGGCACTGCCTCCCCGACTCCCGCCCCTTGCGGCAGCTGGAAATCCCCGATCACTTCCGACCTGATCGTCGGCGCCTCGACGCCGATCGACGAAATCGCCGTCGCCGGCGGCGACATCTACTGGACCGAGCGCCGGCCGCAGGAGGGCGGTCGCAATGCGCTGGTCCGGCGCCGCGCCGACGGCATGATCGAAGACCTGACACCCGCCCCGTTCAGCGCGCGCAGCCGCGCGCATGAATACGGCGGCGGCGCGTTCAGCGTGTCGCCGCTCGGGATCTTCTTCTGCTCGTTCGAAGATCAGCGACTCCATCGGCTGGGCGCAGACGGCCTGCCCGGCGCGTTGACGCACCTGGCCGGCATGCGCTATGCCGACATGATCGCGGACGTCGCGCGCAACCGCCTGATCGCCGTGCGCGAGGATCACAATGGCGGCGGCGAGGCGGTCAATGCGCTGGTCGCCATCGATGTCGCGACGGGCGCGGAACGGCTGCTGGCGGGCGGTCACGATTTCTTTTCGACGCCTGTGCTCAGTCCGGATGGCAGCCGGCTCGCGTGGCTCACCTGGGATCATCCGAACATGCCGTGGGACGGCACCGACCTGTGGGTCGCTGCCATAGGAGACGACGGGACGCCGGGCGCGCCGCGGCACGTCGCGGGTGGCGCTGCCGAGTCGATCTTTCAGCCGGCCTGGTCGCCCTCGGGCGAACTGCATTTCGTGTCCGACCGCAGCGGCTGGTGGAACCTGTATCGGGAGCGTAGCGGGACGATAGAGGCGCTGCACCCGATGGCGGCGGAGTTCGGGGTGCCGCAGTGGGTGTTCGGGATGAGCACGTACGGCTTCGATGGCCGGGGACGGATCGTGTGCGCGTACAGCAGCGGCGGCGACTGGCGCCTGGCCCTGCTCGATCCGGAGGCCGGCAGCTTCGAGACACTCGTCACGTCGCTGCGCACCATCCGCCGCGTGCGCGTGGGCGCCGACTTCGCGGTGGTCGTCGGGGGCACGCCGGCACGGCCCGACGGCGTCGTGCGCATCGACCTCGGCACTCACGGGGAGCAGGTCATCCGCAGTTCCAGCAGCGCAATCGTCGACCCCGGCTACGTCGCCATCGCCGAGGCCATCACCTTCCCGACCGAAGGCGGGCTCGACGCGCACGGGTTCTTCTACCGGCCCACGAACGCCGCGTATCGCGCCGCCGCCGGCGAGCGCCCGCCGCTGCTGGTGCTCAATCACGGCGGCCCGACCTCGGCGACCGACGCCGGCTTCAACTGGTCGATCCAGTTCTGGACCAGCCGCGGCATCGGTGTCGTCGACGTCAACTACGGCGGCAGCAGCGGCTATGGCCGCGCGTACCGGCAGCGGCTCAACGGACAATGGGGCGTGGTCGACGTCGACGATGCGGTGAATGCCGCGAAGTACCTGGTCGCGCGCGGCGACGCGGATGGCGAGCGCCTCGCCATCCGCGGGGGCAGCGCCGGGGGCTACACGGCGCTGTGCGCATTGACCTTCCGGAACTTCTTCAAGGCCGGCGCCAGTCACTATGGCATCGGCGACCTGGAAACGCTGGTGCGCGACACGCACAAGTTCGAGGCGCGCTATCTCGACAGCCTGGTCGGTCCGTACCCGGCGCAACAGGCGCTCTACCGCGCGCGCTCGCCGATCCACTTCACCCAGCGACTCGCGGCGGCGATGATCCTGTTCCAGGGTGCCGACGACAAGGCTGTCCCGCCCAACCAGGCGGAGGCCATGTACGAGGCCGTCCGCGCCAAGGGCCTGCCGGTCGCCTACCTGCTGTTCGAGAAAGAGGGACACGGTTTCCGCCGCGCGGAGAACATCAAGCGGGCGCTTGAAGCGGAATTGTATTTCTACGGCAGGCTATTCGGCTTCGCGCCGGCCGACGCGATCGCGCCGGTGCGGATCGAGAATCTGCCTGCCAGTATCGGGTAGGCCGGGCGGCGGGACACGCAAGCATAGCCGCACACGGACGATGCCCGTTCCGTGCGCTGGCGAACGTGCGCGGGTCCGGAATCGCAAGTATGATCGTCCCATGGCAAATTCACGCAAGACAGTCAAGACTGATCTGAGAGCCATCGCCCACGAGGCGATGCTGCAACGCGGGTTGCTCCCGGAATTTTCCGCGGCAGTCCTCGCGCAGGCTGAGGGAATCGCGGCCCCCGCAAGAGGATCAGGGCCCGGCGTCCGCGACCTGCGCCACTTGCCCTGGGCGTCGATCGACAACGACGACTCGCGCGACCTCGACCAGTTATCGGTAGCGCAGCCGCTGGCCGGCGGCGCGGTGCAGATCCTGGTCGCCATCGCCGACGTCGACGCGCTGGTCGCGAAGGATTCCCCCATCGACGGCCATGCGTTGACCAACACGACCTCGGTGTACACCGCCGCGCAGATCTTCCCGATGCTGCCGGAAAAGCTCTCGACCGACCTGACCTCGCTGAACGAAAGCCAGGTGCGGCTGGCGGTCGTCATCGACATGACGGTGGCCGCCGACGGCACGGTGACCGCCGGCGACATCTACCGGGCCGCCGTGTACAACCACGCCAAGCTGGCCTACAACAGCGTTGCCGCCTGGCTCGAGGGAACGGGTCCCGCGCCGGAGGCGCTGACCGCGGTCGCGGGGCTGGACGAACAGCTGCGCATCCAGGACCGCGCCGCGCAGGCGATGCGGAACATGCGGGAGACGTACGGCGCGCTGCGGCTGGAAACGGCGGAAGCGCGGCCGGTCTTCGAGGACGACGTCCTGGTCGACATGCGCCCCGACCCGCGCAACCGGGCCAAGGACCTGATCGAGGATTTCATGGTCGCCGCCAACGGCGTGAGCGCGAAGTACCTGGAGAAGAAAGGCTATCCGTCGCTGCGGCGGGTGCTGCACACGCCCAAGCGCTGGGATCGCATCGTCGCGCTCGCCGCCGAACTGGGCGCGCGCCTGCCCGCGAAACCCAGCGCGCCGGCGCTCGATGCCTTTCTGGACGCCCGCCGCCAGGCCGATCCGGAGGGCTATCCCGACGTCTCGCTCGCGGTCGTCAAGCTGCTGGGCTCTGGCGAATATGCGCTCGAATTGCCCGGCGCGGATACCGAGGGTCACTTCGGGCTCGCGGTGCGCGACTACACGCATTCGACGGCGCCGAACCGGCGCTTCCCGGACCTGATCGCGCAGCGACTGCTGAAGGCGGCGATCGCCGGCGTGCCTTCGCCGTACGCCAACGAAGAGCTCGCGACGCTGGCCGCGCACTGCACGACGCAGGAAGACAATGCGAACAAGGTCGAACGCCAGGTGCGCAAGTCGGCGGCGGCGCTGCTGATGGCCTCGCGCATCGGCGCGCGCTTCAATGGCATCGTGACCGGCGCATCGGAAAAGGGAACGTGGGTCCGCGTCACGGGCCCGATGGCCGAAGGGCGGGTGGTCCGCGGCTTCGAGGGACTCGATGTCGGCGACCATGTCCGCGTCGAACTCGTGCGCACCGATGTCGCGCGCGGCTTCATCGACTTCGCCAGGGCGCGGGAGAGATCATGAGTGCCGCCGACCGACCGCGCAATCCGCTGGCCTACAAGAACGAGGACTTCCTCGACAGCGACGATGCGCGGCCGCTGCGCATCATGGCCGAATACATGCAGCCGCTGCAGGCGTTCCACCGGCAGCACATCAGCGACACCATCGTCTTCTTCGGCTCTGCGCGGATCACGCCCGACGGGCCACTGGGGCGCTACTACGACGAGGCGCGCGAACTGGCGCGGCTGGTCACGGTGTGGTCCAAGGGCCTGCCGTCGCATTCGAAGCGCTATGTCGTGTGCACCGGCGGCGGACCCGGCATCATGGAAGCGGCGAACCGCGGCGCGTCCGACGCCGCGGGCCGGACCATAGGACTGAACATCGGCCTGCCCCTCGAGCAACAGCCCAACCAGTACATCACGCGCGAACTCTCGTTCGAGTTCCGCTACTTCTTCATGCGCAAGCTGTGGTTCGCGCACATGGCGCGCGCGCTCGTGGTCTTTCCCGGCGGCTTCGGGACGATGGACGAATTGTTCGAAATCCTGACTCTGACCCAGACGAAGAAGATCGAGCGCCGCATCCCGGTTTTGCTGTACGGCACGGCGTACTGGAACGAAGTCATCGACTTCGAGGCGATGGTCAGGCACGGGACGATCAGCCGCGAGGACCTGGCACTGTTCCGCTTCGCCGACGACCCGGCCACGGCGCTCGCGCTGCTGCAGCAAGGCATCGCCGCTGTGCCGGAGGAAGCCGAGCCGGCCTTCGCGCACTCGCGGCAGCCGCTGTTTTGAATCTCCCGCTGACGCGACAGTGACCGCCGTTCCTGCCGTAGGATGGGTCGAGCGCAGCGACACCCATCATCAACTTCGGAGAGCGTCGATCTGAAACACCGGAATTCCACCAAACCAGCCCCGAGAGCCCGACCATGAATGAAACGAATGCAAAGCCCGCCACCATCGCCGCGCAGGCACTGGGCTGGATCGACGGCGAGACACGAAGCATCGTCGCGCCCATCCATACGTCGACCACGTACATCCGCGACCCGGACAACCAGTACCGCACCGGCCGCATCTACGCCCGCGACAACAATCCGACGTTCGATCAGGCCGAAGCGGTGCTGACCGCGCTCGAGGGCGGCCACGCGTCGCTGCTCTTCGCCTCCGGGATGGCCGCGGCCACCGCCGTGTTCCAGGCGCTGGCGCCGGGCGATCACGTGCTGGCGCCCAAGGTCATGTACTGGTCGCTGCGCAACTGGCTGATGAACTTCGCCACGCACTGGGGCTTGCAGGTCGAGTTCCTCGACATGGCCGATCCCGACGCGGTCCAGCGCGCGATCCGGCCCGGCGCCACCAAGCTGGTGTGGATCGAGACGCCGGCGAACCCGCTGTGGACGATCACCGACATCGCGGCGACCTGCGCCATCGCGCACGCCGCGGGCGCAGCGGTGGCCGTCGATTCCACCGTCGCCACGCCGGTGCTCTCGCGGCCGCTGGCGCTGGGCGCGGACATCGTGATGCATGCGGCGACCAAGTACCTCAACGGCCATTCCGACGTGATCGCGGGCACGCTGACCACACGCGAAGCCTCGCCGTTGTGGGCGCGCATCAAGACCATACGCGCGCAGCTCGGCGGGATCCTCGGGCCGTTCGAGGCATGGCTGCTCACGCGCGGGATGCGCACCCTGTTCGTTCGCGTGCGCGCGAGTTGCGCCGGCGCGCAGGCCATCGCCGAACATTTCGCGCGACACCCGGCGATCGAGGAAGTGCTGTACCCGGGGCTGCCCGGCTTTGCTGGACACGCGGTTGCGCAGCGGCAGATGACCGGCGGCTTCGGCGGCATGCTCTCGATCCGCGTCCGCGGCGGAGCCGGGGACGAAAGCGGCGAGCGACCGGCGATCGCGACGGCCGCGGGCGTCGCACTATGGAAGCGGGCGACGTCGCTGGGCGGCGTCGAATCGCTGATCGAGCACCGCGCCAGCATCGAAGGACCCGGAACCCCCGCGCCCGCCAACCTGCTGCGCCTGTCGGTCGGGATCGAAGACCCCGGCGACCTGATCGCCGACCTGGAGCAGGCGCTGGCGAAACAGTAGGATGGGTGGAGCGAAGCGATACCCATCACTGGGCTTCGAAGAACCACCCTCACCCCGGCCCTTGTATGCTCTCCCCGCACGCGGGGCGAGCGAGATTTTCGCGGGATGGGTCGAGCGCAGCGACACTCCGCCTGCGCTTCGACGGAGTTACGGGGCGAGGGTCGCGAGTATCACTTCGCTGGCCGAAGTGCCTATCCGCGTCGCGCCGGCCTTGAGCATCGCCAGCGCTTCGTCGAGCGTGCGGATGCCGCCGGAGGCCTTGACGCCCAGCAGCGGCCCGACTGCGGCGCGCAGCAGCCGGACGTCGGCGACGGTGGCGCCGCCGGCGGGATGAAACCCGGTCGACGTCTTGACGAACGCGGCGCCCGACTCGCCGCACAGCATGCACGCCAACAGCTTCTCGGCCTGCGTCAGCGCCGCGGTTTCCAGGATCACCTTGACCGGCCGGCCGTCCGCCGCGCGCACTACTGCCTCGATTTCCCGCCGTACCAGGTCGGCGTTGCCGCTCTTGAGTGCCCCGAAGTTCAGGACCATGTCGATCTCGCCCGCGCCGTCTTCCACGGCGATCGCGGCGGCCCGCGCCTTGACTTCCTCGCGGTCGCAGCCATGCGGAAAGCCGATCACCGTGACCACCTTCGCCGGCGTGCCGCTCAACGCCCCTGCGGCCAAACTTACCCAACACGGCTGCACGCAATAAAAACCGATCTTCGAAGCGGCGACGACCTCGACCCCGGCGAGGATCTCCCGGTCGGTCGTCTCGGGCTTGAGCACCGAATGGTCGAGCAACAGGGCGAGGTCGGCTGGCGTCATGGTGGTTTGCTCCGGCTTGAGGCTCGACGGGTCATGCGGTCGGAGAGACTGGCGTCAAGGCCGGCCCCGTTCGCGGACTCCGGCGCTGAGTCGGGCACGTCGGGACTGATTACGTGCACCCTCGTCACAGCGGCGAGGACGTTTGTCCACCGCACGCCCACCGGACGCGTATCGTAATGCATGTGGAGGCAGAACGAAACCGCGTCCGGGATTGCGTCGCCACGCCCGCGGTGGTCGAGTAAACTGTGCGGCCAAACGCTCACAACGCACCAGGAGGAGAAACGATGGAAACCCATCGCGACCAGGACCCGCTGGAAACCGGCGAGTGGCTGGATGCATTGAAATCCGTCGTCGCCGCACAGGGGCCGGAGCGGGCGAATTACCTGCTGGGCCGGCTGCTGGACGAGGCGCGCCGCGACGGCTTGTTCATTCCCCAGGCGCTGACCACCGCGTACAAGAACACGATCCCGCCCGAGAAGGAAGTACCGTTCCCCGGCGACCGCGACACCGAGCACAAGATCCGCGCGGTGATCCGCTGGAACGCGGTGGCGATCATCCTGCGCGCGAACAAGGAATCCTCGGAACTGGGCGGGCACATCGCCAGCTTCCAGTCGGCGGCGACGCTCTACGACATCGGCTTCGGCCACTTCTGGCACGCGGCGACCGACGACCACGGCGGCGACCTGCTCTACATCCAGGGCCACGTCGCGCCGGGCATTTACTCCCGCGCGTTCGTCGAAGGCCGGCTGACCGAGCAGCAGTTGCTCAACTACCGGCAGGAGGTCGACGGCATCGGGATTTCGTCGTACCCGCACCCGTGGCTGATGCCGGACTTCTGGCAGTTCCCGACGGTGTCGATGGGCCTGGGTCCGCTGATGGCCATCTACCAGGCGCGCTTCCTGAAGTACCTCGAGGGCCGGGGACTCGCGAAAACCGAGGGCCGCAAGGTCTGGGCGTTCCTGGGCGACGGCGAATGCGACGAGCCGGAATCGCTGGGCGCGATCTCGCTTGCCGGCCGCGAGAACCTGGACAACCTGATCTTCGTGATCAACTGCAACCTGCAGCGCCTCGACGGCCCGGTGCGCGGCAACGGCAAGATCATCCAGGAACTCGAATCGATGTTCCGCGGCGCCGGCTGGAACGTGATCAAGGTGGTCTGGGGCGCCGGCTGGGACCGGCTGTTCGCGAAGGACAAGGACGGCATCCTGTTGAAGCGGATGGAAGAGTGCGTCGACGGCCAGTACCAGGACTTCAAGTCCAAGGACGGGGCCTACGTCCGCGAGCATTTCTTCAACACGCCGGAGTTGAAGGAGCTCGTCGCCGACATGTCCGACGAGGAAGTCTGGAAGATGAACCGCGGCGGGCACGATCCGGTCAAGGTCTACAACGCCTACCTACAGGCAGTGCGGCACAAGGGCCAGCCGACGCTGATCCTGCCCAAGACCGTCAAGGGATTCGGGATGGGCGAGTCGGGCGAAGGGCAGATGATCGCCCATCAGGCGAAGAAGATGACGCAGGACGCGCTGCTGAAATTCCGCGACCGCTTCCAGATTCCGGTGACCGACGAGCAGGTGCCCGAGCTGCCGTTCCTGACCCTGGACGAGAACAGCGAGGAAATGCAGTACCTGCGCGCGCGGCGCGCGGCGCTGGGCGGCTACCTGCCAAAGCGCCGGGCGAAGTCGGAGGCGCTGGAGATCCCGCCGCTGGAAACCTTCGACCGGCTGCTCAAGCCCTCCGGCGAGCGCGAGAACTCGACGACGATGGCCTTCGTCCAGATGCTGGGCATGCTCGTGCGCGACAAGAATATCGGCAAGCGGATCGTGCCCATCGTCCCCGACGAATCGCGCACCTTCGGGATGGAGGGCATGTTCCGGCAGCTCGGCATCTACTCGTCGCTGGGCCAGTTGTACAAGCCGCAGGACGCCGACCAGCTGATGTACTACCGCGAGTCGAAGGACGGCCAGGTGCTGCAGGAAGGCATCAACGAAGCGGGCGCGATGTCGTCGTGGATCTGCGCGGCGACTTCGTACAGCACCAACAACGTGCCGATGATCCCCTTCTACATCTACTACTCGATGTTCGGCCTGCAGCGCGTGGGCGACCTGGCGTGGGCCGCCGGCGACATGCGCTGCCGCGGCTTCCTGCTGGGCGGCACGGCCGGGCGCACGACGCTGAACGGCGAAGGCCTGCAGCACGAGGACGGCCACAGCCACATCCTGGCGTCGACGATCCCCAACTGCGTGTCGTACGACCCGACCTTCGCGCACGAGCTCGTCGTCATCATCCGCGACGGGATGCGCCGGATGTACCAGGAGCAGGAGGATGTGTACTACTACATCACCCTGATGAACGAAAACTATCCGCAGCCGGGGATGCCGGAGGGTGCCGAGGAGGGCATCATCCGCGGCATGTACCTGCTCAAGGATGGCGGCAAGGGCGCCGGCAAGAAGCCGCTGCGCGTGCAGCTGATGGGGTCGGGGACGATCCTGCGCGAAGTCATCGCCGCTGCGGACCTGCTGCGCGAGGACTTCAAGGTCACGGCGGACATCTGGAGCGTCACCAGTTTCAACGAACTGCGCCGCGACGGGATGAGCGCGGAGCGCCACAACCTGCTGCATCCGACGGCGTCACGCAAGAAGAGCTACGTCGAGTCCTGCCTCGAGGGCCACGACGGCCCCGTCATCGCCTCCACCGACTACATGCGCGCGTTCGCCGAGCAGGTGCGCAGCCAGATCCCGCGGCGCTACAGCGTGCTCGGCACCGACGGGTTCGGGCGCAGCGACTACCGGGTGAAGCTGCGCCGGTTCTTCGAAGTCAATCGCTGGTACGTCGCCGTTGCCGCGCTCAAGGCGCTGGCCGATGAGGGCGAAATCGGAATGGACGTGGTCGCCGGGGCCATCAGGAAGTACGGCCTCGACGCCGACAAGCCGAATCCCTGGAGCGTCTGAACGATCGCAGCAACGGCCGGGCCGCGGTGCAGCGTGGTCCGGCGCCGGAATCGAAGGGCCGGCTACGGCAGTCGCTCTCAACCGCGCGTCAAACCGGATTTGTGGGGGAAACATGGCAGCAAGCATTGAAGTGAAAGTGCCGGACATCGGGGACTTCAAGGGACATACCTGTGATCGAGATCATGGTGAAGGCGGGTGACCGGATCAAGGTGGAGGATCCGCTGATCTCGCTCGAATCGGACAAGGCGACGATGGAAGTGCCGGCGCCCGCCTCCGGCACGGTCAGGGAAATCAAGGTCAAGGTCGGCGACAAGGTCTCCGCCGGAAGCCTGGTGCTTCTGCTCGATGCCGAAGGGCCCCCGCAGGTGGCGGCGCACGCGCCGACGCCGGTGGTGTCGCCGGCGCCGGCCGCGGCCAGCGCGCCCGGCGGCGTCGCCGAGGTGCGAGTGCCGGACATCGGCGACTTCAAGGACATCCCGGTGATCGAAATTTTGGTCAAGCCGGGCGACACGATCAGGGCCGAGGACCCGCTGGTGTCGCTGGAGTCCGACAAGGCGACGATGGACGTGCCCGCGCCTCTGGGCGGCGTCGTCCAGCAGCTCAAGGTCAAGGTGGGCGACAAGGTCTCCGAGGGCACGGTGATCCTCACGTTGCGCACAGGCAGCGGCGGCGCGCAACCAGTCGTGGCCGCAGCGGTGCCCTCGGCGTCGGCGGTCGCGACTGCGGCACCGGCGGCAGGCACGGCGGCACCCTCCGATAATTCGAGCCTGACCCCTTTTGCGGATGCGTATGCGGGGCCGGGAGTGCGGAAGCTCGCGCGGGAGATGGGCGTGGACCTGCGCCGCGTGCAGGGCTCGGGCAACAAGGGACGGATACTGAAGGAGGACGTCGAGGCGTTCGCCAAGGGTGGCGCCGCGGCGCAGGAGACCAGGGCGGCGCCGGCGGCGGCGGCGGGCGGCGGCGTGGGGGGGATCGATCTGTTGCCGTGGCCGAAGATCGATTTCACGAAGTTCGGGCCGGTCGAAGTCAAGCCGCTGTCGCGGATCAGGAAAATCTCCGGCGCGAACCTGCATCGCAACTGGGTGATGATCCCGCACGTCACCAATCACGACGACGCGGATATCACCGAGCTGGAAGCTTTCCGCGTGCAGATGAACAAGGAGAACGAGAAGAACGAGAGGGCCGGCGTCAAGGTGTCGATGCTGGCGTTCATGATCAAGGCGGCCGTGGCGACGTTGAAGAAATTCCCCGAATTCAACGCCTCGCTCGACGGCGAGAACCTGATCGTCAAGCAGTACTACCACATCGGCTTCGCCGCCGACACGCCCAACGGCCTGGTCGTCCCGGTGATCCGCGACGCGGACAGGAAGGGCGTGATCGAGATCGCGCAGGAGATGGGCGACCTGGCCCGGCTCGCGCGCGATGGCAAGTTGAAGCCCGAGCAGATGCAGGGGGGCGGCTTCACCATCTCGTCGCTGGGCGGCATCGGCGGCATCTACTTCACGCCCATCATCAACGCGCCCGAAGTCGCGATCATGGGCGTGTGCAAATCGTTCTGGAAACAAGTGTCGGCCGACGGCAAGACTTCCGCATGGCGGCTGATGCTGCCGCTGTCGCTGTCGTGGGACCACCGGGTCATCGACGGGGCCTCCGCGGCGCGCTTCAACAACCACTTTGCCAACCTGATGGCCGACATGCGGCGCATCCTGCTTTGAGAGAGCGAGACATGGCCAACACTCTGGAAGTCAAGGTACCCGACATCGGCGATTTCAAGGACATCCCGGTGATCGAGATCATGGTCAAGCCGGGCGACACGGTGAAGCCGGAGGATCCGCTGGTCAGCCTCGAATCCGACAAGGCGACGATGGACGTGCCCGCGCCCGCCGGCGGCGTCGTCAAGGAACTGAAGGTCAAGGTCGGCGACAAGGTCTCCGAAGGCTCGCTGATCATGCTGCTCGAGACGGCCGGCGCCGCAACGGCTGCCGCAGCGCCCGAGAAGAAGGCGCCGGCGGCTGCCGCGCCGGCATCGGCACCGTCGGCACAGGCGCCTGCTGTGGCTGCGTCCACCGCCAAGGCGTCGGCTGCAACGGCGCCGGCGAAGCCCGCCGCGGCGAGCGGCCCCACGCCCGCGTCGTACGCCGGCAACGTCGACATCGAATGCGAGATGATGGTGCTGGGCTCCGGCCCTGGTGGCTACTCCGCCGCGTTTCGCGCTGCGGACCTGGGCATGAAGACGGTGCTGGTCGAGCGCTACGCGACGCTGGGCGGCGTGTGCCTGAACGTCGGCTGCATTCCGTCCAAGGCGCTGCTGCACACCGCGTCGGTGATGGACGAAGTGGCCGCCATGCCCGACCACGGCATCACGTACGGCAAGCCGCAGATCGATATCGACAAGCTGCGCGCGTTCAAGGACGGCGTGGTGAAGAAGCTCACCGGCGGCCTCTCCGGGATGGCAAAGATGCGCAAGGTCGAGGTCGTGCACGGCGTGGGCACCTTCCTCGATCCCTATCATCTCGAAGTCGAACTGCGCGACGCGGGCGGCAAGGCCACGGGCAGGAAAGTCGTCAAGTTCGCCAAGGCGATCATCGCCGCCGGTTCGCAGGCGGTGAAGCTGCCGTTCATGCCCGACGACCCGCGCGTCGTCGACTCCACCGGCGCGCTGCTGCTGGCCGGAATCCCCAAACGGATGCTGGTCGTCGGCGGCGGCATCATCGGGCTGGAAATGGCGACCGTGTATTCGACGCTGGGCACGCGGATCGACGTGGTCGAGATGCTGGACACGCTGATGACGGGCGCCGACCGGGACCTGGTCAAGGTGTGGGAAAAGGTCAACGCCAGGCGCTTCGACAACGTGATGCTCGGAACGAAGACCGTCGGCGCCGAGGCGACCAAGGCCGGCATCAAGGTCACCTTCGACGGGGCGAAGGCGCCGAAGGAAGCACAGGTCTACGACCTGGTGCTGGTCGCCGTGGGGCGCAGCCCCAACGGCAGGAAAATAGGCGCGGAGAAAGCCGGCGTCGCGGTGACCGAGCGCGGCTTCATCAACGTCGACAAGCAGATGAAGACCAACGTCCCGCACATCCATGCTATCGGCGACATCATCGGCCAGCCCATGCTGGCGCACAAGGCGGTCCACGAAGGTCATGTCGCCGCCGAGGCGGCGCACGGCGAGAAATCGTACTTCGACGCGCGGCAGATACCGTCGGTGGCCTACACCGATCCCGAGGTCGCGTGGGCCGGCAAGACCGAAGACCAGTGCAAGGCCGAGGGCATCAAGTACGGCAAGTCAGTGTTCCCCTGGGCCGCCAGCGGCCGCGCGATCGCCAACGGCCGCGACGAAGGCTTCACCAAGCTGCTATTCGACGAAACGACCCATCGCTGCATCGGCGGGGCTATCGTCGGCACCCACGCGGGCGACCTGATCGGCGAAGTCTGCCTCGCCGTCGAAATGGGCTGCGACCCGACGGACATCGGCAAGACCATCCATCCGCATCCGACGCTCTCCGAGTCGGTCGGCATGGCCGCCGAACTGTTCGAGGGCGTCTGCACCGATCTGCCGCCGGTCAGGAAGAAGTGACTCGCGTGCGGCACGGGACTCACCCGCGCCGCACGGCCCGCCTCGAACGAAGCGTGGCGCGATCCCCCTGGGTGCGCCCACGCCACCCACCCTCCGCACCACACTGTGAAGATGAAGAAGCCATGCCCAACCCACCCACCGATCCCACCCAGTTCCTGGCCACGCTGTTCCAGGCGGGACAGGACATGCTCCGCCCCACCATCGCACCCGGCGCGGACGCGGATTCCGCGGCGAACTCGAATTCCGCGGCACCCGCGGCGGACCTGGACCCGTTCGCCGCGCTAGCCGCGACCGCGAAGACGCTGGCCGAGATGCAGCAGGAGTACATCAGGCAGATGGCCGGCATGTGGCTGGCGCTGCCCGGACTGGCCGCGATGGTGCCCGGCGCGGCGCCCGCCAGCACCGACAAGCGCTTCGCCGGCGCGGCGTGGCAAGCCGATCCGCGGTTCGACGCGCTCACCAACGGCTACCTGTCGTACGCAAAGTTCCTGCAGAGCTCGGTCGAAGCCGCCGCGGTCGACGACAAGGCCAAGGACCAGATGCGCTTCGCGGTCCGCCAGTACATCGACGCGATGAGCCCGGCGAACTTCCTGGCCTCGAATCCGGAAGCGATCCAGCTCGCGCTGGAGACCGGCGGGCAGAGCCTGGTCGAGGGCATGGGCCTGTTCTTCAAGGACGCCGCCAAGGGCCGGGTGTCGATGACCGACGAGACCGCGTTCGAGGTCGGCGTGAATGTCGGCGTCACGCCGGGGTCGGTGGTGTTCGAGAACGAGCTGATCCAGCTCATCCAGTACGACGCGCAGTCCGCGACCGTGCACGAACGGCCGCTGGTCATCATCCCGCCGTGCATCAACAAGTACTACATCCTCGACCTGACGCCCGAGAACTCGTTCGTCCGCTACGCGGTGGAACAGGGCCACACCGTGTTCATGGCCTCGTGGCGCAACATCACGGCCGACCAGGGCGCGCTGACCTGGGACGACTATCTGCAGGATGGCGTGATGCGCGCGATCGACGTCGCGCTGGACATCAGCGGCGCCGACCAGGTCGACACGCTGGGCTTCTGCATCGGCGGGACGCTGCTCGCCTCCGCGCTCGCGGTCATGCGCACCAACAATGTCAAGAAGGTCGCCAGCGCGACCCTGCTGACGACGATGCTGGACTTCGCCGATCCCGGCGAGATCGGCGCGCTGTTGAGCGATGACAGCGTCGCCCAGCGGGAGAAAGCGATCGGCGGCGGCGGCGTGCTCGAAGGCAAGGACCTGGCGCTCGCGTTCTCCTCGCTGCGCGCCAACGACTTGATCTGGCCGTACGTGGTCAACAGCTACCTGAAGGGCAAGGCGCCGCCCGCGTTCGACCTGCTGTACTGGAACTCCGACGGCACCAACCTGCCCGGCCCGATGTTCTGCTGGTACCTGCGCAACATGTACCTGGAGAACAACTTGCGCGAGCCGGGCAAGACGCTGCAGTGCGGCGTGCCGGTCGACCTGGCCGAGGTCGACATGCCGGCGTTCGTCTATGCGTCGAAGGAAGACCACATCGTTCCGTGGAAGAGCGCGTATGCCTCCACCGGGCTGCTGGGCGGCGACGTCACGTTCGTGCTGGGCGCCAGCGGACATATCGCCGGCGTCGTCAATCCACCTTCGAAGAACAAGCGCAACTACTGGGCGGGCGGCACATTGGGCGGCGATCCCGCGCGGTGGCTGGATACCGCGCAAAGCGTGCCGGGCAGCTGGTGGCCGGTGTGGAGCGCCTGGCTGGCCACCCACGCCGGGTCCAGGGTCGCGGCGCCCAAGGCGCCCGGCAACCGGAAATACAAGCGGATCGAGCCGGCGCCGGGCCGCTATGTCGTGGCCAAGGCGGCTTGAGACACATGATGCTGCGCGGGCGGGCGGGCCAAACACTGCCGCGCCAGCCCCAAACGGAGTAACCTAACAGCGGCGACGCGCACGTCGTCGCACCGACAAAAGGAGTTGGAAATGCTCAAGCTGCCTATCGATCAGGATGAACTGCTCAGGAAGATGACCGCCGAAGCGGTCAAGAAAGGCGAGGAAGTCCGCGCCACGGTCCGCGACCTGACGCTGAAGTCGTTACACGGACGCGAGATGACGCTGGCGCAGATCAAGGGCGCGCTGCGCGCGGTGACCGAAGGCGTCAACGTCGGCGTGGCGAACACCTCGATGGATGCGGAAAAACTCCTGACCGACGCGCTCGCCGGCATGGACGATGCGCTGCTCAAGGCGGTCGAGGCGAACCGGGTCGCGCTGCAGAAACTGACCGACGAAGGCCACAGCTTCGAAGACTCGAAGATGAAAAAGGCGCTGGACGAACTCGAGCGCTACGAAGACACATTCCTGCGCACGGTCAAGCAGGCATCCGCCGGCGCCTCCGAAAAGGTCCAGGCGCAGTGGGCGGGCGTCCTCAAATCCACGAAGATGGCGGGCACCGATACCGGCGCCAAGGTGGCGGCGACGGTCGAGCAATACGCCACGCAGTTCCAGTCGGCCATCCGCGACTCGCGCACCGCCGGACTCAAGGCCGCCCACGCGATGACGCGCAACTACGCGACGCTGGTCAGCGGCGTCCTGATCGGACTCTCCGAGGCGCTGCGGCAATCGGGCACCGGCAAGGCGAAGGCCGCCGCGCCGGCGGCGGCGGCCAGGCCCGCGGCGAAACCGGCTGCGAAGAAGGCTGCGAAGCCGGCCGCGAAGAAGGCTGCGAAGAAGGCTGCGAAAAAACCGGCCGCGAAGAAACCCGCCGCCAAGAAAGCCGCTGCGAAGAAACGGAAGTAACACCGGGTGTCGCGCCCGTGCGCACGGGTTACCCGCGCCTGAGCGCGGCGCGCCGCGGTGTGCGGGCTGACGCCGGCGCGCATGGCCGCTAGGGCGCCCGGCGCGTCCGCGCGGCTGCACCGCGTCCTGCCGTTCCTGCGCTGGTGGCCGCTGGTCGACCGGCGCACGACGCGCGCCGACCTGCTCGCCGGGCTGACCGGCGCAATGCTGGGCCTGCCGCAGGGCGTCGCCTTCGCGATACTGGCCGGTCTGCCGCCGCAGTACGGCCTGTACGCGGCGATGGTGCCGCCCGTGTTGTCGGCGCTGTTCGGGTCGAGCCTGCACATGATCGCCGGGCCCACCAACGCGGTCGCGATCCTGATCTTCGCGAGCCTGAGCCCGCTCGCGGCGCCGGGCTCGCCCGACTACATCAGCCTGGTCCTCACCGTCGCCTTCCTGACCGGCGTGTTCGAACTCGCGATGGGAATCGCTCGGTTGGGCGCGCTGGTCAACTTTGTCTCGCACACCGTCATCATCGGCTTCAGCGCGGGCGCCGCGGTGCTGATCGCCTCTTCGCAGATCAAGAGCTTTTTCGGCATCGCGGTTCCCGCCGACGCGTCGTTTCTCGAGACGCTGCGCCAGCTGGTCCTGCAGGCGGGGCACATCAATCCGTACGTGACCGCCGTCGGCGTGTTCACGCTGCTCGCGGGGATCTTCGCCCGTCGCTTCGTGCCCAGGATCCCGTTCATGATCAGCGCCACCGTGCTGGGCGCGCTGTTCGCGTGGGGGCTCAGCGCATGGTTCGGCGCCGCTGCGACCGGCATCGCGACCGTGGGCGCCCTGCCCTCGCAGCTGCCGCCGCTGTCGCTGCCCGACCTGTCGCTGGAGAGCATCCGCAAGGCCGCGCCCGTCGCACTGGCCACGACCATCCTGTCGCTGACGCTTGCAGTCACCATCGGCCGCTCGCTGGCGGTCAAGTCGGGCCAGCGCATCGACAGCAACCAGGAGTTCATCGGCCAGGGCCTGTCCAACATCGCCGGCAGTTTCTTCTCCTCGTACCCGTCCGCCGGATCGATGAACCGGAGCAGCGCGAACTACGAAGCGGGCGCGGCGACGCCGATGGCCTGCGTCTACTCGTCGCTGTTCCTGGTGGCGATCGTGCTGCTGGTGGCGCCGCTGGCCGACCATCTGCCGCTGGCGTCGGTCGCGGCGATGCTGTTCCTGATCGCGTACAGCGTGATCGACCTCCGCCAGATGCGGGCAATACTGAAGACCAGCCGGCCCGAGTCGGCCGTGATGCTGGTCACGCTATTCGCCGCGCTCTTCCTCGGATTGCAGACTGCGATCTACGCCGGCGTGCTGCTCTCGCTGATGCTGTTCCTCAACCAGGCGGCGCGGCCCGGCATCCGCGACGTGAAGCCGGAACCGCGCGCGACCACTTTCCTGCTCGACGCCGACACCGGCCTGCCCGACTGCCCGCAACTGAAGATGCTGCGCATCAACGGCTCGATCTTTTTCGGCGCGGTCGAACATGTGGAGCAGGCGCTCCAGGATGTCGACCACGCCAATCCCCGGCAGAAGCACCTGCTGATCGCCGCCAGCGGCATCAACATCGTCGACATCTCCGGGGCGGAAATGCTGGCCCGCGAGGCGCGGCGGCGGACGAAACTGGGCGGCGGGCTGTACCTGCACTTCGTCAAGGACGCGGTGCGCGACTTCCTGCGGCGCGGCGGCTATCTGCGCGACATCGGCGAGAAGAACCTGTTCTGGCCGACCGACGACGTGATCGACGCGATCTACCCGAAGCTCGACACGGAGATCTGCCGAGGGTGCCAGGCGAGGATCTTCCGGCAGTGCAAGGTGGCGTTACCGGATGGGGAGATGCGCTGAGGCGGCGGGGCGTCGTAGTGCGCGGGCGGGGTGGCGAGTGTCGATCTGACGTTGCGCGGGGAATTCAAAAGCCGCGACATCAGGTTGCGGCGGTCGTCGACCGCAATTTGACAGCGCCAACCAGTGCTATGCCGAGTGCAAGTGCAACCAGAACGAACGTCGAAAGCGTTGGAATATTCGGGACAGGGAGCAACAACATCCCGGCAACGACTGCCAGGGCCTCGCGAGCTATCGGGTCATACCCTTGATGCACGCCAGTAAGGTAGGCGGCAGCCGACGCAGTCAACGGAATTGAAATAACGGTCCCTTGGTCCTGAGGGACCATTGTTCGCGATCCCAAGACTGTACCGGTCTCGATCTGCTCGAATTGAGCCATCGTACCGCCCCCGAGGAATGCGCCCTCGTCTCCTGGCAGCACCCTCTTGACGACAAAGCTCGCACTTCCTTGCGGCAGATAGATCGATCCCAACGGCCCGCTCTGGGCAGGAACCGAAATGAGCAAAGTCGCTGAGGTGATGGTCGAATAACCGCCCCCGGATAGAATAAAGGCGAACCAGTTCCTGAGCTCAAGACTGCGCAGGCACTCCGGGGGACTACAAAACCCTACCATGTACGATGACCCATTCGTATTGCCGACAGGATTACCATCTGAACCGATGTTCCCGCGCGCAAACGTTGTAAGCGTTCTTGGACCAGTGTCCGTCATCAGCTGCAACTGCACCACGCAGTCGGGGCATGACTGCGAATCGCTGAAGGCAAATGCAAGGCCAGTGGCCACCGCGGGTGTCGCAAACGTCAATACCGGGACCACCGCCAGGACACAAATTGCCTTGAGGAGGTGATTGATAAGGAGTGGCATGGTCATTGGCGAGATTTCCTTCCAGCGAGCAACGGCGCACCCGCGTACGCTGGGATGTGCACCGACGTGATGGCTGAATGGACTCGCAACGGTGCATTTAATCACACATGGCAATCATCCATGTTGAGATGGATCAACGAGGTGGGAGGGGAAACAGTGGCCAGGCTCAAGAGCCTGGCCCCCGGTCTACTTTGACCCCGATTTGACACTGGCCACCAATGGCTCTCGCAAGTGCCGGTTCATTTCTTTTTCGTCTCTTCGTGCACGAAGCCCATCGGGTGCTTGGCCGGCGCGGGTGGTGGTGTCATCAGTTGGCGGATGGTGTTGATGATGCCGGCGATGGCCTGGTCGTGCGTGGTGAGTTTGTGCACGATGCGCTGCTCCAGTTCGGTGAGGCGCTGGGCGAGTTCCTGGTGCGAGGCGGCTAGTCCGCGCAACTGCACGAAGGCGCGCACGACGTACACGCTCATCTCGATGGCGCGCGGGGAATTGAGGACGGTCGCCGCCATGATGGCGCCGTGCTCGGTAAAGGCGAGCGGCAGCTTGCGCCGGCCGCCCCAACTTGATGTCGCAGATTGCGACTTCAAGTGCGCGAACTCGGCAGTGGTGAGCTCCAACAAAAAATCGGCCGGAAAACGTTCCTGGTTGCGCCGCACCTGTTCATTCAAGCGCCGCGTTTCCACGCCGTACAAGGCGGCGAGCGTGCTGTCGAGCACGACATTGAGGCCGCGAAGAATGAGGATCTGTGCGCGGATTGTCTCGAGCGGGATGGCGGACTGTTTGGCTGTCATGCCGTGGGGCAGCAGCGCTCGCTGCTACGGTTGTGCAGGGAGTAATTTATAGGAAATGGCCTGTTCATCGGGACGATCAGATGTTCGCAAGCCGCTGAACCGTATCGGGATACTGCTTGACCAGGTTGATCAGCAGCGCGGCTTGCGCATTTGGCCTGGCGCGCCCCTGCTCCCAGTTTTCCAGTGTGCGGACATTGGTCCGGAGATAGATGGCGAACAATGCGCGCGACAGGTTCAGCCGCTCGCGCAAGCGGATCAGTTCCATTGGCGTGACGTTTGGCGCCGGCTTGTACTCGAGTGCATGCGTACGCAGCGTCTGCTTACCTTGTCGTGCGTCGGCGAGTGCCGCCATGCCCTCACCGATTTCGGTGTAGAGGTCACGCTTTGGCGAGCGCTTTACCCTAACTTTGGCAATGCTGTTCATCATCCTCTCCTTGCCTCCAGTTCTGCCTTGATCTGCAAATCTCAAGCTCGCGGAGGGCATCATCGTCCAGGTAATACGCGCGGTGACGTTCGAAGGCAGGTAGTTCCACAAAGACGGCGTTCACGGCAATTCTATACGCAAGTTACGTTTATACGCAAGTTGCGTAACAATTGGGCATCACCCGGCTGCGGTGATGGCAGCGGAAAGGTCAACGATGATCATCCGCCACCCACCCGCATCGCACCCCATCTGACCAAGCGGGACTCAACGCTGTCGCGCTTGACTATCGCCGCCCCGATTATTCCAATATCATGCTCGGCACGCCGCTTCCGGAGTCACCCATGCCCGATCACCGCCTCCCCCGCGCCAGCCTGTTGCTCTCCGCGTTGCTGCTGTGCGTCCCGCTGCACACGCACGCGCAGTTGGCTACCAGTACCGTGGTCGAGTACAGCAACGGCAACGACTTCCCCGGCTCGCCGGGCGGGCAGTACTTCTATTCGACCGATCCCGCCGAACAGGCCGCGGTCGACAAGGGCACGGCGGGCGCGTTCTTCCGCACCGGCCGCACGTTCGCCGCGGGCGGCCCGACGCCGGTGTGCCGGTTCTACGGTTCGGTCACGCCGGGCCCCAACTCCCACTTCTTCACCGCGGAGCCGGCCGAATGCGTGGCACTCAAGGCCGCGCAGATCGTGCCCAGGCCCGCCAACATCCAGCAATGGAACTCCGAGGGCGACGGCTTCAACACCACGGTGCCGACCATCGCCGCCGCCGCGGGCAGTGCCGGGGCGCCGGGAACCAGTGGCGCGACCGCGCTCACCTGCCCGGCCGGGACGACGGCGGTCCGGCGCGCCTACAACAACGCGTTCCCGCTCGCGGGTCCGAAGAACCCCTGGGACTCTAATCATCGCTTCGTGCGCGCGCAGGCCGACATCGACAACGTGGTCGCCCGCGGCTGGCGCGACGAAGGCATCGTGTTCTGCGCGTCCAACTCACCGACGATCAGGGTCTTCGCGCCGAGTGCCACGCTGGCCGGACACTGCGTCGCTCCGCGCGCCGACCCCGCCTACGGCGACCGGCAGGGTACGCTGACAGCGGAGAAGGCCTGGGTGCGCTCGTACATCGACGAGACCTATCTCTGGTACGACGAAGTGCCCGACAGCTCCCCGGTCATTCATTCGACCGCGGCGAGCTGGTTCGACGTGCTCAAGACACCGGCGAGGACGGCCTCGGGCCGCGCCAAGGACCGCTTCCACTTCTGGTACGACACGCCGACCTGGGAAGGGCTGGAGCAGGGCAGCAGTTCGGGCTACGGCTTCGAGCTGGCCGCGACGTCGACCACGCCGCCGCGCAAGTACTACATCGCGTACAGCGAGCCTGATTCGCCCGCCGGCCGCGCCGGCGTCACCCGCGGCGCGCAGATCCTGACCGTCGACGGCGCGGACCTGGTCAATGGCAACGATGTCGATACGCTGAACGCCGGGCTGTTTCCCGCAACCGATGGCGAGGACCACACGTTCACGCTGCTGGATCTGGGCGCGCAGTCGCCGCGCACCGTGACGCTCACCTCGGAGACCGTGACCATCGCGCCGGTGCAGACCGTATCCACGCTCAACACGGCGAGCGGCAGCGTCGGCTACATCCTGTTCAACGACCACAATTTTCCGGCGGAAGGGCAACTGATCGCCGGCATCGAGCAACTCAGGGCCGCGGGCGTCCAGGACCTGGTGCTCGACCTGCGCTACAACGGCGGCGGCCTGCTCTACATTGCCAGCCAACTCGCCTACATGATCGCGGGCCCGCAGTCCAACGACAAGGTTTTCGAGAAGCTGACGTTCAACGACAAGCGCAGCGCCGAGACCAACAGCCCGGACAGCACGTACCCGTTCTACGACATCACCAGCGGGTTCGACGGCACCGACACGGTCGGCGACGAGCCGCTGCCCTCGCTCGGCTTCAACCGCGTCTTCGTGCTGACCAGCGGTGGCACCGCATCGGCGAGCGAGGCGATCATCAACGGCCTGCAGGGCATCGGGATCACCGTGGTGCGGGTGGGCACGACCACGTACGGCAAGCCCTACGGCTTTTCGCCGCTCGACAATTGCGGCTACACCTACTTCTCGGTCGAGTTCAAGGGCGCGAACAACGTGGGCTACGCCGACTACGACGACGGCTTCGCGCCGACCTGCGTGGTCGCCGACGACTTCACGCACGCGCTGGGCGATCCGGCCGAGGGGCGCCTGGCGGCGGCGCTGGCCTACCGCGCCACCGGCGCCTGTCCCGCCGGAACCTCGCCCGGCGCGGTCGCGGAGAAAGCGCTGGGCGCCGAACCGGTGTTGTTCCGCACGCCGCTGCGCGAAAACCGGATCCTGTTGAAGAAGAAGGGACCTTTGCGCACACGGTGAGGCAAGGCGGCCAGCCGCCGGGCCGGCCGCGGGCGGCCGGCACACCCCCGTTGTGCTACGCTTCCCGTCCCCTGCCGTCACCGCAAAGACATGACCACTGCCACCATCTCGCTCGACCGCGCCTTTGGCCTCTACCGGAACGTCTCCGACGAGGAGTGCACTGCGCGCATCCAGGCGGCGCGCGCCAAGCTGGGCAAGAGCACCGTGCTGCTTTGCCATCACTACCAGCGCCCCGACGTGTACCGCTACGCCGACCTGACCGGCGATTCGCTCAAACTCTCGCGGCTGGCCGCGCAGCAGGATAGCCGCTTCATCGTGTTCTGCGGCGTGCACTTCATGGCCGAGGTCGCCGACATCCTGTCCAAGCCGCAGCAGATCGTGATCCTGCCCGACCTCGCGGCCGGCTGCTCGATGGCCGACATGGCGAGCCTGGTCAAGGTCGAGCGCTCGTGGCGCGAATTGGCGGCCGTGCTCGATCCCGACGCCGAAATCACGCCGGTCACATATATCAATTCGGCGGCGGACCTGAAAGGCTTCTGCGGCGAGCACGGCGGCATCGTCTGCACGTCGAGCAACGCCAAGGCGATCCTGGAGTGGTCGTTCCGGCGCCGGAAAAAGGTGCTCTTCTTTCCCGACCAGCACCTGGGCCGCTGGACCGGCTACAAGATGGGCATTCCGCTGGAGCAGATGGTCGTCTGGGACTTCGACCAGGAACTGGGGGGGCTCACGCCCGAACAGATCCGCGACGCCAAAATGATCCTGTGGAAGGGCCATTGCTCGGTCCACCAGATGTTCCAGCCGCAGCACGTCGAGCGCTGGCGCGCCGCGCATCCCAAGGGCTTCGTCATTTCCCACCCCGAGTGCGGCTTCGAGGTCTGCAAGGCCAGCGACTTCGTCGGCTCCACGGAGACCATCATCAATACCGTCGCCGCGGCGCCGCCCAACACGGAGTGGCTGGTGGGCACCGAGCTGAACCTGGTCACGCGCATCGCCGAAGAGTTCAAGCCCCAGGGCAAGCTGATCCAGTTCATGGCGCCCACGGTGTGCATGTGCTCGACCATGGCGCGGATCGATCCGCAGCACTTGTGCTGGACGCTGGAAAACCTGGCCGCGGGACGGGTCGTCAACCGCATCGAGGTGCCCGAGCCCGACGCCACGCAGGCCCGGGTGGCGCTGGACCGGATGCTTGCGGTCTCCTGATCCCGCCGCGCCAGGCGGCGGGGCGCCGCCGCGCGCGCGAGGCCCCTGATGCGGCGCTTCACCCCCGGCAACCGGATCACCCTGCTCAGGAACGGCACCGAGTATTTCCCGGCGCTGGAGCACGCGATCGCCGCCGCGCAGCGGGACATCTACCTCGAGTGCTACATCTTCGCGGCCGACGTGACGGGCTTGCGCATCGCCGACGCACTGCAGGCCGCAGCGGGCCGCGGCGTCGCCGTGCACGTGATGGTCGACGGGTGGGGCGCCAAGAACTTCCTCTCGCCCTACCTGATCGACGCCCTCAAGACGGGCGGCGTGCACTTCGCGAAGTACCGGCCGTCGGTCGCGCCTTGGCATTTCCGCACCCGCCGGCTGCGGCGGCTGCACCGCAAGCTGGTCTGCATCGACGACACGGTCGCCTTCGTCGGCGGCATCAACATCATCGACGACATGAACACCCCCGGCCACACCCCCCCGCGGCTCGACTTCGCGGTGCGCGTCGAGGGCCCGGTCGCCGGCGCCGTGGTGCAGACCATGAAGCACCTGTGGGCGCTGATCCAGTTCGCGCGGATGAAGGACGTCGGCGACGACCTGTTCCCGCCGCCGCCGCACAGCCCGCGCGCGGGCGACCAGACCGCGAAGCTGGTGATCCGCGACAATCTCCGTTACCGGCGCGAAATCGAGCAGGCCTACCTGACCGCGATCCACAATGCGCGCAGCGAAATCCTGATCGCCAATGCCTACTTCCTGCCCGGCGTGCGCTTTCGCCGTGCGCTGGTGGACGCCGCGGAACGCGGCGTCAAGGTCACGCTGCTATTGCAGGGACGGGTCGAGTACGTGCTGCTGCACTACGCGTCGCGGGCGCTGTACGGGCAATTGCTGGCCGCGGGCGTCGAGATCCAGGAGCACCACAAGAGCTTCCTGCACGCCAAGGTCGCGGTGATCGACCGGCGCTGGGCGACGGTGGGCTCCTCCAACATCGATCCGTTCAGCCTGCTCATGTCGCGCGAGGCCAACATCGTCGTGCGCAATGCCGGGTTCGCCGACGAGCTGCGCAACGCGGTGCGGCACATCATGGCGAGCGGCGGCAAGCGCCTGGTGCCGGGCGACTGGAGAAACCGCTCCACCGTGCACAAGGCGGCGGTCTGGGCCGCGTACGGCTTCGTCCGCTTCATCATGGGCGTCCTGGGCTACGGCGCCGAAGACCGTTTGCATACCGGCGAATAGCCGCTTGATTTGCCGCCGATCACCCCAATGCTCTTTTGATGCGCCGCCACAACTCATCGACCCTGCCGCTGCCCGCGCCCGACACCGCGGCCCGTTCCCGCAGCCGCGACTGGGCGACCATCCGCACGCTGCTGCCCTACTTGTGGGAGTATCGCGCCCGGGTCACGCTGGCGATGGCCTGCCTGATCGCGGCCAAGCTCGCCAACGTCGGCGTGCCGCTGGTGTTGAAGCAGATCGTCGACGGCCTCTCCGCGACGCAGCAGGCGCTGGCGCTGCCGGTGGCGCTGCTCCTTGCGTACGGGGCGCTGCGGCTGTCGACGACGCTGTTCACCGAGTTGCGCGAACTGATCTTCTCGCGCGTGACGCAGCGCGCCGTGCGCAAGATCGCGCTCCAGGTTTTCCAGCATCTGCACGCGCTGTCGCTGCGCTTTCACCTGGCGCGCCAGACGGGGGGCCTGACCCGCGACATCGAGCGCGGCACGCGCGGGATATCCAGCCTGATCCAGTTCACGCTGTTCTCCATCCTGCCCACGCTGATCGAGATTGCGCTGGTCACCGGCGTGCTGCTGGCCAAGTACGAAGCCACGTTCGTGCTGATCACCTTCGGCACGCTGGTCGTCTACATCGCCTACACCATCGGCGTCACCGAATGGCGGACCAACTTCCGCCGCACGATGAACGAGCTGGACTCCAAGGCCAACACGCGGGCGGTCGACAGCCTGCTCAATTACGAGACGGTGAAGTACTTCGGCAACGAAGGCTACGAGGCCCGGCGCTACGACGAGAGCATGCAGCGCTACGAGGCGGCGGCGATCAAGAGCCAGTCGTCGCTGTCGCTGCTGAACATCGGCCAGTCGGCGATCATCGCCGTCGGCGTGACGCTGATCATGTGGCAGGCCACGCAGGGCGTCGTCGACGGCCGCATGACGCTGGGCGACCTGGTGCTGGTCAACGCGTTCATGATCCAGCTCTACATCCCGCTGAACTTCCTGGGCGTGATCTACCGCGAGATCAAGCAGTCGGTGGCCGACATGGAACGGCTCTTCGCGCTGATCCGGGAAAACGCGGAAATCCGCGACGCGGCCGGCGCGGCGCCGCTCGATCCGGGCGCGGCGCCGATCGCCTTCGAGCACGTGCATTTCGGCTACGAGCCCGACCGACAGATCCTGTTCGACGTCAGTTTCGAGATTCCGCCCGGCAAGACCTGCGCGGTGGTCGGCCCCAGCGGCTCCGGCAAGTCGACGCTGGCGCGACTCTTGTACCGCTTCTACGACGTCAACGAGGGGCGCATCACCGTCAACGGCCAGGATATCCGGGCCATCCAGCAGTCCAGCCTGCGCGCGGAAATCGGCATCGTGCCGCAGGACACCGTGCTCTTCAACGACACGATCGAATACAACATCGGCTACGGCAAGCCCGGCTCGTCGCAGGACGAGATCATCGCCGCCGCCAAGGCCGCGCACATCTACGGCTTCATCGCCTCGACGCCGCAGGGGATGAACACGATGGTCGGCGAGCGCGGACTCAAGCTCTCCGGCGGCGAAAAGCAGCGGGTGGCCATCGCGCGCGCGATCCTCAAGAACCCGCGCATCCTGATTTTCGACGAAGCGACATCGGCACTGGATTCCACGTCGGAAAAGGCAATCCAGGCCGAATTGCGCAAGATCGCCGAAAACCGGACCACGCTGGTCATCGCCCACCGGCTCTCGACCATCGTCGACGCCGACGAGATCCTGGTGCTCGACCGCGGCCGCATCGTCGAGCGAGGGAACTTCGCCGACCTCCTTTCGGCGCAGGGCGTGTTCGCGCACATGTGGGCGCTGCAGCAGGAGGAAGCCGAGGGCGAGGAGCCGCTGCACGCGTAATGACCATTGCATAAAAAATACACCACGCGGACGTGCCCACGCGATCCGGCGGGAATCCGGGCTAGTACCCTAGCCAGCGGCCCCAAATCCGTGCTATAAAAGCTCGAACCTGACAAAGCGTCTCATGAATCGACTCTTACATTCTGTTTTCGCTGCCCTTTTGTGCGTGCAGTTGCCCGCCATCGCGAGCGCCGATGCGCCCGATCCGGCCAAGCTGAAATTGCACTCGGCCAACGTGATCGTCATGGGCGCGGGCGACGACAAGCCGATGTACAGCAAGAACGCCGAAGCTGTCACCCCGATCGCCTCGATCACCAAGCTGATGACCGCGATGGTGGTACTGGATGCGAAACAGTCGCCGTCCGAATTGCTGACCGTCGACATTCCCGACCTGGACATGCTCAAGGGCAGCCACTCGCGCCTGCGCCTGGGCGTGGAACTGCCGCGCAGCGAGATGCTGCGGCTGGCGCTGATGTCCTCGGAAAACCGGGCGGCTTCCGCACTGTGCCGCTATTATCCGGGCGGCACGGACGCCTGCGTGCTGGCGATGAACGCCAAGGCGACCAAGCTGGGCATGAGCCATTCCCATTTCACCGATCCGACGGGGCTCTCCAGCGACAACATGTCGACCGCCCGCGACCTGGTGAAGATGGTCCGGGCCGCCAGCGAGTATCCGCTGATCCGCGAGTTTTCGACCACGCCCGGGGCGCTGGTGGACGTGCCGCCGACGGGCCGTTCGGTGGAATTTCACAACACCAATTCGCTGGTGCGCGCCGGCTCCTGGGACATCCAGTTGCAGAAGACCGGCTTCATCCGCGAGGCCGGGCGCTGCCTGGTGATGATGGCCAATGTCGCGAGCAAGCCGGTGGTGATCGTGCTGCTGGATTCGTTCGGCAAGCTCACCCGGATCGGCGACGCCAACCGGATCCGGCACTGGATGGAAACCGGCGAGGCGCTGCAGGACCCGAAGCCGGTGCGCAAGAAGAAGGTGCTGGTTAAGCACCGCTACCGGTGAATGGTGGGGGTCGCTTCTTTCCCACCCCCTTCGATGGGTATCGCTTTGCTCCCCACCCACCATCGATGGGTATCGCTTCGCTCCACCCATCCTACGCAGTGCCGGGCGGTCTAGTCCCGCCCTGACGCCGCCAGCATCTCCCGCGCATGCGCCCGCGTCCGGGCGGTGATCTCGACCCCGCCCAGCATCCGCGCGACTTCCTCGACCCGGTCTTTCGCGGCCAGCGCCTCGACCGTGCTGCGCACCTGCTTGCCCGCATCGGCCTTGCGCACCGCGAAGTGCCGGTCCGCGCACGCGGCCACCTGCGGCAGATGGGTCACGCACAGCACCTGCCGCTTGGCCCCGATCCGCTGCAGCAGCCGGCCCACCGTCTCGGCGACGCCGCCGCCGATGCCCACGTCAACCTCGTCGAAAATCAACACCGGCACGCGCGCGACGTCGGCGACCGCCACCTGCACGGCCAGGCTCAGCCGCGAGAGTTCGCCCCCCGACGCCACGCGCGCGAGCGCGCCCAGCGGCTGCCCGGGATGGGTGCTGACCAGGAAATCCACCTGCTCCAATCCGTAGCTCGCCGGGTCGCCCAGCGCGACCAGCCGCGCCTGGAACTCCCCGCCCGCCATCGCCAGCGTCGCCAGCTTCCGGGTCACCTGCACCGACAAATCGTTGGCCGCGAACTGGCGCTTGGCGGAGAGGTCGCGCGCCAGCCGCCGGTATTCGTCCTCGGCCTCCCTTTCCCGCCGCGCCAGCGCGTCGTGGTCGAGCGTGGCCTTCAATTCCGCCAGCCGCGCCTCTGCCTGGGCGCGCAGTTCCGGCAGTGCTTCCGGCCGCACGCGGTACTTGCGCGCCATGTCGTGGATCGCGCCCAGCCGTTCCTCGATCCGGCGCAGTTCGGCCTCGTCGACATCGATGCGCTCGGCGTAGCGCTGCAGCGAATGGACCAGGTCCTGCAACTGGGCGCGCGCCGAATCGAGCACGGCCAGGTGCTCGCCCAGCGCCGCGTCGTACGCGGTGAGCCCTTGCAGCCGTTGCGCGACGGCGTTGATCTGGGCAAGGATGCCGCCCTCGTCGTCCAGCCCCGCCGCCGCGGACTGCGTGCCCTCGATCAGCGCCGCCGCATGCGCCAACCGCGACTGCGCGGCGCCCAGCGTGATCCATTCGTCGGCGTTGACGCCAAGCCGGCGCAGGTCTTCGACGCGCTCGGCAAGCGCATCGCGCTCGGCGGCGACCGCTGCGGCATCGCGCGAGGCAAGCTCACGCTGCGCGCGGACTTTCTGCCAGGCGCGCCACGCGTCCGCCACCAGCCCCGACAGCGCGGAGAAGCCGCCGTACGCATCGAGCAGCGCGCGCTGCGCATCGGGCCGCAGCAGCGATTGATGCGCATGCTGGCCATGGATGTCCACGACCAGCTCGCCGACCTCGCGCAACTGCCCGAGCGACGCGGGACTGCCGTTGAGGTAGCCGCGGCTGCGCCCCTGCGTGTCGATCACGCGCCGCAGCAGCAGCGTGCGCTCGTCGTTGGCGAGGTCGTTGGCGCGCAGCCAGGCCTGCACGTCGGGCAGCCGGGCCAGGTCGAACTCGGCGCTGATCTCGGCGCGCTCGGCGCCCGCGCGGACGACGCCCGCGTCGCCGCGGCCGCCCAGCACCAGCGCCAGCGCGTCGACCAGGATGGATTTGCCGGCGCCGGTCTCCCCGGTCAGCACGGAAAAGCCCGCGTCGAAATCGATCTCGAGCTGGTCGACCAGGATGAAGTTACGGATGGCTAGCGTGCGCAGCATGGATCTGCGCTCAATTCTCGGACAAGCGGCGGCCGGAAGCCCCGCCCGCCCGGGCGGGTGCCGCGCGCGCCAGGATCACCGGTCGCCCGGGCGCGGCCTGCCCGCCTTCAGCGACAGCGGCGATTCGCTCCAGTGCAGCTTGCGCCGCAGCATCGCGTAGTAATCGTAGCCCTGCGGGTGCAAGAGCCGGACGCTGAACGGCGCGGCGTCGATGCGGACCTGGTCGCCTTCGACCAGATCGTGATGCAGCTGGCCGTCCCAATGCATCGCCGCCTCGCGCGAGCGCGTCACCGTGATGGTCACTTGTTCGCCGTCGCCGATCACGATCGGGCGGTTGGTCAGCGCGTGCGGGGAGATCGGTACCAGCGACCAGGCGCGCACCGACGGATGCACGATCGGCCCGTTGGCCGACATCGCGTACGCGGTCGATCCCGTCGGCGTGGCGACGATGACTCCGTCCGCGCGCAGGTCGCACACGTACGAGTCGCCGATGCCCACCGAGAGCTCGATCATCCCGCCGATGCCGCCGCGGTTGATCACCACGTCGTTGAACGCCAGGCCCTCGATCAGCTCGACGCCGGCGCGCACGATGCTTGCGTGCAGCAGCATCCGCTCCTCGACCACGAGTTGGCCGTCGAGCATCGCGGCCAGCGCGGTTTCCATCTCGGTCAGCGCGATATCGGTGAGGAAGCCGAGGCGGCCCTGATTGATGCCAATCAGGGGCACGCGGTACGAAGCTACCTGGCGCGCGATGGCGAGCATCGTCCCGTCGCCGCCGACGACGATCACCATGTCGACGGCGCCGCCCAGTTCGGCCACGCCGGCGGTCGGATGATCGCGCATTTTCGTCAGTGCCGCGGTGTCGGTTTCCAGCATGACATCGAGGCCGCGCGCGGCCAGAAACGCGACGAGCCGCTTCAGCGGTTTGGCGATGCCGGGCGTGTTGTAGCGGCCGACGACGCCGACGCGGCGGACGGACGCTATGGAAAAGGGGTGCATGGCCGCTGGATTAAACCACAAGCATCCGATGATTCAAAGGCCGCCGGATTTTGTATACTGGGGCAGCCATGGACAAACGCGCTCAGATCATCCTCAAGACTCTCGTCGAGCGCTATATCGCCGACGGCGAGCCGGTGGGCTCGCGCGTGCTCTCGCGGCAGTCCGGGCTCGAGCTCTCGCCGGCGACGGTGCGCAACGTGATGGCGGACCTGGAGGAGATGGGCTTCATCGCCAGCCCGCACACCTCGGCCGGCCGGATCCCGACCCCGCGCGGCTACCGCTTTTTCGTCGACACGCTGATGATCACCAAGCCGCTGGAGGAAGTCGAGATCCACCAGCTCGAAGACCAGCTGCAGCCCAGCCAGCCGCAACAACTGGTCAGCTCCGCCGCGAACATGCTCTCGGAACTCACCCACTTCGCCGGCGTCGTGATGCTGTCCAAGCGCCAGGGTGCGACGTTCCGCCACCTGGAATTCCTGCGCCTCTCCGAGCGGCGCATCCTGCTGATCATCGTCACCCCCGAGGGCGAAGTGCAGAACCGCATCCTGCACACCGGGCACACGTTCACGCAATCGCAGCTGATCGAGGCGGCCAATTTCCTGAATCAGCACTACGCGGGTCAGGACTTCAACGCCATCCGGCTCAACCTGGCCGAAGAATTGAAGCGCCTGCGCGAAGACATGGTCGGGCTGATGACGCTGGCGGTCGATGCGGGATCGCAGGCCGCGGCGGACGCCAGCGACGTGGTCGTCGTCTCCGGCGAGCGCAACCTGCTGCAATCGGACAACCTCGCCTCGAACATGGGCCGGCTGCGGCGCCTGTTCGACATGTTCGACCAGAAGACCGCGCTGCTGCAGTTGCTCGACATCACCCAGCGCGCGCAGGGCGTGCAGATCTACATCGGCGGCGAATCGGGCGTGGTCCCGCTCGACGAGATGAGCATCGTCACCGCGCCCTACGAAGTCGAAGGCCGCATCGTGGGCACGCTGGGCGTCGTCGGCCCGACGCGGATGGCCTACGAGCGCGTGATCCCCATCGTCGACCTGACCGCCCGGCTCCTGTCCAACGCGCTCACGCTGCAGTTGAGCGACACCTGAACCGCCGCCTCGCGCGGCGCACCCCAATGCCCTTCATTTCCGAACCTGCGTACCAGCATGGATCACCGGCGCGCATCGGCGTGCTGGCGATGAACCTGGGCACGCCCGAGGCGCCGACCGCGGCCGCGCTGCGCACCTACCTCGCCGAATTCCTGGCGGACCCGCGCGTGGTGGAGATTCCGCCCGCGGTCTGGAAGCTGATCCTGCACGGCTTCATCCTGCGCACGCGGCCCGCGAAATCCGCGCTGAAATAC
The DNA here is from genome assembly GCA_016717855.1 of Betaproteobacteria bacterium. GTDB lineage: Bacteria > Pseudomonadota > Gammaproteobacteria > Burkholderiales > Casimicrobiaceae > PALSA-1005. Next base: position 121,756 of record JADKEV010000008.1, read on the forward strand.
GCGGCGATCTGGACGCCCGACGGCTCGCCGCTGATGGTCTGGAGCCGGCGGCAGGCTGCGGTCCTGCAGGGCACGCTCGGCGAGCGCTGCAAGGCCATCGGACTGCCGGCCGATCACGTCAAGGTCGAACTGGCGATGCGCTATGGCAAACCGTCGGTCGCCAGCGGGCTGACGGCGCTGAAGGCGGCGGGCTGCGAGCGGATCCTGGTGCTGCCGCTGTATCCGCAGTACGCGGCGGCGACGACGGCGACCGCGTGCGACGCGGTCTTCGATCGCCTGAAGCTGCTGCGCCGGCAGCCCGCGGTGCGCACCGTCGACTGCTTTCACGACGACCCAGGCTACATCCGCGCGCTGGCCGCGCGGATCAACGACTACTGGATCAAGCACGGGCGGCCCGACAAGCTGCTGCTGAGTTTCCATGGCGTCCCGAAGTTCGCGCTGGACAAGGGCGACCCGTACCACTGCCATTGTTGGAAGACGGCGCGCCTGCTGGGCACCGAACTGGGACTGAAGGCGCCGGAGATCCAGGTCGCGTTCCAATCGCTGTTCGGCCGCGCCGAATGGCTGAAGCCTTACACCGTGGAAGTCCTGCGCGAACTGGGGCGGAAGAAGCTTCGCCGCATCGACGTGGTCTGCCCCGGCTTCGTCGCCGACTGCCTCGAAACGCTGGAAGAAATCGCCATCGAGGGCAAGAAGGAATTCACCGGCGCCGGCGGCGGCGAACTGCACTACATCCCCGCGCTCAACGACCACCCCGCGTGGTACAAGGCGCTGGGCGACATCGCGTGGAAGCATCTGGGCGGCTGGCTGGATGCGCCTGCCGGTGCGGCGGAGCGGGCGCTGCAGGCCGAACTCGCGAAGAGGCTCGGTGCCTCGCAGTAGGATGGGTGGAGCGCAGCGATACCCCGCGGGGGGGCACGCGCCCCGCGCGACGCTTCACCACGCCGGAGCAACGACGCCTGTCGGGCCCGCCGTATGACCTGGGGTGATTGGGATCCGAGCGAATCGCCGACGATGGGTATCGCTGCGCTCCACCCATCCTACCTGGTGGCTACGGCATCGCCTGGCAACTCTACTTCAGGCACTGCTCCACCAGCTTCACCCAGTAGCTCGCCCCCAGCGGCAATATCTCGTCGTTGAAGTCGTAGCCCGGGTTGTGCAGCATGCACCCGCCCTCGCCCGCGCCGTTGCCGATCCAGATGTAGCAGCCGGGCTTGGCCTGGAGCATGAACGCGAAGTCTTCCGCCCCCATCGTCGGCGTCAGGTCGGTGTGCACGTTGCCGGCGCCGACCAGGTCGACCAGGACGCTGCGCGAGGTCTCGGCTTCGGCGGCGCTGTTCACCGTCGGCGGATAGCGGCGGTCGTACCAGAACTTGACGGCGCAGCCATAGGTCGCGCCCACGCCGTTGCAGATCTCGCCGATCCGATTCTGGATCAGCGCCTGCACCTCGGGCTTGAACGAGCGCGTCGTCCCGCGGATCACGACTTCGTTGGGGATCACGTTCCACGTGTCGCCGCCGTGGAATTGCGTGACGCTGACCACGCCGGCCTCGACCGGGTGGGTGTTGCGCGAGACGATGGTCTGCAGCGCCTGGACCAGCGCCGAGCCGGCGACGATCGGGTCCCAGCCGTTGTGCGGCATCGCCGCGTGCGCGCCGCGGCCGGTCAGCGTGATCTCGAAAATGTCGAAGCCGGCCATCATCGGCCCGGGCATCACGCAGAACTGGCCCGCGTCCATGCCCGGCCAGTTGTGCATCCCCCACACGGTGTCGCAGGGAAAGCGCTCGAACAGGCCCTCCTCGATCATCACCCGCGCCCCGCCTTCGTTTTCCTCGGCGGGCTGGAAGATGCAGTTGACGGTGCCGTCGAAATTCCGGTGCTGCGCCAGGTACTTCGCCGCACCCAGCAGCATCGTCGTGTGGCCGTCGTGGCCGCAGGCGTGCATCTTGCCCGCGTGCTGCGACTTGTGCGCGAACGCGTTCTTCTCGTGGATGTGCAGCGCGTCCATGTCGGCGCGCAGGCCAATCGTCCGCTTCGACGTGCCGTTGCGCAGCACGCCGACGACGCCGGTCTTGGCCAGGCCCCGGTGCACTTCATAGCCCCAGGCCGAGAGCTTGGCGGCGACGACGTCGGACGTGCGCTGCTCCTCGAACGCGGTTTCGGGATGGGCGTGGATATCGTGGCGGATGGACTTCAGTTCGTCGTGAAAGGCGTGGATATCGCCGATAATGCCGAACAGCGGTTTTTCGATGGCGCCCATGATGGTCCTTTGCGGTGGATATGCTTGTGAACGAGCCGGCGCGGTGCGCGCGCCGGCCGTAGTGATTGTCGCGGGGATTATCCTCCATCCCGCGGCCGAATTGAATCCGCCGCCATGCCTGCCCGCCTGACCCTCTTCGCCGCCGCCATCGCGATGGCCTTCGCCGTGGCGCTGGGCGCGTTCGGCGCGCACGCGCTGAAGGCGCGGCTCGCGGCCGACGCGCTGGCGGTCTGGCAGACGGCGGTGCAGTACCACGCGTGGCATGCGCTGGGCTTGCTGGGCATCGGACTCTGGCAGCGGCAGGCGCCGGAATCGTGCGCACTGCGCGTCGCGGCCTTGCTGCTGGCGGCGGGCATCGTGCTCTTCTCGGGCAGCTTGTATGCGCTGGCGCTGACCGGCGCCCGCGGACTCGGCGCCGTCACGCCGTTCGGCGGCATCGCGTTCATCGCCGGCTGGCTGGCGCTCGCGAAGGCGGCGCTGGATGTGAACGGCCGGCGCACGGGAGAATAGACGCGGGATGTGAACGGCCGGAGCACGGCGGTGTAGACTCAGGCGCGTCCCGCGGTCCGCCGTCCTGCCCGCGGGTGGCGTCGAACATGGGAGCCCGCGCCAGATGAATCTCCGCCTCGATCTGTATGACCTCGCCGCGCGCCATCGGCTCGACGCAGCTGCCATTCGCAGGCTGCAGGAACTCGCGGGGTTCGCGGCGGAACCGCCGGCCGTGGCGCACTGGCTGCCGCGGGTGATCGCCGTGCTCGCCGCGGCGCTGGCGGGGTTCGGCATCATTCTCTGGATCGCCGCCAACTGGGAGACGCTGGGCCGCGTCGGCCGCTTCGCGCTGCTGCAGGGCGCCGTGCTCGCCGCGGGCCTGGGCGCGCTGCTGCGGCCGGCGGCGCGGACGCCGCTCGCGCTGCTGGCGATGCTCGGCATCGGCGGCTTGTTTGCGTACTTCGGCCAGACCTACCAGACCGGTGCCGACCCATGGCAGTTGTTCGCGTTGTGGGCGGTGCTCGCGCTGCCGCTTTGCCTGGCCCTGCGCAGCGACGTGCTGTGGGCGCCGTGGGCGCTGCTCGCGATGACCGGCGTCTCGCTGTGGACGTACGCGCACACCGGCCATCGCTGGCGCGTCGGCCCGGAAGACCTGCGCGCGCATGGCCTGGGCTGGATCGCCGCGGTGCTGGTCACCGCGTTCCTCGCCCCCGCACTCGCGCGCTTCACCGGCGCGGGCGCCTGGGCGATGCGCACCGCAGCCACCCTCGCGATCATCATGATTTCGAGCAGCGCGCTGGTCGCATCGTTCGGGCACCTGGGGGCGTGGCAGTACTGGCTGGGGCTCATCGTGCTGCTGGTCGCCATCGGGCTCTACACGCTGCCCGAAACGTTCGATCTGTACGCGCTGTCCGCCGCGGCGCTGGGCGCCAACGTGTTGATTGTCGCCGGCGTCGCGCACCTGCTGTTCAAGGGCATCCGCGGCGGCGACTGGATAGGCATGCTGCTGATGGTCGGCCTCATCGCCGCCGGCCTGCTCGCCGCGACGGTGAGCGGCATCCTGCGCCTGGCGCGGGCGCGCGCGGCGCAAGGTGGCGAAGCATGAGCGCCGGCCGTCTCGACGCCGTCGTGCGGGCGGCGATTGCCGAGGGCGTCCTGCCGGTGACGGCGACGTCGTCCGAACTGGAGCACCGGCCCTGGCCCGTGGTGCTGCTGATCGGCCTGGGCGCGTGGCTGGCGGCGATCCCGCTGCTGATCGCGGTGGGCCTGCTGCTGGGGGACTTCATCAGCCGCGGACCGGGGCCGTACGTGGTCGGTGTCTTGTTTCTCGCCGGCGCGATCGTCGTCTTCCGCTCCCAATCGCTGCCGGTGTTCGTCGAGCAACTGGCGCTGCCAGCGCTGCTGGTCGGCGGCGGCGCGCTCGGCTTCGCCCTGTATCGGGACGTGGCCATGCAGGGCGCATCGGCGACGCTGGCGGTCATTGCCTGCGTGGTTGCCGCGAGCATCGACCGGGCTTGGCTGCGGGTGCTGCTGGGCGCGGCGGCGGCCGGGTTCGCGACCCTGGCCTTCGTGTCCAAGGGCGCTCTGAATCTGAACGCCGGCGCGCTGCCGCAGTTCTTCATCGCGTGGCACGCGACGCTCATGTTGTGGGTGATCGCGCAGGCGGTGCGCCGCAACGCGCTCGAGCGGGAGGGCAGCATCGCGCTCGCCGCCGCTGTCGAATCCATCGCGGCGGGATGGCTACTCGTCACGCTGGCCGGGCTCGCCTGGCTGTCCGGGATGACCTTTCTCGCCGGGGCGAGTCTGCAGCCCAACGTCGCGCTGGACATTGCGCGCGAGGCGATCGCGCGCGAAACCGGCGGCGCCCGGCTGCATGCGCTGCAGCAGGCCACGTCGGTGGCGCTGGCGGCCGGCGGCCTCTGGTGGGGCGCCCGCAACTGGCCGTCGCTGCGCCGGCCGTGGTGCGCGGGCGTGGCCGCGGTCCTGCTCCTGCTGGCCTGGTTCATGCCGACGCTGGGCGCGGTGTTGCTGGCGCTGTCCATCTGCCTGGTCGCGCAGCGCTGGCTGCAGGCCGGCGCGGCGTGCGTCGCCGCGGCCTGGATCATCGGCGCGTTCTACTATCAGTCGCGCTACCCGCTGGCGGAAAAGGCGCTGCTGCTGGTTGCCGCCGGCGCCGCACTGGGCGCGCTGGCGTGGCTGGCAATCCGCGAGGCGTCCGGCGCCGGCGGCGCGGACTTGCCAGCCGACCCTGCCGCCACCGCGGCCGCGCCGGACCCCAATTCCCTGCTGCAATGGGGCGGCATCGCACTGGCGCTCGTCCTGACCCTGGGCGTGGCCAATGTCGGCATCTGGCAGAAGGAAGACGTGATCGCGCGCGGCCAGCCGGTGTTCGTCGAACTCGCGCCAGTCGACCCGCGCTCGCTGATGCAGGGCGACTACATGCGGCTGGACTTTCGTTTGCCCGGCGACATCGCCGGCGCCGACGAGAGTCTGCTCTCGCTGGCGCGTCCACGCGTCATCGCGCGGCGCGACGCACGCGGCGTGGCGGTGCTGCTGCGCATCGAAACCGCCGCGGCCGCGCTCGCGCCCGACGAAATCGGGATCGAGCTCACGCCGAAAAACGGGCGGTGGATCCTGGTCACCGACGCGTGGTTTTTCCGCGAAGGCGACGCGGAACGCTGGTCCAAGGCCCGGTACGGCGAGTTCCGCGTGGCCCCCGACGGACGGGCGCTGCTGGTCGGGGTGGCCGACCGGGCGTTGCAGCCGATACGCCCGTAGCCGCAGGCAGCGAGCGAGCGGCGCGGCAGCGCTCCGTACCGTTGCCCCCGTATAATGCGGGCCTCCCGCCACCGGCCATCATTTCCCATGCGCAAGAACCTCCTCGGTCTCGACCATGCCGTTCTGCGCGTCGACGACCTCGACCGCGCCGCCGACGGCTTCACTCGGATGGGCTTCACGCTAGCCCCGCGCGGCCGGCACAGCCTCGGCACCGAGAACCACTGCCTGATGTTCGGCTTCGATTATCTGGAACTGCTGTGGGTCCCACCCGGCGTCGCGGCGCCGTTCTACGCCGGCCTGGCCGAAGGCGCCGAAGGGATGACCGGCTTGGCGCTCAAGACCGACGATGCCGCGGGCTTGCGCGCGGCGTGGGAGCAGGCGGGCCTGGAACCGGAACCGCTGCTCGACTTTTCGCGGCCGGTCGACATCGAAGGCGGCGCCCGGCGCGACGCCAGGTTCGCGTCGTCGCGTTGCCGGCCGCGCGCACGCCGGGCGGCCGCGCGTTCGCCTGCCAGCATTTCACCCCTGAACTGGTGTGGCGGCCGGGGCGGCGGCGCCATCCGAACACGGTGACCGGCATCAACAAGGTCGTGATCGCCACCGGCGATCCGGCGGCGGCCGGGCTCTTGTGGGGCCGGGTGTTCGACGCGCCCCGCCACCCGATTCCGGGCGGAATCGCGATCAACACCGGCGCCGCGCCCGTCGTCCTGCTGACCCATGCCGCGCTGACGGCGCAATTGCCCGGCGTGAGCGTGCCCCCGGCCGGCGGCCCCGCGGTCTTTGCCGCGGTGTATCTGAGCACCGGCGACCTCGCGTTGGCCGCGGCGGCCCTGCGCGCCGGCGGCCTGCATCCGGTCCCGCTGCCCGATGGCTCGCTGGCCCTGATGCCGGAGGAAGCCCACGGCGTCGCGCTGATCTTCAAGTAAGCGGGCGCTAACCCGGGATTCACGCCCGGTTTCAGCTTGAAAGCGGACCCATTGCCCCAATTGTCAAAGGGTCTTGTGTTAACGACCCATCTCAGAGCCAATCAAAATGTCAGACACCACCCAATCCCAGGCCACACCCGCCGCGCCCACCGGGTCCGATCCGCACCCTCCCATGGCGACCACCGGCGGGGAAGCGAGCGCCGACCACAGCGCCGCGGACCTGACCGACCAACTCCAATCGGCGCTGGCCGAATCTTCGCAGATCAAGGATGCGTTGCTGCGCGCGCTGGCCGACAGCGAAAACATGCGCAAGCACGCGCAGGCCGACGTCGCCAGCGCCCACAAGTACGCGATCGAGGGCTTTGCGAACAATCTGCTGCCCGTCAAGGACACGCTGGAGATGGCGCTGGCCGACCAGGCTTCGAGCATCGAGCAGATCAAGCTCGGCGTCGAGTTGACGCTGAAGAACCTGGCCGCGGCGTTCGACAAGGCCAAGATCGTCGAGATCAATCCCCTGAACCAGAAGTTCGACCCCAACCGGCACCAGGCGGTGACGCAACTGGAATCGGAGCTTCCCGCCAACACGGTGGTCCAGGTGTTTCAGAAGGGGTATCTGTTGCAGGACCGCGTGTTGCGGCCCGCGATGGTGGCGGTGGCCAAGTCCAGGGACACGGCGGCAAGGCAGGGCGAGAGACCAGTTGAAAGCAAGGGGCAATAACCCCAACTGACAGGCATCGAGGCGCCTCCTGAAGGCGGCGCGGAACAGCAATCATCAAGAACAGGGGCAGAGCATGGGAAAAATCATCGGGATCGACCTGGGCACGACGAATTCGTGCGTCTCCATTATGGAAGGTGGCCAGCCCAAGGTCATTGAAAACAGCGAGGGCGCGCGCACCACGCCGTCCGTCGTCGCCTACGCCGACGACGGCGAGGTCCTGATCGGCGCGCCGGCCAAGCGGCAGGCCGTCACCAACGCCAAGAACACGATCTACGCGATCAAGCGGCTGATCGGCCGCCGCTTCGACGAAAAGGAAGTGCAGAAGGACATCGCGCTGATGCCGTACTCCATCGTCAAGGCCGACAACGGCGACGCGTGGGTGGAAGTGCGCGGCAAGAAGATGGCCCCGCAACAAGTGTCGGCCGAAGTGCTGCGCAAGATGAAGAAGACAGCCGAAGACTACCTGGGTGAGGAAGTCACCGAAGCGGTGATCACCGTGCCCGCCTACTTCAACGACTCGCAGCGGCAGGCGACCAAGGACGCCGGGCGCATCGCCGGGCTCGAGGTCAAGCGGATCATCAACGAGCCGACCGCGGCCGCGCTGGCGTTCGGGATGGACAAGGCGTCGTCGAAGGACCGCAAGATCGCCGTCTACGACCTGGGCGGCGGCACGTTCGACATCTCGATCATCGAGATCGCCGACGTCGACGGCGAGAAGCAGTTCGAAGTGCTCTCGACCAACGGCGACACGTTCCTGGGCGGCGAGGACTTCGACCAGCGCGTGATCGACTACATCGTCGAGGAATTCAAGAAGCAAAGCGGACAGGACCTGTCAAAGGACCCGATCGCGCTGCAGCGGATCAAGATCACGGCCGAGCGCGCCAAGATCGAATTGTCGTCGTCGCAGCAAACTGAATTGAACGAGCCGTACATCTCGATGGTCAACGGCGTGCCGTCGCACCTGACGATGAAGATTACGCGCGCGAAGTTCGAGTCGCTTGTCGACGACCTGATCGAGCGCACGATCGAGCCGTGTCGGATCGCGATCAAGGACGCGGGCGTCAAGCTCACCGAGATCGACGACGTGATCCTGGTCGGCGGCATGACCCGGATGCCCAAGGTGCAGGACAAGGTCCGCGAGTTCTTCGGCCGCGAGCCGCGCAAGGACGTGAACCCCGATGAGGCGGTCGCGGTCGGCGCCGGCATCCAGGGCGGCGTGCTCAAGGGCGACGTCAAGGACGTGCTGCTGCTCGACGTGACGCCGCTGTCGCTGGGCATCGAGACGCTGGGCGGCGTGATGACCAAGCTGATCAAGAAGAACACGACGATCCCGACCAAGGCCAGCCAGGTGTTCTCGACGGCGGACGACAACCAGTCGGCGGTCACGATTCATGTTCTGCAGGGCGAGCGCGACGTGGCCTCCGGCAACAAGAGCCTCGGGCAGTTCAACCTCGAGGGCATCCCGCCGTCGCCGCGCGGCATGCCGCAGATCGAGGTCGGCTTCGATATCGACGCCAACGGGATCCTGCACGTGTCGGCGAAGGACAAGGCCACCGGCAAGGAAAACAAGATCAAGATCACCGCCAACTCGGGACTTTCGGAAGCCGAAGTCCAGAAGATGGTGAAGGACGCCGAAGAGCACGCCGAAGACGACCGCAAGCTGCGCGAGCTCGTCGACGCGCGCAACCAGGCCGACAACCTCGTGCACACGGTGAAGAAATCGCTGACGGAGTATGGCGACAAGATCGACGCCGGCGAGAAGTCCGCGATCGAAGCCGCGATCAAGGATGCCGAGGAAGTGATCAAGACCGGCGACCTGGACACGATCAAGGCCAAGACCGAAGCGCTGGCCAAGGCCTCGCAGAAGCTCGGCGAGAAGATGTACGCCGAGCAGCAGGCGAAGGCCGATGGCGCGGGCGGGGCGGGCGGCGCGCAGGGCGGCGGAGCGGGCGGTGGCGGCGGCAAGGCGGCGGATGACGGTAACGTTGTCGATGCGGGAGTTCACCGAGGTCAAAGACAAGAAGGGTTAGACTGGCGCTGCGCGCCGTTCTAACTGGCCGCGTTCGAGCGGACGCCCTCGCGGGCGCCGCTCAACGCGGCCTTTGCGCTTCGCTTCGCTGCGCTCGCTTCGGGGCGTTCACTGCGGGCGGGGCGTTAGCTGTGCGGGTGGGGCAATTGTTGTGGCGCCACGACGGGCGCCGTGATCTTGCAATGACGGCGTGTCCCTGGCTGCGGCCTTGGGCGCGTGATTTCACGAATCTGATTTGTTTCGGAACGGCGCTTCTCGCAAGCGGCGGGCAACCAACCTAAGTCTTCACTATGGCCAAGCGCGACTATTACCAGACTCTCGGCGTCAATCGCGATGCGACCGACGAGGACATCAAGAAGTCCTATCGCAAGCTGGCGATGAAATTCCATCCGGACCGCAATCCGGACAACAAGGAATCCGAGGAGAAGTTCAAGGAAGCCAAGGAGGCCTACGAAGTGCTCGCCGACGCCAAGAAGCGCGCGGCCTATGACCAGTTCGGCCATGCCGGGGTCGACCAGACCGTGGGCGGGGGCGCCGGCGCGGGCGCGGGGTTCGGCGGCTTTGCGGACGCGTTCGGCGACATTTTCGGTGACCTGTTCGGCGGTGCGCGCGGCGGGGGCGGCGGGCGGGGCGGCAACGGCGTCTATCGCGGCGCCGACCTGCGCTACAACCTCGAGATCTCGCTTGAAGACGCGGCGCGCGGCACCGAGGCCAAGATCCGCATCCCGACCATGGAAGCGTGCGAGCCCTGCCACGGCACCGGCGCCAAGCCGGGAACCAAGCCGGTCACCTGCACAACCTGCAACGGCCACGGCCAAGTGCGCGTTTCGCAAGGGTTCTTTTCCATCCAGCAGACCTGCTCCGAGTGCCACGGCACCGGCAAGATGATCGCCGACCCCTGCCGCACCTGCCACGGCGCCGGCCGGGTGAAGAACCACAAGACGCTATCGGTGAAAATCCCGCAGGGCGTTGACCAGGACGACCGCATCCGGCTGGCCGGCGAAGGCGAGCCGGGCGTCAACGGCGGACCCGCCGGCGACCTGTACGTGGTGATGAACCTCAAGCCGCATCCGGTCTTCCAGCGCGAGGCGGCTGACCTGCATTGCGAGATGCCGATTTCGTTTGCGACGGCGGCGCTGGGCGGTTCGGTCGAAATCCCGACGCTGGAGGGCAAGGCGCAGATCAAGATTCCGGCCGAGACGCAGTCCGGCCAGACCTTCCGGCTGAAGAACAAGGGCATCAAGCCGGTCCGCGGCCACACGCCGGGCGACCTCTATTGCCATGTCGCGATCGAGACGCCGATCCACCTGACGGCGCGCCAGAAGGAACTGCTGCGCGAGTTCGAGGAAATACTGCAGGAGAATGCCGCGCGCCAGAATCCGAAGGCCAAGTCGTTCATGGACAAGGTCCGCGAGTTCTTCGCGACCTGAACTGCAGCCGAACAGCGCACCGCGCCGCGCCGGCGCCGCCGGTGCGCGGCAGATGGCGAACGCGGGCCCGTTGCGGCCGCGGCGCCGCATTCAGGATTGCGGCGCCGTCGTCCCGGCAGGACGATGCCCGAGATCGAAATGCCGCAACAGTTCGTCGTGGGCCAGCAGGACGGCACTGGCCCAGTCCCCGCGCGTCGCCTGCCGCAGCAGGCGCACGGTCGGATACCAGGGCGTGTCGTTGCGGTTTTGTTGCCAGCGCCAGTCGTGCCCGGTGTCGAGCAGCAGCAGCGTCGGCTTGCCCAGAGCGCCGGCCACATGCACGACTGACGTGTCGATGGTAATCACAAGGTCCAGCTCGCTGATCAACGCCGCAAGGTCGGCGAAGTTCTTCGACTGGGCGGTCATGTCGCGCACCGCGCAATGCGGCGGCAGCGCCGCGATCTGCTGCGTGGCCGCGCCCTTCTGCAGCCCGATCCACTCGATATCCTTGATCGCCAGCAGCGGCTCGAGTGCCGCCAGCGGCATCGAACGGTAGCGGTCGCGCGCCTGCTCGGGATTGCCCGCCCAGGCGACTCCCACCCGCGGCCTGGTCTTGCCGCCCAGCAGCACTCGCCAGTGGGCCATGCGCACCGGATCGGCGGCGAGATAGCGCTCCCGCCCGGGAATGGTGGACCGGCGCGTTCCGCACAGCAGTGGCAGGCTCATCACCGGCGCCTGGAAATCGCACGGCGGGTACGGTCCTTCAGTGGGCACCACGGCCGACACGCCGGGCGCGCTGCGGAGCAGGTCGGCCAGATCCGGCGGCGACGCCACCAGCACCGTGGCCCCGCGGGCCGACAATTCCTCGGCGTAGCGAACGAACTGGATCATGTCTCCCATTCCTTGTTCGGCGAGGATCAGGAAGCGCCGCCCGGCGAGGGGCTCGCCCCGCCATTGCGGAAACTGCCGGCGGCGGGCCCACCAGTCGCGGTGGTGCGCTACCTGCAACCGCCATTCCTGTTCGACCAACCCCTCGTCGAAGTCGCCCCCCAGCAACAGCGCCAGGGCGAGATTCCAGTGCGCTTCGGCGAACGCGGGCATCTGGCGGATCGCGGCGCGGAACGCGGCGATCGCGGCCGGGAGCAATCCCTGCTCCTGCAGCGCAAGTCCCAGGTTGTTGTGCGCCGGCGCATAGTCCGGCGCCAGGGCGAGCGCGCGCCGGTACGCGTCCGCCGCCATGGCGAACTCCGCCTGGACCTGGTGCAGCAGTCCGAGGTTGTTGTGATACTCGGGCGCATCCGGGGCGAGGACAATCGCGCGCCGTAGCAGCGGCGCGGCTTCGTCGAAGCGCCGCTGCTTGGTCGCGATCACGCCCAGATAGCCGGTGGCGACCGGATCGTCGGGCCGCCGCGCCAGAACCTTGCGATAGATCGCTTCCGCCTCGGACAGATCGTTGCGATCGAACGCGGCGCGCGCGCGATGCAGCAGCACGGCGAGGGTGCCGCGGGCGGCGGTGGCTTCAAGGGTCGTTGCCGGTCTGGCGGCGGTTTCCGGGATCGCCGCTGATTCGCGGGCGCCCGGCGAAGGCGGCACAGCGGGCAGCGGCGGCCCGCCCAGCCGCCCGTGGCATTGCTTGAACTTCTGCCCGCTGCCGCAGGGACAGGGATCGTTGCGCCCGACGGCGCGCGGCGTCGGCGCCGCGGCGGCGCCTGCGAGCACGGAGCGTTGCATCGCATCCAGCATCGCTCGCGCCTGGGTGTGCCCAGGATGCGCGCCCAGGATGGCGCGCAGCGCTGCCTTCGCTTCGTCGCCGCGCCCCAGTTCGCGCAGGTTCACCGCCAGCGAAAGGGCCGCGGAGGACGCCAGGATGGCGGGCGTCGCCATCGCGAGAAAGGAATCCAGATCCCGGGCCTGGAAGAACATCCACATGTTGAACAGGCCCTGGAACCCGAACGGCTGTCCCGCGGGATAGCCGGCGCCGAAGGCGAAGCGATCGGCCAAAGCCTGCGGCGCATAGCGCAGTCCGAGCTCGCCTTCCAGCAACGGCCGCAATGCCCGCCCGGGCGCGAGCGCCGCGCCGGCCATCGCGGCGGCGCGCGGATCCCGCAGCGCCCGCAGCAGGCGCACGGAGAGCAGGGCAATGCCGCCGGTCAGCGCATCGGCATCGCCACTGCCATCGCCGCTGCCATCGCCACTGCCGTCGCCGCCGGCATCCGCGACACCCTCTGCCGGCAGGGGCGCCACGTGATCAAAGGCCAGGAACTCGTCGCTCCACGCGGCGGCATTCACCACGAACGCGTCCCACGCGATGAGCAGCACATGGGTGGTCTTGACCAGGGCGGCCAGGTTGCTCGCCACGAAGCGCGCGTGGTCGGCGCGCGTGAGGATTGGCGGCACCTTGACGACGCGCAATTCTTCGATCGGGATCTCGCGGTCGGTCACGAACAGCGCCGCGCCGAACCGGCAGCGCAGCAGCGACTGCTCCAGCGCCGCTAGCGCGAGCTCGTGCCGGACACAGTCGATGCAGACCAGGGTGACACCGGGGAGTTCGAGCATGATGGCAGTCGGGCTGGGAACGGCGCCTGTCGTCCCGATGGGACCGGGCGCATTCGGGGTAAGATGGCATAAAGCGTCGTGGGCGGAATTCTAACCCGGCCGGCATACGGTCGCGGCGACGGACAGGAGAAAGACGTGAAGATGTACAGCAGGCAATACTTGGGCGTGTCGCTGGGCTTGGCGCTCGCGTTGCTCGGCGGGTCGATGCCCGCCGCGCACGCCCAGGATGGCGTCACCGCGAAGAAGATCGTGCTCGGCCAGTCGGCCGCGTTCACCGGGCCGGCGTCGGAGCTGGGCACGGAAATGCGCGCCGGCGCCTTGGCTTATTTCGACCATATCAACAGGCAAGGCGGCGTCCATGGCAGGCGCATCGAGCTCACCGCGCTCGACGATGGCTACGAGCCGGACCGCGCGGCCGCCAACACCCGCAAGCTCATCGCCGACGGCGCGTTCCTGCTCTTTGGGTACGTCGGAACCCCGACCTCCAATGCCTCGAAGCCCATCCTCACCGAAGCGCAGGTGCCGTTTGTCGGACCGTTCACCGGCGCCGAATCGTTGCGCACTCCCGTCAACCGCTTCATCTTCAACGTGCGCGCAAGCTACTTTGCGGAGACGGACAAGATCATCGAGCAAATGGTCAACCTGGGGCTGACAAAGATCGCCGTGTTCTACCAGAACGACGACTACGGCCGCGCGGGACTGGCCGGTGTGGAACGCGCGGTGAAGAAGCGGAACCTCGGAATCTCCGTCACCGGCACCGTCGAGCGCAACACGATCGATGTCGCGGCGGCGGTCAAGGCGATCGCGGCGACCGAACCGCAGGCGGTCGTGATGGTCAGCGCATACAAGTCCTGCGCGGCTTTCATTCGCGAAATGAAAAGGGCCGGCTCGAATCCGCAGTTCATCAACGTCTCGTTCGTGGGCAGCCGGGCGTTGGCCAATGAACTGGGCGAGACGGGGCGCGGCGTGGGCATCACGCAGGTCGTGCCGTTTCCCTGGAATCTCGGCGTGCCCGTGGTCCGGGAATACCAGCGGCTGTTCGCAGCGGCCAGCGGCAAGTCCGAGTTCTCGTTCACCAGCCTGGAGGGCTTCATCGCCGCCAAGGTTCTGGTCGAGGGATTGCGCCGCACCGGGCCCAACCTGACGCGGGAGCGCTTCATCGCGACCATGGAGAACTTCGGCTTCGACACCGGCGGCTTCACCGTCAGCTACACCCCGGACGACCACAGCGGATCGCGCTTCGTGGAACTGACCGTTATCACCAAAGAGGGGCATCTGTCTGCGCCCCTCCTTTCAACGCCTAAGTCCAGGCAGCGCATGCTGATCACGCCCGAAGGATTCTCGCCGCGGCAGGACGATGCGGACCTGCTCGCCGCGGGCTACTGGTTTGTCGTGCACGGCGGGAAGCTCCTGGTCACGCGGGGCGAAGTGCCGCGCCTGCCGGCAGCGGACGCGCCGCCGGTCACGGGCACGGCGGCGGCGGCCGCGGCGATCCACTGCTTCGGCGACTACGCGGGCCTGCCCTGCCGGGTCGTCGTGGTCGAGACGCCCGGCCAGTTCGCCGACCCGGGAGGCGAGTTCGAATGGCGCGGCCTGCGTTCCTTGTTCGGCGTGCTGCCGGATGCCGAGGTCGGCCTGGCCGGCCGCGCGCTGCAACTCGCCGAGTGGACCCGCACGCACCGCCATTGCGGTTGCTGCGGCACGCCGATGGCGTTGCAGGCGGGCGAGCGGGCGATGGCCTGCCCCGCGTGTGGTTTCACCGCGTACCCGCGGATCGCGCCGGCGATGATGGTGCTGGTGCGCCACGGGGACCGCATCCTGCTCGGGCGCGCGCCGCACTTTCTGCCCGGCGTGTACAGCGCCCTTGCCGGCTTTGTCGAGGCGGGCGAGAGCCTCGAGGAATGCGTGCACCGGGAGGTCTTCGAGGAAGTGGGTATCACCATCGCCAACCTGCGCTACTTCCGCAGCCAGTCGTGGCCGTTTCCGCATTCGCTGATGCTCGCGTTCATCGCCGACCACGCGGCGGGCGACCTGCGTCCGGATCCGGCCGAACTCTCCGACGCCCGCTGGTTCGCGCTGGACGAACTGCCCAGGCTGCCCAGCCCCATCAGCATTTCGCGCGCGCTGATCGACGCCGCCATCGCCGACATCCGCGCCGGCCGCGAATGAGCCGTGATTCTGGCGGCGGCATACCCTTCTTGCTACAATCGAGGCTCTTCCCCGATCCAACTGGACACACCATGATGGGTCCCCTGCTCTGGCTGCGCCGCAGCGCTTTTCGCGTGTCGTGTGGACTCGTTCTGGCCTGCGCGGCGGCGCTGGCGGGCGCGCAGGACGCACAGGAAATCAACCGGCTGTTGCGGCAGGGACAGCTCGATGCCGCCGCGGTCAAGGCCGATGCGTTGCTGGCCAAGAATCCGAAAGACGCGCAGTCCCGGTTCATCAAGGGCGTGGTGCTGAGCGAGCAGGGCAAGTCCGCCGAAGCCATCGCGCTCTTCCAGGCGCTCACCGAAGACTATCCGGAACTGCCCGAACCGTACAACAACCTGGCGTCGCTGTTCGCGGCCAAGGGCCAGTACGAAAAAGCCAAGACCGCGCTCGAGATGGCGATCCAGACCAATCCCTCATACGCGACGGCGTACGAAAATCTCGGCGACGTTTATGCCCGGATGGCCAGCCAGGCCTATGACAAGGCGCTGCAGCTGGACAAGTCCAACGCCAGCGCCAACGCAAAGCTGGCTTCAATCAGGAGCGCCTTTGCCGCGGCCGCAAAACCTGCCGCGGCGGCGCCCGCCGCGCCGGTCAAGGGCGAAGCGCCAAAGCCGGCCGCGGCCGCGGCCGCGCTCCCGGCGGCCAGAGCGCCGGCAGCGGCTGGTGGCGCCACGGCGGCGGCAGCGAGAGGCGAATCCGGCGCCGTGCTTCAGGCGGTTAATGCCTGGGCCAGCGCCTGGTCGGCGCGCAATCTCGATGGCTACCTGGGCGCGTACAGCAAGAATTTCACGCCCGAGGGCATGTCGCGCGCGCAGTGGGAAGCCGCGCGCCGTGCCAGCTTTCCCGCGGCCAGGGAAGTGCAGGTCAGCATCGAGCAACCGCAGGTCGCGCTCGTCGAGGGCAACCAGGCGCAGGTGACATTTCACCAACGCTACAGGTCCGAGCGCACCAACCTGAACACCCGGAAGTTCCTGCTGCTCGCCAGGGAAGGTGACGGCTGGCACATCGCCCAAGAGAAGATTTTGCCCTGACGCCGGGCGACTGGACGCCATGGTGCGGGCGCGCTAAACTGCGCGGCCGCTTGGGCCGTAACCCGACCTCCAACTTACCAAGGAATCACCGATGCGTTCACTCCCCATTGCCGCCTTCGCCACCGCCTTCGCGCTGGCATGGCCGCTGGCGGCCAGCGCCGCCAACCCCCAGGTCGAGCTCAAGACCTCGCTGGGCTCGATGACCATCGAGTTGTACGCGGACAAGGCGCCGAAGACGGTCGCCAACTTCCTGGAGTACGTCAAGAGCGGCCACTACGCCGGCACGATCTTCCACCGCGTGATACCCGGCTTCATGATCCAGGGCGGCGGCTATGCCAAAGACCTTTATCAGAAACCGACGCGCCCGCCGCTGCAGCATGAGGGCGCCGCCTGCGCCGGCAACGACACCGGAACCATCGCGATGGCGCGCACCGGCGACCCGCATTCGGCGACGTCGCAGTTCTTCATCAACGTGGTGAACAACGACAAGCTGAACTACACGCTGCCGCCGCAGGGCTGGGGTTATTGCGCGTTCGGCAAGGTCGTCAAGGGCATGGATGTCGCGCAGAAGATCGTCGCCGTCCCCACCGGCGCCTCCGGCCCGCACCAGAACCTGCCCAAGGATCCCATCCTGATCGAATCCGTGACACTCGTCGCCAAGTAAGGAGAGTCGGACATGGTCAAGCTCGAAACCAGCCAGGGCACAATCGGGATAGAACTCGACGCGGCCGCGGCGCCGAAGACTGTCGCCAACTTCCTGCAGTACGTGCGCGACGGGCACTACGACAACACGGTCTTTCATCGCGTGATCGGCAATTTCATGATCCAGGGAGGCGGCTTCGCGCCGGGCATGAAGCAGAAATCCACGCGCGAGCCCATCGCCAACGAGGCCGACAACGGCCTCGTCAACAAGCGCTACACGGTGGCGATGGCGCGCACCGGGGACCCGCATTCGGCGTCGGCGCAGTTCTTCATCAACGTGGCCGACAACGATTTCCTCAATTTCCGCTCGGCCGACGCGTCGGGGTACGGCTATTGCGTGTTCGGCAAGGTGGTCTCGGGCACCGACATCGTCGACAAGATCACCGGCGTGCGCACCGGGACCAAGGGCTTCCACCAGGACGTGCCGATGGATGACGTGGTGATCCTCAAGGTGACCGAGGACGCAAGCTGACGCTCGTGCCGGCGCGGCAATGATGGCCTTGGCGGGGCGCCGGCGTCGGTGATGCCGGCGCCCTTTCGGCGTCTGCGGGGACGCTGCGTCGCGCGCCGGCGCGGTGGCCAACTCTGGGAGCCTCATGTCCACGCTGTTCATTTCCGACCTGCACCTGAAACCCGAAGCGCCCCATCTGTCCCGGATCCTGCAGGAACTGCTCGCGGGCGCCGCGCGCCGCGCCGATGCGCTGTACGTCCTCGGCGACCTGTTCGAGGCGTGGCCCGGCGACGACGATGCCGCGGATCCTTTCAACGCGCCGGTCGTCGCCGCACTGCGCGCGCTCGCCGACCACGGCATCCCTGTCTTCTTTCAGCACGGCAACCGCGACTTCCTGCTCGGCGCCGGATTCGCCCGGGCAACGGGCGGGACGCTGCTGGCGGAAGAACTGGTGGTGGATCTGCATGGGACTCGCACGTTGCTGCTGCATGGCGACCAGCTGTGCACCGACGATGCCGCGTACCAGAAATTCCGCGCGCAAGTACGCGATCCGGCGTGGCAGCAGGCACTGCTCCGGCAGCCGCTCGCGGCGCGCAAGCACCTGGCTCGGCAACTGCGCGAGGAGAGCGACGCGGCGAAGTCGGGCAAGAGCATGGAGATCATGGACGTCAACGCCGATGCCGTCGTCGCCGCGTTCCGCCGTCACGGCGTGACCCGGATGATCCATGGGCACACGCACCGGCCGGCCCGGCATGTCCACATGGTCGACGGCCGCGCCTGCGAGCGCATCGTGCTGGCCGACTGGCGCGAGGCGGGTGCCTGCTTCGAAGTCGACGGCGCCGGCAGCGTGGCGCGCGCCCTCGAATAGCCGCCTTGAACTCGGGCGCTCAGGCGGCTCCGGACCCCTTGCAGGCGGCCAGCGCCTGCGCGAAGTCCTCGATCAGGTCCGCCTCGTCCTCAATGCCAACCGACACCCGGATCAGCGAATCGGCGATGCCCATCGACGCGCGCCGCTCGGCGCCCATCTCGAAGAAGATCGTGTGCGCGGCGGGCAGCGCCAGTGTCCGCGTGTCGCCCAGGTTGCTCGACAGGATCACGACCCTCAGCGCGTCGAGCAGGTCGAAGCAGTCGACGCCCGCGGCCAGCTCGAACGAAAACAGCCCGCCGTAGCCCGTGAACAGTCGCGCCGCGCGCGCGTGCTGCGGATGGTCCGGCAATCCGGGATGATGGACGCGGGCGACCTTCGGATGCGCGGCCAGGAAACGCGCGACGGCCAGCGCGTTGCTGTTGGTCCGCGCCATGCGCAGCGCCAGCGTCTCGGCGCCGACGGCGATGTCGTGCGCGGCAGTGGCCGCGAGCGTGCCGCCGGCATCGCGCAGGCCCTTCTTGCGGATCTGCGTCATGCCCCATCCGCGCGAGTCGCCCTTCCTGTAGCCGGCATTGATGTGGGGATAGGCTGCCCAGTCGTACAGTCCGGTGGCGGTGATGGCGCCGCCCAACGCGTTGCCGTGCCCGCCGATGTACTTGGTCAGCGCGTTGACGATCAGGCTCGCGCCGACGGCCTTCGGACGAAACAGCGCGGGTGACGTCATCGTGTTGTCGACCACGTACACGATGTTGCGCGGCGCGCACAGGCGCCCGATGCCTTCGAGATCGGCCACCTGTGTGCGCGGATTGGCGATGGTCTCGACGAACACCATCCGCGTCGCGGGCCGCAGCGCGGCTTCGACGTTCGCCGCGTCGGTCGCATCGACGAATGTCACCTCGCAGCCCAGTTCGGCCAGCGAATTGAACAGGCTGTTGGTGTTGCCGAACACGAAACTGCTGACCACGACGTGGTCGCCGCGCTTGAGCAGCGACCAGAGCATGGCGGAGATCGCGGCCATTCCGGTGGCGAAGCAGACGGTGGCGGCGCCCTCCTCCATCGCGGTGACCTTGGCTTCGAGCGCGGTGACGGTCGGATTGTGCTGGCGTCCGTAGACGTATCCCGGCATGTCGCCCTGGAACACGCGGACGAGATCCTTCGTTTTCTCGTAGCCGAACGCAACCGAAGGGTGGACCGCCGCGTGCGTGGCGCCGAACTCGGTGCCGCGCCGGCGGTCGCCGTGCAGGATGGTGGTGGTGAAGCCCTGGTTTTTCATTCCGGTCCCGAAAAAGACAAAACCCGTTCGCGTCATGCCAAACGGGTTCGATGGATTGCACTCAAACTCGCTTTAGCCGCATTTGTAACGCGCCCGCAAGCTGAATCAAATCGGCGCAACTGAAATATACGGGAATGCGGCGGGACTGTCAAAAATGGCATCGCACTGTGAGGCGATTCCACGCGATGGGTGTCGCTGCGCTCGACCCACCATCGATAGGTATCGCTGCGCTCCACCCATCCTACGGAATTTGCGGAATCCGGCGCCCTGTTGCCACGGTCTTGGCCGCTCAGTTCCCGGCCAACGACAACTCCTCGTTCGTCTCCGCGCCGTCGTCGTCCTGGCCGCGATCCGGATCGCGCTCGCCGGCCACGCGCGACAGGTACGCGACCGTGATGTCGCCGGTGATGTAGTTGCCGTCGAAGCACGACGCCTCGAACTCGGTCAGCGCCGGATTGGCCCGGGTCACCGCGCGCTTGAGCGCATCGAGCTCCTGGTAGATCAGCAGATCCGCGCCGATCTCGCGGCCGATCGCGGCCTCGTCGCGGGAGTGCGCGATCAGCTCGTCCTGGTTCGGCATGTCGATGCCGTACACGTTCTGGTAGCGCACCGGCGGCGAGGCCGAGGCGAAGTACACCTTGCGCGCGCCGGCGTCGCGCGCCATCTGCACGATGCGATTGCTCGTGGTGCCACGCACGATCGAATCGTCGACCAGCAGCACCACCTTGCCCTTGAACTCGACGTCGACCGTGTTGAGTTTCTGCCGGACCGATCGCTGCCGCATCGCCTGGCCGGGCATGATGAACGTGCGCCCGATGTAGCGGTTCTTGACGAACCCCTCGCGATACTTGAGCCCGAGGCTGTTCGCCAGTTCCAGCGCGTACGGCCGGCTGGAATCAGGTATCGGGATCACCACGTCGATGTCCTGCGCCTCCGGCATCAGGCGGATCTTCTCCGCGAGTTCCTCGCCCATGTGCAGACGCGCTTCGTAGACCGACGCGCCGTCGATCACCGAGTCGGGCCGCGCCAGGTACACATACTCGAAGATGCACGGAAAGAGCCGGGGCGACTTCGCGCACTGGCGCGCATGCAGCTCGCCGGCTTGCGAGACGAAAATCGCCTCGCCCGGCGCCACATCGCGCAGCGTGTCGAAGTTCAGCGTGTCGAGCGCGACGGACTCCGACGTGATCGCGAACTCGGCGCCCCCCAGGACTTCGGTCCTGCCCATGATCAGCGGCCGGATGCCGAACGGATCGCGAAACGCGAGCAGGCCCCAGCCGGCGATCAGCGCAACGACCGCGTACGCGCCCTGGCAGCGCTGGTGCACGCCGGCCACCGCGGCGAAGATCGCATCCGGGCCCATCGGCTGGTCGCGTACGATGCGCTCGAGCTCGTAGGCGAAGATGTTGAGCAGCACCTCGGTGTCGGAGTTGGTGTTCAGGTGGCGGAAGTCGAGCCGCGAGAGCTCCTCGCGCAGCGCTTCGGTGTTGGTCAGGTTGCCGTTGTGCGCGAGCACGATGCCGAACGGCGAATTCACGTAGAACGGCTGCGACTCCTGCGCGCTGTCGGCCGATCCGGCGGTCGGGTAGCGGGTGTGGGCGATCCCCATGCTGCCGACCAGGTCGCGCATGTTGCGCGTGCGGAAGACGTCGCGCACCATCCCTTTGCCTTTGTGCATGTGCAGCGCGTTGCCGTTGCCGGTGACGATGCCCGCGGCATCCTGGCCCCGATGCTGGAGTGCGATCAATCCGTCGTACAGCATCTGGTTGACCGCGGTATGGGCGACGATGCCGAGTATTCCGCACATGATGTGCTCCTGATCCGCAGCGCTACGAGTATTTCAGCCGCCTGGCGATTTCCAGCGGCAACAGCGGCCTCGCCGCCAGCACCGCCGCCTGCAGGGGAGGCGCGAACAGGGCATCGCGCCACCAGTCCTGCTGCGGCAGCGAGGTGAGACCGCCGAGAAGAGTCAGTATCCACGCCAGCAGCGCGCCGCGGGCGAGGCCGAATATCGCGCCCAGCGCGCGGTCGAGGAAGCCCAGCCCCGCCGCGTGCAGCAGCCTGGCGAGCAGCACCGCGAGGAGTTCCAGCACGATCACGGCGCCCAGGAACAGCGCCACGAACGCGGTCACGTAGCGCGCCGAAGGATTGGTCATCGCCGCCGGCATCCAGTCCGCGAACACGACCGAAAACCGCGCCGCGACCCAGAGCGCTACCAGCCACGACAGCAGCGACATGACTTCGCGCACCAGCCCGCGCCAGATGCTGATCGCCACCGAGACGACGATCACACCGAGCATTGCGTAGTCGAACGCGGTCATCGCGGTGCTGTGCCCTAGCGCGGACGGGCATCGGCGGTAAAGCCGGCGCCCTTGAGTTTCGCCGCCGCGGCATCCGCCTCGCCGCGCGTGGCGAATGGCCCGATGCGCACGCGTTGCACCTGCCCACTCTTGGTCGTGACCGCTTCCAGGAACGCGGTGAAGCCCTGCGCGCCCGCCTTCGCCGCCAGGTCCTTCGCGACCGTGGCGTCGAGAAAGGCGCCGATCTGCACGACATACTGGCCAGGACCGGCCGGGGGCGCGCGCGCCGCTGCCGGTGCTGCGGCCGACGCCGCGCCTGCATTGGGTGCGGGCGCGGTCACCGTCGCAGTGAGCGAAAAGGCCGGTAGCGTGGCGGCGGACGCCGGTGGCGCGGTTGCTCTTGTCTGGCCGGGCGCCGGTCCGTTTGCCTGACCTGCGGCCCCGGCAGACGCCGCAGCCGGCGCCGGAAGGGCGGCCTTCTTCGCGGGCGTGGCAATGGCCGCCGCCGGTGGGGAGGCCGGCTTCCCGGGTTGCTTCGCGGCGGGTTGTGCGTCTGACCCGGCGACGGTCGGGGCAACTGCCAACTCGACGGACTTGGCCGCTGGCGCGGTCGTCGCATTCTTGCTCTCGTCTGACTTTTGCAGCGGAGCAGTCGCCGGCGCCGCGGATTCGGACTTGCCCGCCGCGGCATCGGCTACCTCCGCCTTCGCGGGCGCCGGCTGGGAAGCCTCCGTTGCCGGCTTCGCGGGTTCGCGCGGCGCCGGCGCCGCGGACTTGCCGGCGGCCGGTGCGACGGCGGTTCCCGCGGGCGTCAGCCGATTCTGGAACTTCGCATCGTCGATGGCGGGGATCTGGATCTGCACGTCTGGGCCCAGCGGCTTGGGATCGGACTCGAGGAACATGGGCAGGATGACCGCCGTTGCCAGCGCCAGCACGACCGCGCCCACCAGGCGGCGGCGGGCGCGTTTGCGGGCATTCTCGAGTACGGTGTTGTCGGGATCGGCCATTGGCTTGTCGTCAGTGCCCCGGACGCCGCGTCCGCTCCAGCGCGAGCAGCGCGGCGGCCACGGTGACGAAGGAACCGAAGACGACAATTCTATCAGCTTCGCCGGCCTCGTCCCGCGCACGCGCCAGCGCCTGCGCGATGTCGACGCACGCGACTACATCCTCGCCGCCGATGCCGGCTTCCGCCAGCGCGGCGCCGATGTGTGCCGCCGTTGCGCCCCGCGCGCCGCCGGAGGGCGCGATCAGCCAGCGGTCGATCCTGGGTCTCATCACCCCGGCCACGCCGGCGATGTCCTTGTCGGCGAGGATGCTGAACACGGCGATGGTGCGCGGGAAGTAACCCATGTCGCCCAGGTTCAGCGCGAGTATGGCTGCCGCCTGCGGGTTGTGCGCGACGTCGAGGATGATGGCCGGACGCCCGGGCAGGACCTGGAACCGCGCCGGCCAGTCGACGCCGACCAGTCCGTCGCGCACCGCACCCATCGGCACGGCAAGACGCCCGGCCAGCAGTTCCAATCCCGTCAGCGCCGCTGCCGCGTTGCGGACCTGGATGGCGCCGCGCAACGCGGGCAACGGCAGGCCGTGCCGGCGCACGATATCCTGCCCGCGCCGCACCCAGTATTGCCACCGGTCGCCCTCGATGACGTAACCGAAGTCCGTCCCCAGGCGGAACAGCGGCGCGCCGATCGCCGCCGCGTGGGTCAGCAGCGAGCGCGGCGGATCCGGATCCGCGCAGACGCCGGGCCGCGCTGCGCGCAGGACGCCGGCCTTTTCGAAGCCGATGCTCTCACGCGTCCCGCCCAGATAGTCGACATGGTCGATGCCGATGCCGGTGATGACCGCGACGTCGGCGTCGATCACGTTTACGGCGTCCAGCCGCCCACCCAGGCCGACTTCCAGGATCAGCGCATCGAGCCGCGCGCGCGCGAACAGCCAGAGCGCGGCCAGCGTGCCGAACTCGAAGTAGGTCAGCGCGACGCCGCCGCGCACGCGCTCCACGGCGGCAAACGCCTCCGTCATCGCGGCATCGTCGACCTCGATTCCGTCGATGCGGACGCGCTCGGTGTAGCGCAGCAGGTGCGGCGACGTATAAAGGCCGACCCGGTAGCCGCCCGCGCGCAGCATCGCTTCCATGTATGCGCAGGTCGAGCCCTTGCCGTTCGTCCCGGTCACCGTGATCACCGGGCAGGATGGCGTGAGCTGCAGCCGCGCGGCGACCGCGGCGACGCGGTCGAGCCCCAGCGCGATCGCTTTCGGATGCAGCGTCTCGAGATAACCCAGCCAGTCGGCAAGCGGGCTGGCGGCGGTGGGCGGTGCGGCGCTCACGCGGGCGTATCCGCGATCGCAGCGCGCGGACCTCGCGCGCAGCGCCGGCCCAAAGCGACGCCGGACCTCAAGCCGGGGCGGCGCGGCGCTGCAGCAGCGCCAGCAGCCCCGGCAGCCTGTCGCGCATCTGCCGCCGGTCCATGATCATGTCCAGCGCACCCTTTTCAAGCAGGAACTCCGCGCGCTGAAAACCGGCCGGCAGTTTTTCGCGCACCGTCTGCTCGATCACGCGCGGGCCGGCAAAGCCGATCAGCGCACCCGGTTCGGCGATGACGACGTCGCCGACGAACGCAAAGGACGCCGACACGCCGCCCATCGTCGGGTCGGTGAGTATGGAAATGAAGGGCAGCCCGGCCAGCGCCAGTTCCTGGATCACCGCGGTGGTCTTCGCCATCTGCATCAGCGAGCTCAGGCCTTCCTGCATCCGCGCCCCGCCGCTGGAGGTGATGCAGGCGAACGCGTGGCCGTTCTCGACCGCGACCTGCGCGCCGCGCACGAAGCGCTCGCCGACGACCGAGCCCATCGACCCGCCCATGAATTCGAACTCGAACACGGCGAGCACCAGCGGCACCGCCTTGATCGTCCCGTGCACGACGACCAGCGCGTCGGTCTCGCCGGTTTCCAGCGTCGCCGCCTTCAACCGGTCGGGGTACTTCTTGCCATCGGTGAATTTCAGGCTGTCGACCGGCAGCACTTCGCTGCCGATTTCGAAGCGGTTTTCCGGGTCGAGCAGCAGATCGATCCGCGTGCGCGCGTTGATCCGGTGATGGAAGGCGCACTTGGGGCAGACGTAGAGGCTGTTCTCGAGGTCGGTCGCGTAGAGCACCGTATCGCAGCCCTCGCACTTGACCCACAGACCTTCGGGCACGCCCTTCTTCTCGGACGTGCTCTTGATCTTGGGCGGCAGCTGCTTTTGCAGCCAGCTCATGCCATCGCCGCGGAGGGATTTAGTGGGCATCGAGTGCCGTTCGGATGGCCTGCAGCCAGGCGCCCGCCGCAGCAGCGGCCCGGTCCGGCCCCGCATCGGCGATGGTCTGGACCAGCGCGCTGCCGATCACGACTGCGTCGGCCACATTGCCGATCGCCCTGGCCGACGCGCCGTCGCGTATCCCAAAGCCGACGCCGACCGGAATCGCGATGTGCCGGCGTATCGCCGCCAGCCTTTCCGCGACGTCCGTGGCATCCAGGTTGGCGGCACCGGTGACGCCCTTGAGCGAGACGTAGTAGACGTAGCCGCGCGCGAGCTTCGCTACCGCGGCGATGCGGGTCTCCGGCGTCGTCGGCGAGAGCAGGAATATCGGCGCCAGCCCGTTGGCGGTGAGCAGCGCCGAAAACCCGCCGGCCTCTTCCGGCGGATAGTCGACCACCAGCACGCCATCGACGCCGGCGTCCCGCGCGGCCTCCACGAACCGCTCCTGCCCCATCGCCTCGATCGGATTCGCATAACCCATGAAGACTACTGGCGTCGCGGCGTTGGTCTTGCGGAACTCGGCCGTCATCGCGAGCACGTCGCGCAGCCCGGTGCCCCGCGCCAGCGCGCGCTCGGAGGAGCGCTGGATCACCGGGCCGTCGGCCATCGGGTCGGAAAACGGCACGCCCAACTCGATGACGTCGGCGCCGCCCTGCACCAGGGCGTGCATGATGGCGACCGTCGCCGCGGCGGACGGGTCACCCGCGGTGATGAACGGGATCAGCGCGGTGCGGCCGGCGCCCTTGAGCGCCGCAAACGTCTGGTCTATCCGCATGGCGCTCAAAACCTGATCCCGGAGCGCTCAGCGACCGTGTGCATGTCCTTGTCCCCGCGGCCGGAGAGGTTCACCAGCAGCAGCTTGTCGCGCGGCAGCGCCGGGGCGATCTTCGCGGCGTGGGCCAGCGCATGGCTCGATTCCAGCGCCGGAATGATGCCTTCCAGCCGGCAGCACTTGTGGAACGCGGCCAGCGCCTCGTCGTCGGTGATCGACACGTATTCGGCGCGCGAGCTGTCCTTGAGGAACGCATGCTCGGGCCCGACGCCGGGATAGTCGAGGCCCGCGGAAATCGAATGCGTCTCGATGATCTGACCGTCCTCGTTCTGCAACAGGTAGGTGCGGTTGCCGTGGAGCACGCCCGGCCGGCCGGCGGAGAGGCTCGCCGCGTGCCTGCCCGTCGCGATGCCCTCGCCCGCCGCCTCGACGCCGATCAGGCGCACGTCCGGATACGGGATGTAGGGGTAGAAGATGCCCATCGCGTTCGATCCGCCGCCGACGCAGGCGAGCACCGCGTCGGGTTGCCGGCCCGCGATCTCGGGCATCTGGACCAGGCACTCGCGGCCGATCACGCTCTGGAAGTCGCGCACCAGCATCGGATACGGGTGCGGGCCGGCGACGGTGCCGATGATGTAGAACGTGCTGTCGACGTTGGTGACCCAGTCGCGCATGGCTTCGTTGAGCGCGTCCTTGAGGGTTTTGGAGCCGGACTCGACGGGCACCACGGTGGCGCCCAGCAGCTTCATCCGGAACACGTTTTGCACCTGCCGCTTGATGTCCTCGCTGCCCATGTATACGACGCATTCCATCCCGTAGCGCGCGGCGACGGTCGCGGCCGCGACGCCGTGCATCCCGGCGCCGGTCTCGGCGATCACCCGCTTCTTGCCTAGCCGGTTGGCGAGCAGCGCCTGGCCGATGCAGTTGTTGATCTTGTGCGCGCCGGTGTGGTTCAGGTCCTCGCGCTTGAAGTAGATCTGCGCGCCGCCCAGCTGCTCGGACCAGCGGCGGGCGTGATAGACCGGGCTGGGACGGCCGACGAAGTGCTTCAATTCGCGCTCGAATTCGGCGATGAATTCCGGATCGTGCTGGTACAGCGCGTATTCCTCGCGCAGCTGGTCCAGCGCCTGGATGAGGGTTTCGGCGACGAACACGCCGCCGTAGGGGCCAAAGTGGCCGGCCGCGTCAGGCAGGTCGTAGGGCGCGGGCAGGATGGTCGGGGGTTGCATTTGCATGGGGTTCTCCTCGAGGGCATGGAATGGAGCGACCGGACGCTGCTGCGCCGGCCGCGCGTCGGGACCGCGACACGCCTAGGTGTGCTTGGCCCGGCAACGCCGCCAATAGCGGCGGGTCCTGCCCCCGATATGACTTTTCATCCCACGCTCACTCCGCGTTCGATTACATGGTCGCGCAATTCGGCAAAGCGAATCAGCCCCGCACTCATCACCGCACTCCGCCGGAGCGGCCCGGCAACGCATTGCGCGGCGGGACTCTCGCCGGTTGGCCGCCTTCGGCCAGTTGCCCGTCCGCCGCGCGCACCGCGGCGGCGAAGCGCCCGATTCGCTGCGCGTCCTTGATGCCGGACCCCGCCTCGACGCCGCTCGACACATCCACCGCCCACGGCCTGACCCGTTCAATTCCCGCGCCGACGTTGCCGGGCGTCAGGCCGCCCGAGAGGACAATCCTGGCGCCGAATTCGGCGGGTATCAGGTCCCAGTCGAAAAGCTCGCCGGTGCCGCCCGGCACGCCCGGACGAAACGCATCCAGCAACAGCGCGGCGGCATCCGGATAGCGGGCCGCGTATTGTAACAAATCGGTTTCGGGACGAATCCGCACCGCCTTGATATACGGGCGTCCGAACTGGCCGCAGAAGTCGGGCGGCTCGTCGCCGTGAAACTGCAGCAGGCCCAGCGGCACGGCGGCCAGCGCCGCGCGCACTTCATCCGCCGGCGCGTCGACAAACAGGCCGACCGTCGTGACAAAGGGCGGCAACGCGCGCGCGATGGCGGCCGCGGCGTCCGGCGCCACGTGGCGCGGACTCGGCCGGTAGAACACGAAGCCCACCGCATCGGCGCCGGCGGCGGCCGCGGCCAGCGCGTCTTGCGGCCGGGTGATGCCGCAGATCTTGATCCGGGTGCGCGCTTGGGTCACGGGTGGGGATTCCATGGGTGCCGTGCCGACGTTTCCGGCAGGCCGAAGCGGGGATCATACTCGATGCCGCTCAGATACAAGCCGTCGGGCATGAACGTCGGCGCCGCGTGGGCGCGCGCGCGCGCGGCCAGGATTTCGGCGACCCAGCCGGGCGGCTTCGCGCCGTGCCCCACCATGACCAGCGCACCGATGATGTTGCGCACCATGTGATGCAGGAACGCGCTGGCGGCGAATTCAAAGGTCAGCAACGCATTCTCAGCCCCGATGACGACCCGCTCCAGCTTCTTCACCGGGGACTTCGCCTGGCACTGCGCCGAACGAAAGGCCGAGAAGTCGTGCTCGCCGACCAGGTGCCGCGCCGCGGCGCGCATGGCGTCCAGATCGAGCGGTCGATGGCACCAGCCGACGCGCCCGGCCAGCAGCCCTGGGCGTTCCGGACGATTGAGCAGCAGGTAGTGATAACTCCGGCGGCGGGCGGAGAACCGCGCGTGAAACTCCGGCGGCACCGCCAGCGCCCACTTGACGGCGATGGCTGCCGGCAACTGCGCATTCACGCCGCGCACCCACGCCGTGAGCGGCCGCTGCGCGCCGGTTTCGAAGTGCGCGACCTGCATGCTCGCGTGAACGCCCTGGTCGGTCCGGCCGGCCGCATTCAGAGTGATCCGTTCGCCGGCAAGTTCGCCGATCGCGGCCTCGAGGGCGTCCTGCACCCCGCAGCGCGACGCCTGGCTCTGCCATCCGCAAAAGGGGCGGCCATCGTACTCGAGGCCCAGCGCGATGCGGATCGGGTTCATGGGCGGAAAAGAAACCGCAGGCGGAGCGGGCAGCCCGGCCTGCGGTCGGTTGGCGTGGGGGTTCAGCTGCGCAGCTTGGCGAGGAAGTCCTGCGCTTCCTTCTTCTGCTGGTCGTCGCCTTCCTGCATGACCTCCTGCAGGATTTCGCGGGCGCCCTCGACGTCGCCCATTTCCTGGTAGGCCTTGGCCAGGTCGAGCTTGGTTGCCGCGTCGTGCCACTGGCCATCCAGCACCGATGGCGTCGGATCCTCGAAGGTCTTGCGCGAGGGATCAAAAGACAAATCCAGCTTGTCGAGTTCGAGCTTGCCCGAGGGTTGCGGCGCGCGCGTCACCGTGCTGGTCGTCAGCGGCGAGAAGCCGGCCATCGTGGCGTCGCCGGCGGCGACCGCGGCGGCCACCGCCGGCCTGCTCACATCGCCGGGCGTCAACTCGGGCAGCTGGTCGATCAGCGGCGCCGGTTGCGCCGCGGGACTCACCTTGTCCTGCAGCGGGGCCAGCGGCTTCTCGCCCCAGATGTCGGCCGATGGCGATGCCAGCGTAACGCCAGACAGCGTCGAGGGACCGGACAGCGTGGTCGCCCCGGTCAGCGTGATCGGGCCATCGAGGGTAACGAAATCCATCGTCGGCGATGTCGCTTGTGCATCGGGGTCCGGACCACTGTCGAGCTTGAAGTCGAGTGGCGCCCGATCGTGGACCGCGCTGGCTCGTGACGCTGCGGCGGCCGCGACCGAGGCCGCGGCCGCCGCGGCCAGCGGCGCCGACAGCGACGACACGCCGGGCGCTGCCTGAGTCGCCGGAGTCGGCGATGCTGCCGGCGCCGGCGCGGCCGGCGTCAGTGCCGGCGGCATCACGAAGACTTCCCGTTGCGGGGCTTCGGGAAGTTCGAAATCGGTCTCGAGCGCGGACTTTTCCACCGCCTGGGCCACGCGCATGTTCGAATCCGGAAACCGGTCGTCGTTGCTCGAGAACGCCGTGGTGGTGGCGCTCGCGCTGCCGCTTTCATCGCCCTTGGCGGCGTACAGAGGGTTGGCCGGGTCGATGCCGCGCCCGAGTTGCGCGGCCTTGGCCCACATGTCGCCGGAACCCTTGGTCGCCGCAAACACTTCCGAGGCGATCCCCTCGAAGGCGGTCGGCTTGTTCTGTTGCGCGTAGATTTCCAGCAACTTCAACCGGATCTCCTGCCGGTCCGGCGTCTTGCCCAGCGCATCGCGCAGTATCTCTTCGGCTTGATTATCGCGGCCATAGGCCAGGTAGACCTCGGCTTCTGCGATCGGATCGACTTCGCCCGTATCGATATTGCCCAAGCCCTCGCGGCTGAAGTCTGACACCAGCGAATTGTCGCCCGTGTTCACCACGCCGCCGCCGGTATTGCCGAACACCGTGCTGGTGCGGATATCGGTGCCCGCGCTGATGCTGTCTTCGAACTTGGTCGTCACTTGCCGGCGCCGGCGAGCCAGCACCCAGTACAGGATGCCAAGGCCGATCGCCGCGGCACCGCCGATCAGGACCAGCGAGTTGTTCATCAGGTCATCGAGGATCGACGGCTCATTCTGCGGCTGCGGAGGACGCAGCGGAGGTTTCGGCTTGGGCGGCTCAGCCTTGAAAGAATCGGCGTCCTTCGCCACGGTTTTGGTCTCCGCCTTCGAGGGTTCGATGGCGGCGAGCGTCGGCGCCTTCGCAGCCTCGGCCTTGGCGAGTTCGCCGGCAGTAGTCAGCGCGACGGGCGGAACGGCCGGCACCGAGGCCGGTTGCGGAATGACCGGCGCTGGCGCGGGAACTGCCGGCACTGGCGCGGCGGGTGCCGGCGCTATCGTCTGAGTGGATGCCGCCGGTGTCGCGGGCGCGGGACTGGCGCCGGCCGGCGCGCCCTTCGCCGCCGCTCTTGCCTGCTCGGCCGCGAGTTGCTGCGCCTGCAGCGTGGAGTTCTTGAGTTCGAGCAACCGCTGCAAATCCCGGACCTGCTTTTCCAGGTCCGACACGCGCACACTGGCCTCCGCCGCGGCCTTCTGGGAGGCCAGCAGATTCTCCGCGCGCGCAGCCGCGCCGCCGCTGCCGGGAGCTGTCTCGCCCTTGGACAGGCGCAGGGTATCGGCGCCTGGCGCCTTCGCAGCCTGTTCCTCCACGGCTGTCGTGATCCGTCCGCCGGCGGCCGCGCGCGGGGCCTGCGGTTCGCTGGCGGGTGCCGCGCCGGCCAGCCGGTCGCGGTAAGCACGCCAATCGGCCGCCTGAACACGGATGTCCTTTTTCGCGTCGTCAATCGGTATCGCCGCGACCAAGTCGGCCTTGGGCACGGTCAGTATCTGTCCGGCGCGCAGCCGATTCATGTTCTTGCCATCAAAGGCTTGCGCGTTCGAGCGGTAGAGCGCCGCCAACATCTGCTCGAGGGTCACGGTGTCGGGCTTGACCTGTGCCGCGATCTTGCCCAGCGTGTCGCCGCGTTTGACGGGGCCGTATGTATCCCCGGTTGACGGCCCGGACCCGCCTGGTGCCGCGGCGGGTGCCCTGGCGGGCGCTACCGCAGTCGGGGCAGGACGCGCTGCCGACGGCGCGGCGGGCACCAGGACCTGCGCCGGAATTGCCGCCGCCGGCTCCACAGCAGTGGTGGCCGCAAATCCGGGCGGGTCCAGCAGGAACGTGTATTCGCGCAGCAATCGGCCGGTGGCCCAGTTCAATTCGATCAGCAGATCGAGAAACGGCTCGTTGATCGGCTGGGTGCTGGTGACCTTGAGCACCGGACGGCCGCCGCGCTGATCCAGCGCGACGCGGACCCGCGCCAGCGCGCTGCCGTAATCGATCTTGTTGTTGCTGTAGGTCGCCTGGTCGGCTAGTCGCGCGGTCAGAGAATCGAGTTCCCCCGGCTGCACGGAAGTCAGTTCGATTTCGGCCGAAAGTGCCTGGCCCAATCCCGACTGCAGTGTCAACCTGCCCAGGCCCACCGCCCATGCTGGCACGGACAGCACCAGGAGTCCTGCCAGGACACAATGCTGGATCATCGGTTTGAGGCGCATGCCTTTCCTCGCGCAAGAATTGCTGGAAGCTAACATAACATCAGCAGTTTAGGCTGGCAAGCTAAAGATGGGGATGAAATATCGTCGGCCGCAACGTTAGGCCCGCGAACGGCACCAGGCAATCCGGTCCGGCACGAGGCATGGCGCGCCGCGAGGGTGACGCACCTATCCGGCATAACCACAAAGTTTGGTAGGCCGCGCGCGGGTTCCTGCCACGGCTGGTGGGTTCGGCGGCTATATGCGCTTGGCCTTGGCGGCCCGGCAGGCGGCTTGGGCTCGCCGGGGCCCGGGACGTGCCCGCCGGAATCCGGAATATTGCAGAAAACATACACATCGCACCGATTACGGTCCGCGCCGCCGTTTTTTTCATGCCCCGATGGCTCAAAGCCCCCGGACAGGGGCTTTGAGGGGTTGCGGGCCGCGATTTTATGCGTTTGTCGTTGCGAGCGACTCACGAGCCGCGGCGCGCGCCTGCGGCATCGCCAGCAAAATGCGCAACATGCGCCGCAACGGTTCGGCGGCGCCCCAGAGCAGCTGGTCGCCGACGGTGAACGCCGCGAGAAACTCCGGCCCCATGCTGAGCTTGCGCAGGCGGCCGATCGGAACGCCCAGCGTGCCGGTGACCTTGGCCGGCGTCAGGCCGGCCAGCGTCGCCTCCCTGTTGTTCGGAACCACGCTGACCCACGGATTTGCCGCCGCCAGCAGTCCCTCGACATCGGCCAGCGGCACGTCGCGCCGCAGTTTCACGGTCAACGCCTGGCTGTGGCAGCGCATGGCGCCGACGCGCACGCAGAGCCCATCAAGCGGGATGTTGTCAGCGCGCCCACGTCCGAGAATCTTGTTGCCTTCGGCTTCGGCCTTCCACTCCTCCCTCGATTGCCCGTTGCCGAGATCCTTGTCGATCCATGGCAGCAGGCTGCCGGCCAGCGGGTAGCCGAACTCGGCCCGCGGAAACGACTCTCCCCGCATCACGTCGATGGTGCGGCGATCGATGCCGAGGATGGCCGACGCCGGATCGTCGAGTTGCGGCGCAACCGCGCCGTGGATCGCACCCATCTGCGCGAGGAGTTCGCGCATGTTTGCCGCGCCCGCCCCCGATGCCGCCTGGTAGGTCATCGCGGTCGCCCATTCGACCAGGTCGGCCTTGAACAGTCCGTGCATCGCCATCAGCATCAGGCTGATCGTGCAGTTGCCGCCGATGAAGTCGGTCGCGCCCTTCGCCAGCGCATCCTTGATCAAGTGCATGTTGAGGGGGTCGAGGATGATGACGGCGTCGTCCGCCATCCGCAGCGCCGAGGCGGCGTCTATCCAGTAGCCCTTCCAGCCAGCGGCGCGCAGTTTTGGATGCACGGCATTGGTGTAGTCGCCGCCCTGGCAGGTGATGATGATGTCGAGCTTCTTCAGGTCCGCGATGCTGTTCCCGCCACGCAGATTCCCCGTTTCGCGCCCGTCGATAACCGGGCCCTTGCCGCCCGCGTTCGACGTCGAGAAGAATACCGGCGCGATGTGGTCGAAATCCTTCTCCTCGGACATCCTCTGCAAGAGGACCGAGCCGACCATTCCCCGCCAACCCACCAGACCAACCGTTTTCATCATTGCACCCTGTTTGTGGAGTTCATCGGACTCCTCCTGCCCTGCCTGCCTTTGTTGTCGTTGCCGCCGGCCGCTCGCGCCGCGCTCACTTCCGCAGCGCGGCGACGAGGGCGTCGCCCATTTCCCGCGTGCCGGTGACCGCCTCGCCCGGCGCCGCTATGTCGCCGGTGCGCAGGCCCGCCGCCAGCACCCGGCGCACCGCCGCCTCGATCCGTGCCGCCAAGTCAGCCCTGCCGAAAGTGTAGCGAAACATCATGCCCACGGAAAGCACGGTCGCGAGCGGATTGGCCTTGTTGGTCCCGGCGATGTCAGGCGCGCTGCCGTGGATCGGCTCGTAGAGCCCCTTGCCGCGCGCATCCAGCGACGCGGAGGGCAGCATGCCGATAGAGCCGGCGAGCATCGACGCCTCGTCGGACAGGATGTCCCCGAAGATGTTGCCGGTGACGATCACGTCGAACTGCTTCGGCGCGCGCACGAGCTGCATCGCCGCGTTGTCGACGTACATGTGCGAGAGCTGGACCTCGGGATACTCGTGCGCCAGGCCGGTCACCACTTCGCGCCACAGGATCGACGTGTCGAGCACGTTGGCCTTGTCGACCGAGCAGAGCTTCCTGCCCCTCTTCATCGCGGTGGCGAACCCGACCCGGGCGATGCGCTCGATCTCCGGGCGGGCGTACAGCATGGTGTCGAAGCCCTCGTCGTCGCCCTGCGCATTCGTCCGGCGCCCGCGCGGCTGGCCGAAGTAGATGTCGCCGGTCAGTTCGCGGATGATCATCAGGTCGAGGCCGGCGACGATCTCCGGCTTGAGCGACGACGCCCCGGCCAGCTCGGGGTAGAGCAGCGCCGGTCGGAGATTGGCGAACAGTTGCAGGTCCTTCCGGATGCCGAGTATCCCCTGCTCGGGACGCATTGCACGCGGCAGGCTGTCGTACTGCGGCCCACCGACCGCGCCCAGCAGCACCGCGTCGGCTGCGCCGGCGATGCGCTGCGTCGACGGCGGATACGGGTGCCCTTCGGCGTCGTGCGCGGCACCACCCAGGTGCGCGCGCTCGATTTCGATGGTCTCGCCCTCGGCGCGGAGCACGTCGAATATCTTGATGGCTTCCGCGACGATCTCGGGGCCGATGCCGTCGCCGGCCAGGACTGCGATTTTCATTGTCGTTCCGCTTTCTTTGTCGGGTCGCGCGGCCTCAGCCGAACAACCAGGGCTGCTCCGCGCGCCGGGCCATCTCAAACGCGCGGATCTTGTCCGCATGCCGCAGCGTGAGCCCGATGTCGTCCCAGCCGTTGAGCAGGCAATCCTTGCGGAACGGATCAACGTCGAATTCCCATTCCTCGCCGTCGGGCTTGACCACGCGCTGGCGCGGCAGGTCGATGGTCAGCCGGTAGCCGGGGAAGGCCGCCGCCTCGGCGAAAAGCCGGTCCATTTTCGATTCCGTCAGCACCAGCGGCAAGAGGCCGTTCTTGAAGCAATTGGCGAAGAAGATGTCGGCGAACGACGGCGCGATGACGCAGCGAAAGCCGTAGTCGTCGAGCGCCCACGGCGCGTGTTCGCGGGAGCTGCCGCAGCCGAAGTTCTTCCGCGCCAGCAGCACCGACGCGCCGCGATAGCGCTCCGCATTGAGCACGAAGTCCGGATTCAGCGGCCGCCGCGTGTTGTCCATCCCCGGTTCACCCTTGTCCAGGTAGCGCCACGCATCGAACAGGTTGGGGCCGAACCCCGAGCGCTTGATCGACTTGAGGAACTGCTTGGGAATGATCGCATCCGTGTCGACGTTGGCGCGATCCAGCGGCGCCACCAGCCCGGTATGAACGACAAACGATTTCATCTCGATCCTTGCAAGGTTCGGCGCAGGTTGCCGCCGGCCCGCAACGGCGGGCCCGCGGCCGCATGCGCGTTGCGTTTCAGGCCAGCTGGCGCACGTCGACGAAGTGCCCTTCGATCGCGGCCGCCGCCGCCATCGCGGGGCTGACCAGGTGCGTCCGGCCGCCGGTGCCCTGGCGACCTTCGAAATTCCGGTTCGACGTCGAGGCGCAGCGCTCGCCCGGCTCCAGACGGTCGTCGTTCATCGCCAGGCACATCGAGCAACCGGGTTCGCGCCACTCGAAGCCGGCGGCGACGAAAACCTTGTCCAGCCCTTCGCTTTCGGCTTGGCGCTTGACCAGCCCAGACCCCGGCACCACCATCGCGACCTTGATCCCCGGCGCGACGCGCTTGCCCAGGCGCTGGACCACCCATGCCGCCGCGCGCAAGTCTTCGATCCGCGAATTGGTGCACGAACCGATGAACACCTTGTCGATGCGGATGTCCTTGATCGCCGTGTCGGGGGTCAGCCCCATGTAGACCAGCGCGCGCTCGATGCCTTCGCGCCGCGCGGGGTCCCTTTCCTTGTCCGGGTCCGGCACGCGGCCTTCGATGGTCGTGACCATTTCCGGCGACGTGCCCCAGGTCACCTGCGGCTTGATCTCGCCGGCGTTGAGTTCCACGACGCGGTCGAATTTCGCATCGGGGTCCGAGACGAGCGTGCGCCAATAGGCGGCCGCCCGCTCGAACATCTCGCCCTTCGGCGCGAACGGACGGCCGCGCAGATAGGCCACCGTCGTTTCGTCGGCGGCCACCATGCCGGCGCGCGCGCCCGCCTCGATCGCCATGTTGCAGACCGTCATCCGGCCTTCCATCGACAGCGCGCGGATCGTCGAGCCGCCGAACTCGATCGCGTGGCCGGTGCCGCCGGCGGTGCCGA
Source organism: Betaproteobacteria bacterium (assembly GCA_016717855.1). Classification (GTDB taxonomy): domain Bacteria; phylum Pseudomonadota; class Gammaproteobacteria; order Burkholderiales; family Casimicrobiaceae; genus PALSA-1005. Next base: position 158,120 of record JADKEV010000008.1, read on the forward strand.
TCTTGCCGATCACGGCCAGTGCGATGTCCTTGGCCGTGCAGCCGAACGGGAGTTGCCCGTCGACCCGCACCAGCATGTTCTTCGTCTTGTTCTGCAGCAGGCACTGCGTCGCCATCACATGCTCGACTTCCGACGTGCCGATGCCGGTGGACAGGCAGGCGAACGCGCCATGGGTACTGGTGTGCGAATCGCCGCAGACCACCGTCATCCCGGGCAGCGTCGCACCGTTCTCCGGCCCGATCACATGCACGATGCCTTGCCGCGTGTCGCGGAACGGGAAGTAGGCCTTCGCCCCGCTCGCGGCGATGTTGGCGTCGAGCGTCTCGACCTGCATCCGCGATACCGGGTCGGCGATGCCCTGCGCCCAGTCCCGGGTCGGCGTGTTGTGGTCCGCGGTCGCGACGATCGAGTCGGTGCGCCAGGGCTTGCGGCCCGCCAGACGCAGTCCTTCATACGCCTGCGGACTGGTGACTTCATGCACCAGGTGGCGGTCGATGTAGATCAGCGCGGTGCCGTCTTCCTCGGCATGGACGACGTGGCTGTCCCAGAGTTTGTCGTACAGCGTGCGTCCGGTCATGGCAGGTCCGTCGGTGGCGTTGAGTGCTGCGGAGCCTGCAATTTTCGCACACATTCAGTGCCTTGTGCACTGCACCAACCCGCCCGTGCTCAGCGCGGGAGCGCCCGCGCGACGCAGTCGATCACGTCTTCCTGCACGCTGGCGGACAGGCAATCGAACGTCGTCGCGGGCGTCCGGCGCAGCCACGTGAGCTGGCGCTTCGCCAGTTGCCGCGTCGCGAAAATGCCCTGATCGCGCAGGGTCGCGAGATCGATCGCGCCATCGAGATGTTGCCACGCCTGCCGATAGCCGACCGCGCGCATCGCCGGCATCTCCGGCGTCAGCGCATGGCGCTCGCGCAACGACCGCACTTCGTCGACCAGGCCCGCGGCGAGCATCGCATCGAACCGCGCTGCGATCCGGGCGTGCAGCGTTGCCCGTTCCGAAGGTACGAGGGCGATGTGCAGGAACGCCGTCGCCGACGCCTCGCGGCCGGGCGCATCCAGCAGCGCGGAGAGCGGCCGGCCGGACAGTTCGTAGACTTCCAGTGCCCGCTGTATGCGCTGCCGATCCGCGGGCTGGAGACGCGCCGCGGTCACCGGATCGACCTTCGCGAGTTCCTCATGCAGCCGCGGCCAGCCGTGGCGGGCGGCGCGCGCATCGATGCCGGCGCGCACCGCGGCGTCCGCGCCGGGCAGGTCGTTGAGACCCTGCGTGAGCGCCTTGAAGTAGAGCATCGTGCCGCCAACCAGCAACGGCAGCCGCCCGCGGCCGCGGATCTCCGCGATCAGCCGCGCCGCGTCGCCCGCGAATCGCGCTGCGGAATACCGTTCCGTGGGCGGCAGGATGTCGAGCAGATGGTGAGGCACGCGCGCCCGGTCTTCCGGGCCCGGCTTCGCAGTGCCGACGTTCATGTCCCGGTAGACCTGCGCCGAGTCGACGCTGATGATCTCTACCGGAAAGCGTTCGGCCAGGCGCATTGCCAGCGCCGACTTGCCGCTGGCGGTCGGGCCCATCAGGAGGATTGCGGCGGGAGCGGTGGGCAGAGGATGGTCGCGGCTCGACCCATCCTACCTGCCGCGCATGAACAGCGCGTCGAGTTCCTTGAGCGTGAGCTGGAACCAGGTCGGCCGGCCGTGATTGCACTACCCGGCGCGCTCGGTCTCCTCCATCTCGCGCAGCAGCGCGTTCATTTCCGCGATGCCCAGGCTGCGGTTCGCGCGCACCGCCCCGTGGCAGGCCATGGTCGAGAACAGTTCGTCGCGTTGCTCGGTGAGCACGCGGCTGCCGCCGAACTCGCGCAAGTCGCGCAGCACCGCCCTCGCCAGCGCCGTCGCGTCGGACTGCGCCAGCAGGCCGGGCACGCCGCGGACCGCCAGCGAAGTCGGCGAGAGCACGCCCAGGTCGAAGCCGATTTCGCGCAGCGCGTCGCCGTGCTCCTCGACGGTCGAGACCTCGAGGGGCTCGGCGGCGAAGCCCTGCGGCAACAGCAGCGGCTGGACCGGCACGCGCTCCCGGTACGTGGCCTTGAGCTTTTCGTACAGGATGCGCTCGTGCGCGGCGTGCATGTCGACCAGCACCAGGCCCTCGCGGTTCTGCGCCAGGATGTAGATCCCGTGCAACTGCGCGAGCGCAAACCCAAGGGGCGGCGGCCCGCCCTCGGCGGCCTCCGGCAGCGCCATCGACGCCGGGGCGGCGGCGCGCGCGCCGAACAGCGTTTCGTAGAACGCCAGCGCTTCGCCGGAGCGCAACCCCAGCGCGCCCTGCGCGCCCGCCTGCCGTTCGTCGCTGGTGGACGGCCAGGCCACGCTCCGAGCGGACGGCGCGGAACCGGCGGGTTCCGGCGAGGGCGATTGGGCGTATGCCGGAATGCCAAGCCGGGCCACCGCCGACACCGGCGCCTGCTGCTGGGCCGTGGCGGCCAGCGCCTTGTCCAGCGCATGGCGGACGAATTCGTGCACGGCGCCGCCATCGCGAAAGCGCACCTCGATCTTGGTCGGATGCACGTTGACGTCCACCGCGCGCGGATCGACGGTGAGCCACAGCACGTAGGACGGTTGCGCGTCATGATGCAACACGTCGCGATAGGCGGCGCGCAGCGCATGGGTGATCACGCGGTCCCGGACGTAGCGGCCGTTGACGAACACGTACTGCGCGTCGCGGCCGGCGCGTGCGGTCCGGTTCTCCGCGTACGCGGGACGCGCGCCCCAGCCTGGAGGCGCAGCGTGCCGCCGTCGGCGGAAACGGTCGCGGCAGTGACGACGAACGCGTCGCCCAGGATCGCGGCGACCCGTTCGGAGGGCGCCTGGGCGGGAACGTTGAGCTGCGCGCGGCCGTTGTGGCGCACGGCGAACGCGACCTGGGGGTGGGCGAGCGCCAGGCGCCGTATCGCTTCGTCGCAATGGCCCCACTCGGTGGCTTCGGTACGCAGGAACTTGCGCCGCGCCGGAGTGTTGAAGTAGAGCTCCTGGACGGTCACCGTCGTGCCTTCCGACAGCGCGGCCGGCTTGGTCGACTCGATTCGGCCGCCCTCGGCTTCGATCCGCCACGCGTGCGCCGCGCCCGCGGCGCGGCTGGTCAGCGCGAAGCGCGAGACCGCCGCGATCGACGCCAGCGCCTCGCCGCGGAAGCCCAGGCTGGCGATGGATTCGAGATCATCCAGCGAGGCGATTTTCGACGTGGCGTGCCGGGCCAGCGCCAGCGGCAGCTCGTCCCGGGCGATCCCGGCGCCATTGTCGGCGATGCGCATCAGCGTGACGCCGCCGCCGGCGAGATCGATGTCGACGCGCGTCGCCCCCGCGTCGATGCTGTTCTCGACGAGTTCCTTCAGGGCCGCCGCCGGCCGGTCGACGACCTCGCCCGCGGCAATCTGGTTGATCAGCTGCTCGGGCAGCGCGCGGATGACTGTCATGCGCTCAGCGCACCAGGCCCGCGATCCAGCGCGAATAGATGCGATCGGCCATCGCGTTCAGGCGCGCCAGGTCCGCGTCCAGATCGGCAGTGATTTCCGCGGTCGACTGCACATGCGGCCCGGAGCGTTCCGCGCCGCAACTCAGTTCGCCGACGCCGTCGTGCACCCAGATCCGCACCAGTTCGCGCGTCATCTCGATGTGGCACTGCAGGCCGATGCTTTTGCCCAGAACGTATGCCTGGTTCGGGCACGCGGCGTTGGTCAGCACCCGGGTCGCGCCGGGCGGCAGCGCGAACGACTCGTTGTGCCACTCGAACGTCCTGTAGGTGGGCACGTCGCCCAGCCACTCGCGCGCGACGGGCGTTGCCTCGACTTTCACTTCGTGCCAGCCGATTTCGACATTGGGCGCGCGCGTGACCGGCGCTCCCAGCGCCCTGGCCAGCAGCTGCCCGCCCAGGCAGTGGCCGATGACCGGCAGGTCGGCCGCGACCGCCTGCCGCAGCAACGCTTCCATCGGCTGCACCCAGGGCAGGTCGTCGTTGACGCTCATCGGGCCGCCCATCATGCCGATCCCGCCGATTCCCGCCAGGCTTTCCGGCACCGGCTCCCCGGCATCGAGCGCAACTATGCGCCAGGGCACCTGGTGGCGATCGAGAAAGTCGGCAAAGTAGCCCGGCCCTTCGGTGCGCGAAAAACGGAAAATCGGGATGGGCTGCATACGGGCGGCAGGGTTCGGAGCGGGGGTCAACGCGCATTCTAGGGCAGATCGTTCGCGCATGGCCCCCTCTTCGCGCCCTCCTGGCGCGGCGCCGCCTACTTCCCGATCTGCTTGTCCAGGAACTGCAGTATCTGGGTGTACAGGTCGAGCATGTTTTCGGGCTTGCCGTAGCCGTGGCCCTCCTGTTCTTTGACCACATAGGCCGCGGGCGGATTGCCTGCCGACGCAAGCGCGCGGTTCATCCGGTTGATCTGCCCGATGGGCACCCGGATGTCGTCCTGCCCTGCATACAGGAACACTGCGCCCTTGATCTTGTCGGCGTTGAACACCGGCGAAATGTCCTTGACCGGCTTCGAGCCGAGATCGTCGGTGCCAAGTATAGTCTTCCATAACTTGACGCCGGCCTCGTTCCAGGCCGTGTCGCCCTCGAGCGTGGTCACCTGGTATTCGAGGTCGGTGACGGCCAGGCCGGCGACAGCGCACTTGAACAGGCCGGGCGTCTTGATCAGCGCCTGCAGCGCCGCGTAGCCGCCATAGCTGGCGCCCGAGATGCACACGCGCTGCGGGTCGACGAATCCGGCGTCGACCGCCCACTTCAGCGCATCCTCATGGTCCTCGGACATCTGGCGGCCGAAGCTGCCGAATCCCGCGTAATACAGCTTGCCGCCCATGCCCGGGGTGATGCGGAAGTTCGGCACGACGACGGCGTAGCCGCGCGAGGCGAAAATCTGCGCCTCGAGGACGCCGAAGCCGGATCCCCAGCGGTCGGCGCGCACGTGCGGGCCGCCGTGGATGTGCACGATCGTGGGCAGCTTCGTCCCCGGCTTGGTGTCCTTCGGCAGGAAATAGTAGCCGGGGATTTCCAGGCCGTCGCGGGTCTTGTAAAGGAACGGCCGCTGTTCGACCAGCTTGCCGTCGAGCCATGGCCGCGACGTGGCGATTTCCTCCAGCGTGCGCTTCTCCTCGTCGAACAGGTACCAGCGCGTCGGCGCCCGGTCGGAGTATGACGTGACCAGCAGCGTCTTGCCGTCGGGCGTCCGCGCAAAGTTGTTGATCCGGTCCTTCAGCGACGCATCCAGCGTCGCCTGGATCTTCGCGTAGCTCTCGTCGACCCAGATGGTCTCGGGCTTCGGGCCGTCCACGCGATAACCGATGATCTTGTCGTCCTTCACGCTGGTGAGCACGCCGGAGACGCGGTCCCCGGCGGCGTCGGCGCCGATGTCGTAGCGCGGGTTCTGCGCGATCATCTCGCCGAGTTTCTTTGTCGCCGGGTCGAAGCGGTACACGGCCATCGTGTCGCGTCCCTGATTGGTCGCGACCTGCAGCGTCTTGTCGTCGGATTCGAAGGCCAGCGGTACAAAGGTCGGGCCCTTGTTGCGCTCGAAGCGGCCGATCTCGGTCCACGGATCGTTTTCCCCGGCGCGATAGTAGGACACGAAGGTCAGCGAGTCCTTGACCCACGCGGTCACCACGCGCGGCACCAGCTTGCTGTCGAGCAGCCAGCCGTGCGTGTACGACGCCGGGCGGCCCTGCGTGAGCAGCGTGTGGCGGCCGGTGCGGACGTTCAGCCGGTACAGATCCTCCGATTGCGCGTCGCCCATGTTGCCGGAGGCGATGATCTCCTCGTCGTTGCCGGGAATGGTGCGGAAGAAGGCAAGGCTGCGGTGCACCTGGTTCCGCCGGCGCGACTCCTGCACCGTCGGGGCGATGCGGCGCGACTCGCGGCCGTCGCGGCTGACCATGAACAACCCGCCGCCGTTGAACTGCCCGGGTCCGGTCGGCGAGTTGAGCTGGCCCAGCGTGAACACCAGCCGGTCGTCGCCGACCCAGCGCACGCCGATCACGTCGAACTCCTCGAAAGAGGTGAGCAAGTCGCCCTTGCGCGTCGCGAGGTCGATCACGGCCAGGTTCATCCGGCCCTTGTGCGGCGTCGTCACGGCCAGGTGCTTGCCCGACCGCGACAGGATCGGATTGGCGGTCGAGGGCTGGCGCAGCAGTTCTTCAAGAGTCGGCTGCCCCGCCGGCTCGGCCGCCGCGGCCGGCAGCGGCGCGGCGATGGCGCCGGCGGCGAAGGCAAGCCCTAGTAGCGCGGCCCGCAAATTCCGGGTGCGCGGCGATGTGGCGTTCATGGGGGAAATCTCCGATCGTGAATGTGGCGCGAAGTCTAAGCCAAGCCGGCGAGAAGTCAAAGCGCAACGGCGGGGAATCGCGCCCGGTGCCTCGCGTGTTCGGCCGCCGGGCCGCCAGGCGGCGAGTCTGCGGCGCCTCACATCTGGCGAAACAGATGGAAGAACTGCCGGCTGACGGCCAGCTTCTCGGGCCGGCCCCGCAGATGCACCGACTGCTTTTCCAGCCCGTCGCGGGAGACGGAGGCGATCGCCCCGACGTTGACCAGCGTCCCGCGGTGGATCTGCCAGAACTTCTCCGGATCGAGTTCGGCGAGCAGCTCCTTCAATGGCGTGCGGATCAGCGCTTCGCCTTGCTCCATCACCACGCGCGTGTACTTGGTGTCGGACTGGAAGTAGATCACGTCGTCGATGCTGAGCAGCCGCAACTCGCGGCCCACGCTGGCCTTGATCCAGCGCATGTAGCGCGCGTCGGCGGGCTTGATGGAGCGGCGCAAGTCCGCCAGCAGGCCTTCGAGTTCCTCCGGCGGCTGGCGCAGGTTCCGGCGTATCCGGTCGACGGTCTGGAGGAGGCGCTCGTGATCGATGGGCTTGAGCAGGTAATCGACGGCGCCAGCCTCGAACGCCGCCAGCGCGTGCTGCTCGTAAGCGGTGACGAAGACCACGCGCGCCTGCTCCCCGATCTCCGGCGCCGCGTCGAGCCCGGTCCGGCCGGGCATCCGGATGTCGAGGAACGCGATGTCGGGGCGATGCTCGGCGCAGAGGGCGATGGCCTCGTCGCCGTCGGCCGCTTCGGCCACGATCTCGAGTTCCGGCCAGGCCAGCGCCAGGTGCTCGCGCAGGTTGGCGCGCATCAACGCTTCGTCGTCGGCGATCAGGGCGGTCACGCGGGGCATGGCATCTCCAGGCGGGCAATGAAACCGCGGGGTTCGTTCGCGGCAAGTTCGAGGGCGGCGGCATCGCCGTAGCGGACCTTGAGCCGCTCGCGGATGTTGTCGAGCCCGACGCCGGCGCCGACCGTCGCGCCCATCCCGGCGCCGGTATCGGCAATAAGGGCGACCAGGCGGGCGCCGTCGCGCTGCACGGAAACCCGGATCTCGCCGCCTTCCTTCAACGGTTCGATCCCGTGCTTGATCGCGTTCTCCACCAGGGTCATCAGCATGGCCGACGGGAACGGCAAGGGCGCCAGCTCGGGCGGCATCGCGATGTCGTACGCGAGACGCGCGCCCAGCCGCGTCTGCATGATCGCAAGGTACGCAGCGATCAATTCGATCTCCTGGCCGAGCGTCGCCTCGCCCTCGCGCCAGCGCGGCATCGCCGCGCGCAGGAAGCGCGTCAGGTGGCCGAGCAGCTGCGCCGCCTCGGGCGCCTTGTCCGCGGCCAGCTGCTGGGCCGACGCCAGGGTGTTGAACAGGAAATGCGGCTCGATCTGCGCCTGCAGCAGGTGCAGCCGCGTCTCCGCCATCTGCCGGGAGAGCTGCTCCTGCCGCGATTCGAGCCGCAGCCGCTCGGTCAGGGACACGTACTCCCGGTTGCGCAGATGCCCGATCAGCGCGGAAAGCGCGGCGAGCGCCAAGCCCGTGATCGCGCCCGCCGCCAGCACCGGGACCCAGTTCGCGCGCAGGAACCCGGCGACGCTCTCGCCGTGCAGCCAGCCGCTGGATCCGGCGCCCAGGAACGCGCCACCGATCGCGAAGGCCATCATCAATGCCAGCGTGCGCGCGAACTTGCGCGCGTACTTGCGGAAACCGAACCAGGCGCCGAAGACCACGCCCGCCAGCGAGAACACGAACAGGTTCACGAGGGACATGGCTTCGAGGAAGGAGAGCTTCGAAGTCCAGCTCGCGATCGCCACCGCGACCAGCGTGTTCCACCCGATCACCAGCACGAACTGCAGCCAGCCGCGCCGGCCGCTCCAGCGGCGCAGGAACCGGCGCATCTCGTCGCGCTCGATCGCGCCCATCTGGCTCTCCGACCGCGCCAGCCACGACGACCAGCGGCGCGACCAGACTGGAATGGGATTGGGCATCGATCGCGTGGGGGCCGAAAGGCTCACAATCTATAATCGGGCACGGAGGCGACGACAGCGCAGCGCAAAGACGCGACGGGTGACGGCGATGGCAGGGCTGGCGCGCGAGGGCATGGGCGGAAGGTAACCGGGAGTCGAGATGACTGCGACGCCGATGCGACGAACGGCGCGCGCAGGGCAACGGAAGACGCATGGCGCGGATGAGCGGCCGCGCGCGGCGCCGCAAGCGTTCGCTAGACCGCGCCGAAATCCTTCCGGATCATCGCGTAGGCGGAGTGATTGTGGATCGACTCGAAGTTCTCGGACTCGATCTGGAAACCGGCTATGCGCGCGTCTTCAGCTCAGGCGTGCCGCGATGTCGCGCACCAGGTCCTCGACGAACTTGGGGTTGTCATAGGCGCGCTCGGTCACGTACTTTTCGTCCGGCCGCTTGAGCAGCCCGTACAGTTCGCAGGAGGCCTCGGTCTCGGCGATGCGGATCAGTTCGGTGATCCCCACCGGCCGGGCGCAGCGCACGCTGATGGCAATGTGCGAGCGCTGGTTATGGGCGCCGTACTCCGCGATTTCCTTGGAGCACGGGCACAGGCTGGTGACGGGGGCGACGATTTTCAGGATCGTCGAGACCTTGCCGTCGCGGATGGCACCGGAGAGCGCCACCTGATAGTCCATCAAGCTGTTCACGCCGGACACCGGCGCCGCCTTGCGCACGAAGAACGGAAACCGGAACTCGATGGTCCCGGCGCGCGCATCGAGCAATGCCACCATGTCGGCGAGCAGCTGGTCGAAGCCCGCCAGCGTCAGCACGCCTTCGCGGCATTCCAGCAGCCCGATGAAGCGGGACATGTGCGTGCCTTTGACGTCTTCGGCCAGCTCGACCGAAAGATCGGCCTCGACCACGGTGCCCTGCGGCTCCCCGGTCAGGTCGACCAGTTGCATCGGGTACTTCAGGCCGCGTATGCCGACCCGGTCGATGACCAGTTGGCGCGTGTCGGCGCTGGACTGCACGTCGGGCATCAGCTTGAGGTCGGGGAAGTTCATGACAGCATTTCGGCGGTTGGCCGCGAATTATAGCTTACCGTAATAGTCGAGTAAAGCAGTCGGCTATTCCTCCGGACACTGCGCGGCGCTGGCGCCGCCCGTCGCGCCCGGTCAGCTCGCCGTCTTTTTCAGCCCGTGGGCGATGGTCAGCGTCAGTCCGAAGCGGCTGCGGATCGCCTGCGCAATGCCCTCGGCGTCCAGGCCGCATTGCTTGAGCAACAGGCCGGGATCGCCGTGATCAATGAAACGGTCGGGGAGCCCGAGCAGCAGGAGCGGATTCGCCAGTCCGCGCGCGCACAGCACCTCCGCCACCGCGGCGCCGGCGCCCCCGAGTATCGTGTTCTCCTCGACGCTGACCAGGAACTCGTGGCTCTGCGCCAGTTCCGCGATCAATGCCTCGTCGATGGGCTTGACGAAGCGCATGTTCGCGACGGTCGCGTCGAGCGCTTCGGCGGCCGCCAGCGCGGGATGCACCATGCTGCCAAAGGCTAGGATCGCCACTTTGCCGCCATGCCCCCGCCGGCGGATTTCACCCTGGCCCAAGGGCAGCGCGGTCATTTCCTTGACGACTGGCACCCCTGGTCCGGTTCCTCGCGGATAGCGGACCGCAGCCGGGCCGTCATGGACGAATCCGGTGTAGAGCATCTGCCGGCACTCGTCTTCGTCGGAAGCGGCCATGACCACGAGGTTCGGCAGGCAGCGCAGGAACGTGAGGTCGAAACTGCCGGCGTGCGTCGGCCCGTCCGCGCCGACCAGCCCTGCGCGGTCGACCGCGAACAGTACCGGCAGGTTCTGCAGCACGACATCGTGGATCACCTGGTCGTAGGCGCGCTGCAGGAATGTGGAGTAGATTGCGACCACGGGCTTGAGACCTTCGCACGCGAGTCCCGCCGCGAACGTCACGGAGTGCTGCTCGGCGATGCCGACGTCGAAATAGCGCTCGGGAAATTCCTGCGAGAAGCGCACCAGCCCCGAGCCTTCCCGCATCGCCGGGGTGATCCCGATCAGCCGCTGGTCGCGCCGCGCCATGTCGCACAGCCAGTCTCCGAAGACTTGGGTATAGCTGGGCCTGGCAGCGGGCTTGACCATGATGCCCGCCACCGGATCGAACTTCGGCACGCCGTGGTAAAGGATGGGGTCGTCTTCGGCCTTGGCGTAGCCGGCGCCCTTGCGGGTCGTCACGTGGAGGAGTTGCGGCCCCTTGCGCCCCTTGATGTTGGCCAGCGTCGTGACCAGCGAGTCCACATCGTGGCCGTCGATCGGGCCGATGTAGTTGAAGCCCATTTCCTCGAACAGCGTCCCCGGCAGGACCATCCCTTTCAGGTGTTCCTCCCAGCGTTCCGCGAACTCGTGCAGCGTCGGCGCCTTGGCGAGCACCCTCTTGCCGGACTCGCGCACCCGCGCATAGAACTGGCTGGAAATCAGCCGCGCCAGGTAGTGCTGGAAAGCGCCGACCGGTTCCGAGATCGACATCTCGTTGTCGTTCAGCACGACCAGCAGGTTGGCGTCCATCGCCCCGGCGTTGTTCATCGCTTCGAACGCCATCCCGGCGCTCATCGCGCCGTCGCCGATCACGGCGACGATGTGGCGGTCCTCGCCGGCCAGCTTGGCGGCCACTGCCATGCCCAGCGCCGCGGAAATCGACGTCGACGAGTGGGCGGTGCCGAAGGTGTCGAATTCGCTTTCGCCGCGCCGCGGGAACCCGGCCAGCCCTTCCCACATCCGCAAGGAATCCATCCGCGAGCGCCGCCCCGTGAGGATCTTGTGCGCATAGGTCTGGTGCCCGACGTCCCACACCAGCCGGTCGCGCGGGGTGTCGAACACGTAATGCAGCGCGATCGTCAGCTCGACCGTCCCCAGGTTGGACGACAGGTGCCCGCCGGTATGCGCGACCGAATGCAGCAGGAAGGTCCGCAACTCGTCGGCCAGCTGGGTCAGCCGTGCGCGCGGCAACGCGCGCAGCGCGGCGGGGTGGTTGATGGATTCGAGCAATTCGTACATGACGGGCAATCAGTGATGGCGCAGGATGATGAAATCGGCGATCTCGGCGAGGCGCCGCGCGCGGTCGCCGAAACCGGCCAGCGCCGCGCGCGCTTCCTCGCGCAGCGCCGCCGCCCTGGCTTTCGCGGCGGCGAGGCCCAGCAGGCTGACATACGTCGGCTTGTGCTGGATGGCATCCTTGCCGGCGGTCTTGCCCAGTTGCGCCGACGAGGCCTCGACATCGAGCACGTCGTCGACCACCTGGAACGCCAGCCCGGCGGCGTCGGCGAACCGTGCAAGCGCCGCGTCCTCTGCGCTGTCCAGCGGCTCGCCGCAGCCGGCGCCCAGCAGCACCGCGGTGCGGATCAGCGCGCCGGTCTTCAGGCTGTGCATGCGCTCGAGTTCGGCCAGCGACAGCACCTGGCCGACTCCGGCCAAATCGATGGCTTGGCCGCCGGCCATTCCACGGGAACCGCAGGCGAGCGCGAACGACCGCAGCAAGCCGGCGTTGCGCGCGGGATCGTCGGCCAGCACATCTTCGACGATCACCAGCGTCGCTTCGCTTTGCAGCGCGTCGCCGGCCAACATCGCCGTGGCTTCATCGAAGCGCACGTGGCAGGTCGGCCGGCCCCGGCGCAGCACGTCATCGTCCATGCAGGGCATATCGTCGTGGACCAGCGAGTAGGCATGGATCAGCTCCACTGCGACCGCGACCCGCTCCACCCGCGCCGCCGGCGCGCGGGTCAACTCGCCCGCCGCATACGCGAGCAGGGGCCGGACGCGCTTGCCGCCGCCCAGCGCGGCGTAGCGCATCGCCTCGTGCAACCGCGCCGGGGCCAGGTTGGCCGGTGGCAGGCGGGCGTCGAGCGCTTGTTCGACCCGCTGCTGCATCGAGCGCATCCACGCCGCGAAGCCCAGCTGCACGGCACGGGCGACGGGCTCCGCGACCAGGCTCACCTCACGCCTCCATCCCGCTCTCGGGTTCGGCGAAGTTCTTGAGCAGATCGCCTTCCAGGATCTTCACCTGCTCCTGCGCGCCTTGCAGCTGGTTCTGCGCGAACTGCAGGAGTTCGGCCCCGCGCCGGTAGGCGGCAAGCGCGTCCGCCAGCGGCAATTGTCCCGCTTCCAGATCCGCGACCAGGGTTTCGAGTTCGCCGAGCGCGGCCTCGAAACTCTGCGGCGGCGCCGGAACGGCGGGCGGGGAAGCGGACGGGGCAACGCGAGGCATGATGGGCCGGGAAGAAGGAACAACAACGGAGGCATCAATGATAGCCGTTTTTGTCCGCACAATCAGCCACCTACATTCTTTAACCGCGGCGCGACATCGATCGAGGCCGATTTTCCTTTACCGAACAACCCCTTGTGCGATAAAATCGAGACTGTCGATGCGGCCTTCCGGGGCGGTGGCGGGCGAAGCGTGCGAGCCCCCTGCCGGGAATGGCTGACTTAGCAAAGCAGGCGAGCGGTCGCCGGGGAGGAGACCCGAACCGCTCATTGTTGGGTTGGCTGGAAATTCTGGAAAGCGCCATGTCAAATCTCGCAACGCCCATGCGGCAGGCGGAAGCAACCGCCCACGCCGTCTCTGGTTCGCAACTACCCGTGCATTCGTATTTCGATCCCGCGCTGTTCGAGGCGGAAATGCGCCTGCTCTTCGCGCAGGGGCCCGGCTACGTCGGCCACGAACTGATGGTGCCCGAGGCCGGCGACTACCAGGTCCTGTCCTGGCGCAACGACGCCCACGTGCTGACCCGCTCCGGGGCGGGCCGGGACAAGGTCGAACTGCTTTCGAATGTCTGCCGCCACCGCCAGGCCATCATGCTGCATGGCCGCGGCAACGCGCAGAACATCGTCTGTCCGCTGCATCGCTGGACCTACGACCTGAAGGGCGCGCTGATCGGGGCGCCGCACTTTCCGGAGAATCCTTGCCTGAACCTGCGGCAGACACCGCTGCAGGCGTGGAATGGACTGCTCTTCGGCGGTCCGCGCAACATCGCCGCCGACCTGGCCGGTCTCGAAATTCCCGATTTCGACTTTTCCGGGTATCTGTTCGACCGGGTCGAGATTCACGAGTGCGCGTACAACTGGAAGACCTTCATCGAGGTGTATCTCGAGGATTACCACGTCGTGCCGTTTCATCCGGGCCTGGGAAACTTCGTGTCCTGCGACGATCTCAAGTGGCAGTTCAGCGAGCGCTACAGCGTGCAGACGGTGGGCGTGGCCAACGGGCTAGCCCGCGCCGGAACGGCGACGTACGAGCGCTGGCAACGGGCGGTGCGCGCCTATTACGGCGACAAGCAGCCGCCGCATGGCGCGATCTGGCTCACGATCTATCCGAACATCATGCTCGAGTGGTATCCGCACGTGCTCGTCGTGAGCACGCTGTATCCCCGCGGCCCGCAGCAGACGACCAACGTCGTTGAGTTCTACTACCCCGAGGACATCGCGCTGTTCGAGCGCGAGTTCGTCGAGGCCGAGCAGGCGGCGTACATGGAAACCGCGATCGAGGATGACGACATCGCGCTGCGCATGGACGCGGGCCGCCGCGTGCTGATGGAACAGGGGCGCAACGAAACCGGGCCGTATCAGTCGCCGATGGAAGACGGGATGCGCCACTTTCACGAGTTCCTGCGCCGCGAATCGGGCGACTGGTATCGATAACCGGTTGCGCGCAACGCGGCCGCATTCACGGAAAGAGCACCCATGCAGAACTACCAGACCCTGATCCAGGCGAGCGAACTCGCGGCCCTCCTGGACGATCCGCAACTGGTCCTGATCGATGTTCGCCACGACCTGGGCGATCACACGCTGGGTGCGCGCAAGTACGAGGAAGCGCACATCCCGGGCGCGCACTTCCTGGCGGTCGAGTCCGACCTGTCCGCGCCCAAGACCGGGCGCAACGGCCGGCATCCGCTGCCGGCGCCCGAAGCGTTCGCCGCGACGCTTTCGGCGCTGGGCGTCGACGCAGGCAAGCAGGTCGTCGCCTACGACCAGGCGCAGACCACGTACAGCGCGCGCCTGTGGTGGATGCTGCGCTGGCTGGGCCACCGCAACGCAGCGGTGCTCGACGGCGGCCTGGACGCCTGGGTCCGCGCTGGATTCGGCGTCACCGCCGTTGTGCCCGCGCGCAAGCCGGCCCGCCTCGTGCCGAGCCTGAGCGAATCGCCGGTATCCGTCGAGACGCTGATCGGCCACCTCGCGGACATCGATTACACGGTGATGGACGGGCGCGGCGCGGGGCGGTTTCGCGGCATCAACGAGACCATCGACCCGGTGGGCGGGCACATTCCGGGCTCGCACAACCGCCCCTATACGCAGAACCTCAATGCCGACAACACGTTCAAGAGCGCCGACGCGCTGCGCGCCGAGTGGCTGGCGGCGCTCGGGGGACGCACGCCGGCGCAGATCGTGCATTCGTGCGGCTCGGGGGTCACGGCCTGCAACAATCTTCTGGCGATGGAAATCGCCGGCCTGTCCGGCTCGCGGCTGTATCCGGGATCGTGGAGCGAGTGGAGCGCCGATCCGGCGCGGCCGATCGAGCGCTGAAGTCCCGGACCGCTACCTGACCACCGCGGCAGTCTGCCCGAACAGGATCTTCTTTTCTGCCTCGGTCATCGCCGCCGCCTGCGCCCGGTATTTCGGGCCCAGAGCATAGGCGCGCTGGGTCGCCGGACGATCGGCGATGGCGTGGAACCAGCGCTTTAGGTGCGGGAAGTCGTCCAGGTCCTGGCGCTGCCGCTGGTGCGGCACAATCCACGGATAGCAGGCCATGTCGGCAATCGTGTAGGCATCGCCGGCGACGTAACGGCGATCGGCCAGACGTTTGTTCAGCACGCCGTACAGACGGTTGGTTTCCTTGACGTAACGATCGACGGCGTACGGTATCGGACTTTCCGCGTACCCGACGAAGTGGTGATTCTGCCCCGCCATCGGACCCAGGTTGGCGACCTGCCAGAACAGCCACTGCATGACCTCGACCTGCCCCCGCACATTGTCAGGCCGGAACCGGCGCAGCTTCTGCGCGAGGTACATCAGGATCGCGCCGGACTCGAAGACCGAGACCGGTTGGCCGCCGCCGGCCGGGGCGCGATCGAGGATCGCCGGTATCCGGTTGTTCGGTGACAGCCGCAGGAACTCCGGCTCGAACTGCTCGCCGCGCCCGATGTTTACCGGAAAGATCGCGTAGGCGGCCCCGGTCTCCTCGAGGAACATCGTGATCTTGTGGCCATTCGGCGTCGGCCAGTAGTAAAGGTCGATCATCGGGATTCCTCGTGCATGAACAATGAGGCAATCAGTTCGAATGCGCCGCGACGCCAAGGTCCGCGCGCAGCGCGCACTCGTGCAGGATGCGGTAGCGCGGTCCGTCGGCGGCGAGTTCCGACGCAACCAGGACAAAAGACCCGACGTCCCAGCGCAATTCAGGCAGCCCAGCGGCCGGCGGACCGCGGGTCGCGTCGCGCGCCAGCGTCAGGTGCGGCACCCAGGGCCGCACGTCGAGGCTGAACCCGAGTTTGCCGGCGCCGCGCGCCAGCGCATCCTGCAGCATCGCGAGCGGCTCCGGCGTTTCCTTCGTGCCGGCCCAGACGACGCCGTTGTGTCGCCACCACCCCAGTTGATCCAGTCGCAACGTGAAGCGTGGCAGATCGATGCCCGCCATCAGTTCCGTCAGTGCGGCCAGGCGCGGCGGCGGCGTCGCGCCGATGAACACCAGCGTCAAATGCAGCGTCTCGATGCGCGGGGGACGTCCCGCGCAGTCCTTCGCGACCTGCGCGGCGCGCGCGGCGAGCACGGCCCGCACTTCCGGATCGGGCCAGAGCGCGAAGAACGTCCGCAGCGGCGATTGCCGCGCGCCGGTCATGTTGCGCTCCCGGACGCCGGCGTGGCCTGCCCGGCCGCACCCTGCCCGCGCGCGAGGCCGGCGCACACGGCATCCGCCAACTCTTCCGGCGGCGGGCCGATGTCGATGCTGAGGGCGTCGCCCGGGCGCTCGAGCGTCGCGAACTGCGAGTCGAGCAGGGCCGGGTTCATGTAGTGTCCCGAGCGGGCCGCCAGCCGGCCGGCGATCAGCTCGCGCGCGCCCTCGAGATGGACGAAGCGCAGGTCGGGGATTCCGTCGCGCAGCCGTTCCCGATACGCCGCCTTGAGCGCCGAGCAAGCCAGCACCAGCGGCTCGCCCCGAGCCGTCGATTCGCGCAAGCGCGCATTGAGCGCGTCCAGCCAGGGCCGCCGGTCCGCGTCGTCCAGCGCAATGCCGGCACGCATCTTGGCCACGTTGGCGGGTGGATGAAAGTCATCGGCGTCGACGAACTGCGCGCCCAGATGCTGCGCGACCAGCCGCCCGACGGTGGTCTTGCCGCAGCCGGTCACGCCCATGACCACGATTTGCACGTCAGTGGCCATCCCGCGCGCCGCCGTCGCCGGCGGGACCCGCTTCGCGCCGCATGCCGCGACTGCTGCCGGCCGCGCGCCTCCGGCCGATGTTCGCGCCCCTGCGACCCAGTTCCACCGTGCCGACCCGCATCCTGTCTCCGCCGCCTGAGTTCAAGAAACATTTTACCCGATGCGCGCGCCGCTTCCGTCGCTTGCCGCCGCCGGCGCCAGCGTGCGACACTTGCGGCCCCCGAATCCCCGCGCGCCGCGCTCCATGAACCCACCCGCACTCGACACCGTCAACCAGTTCCTGCAGGCATATGTGGTGCCGTTCGGCTGGCGCATCCTCGGCGCGCTGGCGCTGTGGATCGTCGGCGGCTGGGTCATCCGGATCCTGATCCGGCTCGCGCACAACGCGATGGCGGTGCGCCATGTCGACAAGACGCTGTCGACCTACGGCGAAGCGGCGATACGCGTCGGACTGCGCGTCATCCTCTGCATCGCGCTGCTGGGAGTCTTCGGCGTCGAGACCACGTCACTGGCCGCGTTGCTGGCGGCGGTGGGCATCGCGATCGGGACGGCGTGGTCGGGACTGCTGTCGAATTTCGCGGCCGGCGTTTTCCTGGTCGTCCTGCGGCCGTTCAAGGTCGGCGACGTGATCGGCGCCGCCGGCGTCACCGGTGAGGTCAAGAGCATCGGTCTGTTCCTGACCGCGGTGGACACCGGCGAGAACCTGCGCACGTATATCGGCAACAGCAAGGTGCTCGGCGACAACATCGTCAACTACACGACCAACGGTTATCGCCGCGTCGATCTGCGCGCGCAGCTGGCGCACGGCGTCGACACGCGGGACGCGATGGCCCGGCTGGCGCCGCGGGTGGCGCGGGTCGCCAACGTGCGCGCCGAACCGCCGCCGTCGATCGCGATCCTGGAATTCACCGCCATCGGTCCGGTGCTGGCGGTCAGGCCCTACTGCGCGACGGCCGACTACCAGCAGGTGTACTTCGACGTCAACCAGGTCATCGCGGAAGTGCTCGAGCAGGCCGGCTATCCGGTTCCCGCGACGCACCAGGTCACGCACGAAGCGGCCTGACGGGGCGCATCGACAGCCCGGCCAAAACCGCATACCATCGAAGTCCTGCAGTCCAACTCCGTGGGAGGAGAATCATGAATCTGGTCGACCGGGTAAAGAACATCCTGCTGACGCCGAAAACCGAATGGCCGGTGATCGAAGCAGAGCAGACCGACGTGAAGTCGCTCTACATCGGCTACATCATGATCCTGGCGGCGATCCCAGCCGTTGCCAGCATCATCTCGACAATGATGCTGGGCGGCATGATGGGCGCCATCGGCGGCCGCACGGGCCTCGGCGCCGGCATGGGAGGCGGCTTCGCGGTCGCGCACGGGCTCGCCTCGTATGTGGTCACGCTGGTCGTCATCTTCGTCGTCGCGCTGATCGTCGACGCGCTGGCGCCGAGCTTCGGCGGCCAGAAGAACCAGGTCAATGCGCTGAAGCTGGTCGCCTATTCGGCCACCGCGGGCTGGGTGGCGTCCATTGCCACGATCGTCCCGGTGCTCGGCTGGATCATCGCCATCGCGGGTTCGATCTACGGCATCTACCTGCTCTATCTGGGCCTGCCGGTGCTGATGAAATGTCCCGAGGACAAGGCCGTGATCTACCTGATCGTCGTGGTCGTCGTCTACATCGTCCTGTCCTGGATATTCATGTCCCTGATCGTCGCCGGCGTGTTCGGCTCGATGATGCTGGGGGCACGCTGACGTTACCGGGGCAACAACAGGAAAAACGCCCCGGGAGGGGCGTTCTTTCGCCTTGACCGGGTTTGGGCGTCAGGCAGCCAGATCCTGCACCAACGCCGCACGGGTGGCGTCATTGACGCTCGCCTGCGCCCGATACGCGGAGTGATCGATGCCGATCGCCACCTTCGCGCCGGATTTCAGCGCCGCACGCATTTCCGCGGTCAATTCGAACCGCAGGAAGTGCACCGCGGACGTCTTCTCGTCGTTGGAGCGTTCCATGTCCTCGTCGGCGATCGCCGCCACGCGCGCGCCGCCATCGACCTGTACCCAAACGTCGTGCTCGATGCCGCGCAGCAGCGCAAGTTGTCGCTTTCTCTCTTCGGCATCAGGAAACTCGATCAGCATCGTCGCCTTCCAGTTGGTCCCGTCGGGAAGCAGCGGGACATAGGCGTCGAGCTCATCCTGGATGCCCGCTTCCTCGAACGTCTTTTCGATGCGCAGCATTTCCTGGATCTGGTAGCGGATCGTCAATTCGTCCTCGAAGATCAGGGTCACGTTGGGCCCCACGGCGACGGTGCGGGTCTTCTTGTGCGCCAGGACCTCGGCACGAAACTTCGGCCTTGCCTTCGCATAGGCCTCCAACGTCATCAGGCTGGCGCTGTCGATTCTGTTCATGACTGAAACTCCACTGTTGATCATTCGTGTTTCCCTCCGGCCGGGCCCGCCGGAAGCCCATAGGCGATCCTGAACAGCGTCAGCGGATGCGCCTTCCGCGCCGGCCTTGCTGTCCCCGCGCCGTCGCCCATGCGCTGGATTCCCTGCTCGATGTGCATCCCGGCGAGCGAGCAATCGGAACTGATGTAGTCGGGTCCGGTGGCGTTCATCTGCTTGAAGACCGGCTTGCCGATCTTCATCGCCGTTTCGAAGTATTCCTCTTTGACACCCCACGTTCCCGCGTGGCCCGAGCAGCGCTCGATGGTGTTCAATTCGATCCCCGGCACCAGCTGCAGCGCCTCGCGGGTCTTCTGGCCGACGTTCTGGACGCGCAGGTGGCAGGGAATGTGGTACGAGACCTTGCCCAGCGGATCGGTGAAGTCGGTCTTGAGCAGGCCGTCCTTCTGCCGCGCCACCAGGTACTCGAACGGATCGAACATCGCCGCCTGCACCGCCTTCACGTCCGGGTCGTCGGGGAACATCAGCGGCAGTTCCTGCTTGAACATCAGCGTGCACGAGGGGATCGGGGTGAGGATCGCGTAGCCTTCGCGCGCGAGCCTGGCCAGCTGCGGGATGTTGATGTCCTTCAACTTGGCCACCGACTCCAGGTCGCCCAGTTCCAGCTTGGGCATCCCGCAGCAGGCTTCCTTCTCGGCGAACACGAATGGAATCTCGTTGTGATCGAGGATGGCCGTCAGGTCGCGGCCGACGCCCGGGTCGTTGTAGTTGATGAAGCAGGTGGCGAAGATCGCCACCTTGCCCGGCGTGGTCGCGCCGTCCCGCGCCGGATACGCGACGCCCGGCTGCGCGGTGTCGCGGAATTTCCCGGCGTGGTACGCGGGCAGCGCCGCGTCCTGGTGGACGTGCAGCGCCTGCTGCATCAGCTTGCGTGCCGCGCCATTGCGGGTCGCGCCATTGGCCAGTTCGACGACGACCGGGATGCCCGCCAGCTTGCCGAGCGCGTCGGTCGAGGACAGGATCCGGTCGGCGCGACGGACCTTGCCTTCCTTGAAGTTGATCGCCTTGGCGCGCAGCATCAGGTGCGGAAAGTCGACGTTCCAGGCGTGCGGCGGCACGTACGGGCACTTGGTCATGTAGCAGACGTCGCACAGATAGCACTGGTCGACGACCTTGCCGAAATCCTTCTTCGCGACGCCATCGACTTCGCCGGTCTTGCCCTCGTCGATCAGGTCGAACAGCGTCGGAAACGCATTGCACAGGCTTACGCAGCGGCGGCAGCCGTGGCAGATGTCGAACACGCGCTCGAGTTCGTGCTCGACCTTGGCGGTGTCGTAGAAATCAGGGTTCTGCCAGTCCAGCGGATGCCGGGTGGGTGCATCCAGGTTGCCTTCGCGCATGGTGGGGAACTCGTAGTGAATGATCGGATTGCGGCGACAGGGCCGTAGGATGGGTGGCGCGCAGCGATACCCATCTCGTCGCAACGTACGGCGCTAGCATCGCGGCGCGGCTTTTCTCAAGCCGCGCCGCGAATCCTTCTTCTCGGAATTGCAGATGGGGTATCGCCGCACTCCACCCACCATCGATGGGTATCGCTGCGCTCCACCCATCCTACGAGCGTTACGGTTCATCGCGTGCCGTTCCCGGCACGCACGCTCAGTCCGCCAGCGCGTCCAGTGCCTTCTGGAAACGGTTCGCGTGCGAACGCTCGGCCTTGGCCAGCGTCTCGAACCAGTCGGCGATTTCCTCGAAGCCCTCGGTGCGCGCCGTCTTGGCCATGCCCGGATACATGTCGGTGTATTCGTGCGTCTCGCCGGCCACCGCGGCCTTCAGGTTGTTGCGCGAGCTGCCGATCGGCAGGTCGGTCGCCGGATCGCCGACTTCGGCCAGGTAGTCGAGGTGACCGTGCGCGTGGCCGGTCTCGCCTTCGGCCGTCGAGCGGAACAGCGCGGACACGTCGTTCTGGCCTTCGACGTCGGCCTTGTTCGCGAAATACAGATAGCGGCGGTTGGCCTGCGATTCGCCGGCGAAAGCCGCTTTCAGGTTGTCATGGGTCTTGCTGCCTTTGAGTGCCATGCTGATTCTCCTTTTGGGTTGGCAATATTGCCGCGCGGAAATTGCGCGACTGATGGTGGATTGTAGGCTGCGGCGTCTATAGCGTCTAATCGAATGTGACTATACGTTCGATAGCCCCAGGCTATGGAGCTTCCCTCCCGGCTCCAGGCCGATGGGGGCGCGCAGCCGGGAGCGGCGCCGGAAGTCAGTCCGAGGAATAGGCGCCGCCGGGATCGCCCGGCGGCGCGAGGCTGTGCTGGATGCCGAACAGCCGTTCCTTGCGGGTGTGCGGCCGCTGGTGCAGGAAGCGGGACAGTTCGGTGAGCGCGTTCTTGTACACATCGCGCTTGAACTCGATCACCGAGTCCAGCGGAATCCAGTAGTCGTGCCAGCGCCAGGCATCGAACTCCGGATGATCGGAGGCGCGCAGACTCACGTCCGTATCGCGCCCGACCAGCCGGATCAGATACCAGATCTGCTTTTGTCCGCGGTACGAACCGCGCCATTCACGCCGCACCCAATTGTGCGGCACCTCATATCGCAGCCAGTCGCGCGTCCGACCGAGAATCTTCACGTGCTGGGGCATCAGCCCGACCTCTTCCTGGAGTTCCCGGAACATCGCCTGCTCGGGTGTCTCGCCGGGATTGATGCCGCCTTGTGGAAATTGCCATGAATGTTCTCGAATCCGCTTTCCCCAGAACACCTGATTTCTGGTGTTGACGATGACGATGGCGACGTTTGGGCGATAGCCATCACGGTCTAGCATCCCGGTCACCTCAAGTGAGTACCTTACTTGCATTTTTTCACAAATCCCGTTGAATGGAAAGACCATTCGACGGTGCGGCGCCACTATTCGGCGGCCACGCCGCCGTTCGCGCTTGGATCGGGCATCATCCCCGTTCGAAATGCGTTATATTCCCCGGAACATATCGAATCATCACTGTCGCGGAGCGGGTACATGCTCGAAAAGTGGATCGTTGCACTGCTGTTGTTCGCCTCGGGCGCGGCCGTCGCGCAGGACGGCCCGGTGATTGCCGCGGCCTCGGACCTGAAGTTCGCCCTCGACGAAATAGCCGGCGCGTTCCAGCGGCAAACCGGCAGGAAGGTGCGCGTGGCCTACGGGTCGTCCGGCAACTTCTTCAGCCAGATCGCGCAGGATGCGCCCTTCGAGCTGTTCATGTCGGCCGACGAGGAGTACGTCTTCAGGCTTGCCCGACAAGGTCGAGTCGCCGATGACGGCATGCCCTACGCCATCGGCCGTATCGTGCTGTTTGTCCCCGCGGGATCACCGGTCAAGGCCGATGCGCAGTTCGCCGACCTGCGCCGCGCCCTGGCCGATGGCAGGCTCAGGAAATTCGCCATCGCCAATCCCGAGCACGCGCCCTACGGCCGCGCGGCGAAGCAGGCGTTGCAGGAGAAGGGTCTATGGGAAGCAATCGAGCCGAGACTGGTGCTCGGCGAGAATGTGTCCCAGGCGGCGCAATTCGCCGTTTCGGGATCGGCGCAGGGCGGCATCTTTGCATTGTCGCTGGCCAGGGCGCCGGCCTTTGGGAACGCGGGCTCCTACGTGCTGGTTCCGCAAGAGTTGCACCAGCCGTTGAAGCAGCGGATGGTCCTGACCAGGAAAGCCGGCGACGTCGCGCGCGAGTTTTATGCCTATATGCAGCAGCCCGCGGCCCGGACCGTCTTCAGGAAATACGGCTTTGCGCTGCCCGGCGAAGCGGCCGACTGATCCGATCCGGGGGAGGACTGCTCGCATGGATTGGGAAGCGCTGGAACTGTCCTTGTGGCTGTCGCTGGCCACTGCCGTCATCCTCCTGCCCGTCGGCGTGCTGGCCGCGCGCTGGCTCGCCACCAGCCGGCACCCGCTGCGCCTTCCGCTCGAGGCGGCGCTCGCCCTGCCGCTGGTGCTGCCCCCGACCGTGCTGGGCTACTACCTGCTGGTGGCGATGGGCGGCGCCTCGCCGCTCGGGGAAGTCTACCTGCGCCTGACCGGGCACACGCTGGCCTTCTCGTTCGAGGGGCTGCTGGTCGCGAGCCTGATCTTCAACATTCCGTTCGCCGTGATGCCGATGCAGCGCGCCTTCGAGGCGATCCCCGCCGAGCTGTTCGATGCCGCCCGCACCTGCGGCCTGTCGCGCTGGCGCACGCTGACGGTGATGGAAATACCGCTGGCGTGGCGCGGCATCCTGAGCGGCTTCATCATGACCGCCGCCCACACGCTGGGCGAGTTCGGCGTCGTGCTCATGGTCGGCGGCAGCATTCCCGGCCAGACCAGGACCATCGCGATCTCGATCTATGACCGGGTGCAGGCTTTCGACCTGCACGCGGCCGGCGTGATGTCGGCCGCGCTCCTCGGGATGACGATGTTCACGCTGCTGGCGACCTCCTGGCTGGCGCGCCGGCGCGGTTCTCCGGCGCAGCCACGGACGGGGGCCTGAGGCGTGCTTTCCGTGCGCTTGCGCCAAGCGGGGCCGATACCGCTCGACGTGTCGCTCGAATGCGCGCCCGACGAACTGCTCGCCCTGGTGGGTCCCTCGGGCAGCGGCAAAACCAGCGTGCTGCGCGCCATCGCCGGCCTGTTGGCGGTGCCGGACGGACACATCACGCTGAACGGGGAGCCCTGGTTCGACGCGCAGCGCGGGATCCACATGCCCGCGGAAAGGCGCCCCGTCGGGATGGTCTTCCAGCAATACGCGCTGTTCCCGCACCTGAGCGCCGCGGACAACGTGCGCCTCGCCGTGCCGCGCGCGCATGGCCCGGCGACAGCGCGGGAGATCGCCCACAAGTTGCTGCGCGACATGCGGCTCGAAGGCCTGGCCGCGCGCCGGCCGCAAGACTTGTCCGGCGGCGAGCGCCAGCGCGTGGCGCTGGCGCGGGCACTCGCCCGCGAACCGAGGGTACTGCTGCTCGACGAGGCCTTCTCGGCCGTGGACCAGCCGACGCGCCACGCGTTGTACGACGAACTCGCCCGGCTGCGCGAACGGCTGTCGCTGCCCATCATCATGGTGACCCACGACGTGCGCGAGGCCCGGCAACTCGCCGACCGGATGTCCATCCTCGAGCGCGGACGCACGCTGCAGGACGGCACGCCGGAAGCCGTCATGTCGCGCCCGCGGAATGCCCGCGTCGCCGCGCTCGTCGGCCTGCGCGACATCCACACCGGCGTGTTCCTGAAGGACCAGCCGGCCTGCCTGCGGTGGGGCGACCAGCCGGGTGCCATTCAATTGCGGACGATCGACAAGGGACGCCTTGAGCACGGCACGCCGGTGCGCTGGGTCATACCCGGCGAGCATGTGCAACTGCATGTCGCCCCGCCAAGGCACCCGGCGGAGTGGCCGGCCGCATGCGCCACCGGGCACGCCGGGCAGGGCGCGGGCGACGCGCTCGCCGCTGTCAATGTCGTGCGCTGCATGTTGGCGCGTCTCTCCCGGCTCGGAGAAATCACGACGCTGGTCTGCCAGGTGGCGACCGAGCCGCCGGCGGTGCTGCATCTGGACGTGACGACGCGGCAGGCGGCGGAGTTGCAACTCGCCGCCGGACAGACCGCCTGGCTCGAGCTCGATCCGCGCGGCATCCACATCATGCCGGTGCGCTCGGGGGGGCAGGCGGCGGCGCCGGCCGGCGCCGCGAACGGAGCCGCGCGCCAATGAAGCCCGAAGTCCAGTTCCGGCTGCGCATCAGGAAAGGCGCGCGCGTGGCGATCGGCCCCGGCAAGATCGCGCTGCTCGAAGCGATCGCCAGCACCGGCTCGCTCTCGGCCGCGGCGCGCAGCCTGGCCATGTCCTATCGCCGGGCGTGGCTGCTGGTCGACGAAATGAACGGCTGCCTGCGCCGCCCGGTCGTCGATACCGCAACGGGCGGTGCCAGGGGAGGTGGATCGACGCTCACGCCGACGGGTGAGGCGCTCGTCGTCCAGTACCGGGCCATCGAGCGGCGCGCCGCGGCCGCGGTGGCGGAAGAGCTGCGACTACTGCTGCGCGAGCTGGCATGAGAGCCGGCCCTGCGGCCACGACGCCGTCCCGCGCGCCGATTGCGCCTCCCGTTGCCTCGTGCGGATGCCTGCCGGCTTCCATTCGGGCCCGCATCCAGCGCGGCGTCGGCGCCGGTTTCCTGTCGTTGCTCGCCACCGCCTGCACGAGCGTCAATCCCTACCACGACCCGGCGGCCCCGCATCGCGGGCCCGAGGGTTTCCGCAACAACTACCCGACCCCGCGCGAGGGCGGCTACTGGCGCTGGCAATGGGAGCGCTGGCGCGACGGACTCCCGCGTCCGCCCGCCAACGGCTACCGGTTCCCGATGGCCGAGCCGGAAGTCGCGTTCCTGCGGGCGAACCGGAGCGTCACCGCGGTCACGTGGATCGGCCATGCCACTGTGTTGTTGCAAGTCGGCGGACTCAACATCCTGACCGACCCGCACTTCGGCCCGCGCGCCTCGCCGTTCTCATTCGCGGGTCCGTTGCGTTTGACGCCCCCGGGGCTGACGCCGGAGCAACTGCCGCGCATCGACGCGGTCGTGCTCTCGCACAATCACTACGATCACCTGGACGCGGAGTCCGTCGCGCGGCTGGCCGCCCAGCCGGGCGGTCCGCCGCGGTTCTACGTCCCGCTGGGAATGCGGAAGTGGTTCAACGCACAAGGCATCACGAGCGTGACCGAGCTGGATTGGTGGGAGTCGCGCGAACTGGCCGGCGTGCGCATCCACTGCGTTCCCGTCCAGCACTGGAGCCAGCGCAACCTCACCGACCGCAACCAGGCGCTATGGGGCGGCTGGGTGATCGAGCACGGCGCGCAGCGCCTGTTTTTCAGCGGCGACACCGGCTACTCGCACGACTTCATGGATATCGCGCGCCGGTTCGGCCCCTTCGACTTCGCGGCGATCCCGATCGGCGCATACGAACCGCGCTGGTTCATGGCGCCGTTCCATGTGAATCCGGCGGAGGCTGTGCAGATTCATCTCGATCTCGACGCCCGGTATTCGCTGGGCATCCACTGGGGCGCGTTCGAACTGACCGACGAGCCGCTGGACGAACCGCCCGTGGTGTTGCAGCAGGAACTCGCGCGGCGCGGCGTGGCGCCTGACCGGTTCTTCGTCCTGCGCCACGGAGAGACCTGGCGCATTCCCGCGGCCCCGGCGCGATAATCCGTGCCGCTCAGAGCTCGCGCAGGTCGGCGATGCCCGGCGGCAGCTTTCCCGCGCGTTCCAGGTCGATGATCTTGCGCGCGACTTCAGCGGCCGACTTCAGCAGGCCTTCGGACTTGAACGCGCGAAAGCGCGCGACGTCCGGCAGCTCGGCCGCGGTGGCGCCGCGGGCGACCACCTGCATGTCGGTGTCGATGATGCCCGGCGCCAGGCTGCAGATCGTGACCGCGCGCCCGGCGGCCTCGACTTCGAGCGCGGCCACGCGCGAGACCATGTCGAGTCCCGCCTTGGCTGCGCAGTAGACGCCCGAGCCGGCGCTGGGCCGGCGGCCCGAGCCCGACGAAATGTTGACGACGCTGCACGCGGAAACGTCGCGCGCGCCGACCAGGAACGCGTTCATCAGCACGATCGCCGCCGTCAGGTTCACGCCGACGCTGTGCTGGACGACCGCCGCGTCAACCTGCCCGGCGACGCCCAGCGGTTCGAGCATGCCGGCGTTGTTGATCAGCACCGCGCGGCGCCATGGCTCGGCGGCCAGCGCGGCGCGAATGGCCTTGGCGGCCAAGTCCTGGCCGGCATTGACGCCAAGGTCGGCGCGAATGTCGCGCCACGCCCGGACATCCCGCGGCAAGCCCGCGCGGGAAATCGCGACCAACCTGGATTCGGGCTCGGCGGCGAGAATGCGGGCCAGGCCCAGGCCCAGTCCGCGCGATGCGCCGGTGACGATGTAGAGATTCATGCAATGGCTCCCACGAAACAGGAACATGAGGGGCCGAGCATAACGCAAGCAAGAGCGGCGCAGCCTGCGCGGTTGACCTGAATCAAAGCCCACGGAGGGCAGACAATTAAAGTGGGTCCTTGATCGCTGTGGAAAGGACAACGGAGTGATTGGTCGCCCAACCTCGTTGCTGCGCGGCGTCGGCCGGTCGGCCGCCGGATTGCCGGCGGTGGCCGCGCCCGGCGCAGCCGTGGCACCGGCACCGGAACTTCGATGAACGACATCGGCCCGCCGGCACCGATGGACGCGCCGGACCTTGAGGCGCTGGCGCCGCGCCTCCTGGCGACGGTGCGCAGCGTGGCCGACGAATTGCGCCCGCACGCCGGGCTCGCCGCCACGCTCGGGCTGGACGACTCGCTGGAGCGCGGCTACGGCCTGGACAGCCTGGCCCGCGTCGAACTGATCGCCCGCATCGGCGACGAACTTGGCGTCTCGCTGGCCGATGCCGCGCTGACCGAAGCCGAAACGCCGCGCGACCTGCTGCGCTTCATGACCCGCGCCGCCGGTGATGGCGCCAGCCTGGCGCAGTCCGGCCGGCAGCGCGACGGCAGGCCCGCCGCGGCCACGGACACCGCGGCAGAACTTTATCCGCCGGATTCGATCGCGACGCTGGTGGGCGTTTTCGAATGGCACTTGCAGCGCCGTCCGGAGCGCGTGCTGATCTCGCTGTATGGCGAGGACGATGCCCGCACCGAACTCAGCTATGCCGACCTGCATCGCGACGCGCTCGCGCTGGCCGCGGGGTTGCGGGCAACGGGACTGGGCCGGGGCGACAAGGTGGCGATCATGCTGCCCACGGGACGCGAGTTCTTTGCCGCGTTCTTCGGCGCGCTGTACGCGGGCGGCGTGCCGGTTCCGCTGTATCCGCCGGCACGGCCCTCGCAACTCGAGGACCACCTGCGGCGCATCGCGGGCATCCTGCGCAATGCGCAGGCGCGGGTGCTGGTGAGCGTCGAACGGGCAAAGCCGCTGGCCCACTTGCTGCGGGCCCAGGCAGAAGCGCTGCAGGCCGTCAGCACTGTCGCCGACCTGTCGCGCCCCGGCGCAACGCACGCGCCGCCCCCGCTCACCGCGACGGACGTCGCGTTCCTCCAGTACACCTCCGGCAGCACCGGCGACCCGAAGGGCGTGGTGCTGACCCACGCCAACCTCCTGGCCAACCTGCGCGCGATGGGGCGCGCCTCGACGGTCGGCAGCGGCGACATCTTCGTCTCCTGGCTGCCGCTGTACCACGACATGGGCCTGATCGGCGCCTGCCTGGGCGCCCTGGTCCTGGGCTTTCACCTGGTGCTGATGTCGCCGCTGGCATTCCTTACGCGGCCGGCGCGCTGGCTGGAGACGATCCACCGTCATCGCGGCACCGTCTCCGCAGCGCCGAATTTCGCCTACGAACTGTGCCTGGCCAAGCTCGGCGACGCCGATCTGGACGCGCTGGACCTGTCGTGCTGGCGGCTGGCGTTCAACGGCGCGGAGCCGGTGAGCCCGGATACGCTGGAGCGCTTCGCGTCCCGCTTCGCGCGCTGCGGCTTCGCCCGCACGGCGCTCACGCCCGTGTACGGCCTGGCGGAGAGTTCGGTCGGCCTGGCCTTCCCTCCGGTGGGTCGCGGCCCGCTGATCGATCGCATCGACCGTGCCGCGCTGGCCCGTGACGGCGTCGCGGCACCGGCGCGGCCGGATGACTCGCAGCCGCTGCGCGTTGTCTCCTGCGGGTTGCCGCTGCCTGGCCATGAACTGCGCGTGATCGGCGCCGGCGGGCGCGAACTGCCCGAGCGCGAGCAGGGGGAGGTACAGTTCCGCGGCCCGTCGAGTACGCAGGGCTACCTGGACAACCCCGCCGCCAATGCCCGCCTGTTCGACGGCGAATGGCTCAACACCGGCGACCTGGGCTACATGGCCGCGGGCGAGCTGTTCCTGACCGGACGCGAGAAGGACATCATCATCCGCGGCGGCTTCAACATCCACCCGCAGGAACTCGAGACCGCGGTGGCCGGCATCGCCGGCGTCCGCAAGGGCGGCGTGGCGGTGTTTCCGGCGACTGACCGGCGCAGCGGCACCGAGCGCCTGGTCGTGCTCGCCGAGACCCGGGTCGACGAGCCGTTGCAGCGCCAGCAGATGATCCAGGCCATCACTGCGCTGTCGGCCACGCTGCTGGGCGCGCCGGCCGACGACGTGGTGCTGGCGCCGCCGCGCTCGGTGCTCAAGACCTCCAGCGGCAAGACCCGCCGCGCCGCCTGCCGCGAACTCTACGAGCAAGGCCGGCTTGGCGTGACGCAACGCGCGCCATGGCGGCAGTGGCTGGCGCTGGAAGCCACTGCCGCGGCGGCGCGGGCCCGCCGCGCGTGGCGGGCGGCCGGCCGCGTGGCGTGGGGAATGTGGGCCTGGACCGTGTTCTGCACGCTTGCCATCGTGGCGTGGTGCGGGATCATGACCGCGCCGCGCCTCGCGTGGCGGCGCCGTACGGCGCGTGCGCTGGCGCGCGCGGCAATGCGCCTGATCGGCCTCCCCATGCGCGTGGAAGGCCTGGACCGGCTGTCTGGGCCCGGGCCGCGCATCGTCGTCGCCAATCACGCCAGCTACGCCGATGCGATCCTGCTGGGCGCGGTGCTGCCGCCGGAATTCTCCTTCGCCGCCAAGCGTGAACTGGCCGACGTGCCGCTGATCGGCCCGGCGCTGCGCAGGCTGGACACGGCGTTTGTCGAACGCTTCGACGCGGCGCAAGGCGTCGAAGACACCCTGGCGCTGCAGGCGCGCGTGCGCGCCGGCGAATCGATGGTGTTCTTCCCCGAAGGCACGTTCCGCCGCGCGAGCGGCCTGCTGCCCTTCAAGCTCGGCGCGTTCGTCGTGGCCGCCGAGACCGGAACGCCGGTGGTGCCGGTGGCGCTGAACGGATCGCGCGGCCTGTTGCGCGACGCCGCCTGGCTGCCGGAGCGCGTGCTGTCCAAGTGACCATCGGCGAGGCGATCCCGCCGGCAGGTCCGGGCTGGGACCAGGCGCTCGCCTTGCGCGATGCCGCGCGCAACGCGCTGGCGGCGCGGCTGGCCGAGCCTGCGCTCGACGCGTGAGGCGCGCCGCAATCCGCTATCCTGACGGCACTCCGGCGTGATTGGGTCACCGTGAACGCGGATCGGCAGGAGCGCCGATCGCGGTGAGCGCGCCCATCCGGCGCGCCGGCAATTCCAGCGAGGGTGCATCGTGAAGCTGTTTCCGCAGGACGCGCTCAACCCGGGCGTGAAGAAGCGCGAAGTCTTCGGCTGGGCGATGTACGACTTCGCCAACTCGGGCTACACGACGGTCGTCCTGACGGCGGTGTTCGGCGCCTACTTCGTCGGCGTCGTCGCCGGCGGCGCGGCCTGGGGCACGCTGGCGTGGACCCTGGCGATCTCGGCATCGAGCTTGATCGTGATGCTGACGACGCCGGCGATCGGCGCCTATGCCGACCTCAAGGCCGCCAAGAAGCCCCTGCTGGCCTTGTCGACCGCCGGTTGCGTCCTCGCCACGGCCGCGCTGGCGGCGGCCGGCCGCGGCGATGTCGGGATCGCCATCGCGGCGGTGGTCGTGTCGTTCGCGTTCTACTCGTACGGCGAAGCGCTGATCGCCGCCTTCCTTCCCGAACTCGCGCGCGATCACGCGATGGGCCGCGTGTCCGGCTGGGGATGGAGCTTCGGTTACCTGGGCGGCATGCTGGCGCTGGGACTGGGCCTGGTCTACGTGTCCACGGCGCAGTCGCGCGGCGAGCCCGCTACCCACTTCGTGCCGGTGGTGATGCTCATCACCGCCGCGCTCTACGGCCTGGCATCCCTGGTGACGTTTGCCTTGCTGCGCGAGCGCGCGACGCCAGCGACGCCGGCCGCGGCGGAGCGCAACGGCGGCCTCCAGGCCTCGCTGGCGCGGCTGGCCGAGACCTGGCGGCACGCCCGGCACTACCGCGACCTGCGCTGGCTGTTGCTCTGCTGCGCGTGCTACCAGGCGGGCATCTCGGTCGTGGTCACGCTGGCGGCGGTCTACGCCGAGCAGGCGCTCGGCTTCAAGCAGGCCGACACCATGCTGCTGGTGTTCCTGGTCAACATCGCGGCCGTCGCCGGGGCGTTCGCCTTCGGCTACTGGCAGGACCGGCTGGGCCACAAGCTGGCGCTGGGCCTCACCCTGGCGGGCTGGATCGTGATGGTCCTGCTGGCCGCAATGGCCACCGGCCCCGGCCTGTTCTGGGCGGCCGCCGTGATCGCCGGCCTCTGCATGGGATCGAGCCAGTCGGCCGGCCGGGCGATGATCGGGCTGCTCGCGCCGCCCGATCGCCGGGCCGAGTTCTTCGGCCTCTGGAGTTTCGCCACCCACGTTTCGGCGTTGGTCGGTCCGCCGACGTACGGGGCGATCACGCTGCTGACCGGGGGCAACCACCGCGCGGCCATCCTGTCGACGGCGTTGTTCTTTGCCGGAGGCCTGTGGCTGTTGCTGCCCGTGGACATGGCGCGCGGCCAACGGGCGGCGCGGGGGGAAGGCTGATTCGTGCCCGCCGCGGGCGGGACCTGCCGGCCATGCATCCGGCGCGCCCCGTCATTGTCGCCAGCCGCGATCCGGCATGCCGCGCGTGTCAACCAGCGTGACCGGAACGCTGCGCTGGCGCCGGATCACTTCCCGCGTGATGTCCGGCGAGCTCAGCCTCGCCCCGCGCGGGTGCGGCAACGGCAGGACGATTTCGTCGCATTCGAGCTGTTCGGCCACATCAGGATGTGAAAAGCGATGTCCCCCTCGCGATATTGCATCTGCACCGGCACCCCTGCCTGCTCCAATGCCTGGGCAGCATCTGCAAGCAGGAAGTTCGCCCGCTCCGACTGAAAGCGGCGGATCTCCTCCTGGGTGCGAAAGCGCAGCACCTGCCAGCTCGTCACCGGCTCCGCGACAAACAGCAGCGTCACCGCGACGTCGCGCCCGCCTTGCTGGCACGTCTTCGCATACTGGATTCCCCAGCGCGAACGTGCGGTCGCGTCCACCGGCAACAGGAGCTTCAACGCGCCCGCGCCATACGCTTCGAGTACATGCTGATTCTCCACTTGCATGTCCATTTCATGTCTCCTTTTGGCTACCATGTGCCTGCCCGCCTGCCGTGTAGACCGCCCGGCGGGCAAGTTCGTGATTCAGTCCGCGCCGCGTCCTGCGCACATGGATGGGACCGACCAAGATGACCAGGAGCGGAACCGCGAGCACGAACTGCAATAGATGGACAAGAATCGGCGGCTGCGTCGAAAAGACGGAAGGCTCGACACCAAGCAGCCACGCCGCCACGCCGACGCCGCCGACAACACCAACCCGCTCCGCCGTCTCCATTTCAGCGCCGCGCGCCTTGCCGAGCACGGATTGCCATGCTTCGGCGGGCAGTTCCTGAAGCCTGGGATACAGCCAAACCATCACCACCCGATGGAGTTTCAGGTCTGGTCGAAGAGAAAAGACTCCAGCCATGACGGCACCCTTTCCGGTTCACCTTGCGTAGTAGATGACGAGGTAGGCAGCCAGCATGACCATCACCCACATCGCCATGCCGCGCGTGGACCAGGTGCGCACCAGCATGCCTTGCTGAGCGCGCCCGCAGGTGACGCTGGCGGTGACACTTTTTGCCACGCCACCGCCCATGCCCACCAGGTGCTTCTGCAGCACCGCCAGCGCCGCGCCGATGCGCCGCGCGAGCGCTGGCAGCAGCACGCGCCAGAGCCAGTCGACGTCCAGCGTGATGGTCGGCGTCCGCTGCAGCCACCGCAGCATGATGAAGAGGGCGAGCCCGGAGAAGAGCAGAAGCTGGATCTGGCTCAGGACGTGCGCGGCCGTGTACGCCTCGTACTGCACCGGATAGGGCAGCATCCGGTACAGCGGTTCCGGCCATACGCCCAGCGCGATGCACAGGAACGAGAACAGGATCATCGCCCAGCGCATCGATGACGGCGGGTCCGCCGGGCGCAGGCCGGAGTCCTTCTGGAAGAACACGAACCAGGGAAACTTGATGCCCGCGTGCAGGAAGACGCCGGCCGACGCCGCGCCCAGCAGCAGCCACACCGTCAGCATGTGGCCGACGCTGGCAGCCTGCGTGATCATCGACTTGGACACGAAACCTGAAGTCAGCGGAAAAGCCGAGATCGCCAGCGCGCCTATGCTGCCGCAGATGGTGGTCAGCGGCATGCTGTGGAACAGGCCTCCCAGCTCCGAACACTTGCGGCGCCCGGTGGCGTGGAGCACCGCGCCGGCCGACATGAGCAGCAAGGCCTTGTATATGATGTGCGCGAAGGCGTGCGCGGCGGCGCCGTTGAGGGCCATCTCTGTCCCGATGCCGATGCCGGCGACCATGAACCCGACCTGGTTCACGATGCTGTACGCCAGGATGCGCCGCACGTCGTTTTCCAGCAGCGCGTAGACGATGCCGTAGAACGCCATGAACAACCCCACCCAGATCAGGACTTCGGTCCCGGGGAACCCGCGCAGCAACACGTAGACCGCGGCCTTGGTCGTGAACGCCGACAGGAACACCGTGCCGCTCCACGACGCCTCGGGATACGCGTCGGGCAGCCACGCCGACAACGGCGGCGCGCCCGCGTTGATCAGGAATCCGATCAGGATGAGCCAGTGCGAGACCGAGTCGGTGGCCATGCGCCCGAATGCCGCGTCGCCGCCGCCGGCGAGGTGGCCGGCGATGCCGGCGAAGAGGATCATCCCGCCCAGCAGATGGATCATCACGTAGCGCAGGCTTGCCGCGTACGCGGGCTTCGTGCCGGCGCTCCAGATGACCAGCGTCGATCCCACCGCCATCATTTCCCAGAACACGAACACGGTGATGAGGTCTCCCGCGAGGGTCACCCCGATGGCCGAACCCGCGTACGCGAACGCCGCGGGCAATTCCATGCGGCTGGGTTGTCCGAGCGCATACACGCCGCCGCCGAAGGCCATCAGGATGAAGATCGTCGCGAACAGGCGGGACAGGCGGTCGACCGCCAGCGGCTGGATCGCGTAGCCAAGCCATTGGCATTGCCACACCACGCTCTCCGGCAACTGCCAGAGCAGCAGCATCGCAGCGAGCGGAAACAGCATGACCGCGACATTGCGCGCGATGCCGCGCAGGAACGGCAGGGCCAGCGCGCCCAGGATCAGCACCAGCCCCGGATGAAAGGCGATGCCGCTACTCATCGTCCGCCTCGTAGTAGCTGTCCCGCCGCTTGAGCAGCAGGCCGATGCCTTTGGCCGCGATGATCATCACCGCGCAGGCGCCGAACCCGTAGAGCGCGTTGAAGCCGAACAGCGCCTCGATCGCGAAGTGCGGATGCAGCGCGACGGCCAGCTCGGCCGCGACCGTCAGCGCCAGCAGCGCCAGGAAGCCGCGCCAGAGGCGCTTGACGTTGCGCGGCTCATCGAGCCAGTGACTGGGCGCGCTCATGGTTTCACCAGCATCAGTTGCGCCAGAGCCAGCGGCACTTCCGGCGCGAAGAAGAGGACCACGGTGCCGGCCGCGGTCAGCATCAGGGCGATCACGATGGGCAGCGGCGCCTCGCCGTGCGGGTGGCTTGCATCCGCCGCCGGGGATGCGCGGAAGAACGCGCGATGAATGATGGGGAGAAAACCCACGACCGAGAGCGGCGCCAGCACTGCGGCCGCGAGCACGACATAGGACAGCTGGCTCACCGTCGAATACGCAAGCCGGCGCTTGAGATTGTCGGCGCGCAGCGCCACGACGGACGCGGCCAGGATGGTGAAGCCCGCGACCGCCACCAGCCAGTCGGTGCCGCCCGCGAGCGCGTCGAGCCCGAACACGTACACGACGACCTTGACGACCGAGAACACGCCGGCCTTCACGACCGCCACCGCGTGCAGCAGCGCGGACACCGGCGTGGGCGCGACCATCGCCGCCGGCAGCCAGCGGTGGAACGGCATCAGCGCGGCCTTGCCGATGCCGAACATGTACAGCGCCAGCAGCGCGGCCAGCGCCGGCGCCGGAGAGGTGGCCCGCAATTATGCCTCCCGCGCGGAAATCGGTCGTGCCCGCGACATGCCAGGTGTAGACGATGGCCGGCAGCAGGAAGAGCACCGAAGTGCCGACCAGCAGGCCGATGTACAGACGGCCGCCACGTTTCGCGTCATCCGTTCCGTGGTGCGTGACCAGCGGATAGGTGACCAGCGTGAGCATTTCGTAGAACAGGAATAACGTGATCAGGTTGGCGGCGAAGGCGATGCCGATGGCCGCGGCGAGCGCCAGGGCGAAGCACACGTAGAAGCGCGTCTGGTGCGCTTCGTCGTTGCCGCGCATGTAGCCGATCGAGTAGATCGAGTTGACGATCCAGAGCCCGGAGGCGATCAGCGCGAACAGCATCCCCAGCGGCTCGACTTCGAAGGCCACCGGCAACCCCGGGAGCGGCTCGAACAGACGCACCTGCGGCCGCGCGCCGGCGAGCGCCGCCGGCAACAGCGACGCCACGCAGCCAAACAGCAGCACGCTGGTCGCCAGCGTTGCGGTCTCGCGCAGGTTGGGCCGGCGGCCGCACAGCGCGATCGCGGCGGACCCGAGGAGCGGAATCGCGAGCGCAGCCACGATCAGATCGGGACCGCTCATCTGACCATCCCGGCCAGCATGGCCGCGGCCGCCGCGGCGGAGCCCATCGAAACCGACGTCTCGAGGCCGAACCAGACGATGGCCGCCGTCAGGATCAGCGCCGGAATCAGCATCCCCAGCGGTGCCTCGCGGCGCGCCGGCAGGTCGCTGCGCGGCGCGCGGAAGTAGGCCACCTCGACGAACCGCCAGACATATACCACCGCCAGCAGCGAGCTGGCGACGATCGCCAGCGCCAGCCACCATTGCCCCTTTTCCAGCGCCGCCAGGATCAGGGTCCACTTGCTGATGAAGCCCGCGGTGCCCGGCACGCCGATCAGGCTCAAGCCGCCGACCACGATGGCGAACGACGTCACCGGCATCACCCGCCCCAGCCCGGCAAGGCGCGCCAGCGTCGAGCCGCCGGCCACGGCCACGGCGCCGCCGACCAGCAGGAACAGCGCGCCCTTGGTCACCGCGTGATTGAACAGATGCACGATGGACGCGGTCAGGCCGGTCACCGAGTCGAACGAAAGGCCGAGGGTGATGTAGCCGATCTGCGCCACGCTCGAGTAGGCGAACAGGCGCTTCAGGTCGTGCTGGAAGATGGCGACGGCGGAGGCGACGAACATCGCCGCGAGCGAAAGGGCCAGGATGATCTGCGAGAGCGGCAGCGTCCCGAAGATGAGGCTTTCGCCGAACACCGAATAGTAGAAGCGGATCAGCACGTACACCGACACCTTGGTGGCCGTCGCCGCCAGGAACGCGGTCACGGCGGATGGGGCATAGGTGTAGGCGTTGGGCAGCCACAGGTGCAGCGGGAACAGCGCAGCTTGAGCGAAATGCCGACGGTCAGGAAGGCCAGCGCGGCGAGGACGGGGCGCGTCTCGCGCACCTCGCCCAGGCGGCGCCCCATGTCGGCCAGGTTCAGCGTGCCGGTCATCAGGTACAGCAGACCGATGCCGATGACGATGAACGTCGCGCCTATGGTCCCCATCACCAGGTACTGGTACGAAGCCACCAGCGCGCGCCGGTCGCGGCCCAGGGCGATCAGCACGTAGGTCGAGAGCGAGGATATTTCCAGGAACACGAAGATGTTGAACGCGTCGCCCGTGATCGTGATGCCCAGCAGCCCGGTGAGGCACAGGGCGAACATCGCGTAGAAAAGATTGTGCAGTTCCTGCGGAATCTCCCGCTCGATGCTGGCGCGGCTGTACGGCAGGGTGATCGCGGCCATGCCCGCGACGATCAGCAGCACGAAGCTCGACAGGCGGTCGACCCGGTACTCGATGCCCCAGGGCGGGGGCCAGCTGCCGATCGCGTAGGAGACCGTCGCCCCGTCGCGGGCGACCAGCCACAGCGCGAGCGCGATGGCGAAGGCGGCCCAGGCGGCGCCGGTGACGACCAGAAATGCCAGGGCGCCGCGCCGGACCAGCACGGCCAGCGGCGCGGCAACCAGGGGTATGACCACCTGCAGCGCGGGGAAATGCTGGCTGAAACTCATCGGCGCTGCCCGTCGCCGCCGGGCTCGCCTTCGTCGGACGCCAGGATGTCGTCTTCCTCGATCGTGTCGTAGGCTTCGCGGATGCGCACCACCAGCGCCAGGCCGAGCGCGAGCGTGGCCACGCCCACGACGATGGCCGTGAGGATCAGCACGTGCGGCAGCGGATTGGAATACACCTTGAAGTTGGCGTCGATGATCGGCGCCGTGCCCCCGATCAACTTCCCGGGCGCGATGTAGAGCATGTAGACGGAGGTCTGGAAGACGCCCAGCCCCACCAGCTTCTTGATCAGGTTGCCGCGGGCGATGACGATGTACAGGCCGGCCACCATCAGGAAGATGGTGATGGCGTAGCTGAAGTGGCTCCAGAAACTCATTCCGGATCCCTGCCGCGCGAGGCGAACATGTAGAAGATCTTGAGCATCACGCCCGAAACGGTGACCGCGACGCCGACCTCCACCCAGAAGATGCCGCGGTGCTGGCCGTGAGCCGGATCGTGATCGAGGACGAAGTAGTCGAGGTAGTTGCCGCCGAGGAACAGTCCCGCCAGCCCGACCCCGGCGTAGATGAGCACGCCGCAGGCGACCATGGTCTCGACGACCCGGTCGGGCATCGCCTTGCGCGCGGCATCGAGGCCGTAGATGAGCCCGTAGAAGATGATCGCCGCCGCGATGATCACGCCCGCCTGAAAGCCGCCGCCGGGGCCGAAATCGCCATGGAACTGCACGTAGAGCGCGAAGAGCAGGATGAACGGGATCAGCAGCTTCGCGACGACCCGCAGGACCAGGTTGTGCCTCACTTCGCGGCGTCCTGCTTGTTCGCGGCACCCGGCTGCTTGCGGCGCCGCCGCAGCAGCGCGATGACGCCGATGCCCGCGGTGAAGACCACCGTGGTCTCGCCCAGCGTGTCGTAGCCGCGATAGCTGGCCAGCACGGCGGTCACCACGTTGGGCACGCCGGTCTCGCGCAGCACGTCGTTGAGGTAGCGCGGCACGACGTGGGTATGGATGGGCGCCGCCGGATCGGAAAACGCCGGCAGGCCCAGCGTGCCGAACACGAGCAGCGCGCCGGCGGCCGCCGACACGGCCAGCGGAAGCCAGGGCTTGCGCACCGGCTTCGTCTCCTCGCTCTTGCAGAGGTAGAGCGCGCCCAGCAAGAGCACCGTCGAGATGCCCGCGCCCACCGACGCCTCGGTCATCGCCACGTCGACGGCATCCAGTGCGACCAGCGCCGTGGCCATCAGGAAGCTGTAGACCCCCGCCAGCACGACGACGGTGAACAGGTTCCGGCTGCGCGTGAGGACGATGACCGTCAGCGCCATCAGCACCAGCAGCACGTTGATGATCAGGGTTTCGATGGCTTGTCCCCCATCGCGGTCAGCAGCGGCTGCAGGCCGCGCAGCAGCGCGGCTTTCGCCAGCGCGTGCGTGGCCGCCGGGCTGGTGAGGAAAATGAACAGGCAGATCAGCAGCAGCTTTGCGGTCACCAGCGTGAAGCCCGCCTGCAACATCAGGCCGAGCAGGATCAGGCCCGCCCCCAGCGTCTCGGTGACGCTCGCCGCATGCATGCGCGTGTAGAAGTCCGGCATCCGGATCAGGCCGATGCCGCCGACGACGCAGAAGAAGCCGCCTCCCGCGAGGCAGGCCCAGCTCAGCACGTCCAGCACGATGTTCACGGTTTCGGGCTCTCTTCGGCATCGCCGGGCTCGCCCAGGTCGCCGTGACGGAAGTACTTCAGGACGGCGATGGTGCCGAGCACGTTCAACAGCCCGTAGACCAGCGCCAGATCGAGGAACTCGGGCCGGCCCCCGAGGAAACCCATCACCGCCAGCAGCAGCATCGCGCAGGTGCCGATGGTGTTGGCGGACTGCAGCCGGTCAAACACAGAGGGCCCGAGCGCGGCGCGTGCCAGCGCCAGCGCAATGGTGGCGAGCAATGCGCACGCTGCCGTCGCGAACATCACTTGCCTGCTTCCAGTTCGGTCACCCTGCGGTCCATGTCGCTGCCCGCCAGCGCGGCCCCACCCGCGGCGGTCAGGGCATGTACGAGGAACGGGCCGTGGCCGACTTCGATGGAAATGGTGCCCGGCGTGAGCGTGATCGACTGGGCGTGGATGACCAGGCCGAGGTCCGTCTTCTGCGAGGGTCGAAAGCGCGTGAGCGTGGGGCTGATCGGCAGCCCCGGGTGAAGGATGCGCCGGGCGACATCCCAGCCTGACTTGATGATTTCCTTGACCAGCCACGGCCAGTAGGAAAGCAGCGCGCGCCCGACCAGGTGGAAAGGATGGCTCTCGCGATCGATGATGCCCATCCGCGTCGAAAACAACACCGCCGCGAGCGCGCTGCCGGCACCCGCCGTCAACAGAAACGCCGTGAAGTAGCCGGAGAGCAGCAGCCAGAAGGCATACAGGACGACAAGAGTGCTGACGGCATGGAGCATCGATTCCTCGTCTCTGCATTGCGCTAAGTCCGGGTGGCCCGGCCGGCCGGCGCGCCAACAGCAAGCCGGCGACACTGCGCCTCGTTAGTTGCGCATGCTGGTACGGTGAATGGTAGGCGAGCACGCAAGCCGTGAAAATTCGGGCGCGCGCGTAGACGGAACTGCTAGCCGATCCGCGAGCAGCGGAATGGCGCAGAAGACCAGAACCTATCGGCGACGAACCGTGATAATAGGGGAATCCCGTACGTGCCCGCACGAATAGTCTCCGCCACCATGAACAAGGAAAATGAACGATCAATCGGTCTGACTGAACTGATCTCGCCCGTGATTGTTCCCCGCAGGATGCAATGGACGGATGCCCTCGTGCTCATGGCGGGCTACATTGCGCTCGACTGGGTCAGCTATTTCCATCCCCTCCACGGCCTCAACATCACGCCCTGGGCGCCGGCGCCGGCGCTTGGCCTGGTCTTCGTGCTGCGCTTTGGCTGGAAGGCGGGATTGCCCATTGCCTTTGCAATATTCCTCGGCGATGCGCTCATTCGCGATCTCGCCTTGCTGGTGTCGGCCGCACTCGCCGTGTTGCTGGCCGCAGGGTATGGGGCGATCGGCGAATCGCTCCGGTGGCGGCTCAAGAGCGACGATGCCTTTGCCACGCGCCGAGGATTGTTCGAGTGGTTCCTGATCGTCGTCGCGGGCACGTTGGTCAACAGCGTTGTCTTCATCTCCACGCTGACTGCGCTCGATCTGATTCAGGCCGCGGAATGGGCCGGGGCATTCACCCGCCACTGGATCGGCGATGGCGTGGGCATCCTCGTCACCATGCCGGTGATCTGGATGGTTTCGGGCGAGCGCGGCCGGGCGGTGTTGCGGCTGCTGGTCATGCGCGGTGAAACCTTGGCGATGCTGCTGGCCATGACGGCGGCGCTCTGGATAGCATTCGCCATTGGCGCCGAAGCCGATTTCAAGTACTTCTACCTGCTCTTTCTCCCTATCGTCTGGGCGGCGGCGCGGCAGGGACTCCCCGGCGCGGTCCTGCTGGCAACCGCGACCCAGATCGGCATCATCGCCGCCGTGAACCGTCTTGGATTCTCGGCCATCAGCGTGCTCGAAGTCCAGATCCTGACCGTCATGCTGGCCATGCTGGGGTTCTTCGTCGGCGTCGTGATCGACGAGCAGCGTCGGGTCAGCCTGGAATTGCGCCAGACGTTGCGCCTGGCGGCAGCCGGCGAAATGGCCGGCGCGCTGGCCCACGAACTCAATCAGCCGCTGACGGCGCTGTCGGCTTACGCGACGGCCTGCGACAAGCTGCTGCAGCAAGGCGATACGGGAGACAGGCTGCGGGACGCAATGGGCCGCATCGTCGTCGAGTCCGAGCGTGCCGGCGAAGTCGTCAGGCGCTTGCGCGACTTCTTCCGTACGGGCACCACGCATCTCGAGTCGATCTCGCTGGAGGACCTGTTGCGTTCATCGGCCGCATCGTTCTTTGGGCGCGCCGAAAGGGTGGGTATCCGGCTCGTCGTGCACGCGGTGCCCGCGTGCGTCTTGCTTGCCGACCGCCTGCAACTCGAGGTCGTGATCCGCAACCTGCTGGCCAATGCCTTCGATGCGGTGTCGCAGCAGCAGTCGCCAAAGCGCCTCATCCAGCTCTCCGCGTCGATGGAAGGTCCCGGTCGCGTCTGCGTACAGGTGGAAGACAGCGGTCCCGGGCTTTCTCCGGTCACCGCCGCGCACTTGTTCGAACCCTTCGAGTCGACGAAGTCAAGCGGCCTGGGGCTGGGATTGACGATCAGCCGCGCGATCGTCGACGCGCACGGCGGGAGCTTGTGGGCCGAGGTTGGCGACCACGGCGTGTTCAAGCTCCTGCTGCTGGTGGAAGGAAAGGCTGCGCATGCCGACCGTTGATTGCACGGTGTTCATAGTGGACGACGACTTGTCGGTACGGGACGCGCTGGGCCTGCTACTCGGCGTCCACGGCTATCGAACCATGATCTTCGCGGATGCCGAGAGCTT
>JADKEV010000009.1 GCA_016717855.1 Betaproteobacteria bacterium
ACCACCTGCAACACCAGGTCGGAGGCGAAGTAGCCCTTGCGCGAACGGGTGAAGAGAGTCAGGCCAAGCTGCTTTTCGACGCGCTGCACGCTGCGGAACACCGTCG
Source organism: Betaproteobacteria bacterium (assembly GCA_016717855.1). Taxonomy (GTDB): domain Bacteria; phylum Pseudomonadota; class Gammaproteobacteria; order Burkholderiales; family Casimicrobiaceae; genus PALSA-1005. Next base: position 107 of record JADKEV010000009.1, read on the forward strand.
AGGTGTCGGCGCCCAGGCGCTTGCCCGCCTCGGCCAGGTTGCCCGTGCGCACGAGCGCGAGCAGCACTTCGAGATCGGCGGCGGTAAGTTGGTATTGCGTGGTTGCAATCATGGTTTGCGCAATCGCCTATTTTCATTGCGGAAACGCAATCATATAGTGCAGCCGATCCCGCTGCAATTGCGCGTTTTCGACGGCTTTGGCGGGAGGCGGGCAAAGCGATTCTGTGGCGGTGCAACCACGCGAGGAGCGGACCATGAAGCAAGTCTTCGAGTACCTGAACACGCACCAGGCAGCCGCGCTGTGGCTGTCGCTGGCGCTCATGCTCTCGGCGAGCGCATTCGCCCTGCTCGGGGCATTCAGCCGCCTGGGGTAGGCTGGCGCAGCTGGCGTAGGATGGTGGAGCGCAGCGATACCCATCTCGTCAAGTCGCCCGAAACCGGCTTTGACCACCACCATCCTCGCCTCGCGCGCGGGTCTACGCATTGCGCGATCCACTGGCCGGTCGGCGCCTGGTGCGCGCCTGCCGCCGCCTCGCTGTCGCTGGTCATCAGCTCGTACCAGACAAAACTACCCGGCTTCGTGGACATGGGATCGGCTCCTTTGCTTGAGTAAGGGGCACCGATTGTTCCCGACCGCGGCCCCCGCGCGCAAGTGGTGACTATCACGTGGCGTCCGCGCCTGGCGGCAACGCAGAACAAGTCGCGCCACGTGCCTCGACGTCCCGACCGGCTATCATCGCGTTTCCTGCCGCCTGGCCAACGGGACCCCGCGCATGCCGCATCCAGCCCGCATCACCGCCGTCGAAACCTTCGTCGTCTCGCTGCCGCGCGACGTCCCCTATCTGGGGCCGCTCGGCCCCGGCGAGTCCATCAACGAGCGGGGCTACTTCGTCCGCCGCGGCAACCGCACGATCTATCCGTCGACGGACATGTCGGTCATCGTCAAGGTCACTGCGGCCGACGGCACCGTCGGCTGGGGCGAGACCTACGGCATCGTCGCGCCGCACGCGGTCACCGCGATCATCGACGATGTGCTCGGGCCGGTGATCGTCGGCCGCGACCCGCGCGACGTGGTCGTGATCCAGGAGGATCTGTACGACCTGATGCGCGTGCGCGGGTTCGGCGGCGGCTACTACGTCGACGCGATCGCCGGCGTCGACATCGCGCTTTGGGACCTCTGCGGCAAGCTGGCCGGCCTGCCGCTGGCCAAGCTGCTGGGCGGCCAGCGGATGGACCGCATCCCGGCGTACGTATCCGGGTTGCCACGCGCGCAACTCGACGAACGCGTGGCGCTTGCCCGCGACTGGGTCGCGCGGGGCTTCGACGCGATCAAATACGCGGCCGCGGTATCGCACCAGGGCATCGTGGCCGAGATGCGCGCGTTGCGCGAGGCGCTGGGGCCCGACATCAAGCTGATGGTCGACCTGCACTGGAAGTTCACGGCGGCGGAGGCGATCCAGCTGATCGGCGAACTCGCGCCGTACCGACCGTACTTCGCGGAAGCCCCCTGCGCGCCGGAAGACGTCGAGGGCCTGGCGCAGGTTGCCGCACGCACCGGCGTGCCCATCGCCGCGGGCGAAGAGTGGCGGACGATCTACGAGGCGCTCCCGCGCCTGGAGCGGCGCAGCGTGTCGGTGCTCCAGCCGGAGATGGGCCACACGGGCGTGACGCAGTTCCTCGCCATTGGCCGCCTCGCTGTCGCGTTTCATGCGCGGGTGATGCCCCACGCCAGCATCGGCGTGGGCATCTTCCAGGCGGCCAGCCTGCACGCGGCGGCGACGCTGCCGAACGTTCCTTACCACGAGTACCAGCACTCGATCTTCGACAAGAACCTGCGCTACGTGACGACGACAATGCGCTGCGAGGCGGGCTTCTACCACCTGCCCGACGGACCCGGCCTGGGCGTCGAGCCGAAACCGGAGTTGTGGAACTTCGTGGTGAAGCGCTGAGCGCGGTGGAGGCGGCAGATGCGGGCGATGCCTCGGGGCGCTAGCCTCTGAACTTCGGCTCGTCCACGCCGCGCACGCCGACGTTCGCGGCAAAGACTTTCCCCGCGTCCGGTTGCCGCGCCAGTTCCGCCGCGGGCCGGCCGTTGCGCGAGGTGGTCACGAACAGCGTGTCGAAATTCTCGCCGCCGAAGCAGACCATCGTCGGGCATTGCACCGGAAACGACAGCTCGCGCTCGATCGTGCCATCCGGCGCGTAGCGCACGATGCGCCGCCCCTCATACATCGCGCTCCAGTAATAGCCGTCGGCGTCGATCGTGGCGCCGTCGGGCCGCCCGAGGTTGATACCGCCGCTGTCTTCCGGCGGTGGCACGGTCGCGAAGGTCCGGCGCGGGCCGATGTCGCCGGTCCGTGCATCGAACGCATGCACGTTGATGATGTGGCCGGATGAATCGGAGTGATACATGATCGTGCCGTCGCGGCTGAACGCGAGGCCATTGGAGACGATGGCGCTGGTGTCGGGCAACTCGGTCCACGTCAGGTCGGTGTCCAGCCGGTACAGCCGGCCGTCGGCCCTGCCGCGCGGCTCGTACATCGTGCCCGCGTAGAAGCGGCCGTCGGGACCGCAGCGCCCATCGTTGAAGCGCATCGTCGCCCGGTCGTAGGCCGGGCTGGGCAACATCGTGAGCTCGCGGGTCGTGAAGTCGAACAGCGCGAAGCCGCTGCGCAGCGCGAGCACCGCCCCGCCCCGCTGGCGCAGCGCGAAGCTGCCGACTTCCTCGGGCATCGGCCACACCCGGTGCAGGCCGCCCTGCGGATGCCACGACTTCAGCGCCTTGCCCGGAATGTCGGTCCAGTACAGCGTCTGCGTCGCGCTATCCCAGGTCGGACATTCGCCCAGCAGGTCGACGGTGGCGGGCAGAACGGCCCATTCAATGCTCATCGGTACTCTCCAGCGGGAACGGCGTCATGGTGCAGGATCCGGACAGTGTCTCTCCCGGGGCCAGCACCACGAGACCCGTATCGCCGCGACCGGCGGCGAGATTCACCGCATTGTTGGCGTGACTGACGGGTTCGATCGCGATGCTCTCGCGCGCCAGGGAAGTGAACACGACGAGGTGGCCGAAGGGTTCGCTGGCGGCGAGCCGCAGCCCCATCCCCGCTCGGGCCACGCCAGCACGGCGGTCCGCGACCAGCCGGCAAAGCAGTTGTCGACCGCGAGCCCGGCCGCCGGCCGGCGCGCCGCGAAATTCCACTCGGGTGGGACCGGCGCGCGTTCCTGCGGCAGCATACGCTCGTCATTGCGCCACACCGCAGCGGCTTCGAACTGCAGTTCCATGCGCGGCGTCTTGGGAAAGAACGGATGCATGCCGATGCCTGCGGGCATCGGCCGGCTATCCTGGTTGGTCACGGCCAGCGTCATGTGCAGCCCGCCGGCATCGAGCGCAAATGTCTGCGCCGCGGCGAACGACCACGGCCAGTCCGGGTCGCCGCCGCCGCGGCTGTCGCGGCTGACGTGGGTGAGGGCCAGCGACACGCTCTCGGGCCCGACCGCGGCGATGGTCCAGGCCCGCAACCATCCGACGCCATGGATCGCATGCGTCCAGACCGTCGAATTGCGGCGCAGGATGCAATGCTCGCCGCCGAAGTTGAAGGCGCCGTTGCCGATCCGGTTGGAATAGGGCACCAGCGGATAGCTCGAAGTGAGGCGCACGTTGCGCTCGGCAAAGGCGCGCGCGGACGCCGGACGCACGAAGTCGAGACCGGTGTCATCCGCGAGCCCGAACCAGGCGAGCGCGCCGCCCAGCTGCGGGCTGACACCCGCGGTGAACCGGCCCGCCGCCAGCGTGATCAGGGATTCCATTCGGGTATCATAGCAGCGGCACACAGCCCGCGCCCGACGTGCCATCGAACCACAAATTGACGGAAGACAAGATGTCCGGCATTGCAACTTACCCCAGCCTCGCCGGCCGGGTCGTGCTGATCACCGGCGGCGGCTCCGGCATCGGCGAGTCGTTTACCGAGCACTTCTGGCGGCAGGGCGCCCGCGTGGCATTTTTCGACATCGACGACGCCGCGTCGAACGCGCTGGTCGAGCGGCTCGCGCGGGACGCCGGCGCGCCGGCGGGACCGCCGCTCTACCTGCGCTGCGACATCACCGACATTGGCATGGTGCGCGAACGCGTGGCAAAAGTCGAAGCCGCGCTGGGACCGGTGCGGGTGCTGATCAACAACGCGGCGCGCGACGATCGCCAGGACATGTTCGACATCACGCCCGAGTTCTGGGACCGGGCGATCGCGGTCAACCTCAAGCACCAGTTCTTCGTCACCCAGGCCGTCGCGCGCGGGATGATCGCGGCGGGCGGCGGCAGCGTCATCACCATGGGTTCCATTTCGTGGATGCGGGGCCGGCCCGGGATGGCCGGGTACACGACCTCGAAGGCCGGCATCCATGGCATGACGCGCACGCTGGCGCGCGAACTGGGTGACCGCAACATCCGCGTGAACTGCATCGTGCCGGGCGCTGTCGTCACCGCGCGGCAGAAGCAGTTGTGGCTCAAGCCCGAGGACGACCAGCGTTTCCTCGACCTGCAGTGCCTGAAGTTCCGGCTGCAGCCGGAAGATGTCGCGCGCGCGGCGCTGTTCCTCGCCTCCGACGAAGCGCGCGGCATCACCGGCCAGAACATCGTCGTTGATGCCGGCATCGTCTGACGGGAGGAGATCGCGATGAGCGCCACCACCAGGCAACACACGCTGTTCCCGCTGCCGCCCGCGCACATGCTCGCCGGCAGGACGCAAGCCGAGCTGGCCGAACTGCGCCTGCCGCCGCCGCAGCCGACGCCCGCCATGCTCACCACCAACCCGGCGCTGGCGCAGGCGCGCGTGGTCGAGGACGTGTTCACCGCCGCGCAGTGCGAGCAGATCATCGCCATCGGTCTCAAGCGACCGCGCGAAGACGCGCGCGTGCAGAGCTACGGCAGTTCCGCGCGCATCGGCCACGTCGCCTGGATCGATCCGGGCGCGGAAACGCTGTGGATGTACCAGCGACTGGCGACGATCGTCGCCTGGGTCAACCAGGCGTTCAAGTTCGAGCTGCTGGGCTTCGCCGACGCGCTGCAGTACACGCAATACGGCCCCGGCCACAAGTTCGACTGGCACGTGGACATCGGCGCGGGCGCCGCGTCGAACCGCAAGCTCTCGATCACGGTGCAGCTCTCCGACGAAACCGCGTACGAGGGCGGGGGCCTGCAGTTCATCAGCGCGCCGGACATGACGATGCCCAAAACGCGGGGCACGGCGATCCTGTTCCCGGCCTACCTCGCGCACCGCGTCGCCGACGTGACCAGCGGCCAGCGCTGTTCGCTGGTCGGGTGGGCGGCGGGCGCGCCGTTCCGGTAGCCGGCGCGACACGCCGTGGCCATGACGGAGATTCGGGTGCTGGGCGCCGCTGACGCCGCCGCCTTCCAGGCGCTGCGGCTCTCCGGCCTGCAGGAGTGCCCGACCGCATTTGCGTCGAGTTTCGAGGAGGAGAGCGGGCGGGAACTGCCGGCGGTGGCCGAGCGGCTGGCGCCGCAAGGCGATCGCGCGGTCTTCGGAGCGTTCGCCGGCGGCGAACTCGCCGGCGTTGTCGGGCTCATGCGCGAAGGGCACCGCAAGCTCGCGCACAAGGCGTTCATCTGGGGCATGTACGTGGCGCCTGCTGCCCGAAAGCAGGGCGTCGGTCGCGAACTCGTGGCAACGGCGCTGTCCTTCGCCGCGACGGAATTGCGGGTGCGGCAGGTGACCCTGGGCGTGAACGCCGCGAATCCGGCAGCGATCGTGCTGTACGAACGGATGGGCTTCAAGGCCTACGGCCGCGAACCGTGCTTCATGCTGGTGGATGGTGTGCCGCAGGACGAGTTGCAGATGGTCTGCTTCCTGCCCCCGGCGGACTAATCGCCGGAGCGCCTCTGGCCTCGGGCCGGTTGGGGGCGCGGCGTTGCGGCGACAGCGGATGGACATTCCCCTCCCGCTGCACTAAGGTACGCGCATGGATCGCACCCGCCCGCTGGTCATCGCCGCCATCGTTCTCCTTGGCCTGCTGGCTGTCTCAGGCGTGCGCCCCTACGACCGGTTGACCTGGCTGATGGAGGTCGCCCCGGTGCTGATCGCATTGCCGGTGCTGTGGACGACGTGGCGCCGTTTCCCGCTCACGACCTTGCTCTATGCGTGCATCTTCGTGCATGCCGTCGTGTTGATCGTGGGCGGCGCGTACACCTACGCGCGCGTGCCGTTCGGCTTCTGGCTGCAGGAACTGCTGGGCCTCGACCGCAATCCGTACGACAGGATCGGCCATCTGTTCCAGGGCCTCGTCCCCGCGCTCGTCACGCGCGAGATCCTGCTGCGCGGCGGCTACGTCCAGGGGAAGAAGATGCTCGCGTTCCTGGTTGGGTGCGTGGTGCTCGCCGTCAGCGCGATGTACGAGCTGATCGAGTGGGCCGCGGCGCTGGCGATAGGCCAGGGCGCCGATGAATTTCTCGGCACGCAAGGCGATCAATGGGACACGCAGTCCGACATGTTCTGCGCGCTGGTAGGGGCGGTCGTTGCGCTGCTCTTGTTCTCGCGGCTGCACGACCGGCAGCTCGCGCGCCTGGCCACGCGGGGACGATAGGCCTGGAGCCTGCCAGTGGCACCCCCCCCCCCCCCCCCCCCCCCCCCCCCCCCCCCCCCCCCCCCCCCCCCCCCCCCCCCCCCCCCCCCCCCCCCGGGGGGGCGAGGCACGCACCGCGAGCATCCGGAACCGAGCTTCATCACTCACGGGCCGAAGACGCGCCGCGAGTTCCTGAACCTGAAAGCTTGGGCCGGCTGAGCCGCGTAAGGGCGCCGCCGGGCACCCCGATGTAACGGGTTGTTACGTGTGCCGCGCCGGCGGCGCGCCTACGATGGGCGGGTCTTGCCGATCGGTCACTTCGGAGCCCGCCATGTCCCATGATCCGTTTTCGCGGCGGTTGCCGCGGTCAATTGCCGCCCTGGCGCTCGGCGGATTGCTGGCCTGCGCCGCGGCAGCGGTCCATGCCGCGACAGCCACGGTGGCGATCGGCTTCGACACCGATGACAATCCCGGGACCGGTTGCACGCTGACGCTGGGCGCCGCTTCGCTGCCCGGCATCGAAGTCGCGCTCCATACCGTCGTGACCACGACGGCGACGACGGGCACGGTGGGAGCGGTCACCCGCCGCACCTGCGCGGGCGGCGTGTTCGGCGCGCCGGTCACGGTGAGCGCGGGCGGCTGGGCGGTCGGGCTGGGGGCGGGCCTCGACGGCTCGGACCTGGTCGAGACCTTCATTCCGCTGGCGGACCTGGGCGGCGCTGGCGCTGCGAAGATCGGCGCCGTCACCCCGGGCGACAGCCTACACGCAGCGTCCGCGATGGTACTGCTGGATCCGCAGCCCGCGGTGCGCGTGCCGATACCGGCGCTCTCGCCGCGTGCGCTGCTGCTGCTCTTGTTCCTGGTCGGCGGCACTGGTTGGCTGATGCGCCGTTACGCGCGCCAGGGCGGCCGCGTTCTACTCCTGGTCTGCGTGGTGGCGGCGTCGTTGACCACCGCGTCGGCGCTGGCCATCATCTTCGACGGCAATGGCGCCGATTGGACCGGTGTCGCGCCGCTGGCCACCGATACGTCGGGCGACGCCCCGGCCGGCGAGGACCTGGTCGCGTTGTACGCGGTCAAGGATGGTGCGAACCTGGCGCTGCGCGTGGACCTGGCTCTGGCCCGCGACCCGGCCAACCAGGCGCCGGTGGCCAACGCCGGAACGAACCAGACGATCACGTTGCCGGCGACGGCGATGCTCAGCGGAAGCGCGACCGATGACGGCCTGCCGGATCCGCCCGCTACGCTGACTTATGCCTGGGCCAAATTCTCCGGACCGGGCACCGTGATGTTCGGCAATGCCGCGAGCCCCACGACGTCCGCCGGGTTCAGCGCCGATGGCACCTACGTGCTGCGCCTGACCGTCAGCGACAGCGCGCTCGCGCACAGCGCGGATGTGACCATCACCGTGAATGCGGCTGGCGCCGCCAACCTGGCGCCCATCGTCAACGCGGGCGCGAACCAGGCGATCACGCTGCCGGCTGCGGCGACGCTGGCCGGCACAGCGACCGACGACGGCCTGCCGCTGCTGCCGGGAACGCTGACGATAGGCTGGAGTCTGGTCTCGGGTCCCGGCGCCGCCGTGACTTTCGGCAACCCCGCCGCCCCGGCGACAACGGCCACCTTCCAGGCGCCCGGGACCTACATGCTGCGTCTGACCGCCAGCGACGGCGCGCTCAGCGCCGCCAGTGACGTCCAGATCACGGTCAGCGACGGCGCGCCGCTGCTGTTCACGGTCGCCGACCGGACGATCGCGCTGGGCACGCGCTACCAGCAATTGCTGGTGGCCGGGGATGCCAACGTCGGTGACACGCTGACCTACTCGCTGCTGAGCGCGCCGGCCGGCGCCGCGCTGAGCCCGTCGCCGCTGGTCGACTGGGTGCCGACCGCGGCGCAACTCGGCATGAACACGTTCACCGCAAGGGTCACCGACGCGGCGGGCCATTCGGCCACGACCACGTTCCACGTGACGGTCGTGCACACCAACCGGCCGCCGCAGCTCGCGCCGCAGAGCAACGTGATCCTGCCTGTCGGCACTGCGTTCACCCGGACGCTCCAGGCGACCGATCCGGACGCCGGTGACACGCTCACGTTCGCGCTGGTGTCGGGTCCCATGGGGATGACGCGGACCGGCGCCGTGCTGGACTGGAACACCGCCGGCAAGGCGCCGGGCGACTATCCGGTGAGCGTGAATGTCACCGACGCGGGCGGACTCGCCGATGCCAAGTCGTTCACGGTCACGCTGACGCCGCAGCCGCCGCCGCCGGCCGCACCGGTGGCGAACGACGACAGCTACTCGGTCAAGGTCGGGCAGACGCTGACGGTGACTCCGGCCGGCGTGCTCGCCAACGACACCGACGCCAACGGCGACGCGCTGACCGCCAACCGCCTGAGCGATCCCGCTGTCGGGACGCTCACCACGTTCAATGCCAACGGAAGCTTCACGTACTTTGCGCCGGCGGTCGTGCCGGGCGCGCCGCTGACCATCGCGAAAATGTGGAACACCGGCTCCGGCGGGTCCGATCGCTACCATGAACTGGTGGCTGACTTGAACGGCGACGGCTATCCGGACGTGATCAGCTTCGACAACAACGGCGGCATCCGCGCCCGCTCCGGCCAGAACGGCAACCAGCTGTGGAGCGTCAACAACGCCGGAGCCACCGATTGCCGGCTCAACTCCGGCGGCGGCAGCATGGACCAACGCGTGCTGGCGGACCTCGACGACAGCGGGCATCCGGCGCTGGCGCATACGACGACCTGCACGCGCTCGGGCGGCGGGTGGGCCGACCACATCGTCGCGTACACCCATCTGGGCACGGTAAAGTGGGTGTCCCCGCCGCTGTCGAAACCGCATCCGGACGTCCGGCACGGCGCGACACCAGTGCCGCCTGGTGGCTTCACGCCCGGCGGGCTTGCCTGGCAACGCGGGCTCAGCGTCGCCCGCCTGACCGCCGGCGGCGCGCCGGTGCTGCTGATGCGCGTGGAGATCCCGCATAACGACGGCTACACGTACTACGTCGATGCGGCCAACCAGTTCCACTACGCCGGCTGCCGCGCGGTGACCGGGTTGGTGGCGGACGAAAACGTGGCATGTCGCGCGACGCTGATCATCAGCGGCGCGGACGGCAGCGTCCTGGACACGCTGGTCGTGCGCAATCCGGCAGCAGTCGCGCACTTCGGCGGGCCGGGCGCCCTGTCGGAAATGCCGCCCATTGCGATGGACATCGACGGCGACGGCCGCGTGGATCTCGTGTCCGGCACTGAGGTATGGATGCAGAACGCCGGCGGCGGGTTCGATTTCGCCTGGCAATTGAACCTGGGTGTCAACGATACCGCGGTCGCCGATCTCGACGGCGACGGCAAGGCGGAGATCATTCACATCCGGAGCAGTGGCCAGGCCAACTTCGACGATCGCGGGATCTTCATCTACAGCCACGACGGTCAGTTGCAGCGCCGCATTCCGCTGTGGACCTACTGGTTCACGCCGTTGACCATCGCCGATGTCGATGGCGATGGCCGCCCGGACATCGTGCTTGGTGGAGACGGTACGGTATATGCGTTTCGCGACGACGGCCGGCCGATCTGGGCGCACAAGGTTCCTAATGACGTGCCCACCGATCCGATACTTGCCCAGTTCTACACCCAGCCGACCCCGGGCTTCGGGGTCACCAATGCGGCGCCGCAGGTATACGACCTCGACGGCGACGGCGTGGCGGAAGTCGTCGTGGCCGCGTACTCGCGCATCATCATCCTCGACGGACGCACCGGCGTGCCCAAGACCGACCCGTTCTGGACGTTCAACTTCAGCTATAACGACGTCTCGGCGCTGATCCTCGCCGATGTGAACAACGATGGCCATGTCGATATCGTCCAGAACGCGGCATTCAATTTCAATTGCCTCAATCCGGGCGTGGCGCCGGCGTGCGCCGGCCTGGTCGGGCCGACGCCGCTTAGCGGCGGGGGCGCCAACAACTGGCTGCCGGGACCGAAGGCGTGGCCGAACGTGCAATACCGATCGACCGCGATCGATGACAATGCGCGCGTGCTGCATGACACCACCGTATCGCGGATATTCCGCGTGCCCGTGCAGCGGGGCACGGTCCGCGATCCGCGGCTGGCGGAAGGCACAAGCTTCACCTACGCGGCAAGCGACGGAACGGCGACATCCGCGCCTGCGACGGTGTTCATCGAAATTGTGCCCGACAACCAGCCGCCGGTGTTTACCTCGGTCCCGCCGAAGAGCCTGTGGCAGCGCTTCGGCCCGACGCCGCCGGGCGGGCTGGTGACGCATTACTACGACCTCGCGGCTGTCGACCCCGATCCGGGCGACACGATCACTTTCTCGCTCAAGGCCGCGCCGACCTGGGTGACGCTGAGCGGCCCGGCGCGCATCCGCTTCGAGCCCACGTGCGGCTCCTACGGCTACCCCTGTCCGTGGGGCTGGACGACGGTCATCGTGACGGCGACCGACTCGCATGGCGCCGCCACCGACCAGATCTTCATCGTCAACCTGACGACTTCATCGGTCACCGTGCCCAACGTCGTGGGGATGCCGCTCGCTGCGGCGCAGACCGCGCTCGTCGCGGCGGAACTGCAGGGCGTGCAGTGGGTGGAGAGCTTCGCCGCGCAACCGGCGGGCACCGTGCTCGCGCAGGATGCGGTGGCGGGCGCCGTCGTCGGCCGCTTCGACGATATCAAGCTGACGGTCTCCAAAGGCCCGCAGCCCGCGCTGGTTCCATTCGTGGTGGGCATGACGCTCGCCATGGCGAACGGTCAACTCGCGGGGCTGGGGTTCACGGCAGCGGTGACGCCGGAGTTCTCGACGACCATACCGGTGAACCAGGTGATGGCGCAGTCGCCCGCCGCCGGCACGCCGCTGCTGCCCGTGCCGGCGAATCCCGTGGCGCTCACCGTCTCGTCCGGCCCGCCCTTGGCCGGCACCGTCGTGCAAGTCGTCGTCGAGCCGGGCCCGACGACCCGCCTGGCCGGCGAGGATCAGCAGTACAAGGCGACCGCGGTGTTCGCCGACGGCACCAGCACCGACGTGACGCTGTCCTCGTTGTGGCTGTCCACCGTGACGTCAGTGGCCACGGTCAATGCGTTCGGGGCCGCGCACGCAGTGGGCGCCGGCGCGACGCTGCTGCGGGCAACGGTCGCGGGCGTGACCGGCGAGACGACGCTCAACGTCGTCGCGGGTGTCACTGGCGACAACGTGCCGCCGTCGGCGAGCATCACCGCGCCCGCGAACGGCAGCGCGGTCACAGCCTCGATCCAGGTCACCGGCACGGCGACTGACGCGAATTTTCTGCGCTACGAGCTGGCGGTTGCAGCCGCCGGCGACGCGGCCTGGACGCTGATCGGCGAAGGGACATCGCCGGTGGCCAATGGCGCGCTGGCGACGTTCGATCCGACGACGCTGGTGAATGACCTCTACACGATACGGCTGACCGTGTTCGACCGCGGCGGCAACCAGAGCGAAGCGACGACCACGGTGCAGCTCTCGGGCCAGCGGAAGATCGGGCCATTCAACCTCACCTTCACCGACCTGAAGATTCCGATGGCCGGTGTCCCGATCACCGTCAACCGCACCTATGACAGCCGCGACAAGGCCCAAGGCGATTTCGGCATCGGCTGGCGGCTGGGCCTGCAAACGCTGCGGCTGCGCAGCAACCGCGTGCTGGGGACCGGCTGGGTGCGCAACGTCATGGGCGTTTCCGTCACCCTGGCCGCGACCGACGAGCACAAGGTCAGCCTGACGCTGCCGGATGGCCGCGTCGAGGAGTTCGACATGGTCGTCTCGCCGACCGCGAACATCGGTTCGCTCGATGCGACCTCGGTGATCGGCTTCATTGCGCGGTCCGGCACCATGGGCAAACTGGTGGCGCTGGTCAACAACGATCTGCTGATCCTGGGCGGCGGCGCCGAGGACGAACTGGTCGACGATTCCACTCTCAACACCTACGACCCGCAGCTCTACCGCTACACCGGCGTCGACGGCGTCCAGATCGAGGTCCACAAGTCCGAAGGCGTGAAGAAGATCACGGATCTCGACGGCAATACGCTGACGATAGGGGCGGGCGGGATCGTCCACTCGGGCGGCAAGAGCGTCCTCTTCACCCGCGACCCGCAGGGCCGGATCACCCAGATCACCGACCCGCTGGGCAAGACGCAGAGCTACACCTACGACGGCAACGGCGACCTGGTCACGCACGTCGACGCGGTCGGCAACGCGTCCCGCTACAAGTATGACCGCAACCACGGGCTGATCGACATCCAGGATCCGGCGGGCAATCATCCAGCCCGGAACGAGTACGACACGGCCGGCCGCCTGCTCTCGACCACCGACGCCAACGGCAATCAGATCCTCTTTACCCACAATGTCGGATCGACGCAGGAAGTCGTCCGCGACCGGCTGGGCAATCCCACCACCTACGGTTACGACGCGGCCGGCAACATCGTCAGCAAGACCAACGCCCTCGGCCAGACCTGGACGTACACCTACGACAGCCGCAACAACCGGTTGAGCGAGACCGATCCGCTCGGGCGCGTGGCCACCAGGACCTACGACAGCCGGAACAACGTGCTGACCAGCACGGACTTCGAAGGCGGCGTCACCGTCAATACGTACAACGCGCTGGGACAGCCGCTGACGACCATCGATCCGGAAGGGCGCACCACCACGCGGGTGTTCAATGCCGCCGGCAAACTTACGCAGTCGACCGACCCCGAAGGCGGCGTGACGAAGTTCACCTACGACGGCGCCGGCAATGTGCTCACCCGGACCAACCCGTTGAACCAGGTCACGAGCTTCACCTACGACACGGCGGGCAACAAGACCTCGCAGACCGATCCGCTGGGCCATACGACGGCCACCACGTACGACGGCAACGGGAACGCGCTCACAGTTACCGATCCCGCCGGCAACACCGAGCATCGCGCCTACGACGCTGCGGGGCGCCTGGTCAGCCTGACCGACAAGCTGGGCGAAGTCACCACGCTCACCTACAGCACCGTGGGCAATGGGAGAAAGGTGGCCAGCCGCACCGACCCGGCCGGCAACGTCACCAGCCACGACTACGATCTGATGGGCAATGTACTCAAGACCACGCATCCCGACGGCGCGGTGGAAACCAAGACCTACGATGCCGAAGGTCGCGTCCTCACCGACACCAACCGCGACGGCCACACCACCGTTTACCAGTACGACGTGCTCGGCAGGAAGACCCGGACCACGCATCCCGGCGGCGCGTTTACGCAGGCCACCTGGGATGCGGCGGACCGGATGCTCACGCAGACCGACGAACGCGGCAATGTCACGACGTATGCCTACGCGCCGAGTCAAACCACGATCACGGACCCGCTGGGCCACGCCGCCATACACGAGTTCGATAGCCAGCGGCGCCGGATCAAGCTGACCGATGCGCTCGGCCACGAGACTAGCTTCACGTACGACAGCGAGGGCAAGCTGCTCCGCACCACGTTCCCCAACGGTTCGTTCAAGACCACGACTTACGACGCGGCAAAGCGGAAGGCCGCGGAGACCGACCAGGCTGGGCGCACGACCCAGTTCACCTATGACGCAGCGGGCCGTCTGACCCAGGTGACCAATATGGCCGGCGGCGTCACTGCGTACACCTACGACGCCGTGGACAACCAGCTCACGCAGACCGACGCCAATGGCCACACGACGCAACTGGCTTACGACGCGGAGCGGCGGGTCGTCAGCCGCACCCGGCCGTCGGGCAAGCAGGAGACTTTCATCCACGACGCCAACGGCAACGTGCTCAGCCACACCGACTTCAACGCGCAAACCACGTCGTTCACCGTCGATGCGATGGGTCGTGTGATCAAGAAGATGCTTCCAGGCGGCGGCAGCGTGAGCTTTGCCTGGACGCCCGGCGGATTGCGCGCGCAGGCCGGCGGCGACACCTACGCCTACGACGCCCGCGGCAAGCTGTTGCAGGACCACAAGGCCTCCGGCGAAACCCTGGTCTACACTTACGACGCCGCCGGCAACAAGACCTCGGTCACCACGCCGCAGGGTACGATCACATCCACTTACGATGCGGCCAACCGCCTGGCGACGGTGAACGATGGCTCCGGTGCGACCACGTACACCTACGATGCGGTGGGCAACCTGGCCGGCGTTGCGTATCCGAACGGCGTGACGGCGGCCTACGCCTACGACATGCTGAACCGGTTGGTGCTGCTGGCCAATACCGGGCCAGGCGGCCTTATCTCTTCGTATGCGTATACGCTGGGCGCGGCGGGTAATCGCACGCAAGTCGTCGAATCCGGCCCGGCGACCGCGGCGCGGACCATCGCGTACACGTACGACCTGGTGTACCGGCTCACGCAGGAGTCCATTGCGCAAGCGTCCGTTCCGAACGTGACCTTCGGTTACACCTACGACGCGGTGGGCAACCGCACGCAAATGAACCGCAACGGCGCGGTGACCAACTACAGCTACGACAGCAACGACCGGTTGATCGCCGAGACCGGGCCTGCGGCGACCTTCACCTCGACCTGGGACGACAACGGCAACCTGAAGTCCCGCGGCAACGGGTCGGGCACCGAGACGTACGCCTGGGACGCCGAGAACCGGATGGTCGGCTCCGCCGGCGCCGCGGGCATCGCCGGCTACGGCTACGATGCCGACGGGATGCGCATCAGCCGGACCGTGGGCGGCGTCACCACCACGTTCCTGGTCGACAAGGTCGGGACGGGCAAGCGTTGCGGCTGCCGCGGCGATGCGGGCGAACCGCTGTCGCAGGTCGTCGTCGAGACGCGGGGCGCCACGGTGATCGCCTATACGCACGGCAACATGCTGATCAGCCAGCAGCAGCCAGGATCCGGGGCCAGCTATTACCTGACCGACGGCCAGCTTTCGATCCGGCAACTGGCGAACACGGCCGGCGCGGTGACCGACACCTACGACTTCGATGCGTTCGGCGTGCTGCTCGCGAGCACCGGGTCCACGCCGAATGTCTATCTCTATGCGGGCGAGCAGTTCGATCCCAATGTCGGGTTCTACTACCTGCGGGCTCGCTACTACCAGCAATCGACCGGCCGCTTCGTTTCGACCGACCCCGAACTGGGTAGCGTCTTCGAGCCGGCGTCGCTGCACCGCTATCTGTACGCGCATGGCGATCCGGTCAACTTCCGGGATCCGACGGGGCGCTTCGAGGTCTCGCTGGCCAATCTCACGTTCACGTCGGGCCTGGCGATTTCCGTCGGCGCGGGCATCCTGACCATGGTCGGCACGCACGCGCTGGGCGTCGCCAAGGATTGGCGCGAAGCGTTCGGGTACGGTGTGCAAGCGGCCGTGGGAGTGGCCATTGCCCTGGCCGGGGGCTACGTGATCAACGTCATCGCCGACCTGATGAAGGCGGGAGCGACGGTGTCGCAGGCTTTCCTGAGCGTGTACGTGCAAAGCATCTCCGCAGGCGAACTGGTTGCCGCCGAGCAGTACCTGGCGGGCTACGTTGCCAGGAGATTCCTGTACTCCACCGCTGCACGTTGCGTGTTCCTCGATGCGCTGATGCTGGCCGTGCCGGGCTTCATCCTGCTGGGGGTCTCGGCAACGGAAAACTATGGGCAGTCGATCGCGACCATCACGACTTCCAGCCGCGACGTGTTTGCCGCCGCCGCCCGGTCGCAGATCGGCATCTTTGCCGCCAGCATTGGTTGCACGTGAACGTGACACGCGACGCACACAGCAAGTAACATCCGGCCCATGACCGCCAGCCCGCAGCCCACCGTCCAGGAAATCCGCGAAGAGCTCGACCGCCTGCTCGAGGACGCCGCGTTCCGCCGCGCCCCCAGCCACAGCCGGCTGCTGCGCTACCTGGTCGAACGCAAGACCGCGGGCGACGACGGCGCGCTGTGCGAGGCCGGCATCGCGATGGCGGTGTTCCAGCGCGATCCGGCGGCGTACGACGCGGAGATCGATCCCATCGTGCGCGTCTCGATCGGCCGGCTGCGCGAGCGGCTGGAAAAGCACTACCAGCGCTTCGAGCGCGTGCCCGAAACCATCATCATGCTGCCCAAGGGGCGGTACGCGCCCGAGTTTCGCCACAAGCCGCCCCGCACCGCGGCGAAGGCCGCGCGCGGCGTGGCCGTCATGCACACCCGGAACCTGACAGGGGATCCGACGCTGGACGCGTTCGCGCACGGCCTCTCCGACCGGTTGAGCGAAGCGCTGGTGTTGATGGGGCTGCCGCGGGTGATCGCACAGGCATCGGTGCAGCAGGCACAGGGCGCGACGCAGTCCCCGGTCGAGATCGGCCGGCAGCTGGACGTCGCCGAGATCATCGAAACCACGCTGTCGCCCGAAGCGAATCAGCGCCTGCGCATCAGCGCGCGGCTGATCCGGGCGGCCGATGCGGAACTGGCGTGGGCGGAGGTGCGCACGACCGCGCTGGACAACCCCTATGCCGGGATCGACGCGCTGTTCGACGCGGTGCTGGCGCGCTTCGCGACGGCGCCCGGCGCCCAGTCGTCGCCGGCGAATGGCGGCGCGCTCCCGGCCAGGCCGCCGCTGCCGGCGGCGGCGCGCAGCAAGATCGAATCTGCGCGCATGTTGATCGCCCACCTGAACGTGGCCAGCATCGAGCAGGCGAGGACGCTGCTCACGGAGGTGACCAGCGAGTACCCGGATGCGGCCGATGCATGGGCGCTGCGCGGGCGCGCCTGCGTGCGTCGGCTCAACTTCGCGGACGTTGCCGCGTTGCCGCTCGTCGCGGAATTGCAGGAATGCGCGCGCACTGCGCTCGCGCTCAACGCGGAGCACATCGAGGCGCTGGCGCTGCGCGCACTGGCGCTGCACTGGAGTGCAGCGCTGCCGGAAGCGGAGGCGCATTTTCGCGACGCGCTGCGCGCCGCGCCGAATCACACCAGCGCGCGGCTGGGGCTTGCCTGGCTGCTGCTCGGGCAGGGGCGCTTTGACGAGGCACTGACCGAGCTCGATGCCGCCGGCTCGTTCGATCCCTTGTCGCTCAACGTCCTGTTCAACCGCGCCAGCGCGCTGATGTTCGCGCGGCGCCACGACGATGCGCGCGCCGTGCTCGAGACGGGGATGCGCGCCGGGGGCGAATCGCCGTTTGCGCTGAGCGTGAGTGCGGGCAACGAGCTCTTCGCCGGCAATCTGGACGCCGCCAGTGCGCACTACGAGCGGCTGGCAGAAGTGGCGCCGGACCTCGCGGGGGGCCGCTACGGGCTGGCCTATGTCGCCGCCGTGCGTGGCGATCGCGCTGGCGCCCTCTCGCTGCAGGAGGCCGCGAGCGCAATGGCGCGCGGCACGGCCCACATCTGCGATGCGGAACTGAGCTCGATACTTCGCGATCGCGCAGTTGCGCTCGCCGCATTGCGCCAGGCTGTCGCCACGATGCAGAGCGCGCGCCTGCTGCTAGGCGTCAATCCCATGTTCGAATGGCTGACCGACGATCCGGACTTCCAGGCGGTGCTGAGCTCGATCGGGCTGCAGCGGTGGTGCGGCGAGCGGCAGTCGTTTCCTTCATAGGGCCGGTGCCGGCGGTCGCCGTGACGCTTACCCGGCGGCGTAGTCGGGACCATCCGCGCCGACGAGCACTTCCCCATGCAGAACTGATGCCGCGCGCAGATGGGCGAATCGCGCAAGCTCTCCATCTGCGCGATACGCGGCGAACGCTTCCTGGCTCGGGAAGGTGACCACGTGGACTTCCTTGATCGTCCCCGGCTCGCTGGCCTGCTCCACGACGACGGTCCGCTCGATCCGTCCGCCGTGCCGCGCCATGATCCGCGCGGCGTGCGTTTCGAACTCGCGAAACGAAGCGAGCGCGTCCGAACGCACGGTGAGGATGGCGACGAGGGTCAGCGGGATACTCATGGCGGTGCGTCGGCTCCGATGCAGGTCATGGCAACCCGGGCACCATTAATATCCCCCAACCGCCTTCGGCTTCTGCTCCCGCATCGCCGCCAGGTACTCGTTGGCACGGCCGACCATCATCCCGACGTCGATCCCGACGGCGACATGGTCGAAGCCGTAGTCGACATAGCGCTTCGACATCTCCGGCGTCCCGGCGACGATGCCGATGGGCTTGCCGATCTTGTTGCAGTACCGGGCGCCGCGCTCGAGCAATTCCTGCACCTTGCTGTTGTTCATGTCGCCGAGCAGCCCCATGCTGGCGGCGAGATCGGCTGGGCCGATGAACAGCCCGTCGAGGCCGTCGACTGCGGCGATCTGCTCGATCTGCTCGACGGCCTCCAGCGTCTCGAGCTGCACCGTGACCATGATTTCGCGATCCGCCTCCTTCAGGTAGTTCTTCACGTTGCCCCAGCGGCTGCCGCGGTGCAGGCCGGCAACGCCGCGGACGCCCGCGGGCGGGAAGTGCGCGTACGACACCGCGCGGCGCGCTTCGTCCGCTGACTGCACATACGGCAGCATGATGCTCTGCGCGCCGGCGTCCAGGATGCGCTTGACCAGCACCAGGTCGTTCCACGCCAGGCGCACCAGCGCCGGCGTGCCGCTGGCCTCGATCGCCTGCAGCATCGCCAGCGCGTCGGGGACGTCGATCGCCACGTGTTCCATGTCGAGGACCAGGTAGTCGAAGCCGACGCAACCCATCGCCTCGGCGATGACGGGGCTGCCCGACATCAGCCACGAGCCGATCAGTTTTTCCTTGTTGGCGAGGCGCTGCTTGAAGACGTTCTTCGGGATTTCCATGGCGGTTCCTGTCGTGGCGGTGAAGGGTAAACCTGAAAGCGATGGCGGGCGCCGGCGGCGCGTTCAGCCCGGATTGCTGTCATCGCCGTCCTGGCCGGGCGGGGCGGGGCGCGACATTTCGAACAGCTTCCTGAACAGCGGGAGCGCCGCGAATTCGGCGAGGGAGACGAAGAGCGCGAACAGCCCCGGCACGAGCTGGCCGCTGATCAGGTAGAACGCCGCGAGCAGGCCGAACCCGGCGCCGCCGGCGATCAGCACGACGCGCAGGAAGCGGTAGCCCGACGGCGGGGCGGCCATCAGAATATCTCCGGCTCGGGCACGCCGCGCCGGCCGAAGCCGACGAAGTCGCAACCTTCGTGCGCCTGCAGCACGCGGTCGCGGAATAGCTCGACGTAACCCGACTGGACCGGATAGTCGGGCGGTGCCCACGCGGCGCGGCGGCACGCGAGTTCGGCGTCGTCAACCAGCACGTCGATGCGGCGCGCGGCGACGTCGAGGCGGATGGTGTCGCCGGTGCGGACCAGCGCCAGCGGCCCGCCGGCCGCGGCTTCCGGCGACACGTGCAGCACGCAGGCACCGTAATGCGTGCCGCTCATCCGCGCGTCCGACACGCGCACCATGTCGCGCACGCCTTTTTCGAGCAGCTTCTTCGGGATCGGCAGGCCGCCCCATTCCGGCATGCCCGGAGCGCCTTCGGGGCCGCCCATCTTCAGGACCAGCACCGAATCCGCGTCGACGTCGAGATCGGGATCGTCGATCCGCGCGTAGAGGTCGCGGATGTTCTCGAAGACCAGGGCGCGGCCTTCGTGGCGGAGCAGCCGGGGGTCGGCGGCCGAGGGCTTCATCACGCAACCTTCCGGCGCCAGGTTGCCGCGCAGCACGGCGAGGCCCGGTTCGCTGGAAATCGGGTTGGCCAGCGGGCGGATCACGTCGTCGAGATTGACGCGCGCGGTGGCGATATTCTCGCCCAGCGGCCGCCCGGTGACGGTCATCGCCGACAAATCCAGCAGGTCGCGCAAGCGCTGCATCAGCGCGGGCAGGCCGCCGGCGAAGTGGAAGTCCTCCATCAGGAACTTGCCGGAGGGCATCACGTTGGTCAGCGCGGGAACGCGCTGCGCGGTCGCGTCGAATTCGTCGAGGACCAGCGGGATGCCGGCGCGGCGGGCCAGCGCGATCACGTGGATCACCGCGTTGGTCGAGCCGGCCATCGCGGCGTGGACGATCATCGCGTTGGCGAACGAGTTCTTCGCCAGGATCAGCGAGGGCTTCAAGTCCGCCCAGACCATGTCGACGATGCGCGAGCCGGCCTCGGAGCACATCCGCACGTGGTTCGCGTCCATTGCCGGCAACGACGACGCGCCGGGGAGGCTCATTCCGAGCGTCTCGGCGATCGCGGTCATCGTCGAGGCGGTGCCCATGGTCTGGCAGGTCCCGGGCGAGCGGGCGACACCCGCTTCGACTTCGTGCCAGTCTTCCTGCGTGATCGTGCCGGCGCGCAGCTCGTTCCAGTACTTCATCGTGTGCGTGCCGACACCGAGCGGCGCGCCGCGCCAGTTGCCGCTCAGCATGAAGCCTGCGGGCACGTAGATCGCCGGCAGGTCCATGGTCAGCGCACCCATCAGCAATCCCGGCGTCGTCTTGTCGCAGCCGCCCATCAGCACGGCGCCGTCGATCGGATGCTGCCGCAACAGTTCTTCCGTTTCCAGCGCGAGCAGGTTCCGGTAGAGCATCGTCGTAGGCTTGACCATCACCTCGCCCAGCGACAACGCGGGCAACTCGACCGGAAAGCCGCCCGCCTGCCAGACGCCGCGCTTGACCGCCTCGGCGCGCTCGCGCAGGTGATAGTGGCAGGGCGAGAGTTCGCTCCAGGTGTTGACGATGCCGATGACGGGCCGGTTCTGGAATTCCTCGCGGCGGAAGCCCATCGCCAGCGTGCGCTGGCGGTGGGCGGAAGCGCGCATGCTGTTCGGCGCGTACCAGCGCGCGGAGCGCAGCCGGGAGTAGTCGTGGGTGCTCATGGGGATCCGAGTCTAGCGCATCTGGTTTGCCTGTCGCCTGGCGTGGGCACCGGCGCGCCGGGCCGGTGGCCCGGGCGCACAGGTACAATGCGGCATCGGCCCGCCCCGGCGCTGCCCCATCGCGGCAAGCCGCCGCGCCACCGCCGCCAGCCTGCACACGGAGATCCTATGGAACCGCCTCCGCCCGAACCCGGCCAATCCGGCGATGCGTTCGCCATCAAAACGGCCGCTCCCGTCACCCCGGCCGGGCCGCCGCCGATCGCCGAGGGCCGGCGCGTGGGCGCGGGCCGGGGCCTGGCCTGGCTGGGCGACGGATGGCGAATGTTCAAGGAGGCGCCGGGCTCGTGGGTCGCGTGCTTCCTGATCTTCCTGCTGATCATGTTCGTGCTGGCGATCATTCCGCTCCTGGGCAACATCGCCGGCGCGCTGCTCAGCCCTGTGCTGATCGGCGGGATCATGCTCGGCTGCCGGGACCTCGAGCGCGACGAGGAATTGACGGTGGGCCATCTGTTTGACGGGTTCAAGTACAAATCCGGCCCGCTGCTCACGCTGGGCCTGCTCGAATTCGCGCTGTCGCTGGCCGCGATGCTGGTCGCTGCCGCGATCACCATCGCCACCGTCGGCGCGATGTTCCTGGGCGTGCTCATGGGGCAGTCGCCCGACGCCGGCGCCACGCTGGAGCCCGGATTCTGGCTGGGCATTGCCGTGCTGCTGCTGGTCGTCATCGCCGTGTTCATCCCGGTCAGCATGGCGGTCTGGTTCGCCCCCGCGCTGGTGACGCTCGACGGCGTTGCGCCAGTGACCGCGCTGAAGTGGAGTTTCTTCGCCTGCCTCAAGAACATCTGGTCTTTCCTCGTCTACGGCCTGGCGTTCCTCGGACTTGCCATCGTCGCGACGATTCCGTTCGGCCTGGGATGGCTGTTGCTGGGTCCGGTGATCATGGCGTCGGTCTACACGGCCTATCGCGACATTTTCTTCGAAGCGCGGGAGGCCCCGCCCGCTTGACTTCATGCTGCGTAGGATGGGTGGAGCGCAGCGATACCCATCACGTTGTTAGGTGCGGACCAGATGGGTATCGCTGCGCTCCACCCATCCTACGACGTATCAAGCGATCCGCTTGAGTCGGCCGACCTTGCCGGCAGCCCGCCAGCCGTCGGCGCCTTGCTGCTTCAGGAAGTGCTGCGTCACGCCATGGCGGAAATCCGGCTCGCCGCACACGGCCAGTTCCGCAATCTCGATGTCCCCTTCCCAATCCTGCGCCCGGTCGTGGGCCCGGGCATGGGGCACCACGGTGCCGGCGCGCACGAACACCGGCAGCCGGTCCAGCGGCAGGTCGCGGTAGCGCAGGATCTGCCCGCCGACCAGGCGCGCGCCGGTCCAGTAGTCGTACCACGCGTCGCCATCGGCGGCGCAGCCTTCGTTGCCCGGCAGGTAAACGTCGACATTGCCGCCGGCGCGCACGACCGGCGCGACCAGCAGGCTGTCGCCGAACATGTATTGCGTGTCGAATGCCCGCGCGGTCCGGTCGAGCGGAAACGCCAGCGGCATTGCGCGCTGGACGGGCACGCCGCTGGCTGCGGCCTGCTGGCAGCAGAACTCCAGGTAGGGCAGCAGGCAGGAGCGCAGTTGCAGCCACCAGCGCACCGTGTGCAGGGCCTGGTCGCCGAAATCCCACGGCCCGCGTTCGCCGATGCCGTGAAACCGGAAGTGCGAGCCGAAGACCGACGCCGCGGTCCAGCGCATGAATAATTCCGCGTCGGGCTGGTCGCCGTAGAAGCCGCCGACGTCGGTGGCCCAGTAGGGCACGCCGGAGAGGCCGTACGAAAGCCCGCCACGGATGCTCGCCTCCAGCCCGCCCCAGTCCGATTGCGCGTCGCCGCCCCATTGCATCGGATAGCGCTGGATGCCGCTCCAGCCGGCGCGGCCCCAAAGCATCGGGGGCTCGTGCCGCGCGCTGGGCGAGTACCGCGCCGTGGCTTCGAACAGGCACTGGTTGTAGAGCAGCGAATAGACATTGTGCAAGCGGCGGCCGGTATCGCCGTTGTGCGCCACGACATCGTCGGTGAACGGCACCTGCTCGCCGAAATCGACCTTGATCACGTCGATGCCCAGCCCGAACAGGCTCTTGTGCGCGTCGCGCCACCAGGCGTAGGCGTCCGGATTGGTGAAGTCGAGTACCCCGGACTCGGGCAGCGGCGTGAGCACGCTGCCGAACGGCGAGGTGCCGGGCTTGACGTCCCAGTCGATCACAAGCGGCGTGCTGTCGCGGCGCAGCAGCAGATAACCCAGGCCGGACAGTTCCTTGAACAGCGGATGATGGATCGAGACGTACGGATATTCCCAGACGCAGATCTTGAAGCCCAGCGCCTTGATCTCCGCGAGCTGCTCGCGCGGCCTGGGATAGCGCGAGGGATCGAACTCGAACGCGAAGCGCGTCCGCGTGTCGAGCCAGGCGCGGCCGTCCAGCGTGATCACGTCGCCGGGTAGCTGCAGCGCGCGGATCTTTTTCGCGGCGGACAGCGCTTCGTCGAACGTCCGGTAGTAGGCCTTGGAGTACCACACGCCCAGCCCCCAGCGCGGGACGGCGGGCGGCGTGCCGGTAAGGAAGTGGTAGTGCCCGATCAGGTCCTGCGGATGGTCGCCGGCCAGCAGGAACACGTCCAGGTGCGGCGAATCGACGATCGCGGCGTAACTGCGGTGCGACCAGTTCGGGTCGCCCAGCCCGTGCGTGACCAGGCACGGGGTGTGAAAGAACACGCCCCAGTTGGCGGAAGACCAGACGAACGGAATGTTCTTGTACGCGAGCTCCGTGTTGACGCCCAGCGCGTCCTCGACGTACGACCGGTAGCGCGAGCCGCGGCGGTCGATGGGGCCGAATTTTTCGCCCAGCCCGTACAGCGCCTCGTCGGGTTCCAGCGCGAAGGCCAGCGTCGTGGCCTCGTCATCCTGGCCGATGACGGGCAGGCGCGTCCAGTTGCGGAAATGGCGGTCGGTGATCGCGCGGGTCAACGTCCGGCCGCACCAGTTGAGTTCGAAGTCGACCGGACTTTTTCGTATCGTGAGCGCGAGGTCGCCGGCGGCGATGGTGATGGCGATGTCGTCGTCGACGACTTCCAGCGGCAGCCCCGGCGCCGCCTGGTCGAAGGTAAGGATGGGATACGCCGCGCCATCGGGCGAACCCAGGCGCAGCCGGAAGACACCTTCGCGCGGCGCGGTGATCACCAGCGCGACGCCGGCCTCCGTCGACAGGGTGATCGTTTCGGGTTCACAGGCAATCAGCGACAGCGCTTCGACGCGGCGTATGGATGCGGGATGCAGCTCAGGCATGGCTATGGATCAACCCTTCAGCCCTCCCGAGGTCAATCCGCCGACGACACGTTCCTGAGAGAGGGCAATCAAGATGCAGATTGGCATGATCACGGACGATACACAACTACTTGACGACGCTCAAGCAGTAGGCGATGCTCCAGAAAAATGCCGTGACCGGCAGCCGCTCGTCCACATAGGAGCAGTTCGATGCAGGAGGAGAACCCGCCCCACTTCAGCGGACCGCTGAAACTCGAGCAGTCAAGGTCGCTGTTCGCGCTCGCCGAACTCTCCGATGGGGCCTTCACCCGCGACGGCCCGCGCGCCGATGTCGAGTATCGCGACCTGGGCCTGGCCGCGGCAAGCGGCGGCGCGATCGGCGCCAAGCACATCCGCGCGATCCGCCCGTTCGAGCAGGAGACCGGCTGGCACTGGCACGACATGACCGGCCACTTCGTCTTCGTCATCCGCGGCTGGATCACTTTCCGCTACGCGGGCAGGGACGGCGACGTCGTCGTGCATGTGGGCGGCTGCCTGTCGCAACCGGGAGGCGTCCCGCACAACGTGATCGCGCGCTCCGACGACCTGGAACTCATCGAGATCAACATGCCGGCGAAGTTCGGAACCTGGGATCTCGCGGAGCCGCCGGCATGACGGCCCCGGACCTGCCGGCAGCAGCGCCGCCAGCCGGCGGCAGTGTGCCGGCGTGGATCCGCAAGCGCGGTGGTGCGATCGTGATCGCCATTGCGCTGCTGTTGTTGTGGGAGGTGGGCGTGCGCCTGCTGGGCATCAAGGAGTACCTGCTGCCGCCGCCTTCGCGGATCTGGCTGGAATTCGCGAAGCGCTCGGGCACGGTCATGGGCGGGGCGTGGGTGACCACCCAGGAGATTCTCGGCGGCTACGTGCTCGCGGTGCTGGTCAGCATTCCGTTCGCGCTGGCCGTCACGTACTCGCGCTTCATGGAAAACGCCGTCTATCCGGTGGTCGTGTTCCTGCAGATCGTGCCCAAGATCGCCATCGCTCCGCTGTTCATCATCTGGTTCGGCTTCGGCTACACGCCCAAGTTGCTGATCGTGTTCCTGCTGTCGTTCTTTCCGATCGTCGTGTCGAGCATCGCGGGCTTCAAGGCCGTGGATCCGGAGATCATGGACTTCGCCCGGACCACGGGCGCCGGCGGCTGGAAGCTGTTCGCGCGCATCCGGCTGCCGCAGGCGCTGCCGGACATCTTCACCGGGATGAAGGTGGGCGCCGCGCTCTCGGCCACCGCGGCGATCGTCGCCGAGTTCGTCGCCTCGGACCGGGGGCTGGGTTACCTGCTGCTGCAGTACAACGGCAACCTGGATACGCCAATGGTGTTCGCCGTGATATTTCTGCTCAGCTTCATCGGGCTCGCCGTGTACTACACCGTGGAATTCATCGAGCGCATCACGATTCCATGGCATGTTTCACAAACCAACGCAGGGCAAGCGCCGCTGTAGGATGGATCGAGCGTAGGATGGGTGGAGCGAAGCGATACCCATCATTGGTGGGTGGAGCGGCGCGATACCCATGATCGACGAAGCAACGCGATACTCAACAACGACTTTCTCAGGAGGAATGTCATGAAGTGGATCAATTTCGCAATCGGCCTGGTGGTTCTGGCGCTGGGCATGTCCGCCCAGGCGCAGGACGCGGTGTCGTTCCGTCTCAACTGGTATCTCGGCGGCCTACACGTGCCGTTCTATTACGGCAAGGAAATGGGGTTCTACAAGCAGGAAGGCATCGACCTCACGATCAACGAGGGCCGGGGTTCGGCCAACACCGTGCAGGTCGTCGCGGCCGGCTCCGACACGTTCGGCCTCGCCGATTCGTCCAGCCTGATCACGACGGCGACCAAGGGCGCCGACATCAAGTCGGTGATGTCGCTGCTGAACTCCACCGGCTTCTCGGTCGTCTCGCTGGCGTCCACGGGCATCAAGACGCCCAAGGACCTGGAGGGCAAGTCGCTCGCCGTCTCCCCGGGCGATCCGCTGGGGCAGCTCTTCCGGGCGCTGGCGGCGCATAACAAGCTGGACATGAACACGATCAAGTTCGTCCAGGTCGATCCGGCCGCCAAGGTGGTCTCGGTGCTGGAGAAGCGCGTCGACGCGCTGCTCGGTGGGGCCGACGACCAGTTCTTCCTGATCAAGTACAAGGGCGTGGAACCGGCGGCGCTGCGCTTCGCCGACCATGGCGCGAACATCGTCGGGATGACCATCATGACCACAGGCAACACCATAAAGACCAAGCCCGACCTCGTCCGCCGCTTCGTCCGCGCGACGGCGCGCTCGTGGGAGGCGGCGAAGAAGAATCCGAATGCCGCGGTCGACGCGGCGCTGAAGGCCAAGGCCGACCTGAACCGGCAGTCGACCTACGACCAGATGCTGGTCGACTTCGAGCTGCTCGATTCCCCCAACTCCAAAGGCAAGATCGGTCTTGGCGCCAAGGCCGACTGGGACCAGACCCTCATGCTGCTCAAGCAGTATCGCGAGCTCGACACCAAGGAGCCGTGGACGACGTTCCACACCAACGAATTCCTGCCGCAGTGATGCCGCAGGGCGCCGCCGCCGGCGAGGCGGCGGCGGCCGGGGCAGCGAGTCCCGCCGCGCCTCCGGCGCACATCGAGATCGACGATCTGTGCCAGACGTTCCGGCGGGCGGGCATGGTCACGCAGGCGCTGGACGGGGTCGATCTTCTTGTGGCGCCGAGCGAACTGGTCGTCGTGGTCGGGCCGTCGGGCTGCGGCAAGAGCACGCTGCTCAGGATCGCGGCGGGCCTGCTGCCATTCACGTCGGGGCGCGTGCGCATCGGGGGCCGCGACGTCACCGGGCCGCAGACCGAACTGGGCATCGTCTTCCAGAGCCCGGTGCTGCTCGACTGGCGCAACGTGCTGGAAAACGTGCTGATCCAGGTCGAGTTGCGCGGCATGGACCCGCGCCGGTACCGCGAGCGCGCCGAACGGTTGCTGGCGGACGTCGGCCTCGGTGACTTCCAGGACCGGCGCCCGCGCGAGCTCTCCGGCGGCATGCGCCAGCGCGTGGCGATCGTGCGCGCGCTGATTCACGACCCGCCGCTGCTGATGATGGACGAGCCGTTCGGCGCCCTCGATGCGCTTACGCGCGAGCAGATGCGCATCGACCTGGAAAAGCTCTGGCTGGCGCAACGGCACACGCTGATCTTCGTCACCCACGGCATCGCCGAAGCGGTGGCGCTGGCCGATCGCGTCGTGGTGATGACGCCGCGCCCCGGGCGCATCGAGCGGATCATCCCGATCGACCTGCCGCGGCCGCGCGACAAGGCGGCGGTCACCAGCGCGCGCTTCACCGAATATGTCGACGAGATCACCGAGTGTTTCATGCGCTACGGGGTCATCCGGTATTGACGCGGACGGCTGCGGCGGCCTCGTTCCGGTGTGGCCGTCGGGAAGCGTGTCCGACTCGGGACCGCGGGCGCGCAGACCATCACCAAGATGTCATCGCTGCGCTCCACCAATCCTACGACCATCATTCGGCGCCGCCCGGCCCGCACCTTCCTGTTGACAATCCGCGGCCAAAGTGGGACATTGCGCAAAAGTGGCTGGACCACCAGACCACTTGACCAATAGTGCGCAACGCGCAATTCGGGGTTGCAGGCGGCGTGAACGCCGGCGGCCCCGGGGTTCTCCCGCTTCACAAAACCCAGACAATGCAACGCCGCGCCAACGTAGCGACAGGAGCGACTCTTGACGGTAACTCTCGATGCGATCGAGCCCCACCGGCTGTATCGGCAGATCGCCGACCGCATCGGCGCGCTGATCGCAGGCGGGGAATATCCGCCCGGGACCCGGCTGCCGCCCGAGCGCGACCTGGCGGCGCAATTGCAGGTCAGCCGCACGTCGGTGCGCGAAGCGCTGATTGCGCTTGAACTGGGTGGCCTGATCGACATCCGGATGGGGTCGGGGATTTACGTGCGCGACCAGCGCGGTGCCGCGATGCACCTGGTCGGGCAGGGCGACAAGGCCACCGGGCCGTTCGAGCAATTGCGGGCGCGCTGGCTGATCGAAGGCCAAACCGCCGCGCTGGCGGCCAAAAACGCGAGCCTGGACGATGTGGCGGCGCTGCGCGAGCTGAGCAGCCAGATGAGAGAATACCGGCCGCATAGCCGGGACGTCCCGGACCGACTGTTCCACGTCCGGATCGCCGAGGCCTCGGGCAACAGCGTGCTCGCGCTGGTCGTCGAGTTCCTCTGGGAGCAGCGCAAGGGGCCGCTGTGGGCGCAGATCGAAAAGCATTTCCATACCCCGGCGCTGCTGCGGCAGTCGGTCGACGATCACCAGGCGATCATCCGCGCGATTTCCGCGCGCGACGCGCCGGGCGCCCGGCGGGCGATGCGCTCGCACCTGAACCGGGTGTCCCGCGAGTTCGCGCGGGGCTGGCGGCCGGCCCGTACCAAGGCGGCGAAGGCCGGAGGCAAAGCGTCGGAGGAAACATAGGGCGAATTTGATCCACGACAGCCTGCAAGCTCGTCATCCGTGTTCTCATGCCTGCCGGGCAACCGGAAGGCGAACGGGAAAGGCAGGAGCCGACTCGGTGCGCTGTAGCGGCTTTCGTAAGTTGAAGTGTGAACCCGTAACAAAGGAGAAAGCATGAAGAACGTAAGGACCAAACTGGCCGTCGCGCTCGCGCTGGCCGCCCTCGCCTGTGGCGCAGTCGCGCAGAAGATGCCGACCAGCCCCATCTCCATCAATGTCGTCGACGTCGCGGGGAATCTCGCGCTGACCCAGGACGCGCTGGAAGCGTACAAGGCGCAGAACCCGAAGCTGGTCAGCAAGATCACCTTCACCAAGGCGCCCGCGCCCGAACTGCCGGGCAAGCTCAAAGCGATGCAGGCGGCAGGCCGGGTCGACATCGACCTGATACTGACCGGCACCGACGTGCTGGCGGCCGGGATCGAGCAGGGCCTGCTGGTCAAGCTCTTTCCCGATCATGAAAAGGCGTTCCCGGGCGTGATGGACAGCCTGATGCCCGCTCCGCGCAAGATGCAGGATCTGGCGCAGGGCCAGGGCCTGGTCGTGGCGTTCATGCCTGCCGGGCCGCTGCTCGAGTACAACCCGGCCAAGGTCAAGAATCCGCCGACGACGCCGGCCGAACTGCTCGCCTGGTGCAAGGCCAACCCGAACAAGCTGATCTATGCGCGGCCGGCCAATTCGGGACCCGGACGCACCTTCATGATGGGCCTGCCCTACATCCTCGGCGACAAGGATCCGAAGGATCCGATCAAAGGCTGGGACAAGACCTGGGCGTACCTTAAGGACCTGAACAGCTGCATCGAATACTACCCGACGGGCACCGGCGCGGTGATGAAGGAACTGGGCGAAGGCTCGCGCGACATCACGGTCACCATGACGGGCTGGGACATCAACCCCCGCGTGCTGGGCATAGTGCCGAAGGAATTCAAGGTCACGCCGCTCAAGGGCATGACCTGGGTGAACGACGCGCACTACATGGTGATCCCGAAGGGTGTCGCCGAAGACCACCTGTACGTGCTGCTCGACCTGATGAAGTTCATGATGCAGCCGGCGCAGCAGGCGCTGACATATGACAAGGGATATTTCTATCCCGGCCCCGCCGTGAAGAACGTGCCGGTGACCATGGCCCCGCAGGCGAGCCAGGACGCACTGAAGGAATTCGGCCGTCCGGAGTACGACAAGTGGCTGGCGGAATTCCCGCACACATTGCCGCTGGATGCCAAGCCCATGGTCGAGGCGTTCAAGAAGTGGGACCAGGAAGTCGGCACGCAGAAGACCAAGTAAGCGCAGTCGCGATGGCGCGGGCCGCGTGGCGGACCGCGCGTTCCAGCGTCCGCGCGCATCAAGGTGTGCGCGGACGTGCACGATCAGCACAGGACCGGCGAGACACCGGCGCCGAATTCAAACGAACTTCATCATCGGCGCCGCATGCGCGCACGTGACAGGGTCTTCAGGCGGGTCCACAGATGAAACAGGATTTTTCCCAGCTTCGGCTCGACAAGGTGACGCGACGCTTCGCGGCTGCCGGCGCCCAGTCCATAGCCGCGCTGGACAACATGACGCTGACGGTCGAGCGCGGTGAGTTCATCGCACTTCTGGGGCCGTCCGGCTGCGGCAAGTCGACGGCGCTCAACTGCATCGCCGGGCTGCTGGCGCTGTCCGACGGCAGCATCTGCCTGGACGAGGAGCGCATCGACATCCTGCCGCCCGAGAAGCGCGGGTTCGGCATGGTCTTCCAGAACTACGCGTTGTTTCCGCACATGACGGTACGCAGAAACATCGGCTTCGGCCTGCTGATGCGCGGCGAATCCAGCGCCGATATCGAGCGCAAGGTCGAAGCGGTGGTGCGGCTCGTGCAGTTGCAGGGTCACGAGGACAAGCTGCCGGGGCAACTTTCCGGCGGCCAGCAGCAGCGCGTGGCGATCGCCCGCGCGATCGTGATCGAGCCGCCGCTGGTGTTGATGGACGAGCCGCTGTCCAACCTGGATGCCAAGCTGCGGCTGGAAATGCGCGCGGAGATCCGGCGGATCCACCGCGAGCTGGGCCGCACCACTATTTATGTCACCCACGACCAGGACGAGGCGCTGTCGCTCGCCGACCGGATCGTGGTCATCAAGGACGGCCGGGTCCAGCAGATCGCGCCGCCGGCGGAGATCTACGGGCAACCGGCGAATCTCGACGTCGCGCGGTTCATGGGTTATCGCAACGTGCTCAGCCTCGATGTCGCGTCCCAGGCCGACGGCCGCGCGCAGTTGTCGAGCCCGGGCCTGAGGCTGCAGGGGATGATCAAGCAGCCGCTGGGGGCGAAGGCTGCCGCCGCTATCCGCCCCGAGGAGTTAATCGTCGGCGACGGGCCCAACGCCATTGACGGGAAGATCGAAAATGTCGAGTACAGCGGCCGCGATTCGCTGCTCGACGTGATCACCCCGGCCGGCATCCGGCTGCACGTGCGCAGCGTCGTGCACCCGGCGGTGGGGGCGCAGGTGCGCCTGTCGGTGCCGCCGGAACGGGTCCTTGTGTACCCAGCCGAATCGAATCAGTGATGGCCGCCCCCCTGCATACCCGGGCTGCCGGGCTCGACCGTACGCTATTCCTGGTCGTGCCGGCCGCGCTGTTCATGCTGCTTGTGTTCGTCTACCCGTTTCTATACGGATTGATGCTGTCGTTCACGCCGACAGAGGGTGGAGCGCTCGCCAACTACATCAAGTTCTTCACCACCGACAACCTGTGGCCGACCATAGGCACAACGCTCAAGCTCGCCATGCCGGCGACCTTGATCAATGTCGGGCTGGCGATTCCGATCGCCTACCAGATGCGCCGCAAGTCGCCGTACCAGAAATGGGTGACGACGATCCTGGTCGTGCCGATCACGCTGGGCACGGTGCTGATCGCCGAGGGCATGCTGACCTATTTCGGCCCGCGCGGCTGGCTGTCGCAGACTCTGCAGTTCTTCCATCTCTACGAAGGGCCGATACGCCTGACGCACAACTACTGGGGCGTGCTGATCTCGCTGATCATCTCCGGCTTTCCGTTCGTGTTCCTGCTGATCCTGTCCTACATCACCGGCATCGATCCGGTGCTCGCGCGCGCGGCGGCGACGCTGGGCGCCGATCCCTGGCAACAATTCAAGCAGATCTACTGGCCGCTGTTGATCCCGGGGATAGCGATGGCGTTCTGCCTGGCGTTCGTCCAGGCCTTCTCGGTCTTCCCGTCCGCCGTGCTGCTGGGGGCGCCGCAGGGGCCGACGCGCGTGATCTCGATCGCCGCGTACGAAGCGGCGTTCGAGCAGTACGATTACTCGCTAGCCTCGGCAATCGCGATGCTCATGGGCTTCGTGCAACTGATCATCGTCGCGTTCGTCCTCGGGATGCGCCGCGTGTTCTATCGCGGGCCGGTCACCGGCGGAAAGGGGTGAAGCGATGAATACCAACCTGCTTGCGCGCGCCGCCCGGGGACTGATCTGGGGTGTGATGACGCTGTTCCTGGCCAACATTTTCCTGATGATCGCCGCAGTAACGACGAGTTCGATTGCCC
The DNA here is from genome assembly GCA_016717855.1 of Betaproteobacteria bacterium. Taxonomy (GTDB): domain Bacteria; phylum Pseudomonadota; class Gammaproteobacteria; order Burkholderiales; family Casimicrobiaceae; genus PALSA-1005. Next base: position 32,769 of record JADKEV010000009.1, read on the forward strand.
GCCGCTGGCTGGGCACGTTTCTGCCTGATGGCTACACATTCCAATGGTATCTGGATGCGTGGAAGGAATTCCAGCTCGGCGCCGTCTTGTGGGTCACCGCGGAGGTGGTCGTCGCCGTGGTCGGCCTGTCGCTGCTGATCGGGGTGCCCGCCGCGTACGCGCTTGCGCGCCGCGACTTCATCGGCAAGCGCTGGCTGATGCTGCTGTTCCTGCTGCCGCTGATGGTCCCGCCCATCACCTACGGCATTCCGCTCGCGACAGTGTTCTACAAGCTGCACCTGGGCGGCACGATCTATGGCGTGATCCTGTCCAACATGGTGCCCGCGCTGCCGTTCGTGATACTGGTGATGACGCCGTTCATCGAGCAGATCGACCCGAACCTCGAATCCGCGGCGCGCGTGTTCGGCGCGAGCACACGCAAGATGTTCTGGCACGTGCTCACGCCGCTGCTGGCGCCCGGCATCCTCGCCGCCGCGCTGCTGGTGCTGGTGCGCACGATCGCGATGTTCGAACTCACGTTCCTGACCGCGGGGCCGGATTCGCAGACGCTGGTCGTCGCGCTGTACTACGCAGTGTTCGCCGCGGGCGTGCGCGCACCGCAGTCGATCGATGCGATGGCGATGGTCTACATGGTGATCACGCTGATCTGGCTGCTGATCGCGCTGCAGTTCGTGAATCCAACGCAACTGGTGAGCCGCGTCAAGGAGCAGCCGCAAGGCGCGTGACCGGGCGCACGCGCCGGCGGCTTGATGCACGTGACGCCTGATCGACCCGCGGTGCGCATCGCGTCCCCGACACTGGAGAATTCAAGGTGAACCGACTTTCCCTCGCCACGATGGCGTCACTCCCGGCCACCGTCGCACGGCCGGCCTACGATCCGCGCTCGATCTCCATCGGCACCGTGCACCTGGGGATAGGCGCATTTCATCGCGCGCACCAGGCTCTCTTTACCGACGGGCTGCTCTCCCGAGACCCGCGCTGGGGCATTTGCGGCGTGTCGCTGCAGACGACCACCGCGCGCGAGCAACTGGCGCCGCAGGACGGGCTGTACACGATCGCGCTGAAGAGCGCCGCGGGCGTCGAGCGGCGCGTGGTCGGCGCACTGCGCGAGGTGCTGTTCGCGGGGGATCAGAAAGACGCGGTGATCGCCCGGATCGCGGCGCCGGGCACGAAGATCATCACGCTGACGGTCACCGAAAAGGGCTATTGCCACGACCCGGCGACGGGGCGGCTGAACGCGGCGCATCCTGGCATCGCGCATGATCTCGCGCACTCAGGCGAGCCCACGACCGCGCCCGGCTGGCTGGTCGCCGGGCTGCGCGCGCGGATGGCTGCCGGCGCCGGCGCGATCACCGTCGTGTGCTGCGACAACCTGCCGCACAACGGCCGCGTGGTCGCCGGCATCGTCGGCGAATTCGCGGCGCGCGTCGAGGCCGGGCTCGCCGCGTGGATCGCGGCGAACGTCCGCTTTCCCGGCACCATGGTCGATCGCATCGTGCCCGCCACCACGCCGGCGGACCGCGCGGCGTTCGCCGCCGACTGCGGGATGACCGACGAAGGCCTGGTCGTCGCCGAGCCGTTCATCCAGTGGGTGATCGAGGACGATTTCGCCGGCGGGGCGGGCAACCGCCCGCGCTGGGAAGACACCGGCGCGCAACTGGTGGCTGACGTCGCGCCGTTCGAACTGATGAAACTGCGGATGCTGAATGGCTCGCATTCGGCGATGGCGTACCTGGGCTATCTCGCGGGTTATGACTTCATCTATCAGGTCAGCGCCGATCCGCGCTTCCAGCGGCTGGTAAACGGCTTGTGGGACGAGTCGGGCGCGACCCTGCCGCCGCTCCCCGGCATCGACATCGGCGCCTACCGGCGCGACCTGCTGGCGCGCTACCAGAACGCCGCGCTGCCGCACAAGACCTGGCAGATCGCCATGGACGGCTCGCAGAAGCTCCCGCAGCGACTGCTGCACCCGGCGCGCGAGCGGCTCCAGGCAGACGCTTCGATCGCGCACCTGGCGCTGGCGGTCGCAGGCTGGATGCGCTACGTCGGCGGCGTCGACGAGCGCGGCGCGGCCATCGATGTCCGCGATCCGCTGGCCGCGCAGTTCAAGGCGATTTGCGCCAATGCCGGAAACGCCGATCCGGATGCGCGCGTGCGCGGGTTGCTGGCGCTGGCGCCGATTTTCGGCGACGACCTGCCGGCCGATCCGCGCTTCGTCGAGGCGGTCGCCGGCTGGCACCGGAAGCTCGCGCGCGACGGCGTGCAGGCTGTTCTCAACACTCACTTCGCATGACCGAGCCCATGGCCATCCCCCTGAATCTGCATCCCGATCGCCTGTTCCATTCCGACCCGGCGCAGCGCGCGATCGCGCGCCGCCTGTACGCCGAAGTCAGGGACCTGCCCATCGTCAGCCCGCACGGCCATACCGATCCGCAGTGGTACGCGGACGACATGCCGTTTCCCGATCCGGCGCGGCTGTTCATCGTGCCTGACCATTACATTTTCCGGATGCTCTACAGCCAGGGCGTTGCGCTCGAGGACCTGGGCGTCCCGCGCGCCGACGGCGGTCCGGTCGAAAGCGATCCGCGCAGGATCTGGCGCCTGTTCGCGCAGCACGCGCACCTGTTCCACGGCACGCCGACGCGGCTGTGGCTGGATCACGCGTTCCACGACGTTTTCGGCGTGCGCGAGCGGCTCACCGCGGAGTCGGCCGACCGGATCTACGACCAGATCGCGCAGCAACTCGAAACGGCGGCGTTCCGCCCGCGGGCGCTGATGGACCGGTTCCGGATCGAGAAGATCGCGACGACCGAGTCGCCGCTCGACTTGTTGCCGCATCACCAGAAAATGCGGGCCAGCGGCTGGTCGGGTCCCGGCGGCCGCGTGGTCACCGCATATCGGCCGGATCCCGTCGTCGATCCCGAATTCGACGGCTGGCGCGAGAACGTCCGGCTGTTCGGCGAACTGAGCGGCGAGGACACTTCGACCTGGCGCGGCTACCTGAACGCGCACCGCAACCGCCGCGCGTACTTCAAGGACATGGGCGCGACCTCGACCGACCACGGGCACTTCACCGCCCGCACCAGCGACCTGCCCGAGGCGGAGGCGTCGGCGTTGTACGCGCAGGCGCTGGCCGGAAAGCTGACGCCGCGCGAGGCCGATGTCTTCCGCGGCCAGGTGCTCACCGAAATGGCGGGCATGAGCCTCGAGGATGGCCTGGTCATGCAGCTCCATCCGGGCTCGTGGCGCAGCCACAATCCATCGCTGTTCCGGACTTTCGGCCGCGACAAGGGCGCTGACATTCCGACAGCCACCGACTACGTCGGGGCGTTGAAGCCGCTGCTCGACCGCTATGGCAACGAACGCAAGCTCACGCTGATCCTGTTCACGCTGGACGAGACCAGCTACTCGCGCGAACTCGCGCCGCTGGCCGGCCACTATCCGGCACTGCGCCTGGGGCCGCCGTGGTGGTTCCACGACTCGCCCGAGGGCATGATCCGCTTTCGCAAGCAAGCGATCGAGACCGCCGGGTTCTGCAACACGGTGGGCTTCAACGACGACACACGGGCGTTCATGTCGATCCCGGCGCGGCACGACGTGGCGCGGCGCATCGACTGCCGCTGCCTGGCCGAACTCGTCGCCGAGCACCGGATGGAGGAGGACGACGCGCGCGAGGTCGCGGTCGACCTGGCGTACCGGCTGGCGAAGAAGGCGTACAAGCTTTGACCAGGGGTCCGCAGCAGAAGAGCGACCGGCCGCGGATTGACAAGCTCGGCGTCAAGGAAGGACTGCGCGTCGCGGTGATCGGCGTCGACGACGATTCGCTGTTGTCGGAATTGCGGGCGCGCACCGACGAAATCGTCATCGGCATGCCGCGCAGCCGGCGCGACGTGATCTTCTACGCCGCGGAGTCGCTGAATGCGCTGGGCGAACTCGAGACGCTGCGCACGCGCATCGTCCACACCGGCGCGATCTGGGTGGTCTCGCGCAAGGGCCGTGACCGCTCGATCAGTGACACCGATGTGATCACCGCGGCAAAACGCGTCGGGCTGGTCGACAACAAGGTCGTCTCGTTCTCGGAAACGCACACGGCGTTGCGGCTGGTCATACCGCTGGCGCTGCGCGACCGATAGGCCGGCGCCGCACCGGTGGCAGTGCCGCCGCCGTCGCGGTCCCGGGCTGCTACTTCGGCGCCGCGGGACGGCCAGTGTCGATGAGGCTCTTCAACCGGTTGAGCTGCTCGCCGAGGACGCCGTTGACCGCGGGCGCGATCTTGTCGAAGCCGCCCTGCATGTAGCCGCCGACGCTGTAGGAGACTTCGATCTTTGCCGCGGGCGGCGCCGGGATGATCCGCCAGGTCATGCTGCCGGCCAGTCCCGAGCCCTGCAACGGGCCGAGGCCGCCGGTCATGCGCAGCACGGTGTTGGGCGATGCGAACACGACGGTCATGTGCGAAACGCCGCCGCCGTTGGCGAGCTTCTCGCAAAAGCAGCCGCCGGGCCGCGCGTCGATGGACATGTTCGCGGCATTGCCGGAGTAGCTGTGGTCCCCGTTCCACCAGCTGGCCACGTCGACCAGCGCCTTCCATGCCGCGTCCGGTGCTGCGTTCACCGCGACTTCATGCTTGAGCAGGAATCCGGCCGGGGTGATGTCGACGACCTCGGCCGCGGCGGTGAGCGCGAAGAGCAAGCCGGCAAGGTACGCTGTCGCGTGGCGGAGCATGGGGAGTCCCGGAATGTTGTTGACGTGCCGACAGCTTAATGGCAGGCGCGGCATTCGTCCACAAGGGGCCGGCGAGCCGGTGTGCCCGACAGCGCCCGGATGCGCCATCAACGCTCAGCTCATGAATCCCAGATTGGCGGTCGGGAAGTTGGCTAGCGTCGGCAGCACGGTTGCCAGGTCCGCCTGTCCCAGCCCGAACCACGTCGCCAGCGTTGCCGCGTACTGGTCCACGGCTGTGGTCGGCAGCCAGCGCCCTTCCGCCGTCACGTCGTTGGGGCCGGAGAGCTGCAGCGCCGGATACGTGCCGTAGAAGTCGCCGCCCTTCACCGCGCCGCCGATGATCAGCTGGTGATTGCCCCACGCGTGATCCGAACCCTGGCCGGCGGCCGGCTTGAACGTGCGGCCGAAGTCGGACAGCGTGAACGAGGTCACGTCGCTGGCGACGCCAAGTTGCACCGTCGCATCGTAGAACGACTTGAGCGCGGGCGAGAGCTGCCCGAGCAGGTTCTGCAGCACGGTGAGCTCGTTCGTGTGCGTGTCGAAGCCGTTGAGCGACACGAAAAAGATCTGGCGCTTGATGCCGATGCTGTTGCGCGCCTCGATCAGCTTGGCCACCGCGAGCAACTGCTGGGATATCGAACTGGTCTGTCCCGCGAACAGGCCTTGTATCGATGAGCTGGCGTTGCTGATGATGGGGTTGACGGTCGCGGATAAATCGATGGCGGTGCCGGCGATGTCGCTGGCGCTGACGACGAAGAGGTTGTCCCGATCCATGTCGAGCAGTTGCTGGACCGCGGCCAGCCGCGCCGTGTTGGCGGCATTGGCGGTGGCGTATCCCTGCAGGCCGAAGGTGCCCGAGGTGGGAATCGCCAGCGGGCTCTTGCCGTTGCCGGTCATGAACAGCGTGATGCCGGAGGTCGAAGTGATGACCGGAAAAGGGATGCCGCCGTTCATGCCGGCGACGCGGTCGGCGAGCCTGCCGCCCCAGCCGGTGCGGCTGACCTGGTCGTACACCGCGGCCTGCCATTCGTTCTGCTGGTCGCTGTGGGAAAAGAGGTTGGCCGGGCGATACCGGCCGGCGGCATAGTCGGCCTTGGTCGTCGGCTGCAGCAGCGTTCCGACATTGCAGAGCACGGCCGCTTTCTTCTGGTCGAACAGCGTCTTGAGTTCCGGCAGCGAGGGATGGAGGCCGAACGCCGAGGGCAATGACGAAGGCTGGATGGAATGCAGCGAGGCAAGCGGGACGTTGATGCCCGATGCCGCGGTGCGCACCGCCGCGTACTGGGCGTAGCCCGGACTGTCGGCGGGGATCACGAGATTGTTGCCGTCGACGCCGCCGTAAAGGAACACGCACACCAGCGCCTTGTAGTCGGCGGCCTGCTGCGCGTTGGCCTGCGCGAAGCCGCCCAGCAGATCGAGGTTGGACACCACGCCTGCCGCGGACAGCGCGCCCAGGGACTTGAGAAACTCGCGGCGCGACGCCCGGACATTGATCTTCATGATGAGCGCTTTCGTTATCGCTGCACTTGGTACTGCGACGACGTGGTGACCAGGTAGGCCGCGGTGCGCGCGCGGTTCAGCGTGTCGCTGGCGGGAATCACGTTCACCGCGGCGATGATGGCGCTCCCCATCTGCGCGGACATCGTGCCGTGGAGCAGCAGCGCATCGAGCTTGGCGACCATCTGCGCGGGGTCGGCGGCCAGCGCCTGCAGGGCCGCCATGCTCAGCGACGTGCCGGTGGCGCCGATCACGGTGGGATCGGGCGCGATCAGCGTCGAGAAGACCAGCGTGTTCACCGTATTCATCCGGCTGAGCGCTGTGCTCGTGTTCTGGATCGCGAACTCGGGGCCGAGCGCGTTGGTGTTGGGCACGATGTAATCGGGCGGGTAGTAGTTGAAAACACTCGGAGAGTAGAACACCGGCTGCAACAGCCCGGTTCCGACGCGTTCCATGAACGTGCCGTCGGTCTGGCCGTTGAACGCGCGCAGGATGTTGAGCATGTACAGCGCCGGCTCGCGCAGCTTGCCGTAGAGCGGGATCGAGCTTCAGGTCGCCCCGCGCCTCGGGGTCGGCGAGAATGGCGCGCACGACGGCCTTCATGTCGCCGCGCACGCCGGCGCCGTTGTCCTCAAATGCCGCCGCGACGCGGCCGACGTAGCCGGGGGTCGGACTGCCGGTGACCAGCTTCTGGATCAGCTGGGTGCCGATGAACGGCCCGACGTTGGGATGCAGGAAGATATTGTGGATCGCATTGGCGAGGTCCGCGGTGGGGCTCAGTCCTGCTGGCGCGGTGGCGCCGAGCAATTGCTTGGCGGCCGTTTCGTGGTTGGCCGAAAACGACACCATCTGGCCGGAGAAGTAGGGCGTGTTGTTGAAGCGCGCGGTCTGGCCCGGCTGCGGCGGATAGCTCCAGCCGGTGAACGCGTTGGCGAAGCCGTCGATCTCGGCCTGGTCGTACGTGGGCACCGGCTTGCCGGCAGCGTCGAGGATGGGCGTGCCGTCCTGGTTCAGCTCGACCAGTCCGATCGAGAACAACTGCAGGATCTCGCGCGCGAAGTTCTCGTTGGGCTGCACGCCGTTGGTCGTCTTGTTGTTGTTCGCCATGTCCAGGTACCGGCCCATCGTCGGATGCAGCGTGACTCTGGTCAGGATGTTCTCGAAGTTGTCGAACGCGTAATCGCGGAGCATCTGCTGGTACTCCGCCATTCCGTATGGCTGGTTCAGGCCTCCCTCGACACCCGAGATCACGAAGATCTGCGACAGCGCGAACGCCACGCGCTGCCGCAACTGGTCGGCGGCTGCGGCCCCCTGCATGTAGAACTGGCGCTGCAACTGGAACAACGTGTAATTGTCGCGCGCGCAAAAGCTGTCCGCCGTGTAAGGCGGCGCATTCGCATTCACGCAGGTGTCGGGCCGGTTGAACGGGAAGAACGGAAACACCGGGTACTTGCTGGCGGGTGCCGCGAGCTGCTCCTCGATGAAGGCACTGGTGCCGACTGCCCTGGCGTGCGCCAGGCTGGCGTCGGTCGGGCCGAACGTCGCTTGTTCGAGCAGGCGGACGATGTCGGCATCGGCCTGCGCCGCCGACATCGGCGCGCACATGACGATGCCTTCGGGCGAGTAGCCCTGGCCCGGCATCTTCTCCTGCACCGTCAGGTCCGTCGTGTAGCGGTGATTCGAATCGTTGGCGAGGTAACCGTTGTTGTAGCTCCGGTATACCGGTTGTGTGGCCGCCGCGCACGCCGTCCCGGTCCGGTCGTGGATGTGGAAGGCGATCCCTTCGTACGTCCAACCCGGATCCTGCTTGACCTGCTCGCATTCGGCCGCGTTGCTTGTGTAGAAATGGGAATTCGGTCCGCGGCGCAGTCCCGTCGCGGGATCGATCGCCGTCGAACCATAGAAGCGGCAGACCGCGAGCAATCCGTCGTCGTCGTCGGCGTTCTTGAAAGCGGAGAAGCGGCCACTGGTGCGGATCCAGCCGGGGCCGGCGCCGCCGGCTTCGATGCCGACGGCTTCGGCGGCATTCGCTGTCACGAAGTAATGCTTCAGCGTGGTGTTGTAGAACTCGACTACGGTCGCCGTAGGCTCCACCGCGCGCGATGGCGCCGCTGCGAGCAAGCCCGCCGCAAGGACGCTCAGGCAGCAAAACATCGTTCGGCGAGTCTTCATGCGCACCTCTCTGAACGCGGGCGCCGCTGGGCAACTCTGCGACGACCCGGAATGGCCGGCCTCCATTGTGCCGGAATGCACTGGCGGCTGACAGAAAATTTGCGCCCGGCAGCGCATCGTGACAGCTGATTCCACCGAAAAAATTGCAGGGAGTTGTTGCGCTCACCCTGCCACTGACGGCACCGCATAACCATCAATTAGATGCAAGAGGCATAGTCGTTTCCGGCGGCGGCGGCGGATTGTCAGTCTATCACCAGGCTACCTCTGAGTTCACCTTCACAAACTTCGCTAAGTCCATATTTTTACAGACTTTTGTTTTCCAGCAACTTTTTCCGCTAAGTCCTTGTTCGGAAACGAAAAATGCCTTGACCCATTTTGACCGCGTCGATATAGTGGTGAAAAGTGGTAGAAAGTGGGTAAAGGGGGGTGGGTCTCCGTGCGGGAGCCTGCCATTTGGTCGCTGGGACCGCAACAAGGAGACGCCGGTGCTGCGCGGAGTATCCCAGGTTTCGCTCGACGCCAAGGGGCGTTTTGCCGTGCCTCAACGCTATCGCGACGGGCTGATCGCCAACGGCTGCGAGGCCGGCACCCGGCTGGTGATGACCGCCGATCCGACCGGCTGCCTGCTCCTCTACCCGCTGGCCGCGTGGGAACCCATCGAACAGAAGCTGATGGCGCTGTCCTCGTTCAAGGCGACGACGCGGGCACTGCAGCGCCTGGTCGTCGGGCACGCCGACGACGTGGAGATGGACGCGACCGGCCGGCTGCTGGTGCCGCCGGCGCTGCGGCAATACGCGGCGCTGGACAAGCACATCGTGCTGGTCGGCCAAGGCAACAAATTCGAGATCTGGGACGAGGCACGCTGGAACGAGCTGACGGCGGCCGCAGTGTCGTTCAGCGACGGCGGGCTGCCGCCCGAGCTGGAAGGTTTTTCGCTTTGACGGAACTCGAGTCGCACGCGCCGGTGATGGTGGAAGAGGCAGTCGCAGGGCTGAACGTGCAGGAGGACGGCGTCTATGTCGACGCGACATTCGGCCGGGGCGGCCATGCGCGGGCGATTCTGCTGCGCCTGGGAACGGGCGGCAGGTTGCTGGCGCTGGACCGGGATCCGGACGCGGTCGCGGCCGCGGCGGCGATCGCGGACCCGCGTTTCGCGATCCGGCACGCGCCGTTCAGCGCCCTGGGCAAGGTGCTGGAGGCGGAAGGCGGTATCCGCATCGACGGCCTGCTGCTCGACCTGGGCGTGTCGAGTCCCCAGCTCGACAACGCGGCGCGCGGCTTCAGCTTCAGGCAAGACGGACCGCTCGACATGCGCATGGATACGACCCGCGGCCCAACCGCGGCCGAGTGGCTGAACGTAGCAGAAGAACGAGAAATCGCGGAGGTCATCGATGCATACGGCGAAGAACGGTTTGCTAAGAGGATTGCAAGAGCGATTGTCGCGGCGCGCGCAGAACAGCCCTTCAAGACCACGCGCCAACTTGGCGTTCTCGTGGCAAAAGCCGTCGGGACGCGCGAGCCTGGACAGGATCCGGCCACGCGCACCTTTCAAGCTCTACGGATTCACGTCAATCAAGAGCTCGCGGAGCTAGAGCAGGTGTTGCCGCAAGCCATCGCGAGCCTGAAGCCGGGCGGGCGCGTCGCCGTCATCAGTTTCCACTCGCTCGAGGACCGCATTGTCAAGCGCTTCTTCCTGGCCGCCGAGCGCCCCGGCGCGCATCCCGCGCTGGCGCGGATGCCCCTGCGCGAGCGCGACCTGCCGCAGCCCCTGCTGTGGCGCGTCGGCCGCGCGATCAAGGCGGGCGCCGCCGAGGTCGCGCGGAATCCGCGTTCGCGCAGCGCAGTGCTGCGCATCGCCGAACGCACGGAAGCGGCGGCGTGATGGCCCGGCTCAATCTGCTGCTGCTGGCGTTGATCGTGTTCTCGTCGCTGGCGCTGATCACCTCGCAGCACCAGGCGCGCAAGCTGTACAACGAGCTGCAGGTGGAACTGGCGTCGGCCAAGCGCTTCGAGGAGGAGATGGGCAGGCTGCAGATCGAGCAGAGCACGTGGTCCACCCCGACCCGCATCGAGAAAGTCGCGCGGGAACGCCTGGGCATGCGGCTGCCCGACGCCGGTCACACACGGGTTCTCGGCAACGACGTCTCCGCCCGCGGAGGTTCGCAATGAGCGCCGCCGCGGGGATGGGCGGCGGCGTGCGCAGCGTGCCGGCCAAGCTCGCCGGCTGGCGGATGACGGTGCTCGCGCTCGCTCTGATCGCGCTGTTCGGGGGCCTGGCGGTCCGGGCGCTGTACCTGCAGGGGTTCCAGACGGGGTTCCTGCAGCGCAAGGGCAACAGCTTCTCGAAGAAGGAACTGGTTATTCCGGCGCAACGCGGACGCATCACCGACCGTCACGGCGAGGCGCTCGCCATCAGCACGCCCCAGTTCCAGATATTCGTCACCCCGCGCGGCATGCAGCCTTCGCCGGCCCAGTTTACCCAGCTCGCGCGGCTTCTCGACCTGAGCGAAGCGGCGCTGAAGAAGATGCTCGACGGCGCGGAAGGGGAGTTCCTCACGATCAAGCCGCGGGTCCTCCCCGAGATCGCTGACAGGATCGTCGCGCTCAGGATTTCCGGGCTCGAAGTTCAGCGCCACTACCGCCGCCACTACCCCGACGCCGACGTGACCAGCCAGCTGCTCGGCTTCAACAACGTCGATGACCAAGGCCAGGAAGGCATGGAACTGGCGCAGAACGCGTGGCTGGCCGGCAAGCAGGGGATGCGCCGCGTGATCGTCGATAACAAGCGCAACATCATCGACGAGGCGGGCGCGGGCAGGCCGCCGCAGGAAGGCCGCGACCTCGCTCTGTCGATCGACCGCAAGCTGCAGCACCTCGTGTTCCGCGAACTCAAGGCTGCCGTGGAGGCCAACAAGGCGAAGGCCGGCGGGGCTGTCGTCCTCGACGCGCGCACCGGCGAAGTCCTGGCGCTGGCCAACTGGCCCGCGTTCGATCCGAACCAGCGCGACGTCGTGCCGAAGGACCGCGCCCGCAACCGCACGCTCACCGACGTGTTCGAGCCCGGGTCGACGCTCAAGCCGTTCACCGTCGCGGCCGCGCTCGAGGCCGGCCTCGTCCGTCCCGATTCCATGTTGCAGACCGCGCCGGGCAGCATGACCATCAACGGGGCGACGATCCACGACGCGCATGTTTACGGGGCGCTGACGGTCGAGCAGGTCATACAGAAGTCCAGCAACGTGGGCGCGGCCAAGATGGCGCTGATGCTCCCGCCGGAGACGATGTGGCAGATGTTGTCCCGGTCAGGCTTCGGGACGCCGCCCAGGACCGGTTTCCCCGGCGAGGTCGGCGGGCGCCTTCGGCCCTGGAAGACCTGGCGTCCCATCGAGCAGGCGACGATGGCGTACGGCCACGGCATTTCGGTCAACCTGGTCCAGCTGGCGCGCGCGTACACGATCTTCGCCACCGACGGCGAACTCAAGCCCGCCTCGCTGCTCAAGACCGGCGGCGAGGTCGCCGGGCAACCGGTCATCAGCGCGGCCTCGGCGCGCGCCGTGCGCAAGATGCTGGAGGCCGCCGTCTCGCCCGGCGGCACGGCGCCCAAGGCGCAGGTCGCGGGCTATCGGGTCGCGGGCAAGACCGGAACCGCGCACAAGCTCGCGGGCAAGGGCTACGCGCCGCACAACTACGTGTCATCGTTCGTCGGTTTCGCGCCGGTGTCTAGCCCGCGGCTGATCGTCGCGGTGATGATCGATGATCCTGCCGGCGGCCAGCACTACGGCGGCACCGTCGCCGCGCCGGTGTTCAGCCGGATCACCGACGCCGCGCTGCGCGCGCTCAACGTGCCGCACGACGCGCCGCTCGACAACGTGATCCTGCCCGCGCCCGAAGAACCGCCGGTCATGGAGGATGTGTGATCGCCGCGGCCGCCTCCGCGATCGACGCCGGCGCCGTGCTCGCGCGCCTCGGGCGGCCGGTGCGCCGGATCACCTCCGACAGCCGTGTGATCGCGCCCGGCGACGCGTTTGCCGCCTACCCCGGCGAGACCCGCGACGGCCGCGCGTTCATCCCGGAGGCAATGCGGCGCGGCGCCGGCGGCGTGTTGTGGGAGACGGAAGGATTCACCTGGCCCGCCGGATGGGCTACGCCGAACGCCGGCGTCGCCAATCTGAAGCAGGAGCTCGGGTTCATCGCCGACCATCTCCATGGCCATCCGTCGCGCCAGTTGTGGACCGTGGGCGTGACCGGGACCAACGGCAAGACCTCATGCGCGCACTGGATCGCCCAGGCGCTGACCGCGCTCGGCCGCAACGCGGCGGTCGCCGGCACGCTGGGCAACGGCATGTACGGGTCCGTGGAGCCGGCGTTGAACACGACTCCCGATGCGGCGGCGCTGCACTGGATGCTGCGGCGCTGGATAGACGCGGGGGCGCAGTCGGTGGCGATGGAAGTCTCCTCGCACGGGCTGCTGCAGGGCCGCGTCAACGGCGTCGAGTTCGACGTGGCGCTGTTCACCAACCTGACCCGCGATCACCTGGATTACCACCGCACGATGGATGCCTACGGCGCGGCCAAGGCGCGGCTGTTCGCATGGCCGGCGCTCAAGACAGCGGTGATCAACGCCGAGGATGCGTTCGGGCAGCAATTGATCACCGCTTGCCGCGGCCGTGGCCAGTCGGTGCTGACCTACGGCCGGTACATGGGCGACATCACGACCAGGAACCTGGGCCTGGGCATCAACGGCATCGCCGCCTCGGTCGTGACCCCGTGGGGCAAGGCTGAGCTGGCGAGCGGCCTGCTCGGGTCGTTCAACGTCTCTAACCTGCTGGGCGTGCTCGGTGTGCTGCTGGCCAGCGACGTGCCGCTGGACATGGCGATGATCCAGCTCGCGCGCCTCGAACCCGTTGCCGGCCGCATGCAGAAAGTGGGCGGCGGCGGCCGGCCGCTGGTGGTCGTCGACTACGCGCACACGCCCGATGCGCTGGAGCAGGTGCTGGGCGCGCTGCGGCCGGTCGCGGATTCGCGCAACGGCCGTCTGGTCGCCGTGTTCGGCTGCGGCGGCGACCGCGATCCCGGCAAGCGGCCCCAGATGGGCGCCATCGCCAGCCGGCTGGCCGACAAGGTCGTCGTCACCAGCGACAACCCGCGCGGCGAGGATCCCGCGGCCATCATCGAGCAGGTCGCCGCGGGAACGCTGGAGTCGAAGGCGCGGATCGAACGCATCGCCGCCAGGGATGCCGCGATCGCCGGGGCCATCGCGGAAGCCACCGAAAACGACACGATCCTGATCGCCGGCAAGGGACACGAGGCGTATCAGGAGATCGCGGGCGTCCGCCAGCCGTTCTCGGACCTGGACCACGCCCGGACGGCGCTGGCCGCATGGAGGCGGCCATGATGGCCCTGCGCGAGGCCGCCGCCATGGTGCACGGGCAACTGCCCGCGGCCGCGCCCTCGCGCACGGTCAAGCGCGTGATGACCGACAGCCGGTCCATCCAGGAGGGCGACCTGTTCGTCGCGCTCAAGGGCGAGCGCTTCGACGGCCACGACTTTGTCGCCGACGCACTGGCCGCCGGCGCCGCAGGCGCGCTCGTCGACGTGGCCGCAGGCGCGCTCATCGCCGGCGTCGGCGCGGCGCGATACGCGCCCGACACCCCCTGCATCGCGGTGCGCGACCCGCGGCTCGCGCTCGGCCAACTCGCTCGCGGCTGGCGCGCGCGCTTCGCGCTGCCGCTGATCGCCGTCACCGGTAGCAACGGCAAGACCACCGTCACCCAGATGCTGGCATCCATTCTGCGCGAGCATGCGGGGCCGGCCGCGTTCCACACCGAAGGCAACCTGAACAACGATATCGGGCTGCCGCTGACGCTGCTGCGGCTGCGGCCGCAGCACCGCATCGGTGTCGTCGAGCTGGGCATGAACCATCCCGGCGAGATCGCCTATCTGTCGGGCATCGCGCGCCCGCATATCGCGCTGGTCAACAACGCGCAGCGCGAGCACCAGGAGTTCATGCGCAGCGTCGCCGATGTCGCCAGCGAGAATGCGTCGGTCTTCGACTTCCTTCCCCATGACGGGACCGCCGTCGTCAATGCCGACGACGCCTTCGCGGAGGCGTTCCTGGACCGCGCCGGCGGCAGGCTGGCGATGACTTTCGGGATGGAGCACGCGGCCGACGTGAGCGGAACGCTGGGCGAAGCCGCCTTCGGGTCGCACCTGCACTTGCGTACGCCGGCCGGACAGGCGGAGGTCGCGCTGCGCATCGCCGGCCGCCATAATGCGATGAACGCCCTTGCCGCCGCGGCCGCGGCGCTGGCCGCGGGCGTGCCGCTACCGATGGTCGCCCGCGGGCTCGCCGCGTTCGTGCCCGTCGCCGGCCGCCTGGCCAAGACCATGCTGCCCAATGGCGCCATCGTGCTCGACGACTCGTACAACGCGAATCCGGACTCGGTGCGCGCGGCGATCGACGTCCTGCATGGCATAGGGGGGCGCCGGGTGCTGGTGCTGGGCCGCATGGCTGAAGTAGGCGAGCAGGGCGCCGCGTTTCACCGCGAGGTCGGGGCCTACGCGCGGGAGCGCGGCATCGACCTCCTGCTCACGCTCGGCCCCGAGGCCGCCGACGCGGCGAGGGCATTCGGGCCAGGCGGCGAATGCGCCGCCGACATCGACGCCGTGACCGCGGCCGCGCGCGCCGCCGCGCTGCCCGGGACCACGCTGCTGGTCAAGGGCTCGCGCTCGGCGCGGATGGAGCGCGTGGTGCGCGCGCTGACCGGGCATTCCGCCCCGGCCGGGGAGACGCACTGATGCTGCTCTGGCTCACCCAATGGCTGGCGAACTTCGAGCGGGCGTTCAACGTGTTCAACTACATCACGTTCCGCGCCGTGCTGGCGACGATGACCGCGCTGGTCATCTCGATCCTGCTCGGGCCGAAGGTGATCGCGCGGCTCACCGCGATGAAGATCGGCCAGGCCGTGCGCAGCGACGGGCCGCAGTCGCACTTGTCCAAGCAGGGGACGCCCACGATGGGCGGGGCGCTGGTCCTGCTCTCGATCACGATCACCACGCTGCTGTGGTCCGACCTGTCGAACCGGTTCGTGTGGGTCGTGCTGCTGGTGACGCTGGGCTTCGGCGCGATCGGCTGGGTGGACGACTACCGCAAGGTCGTGCGCAACAACCCCAGGGGCATGGCGGCGCGCGAAAAGCTGCTTTGGCAATCGCTGATCGGGCTCATCGCCGCGACCTGGCTGGCCTTCGCGGTGCCCGCGCCATCGACCGCGACCATCTGGCCGCTGTTCTCGGCCTGGGTGCAAAGCGGGCTGGAGATGAACCTGCCGGCGAAGGCGGACCTGATCGTGCCGTTCTTCAAGAACGTGAGCTACCCGCTGGGCGTGTTCGGCTTCATCGCGCTGTCGTTCTGCGTCATCGTCGGCGCCAGCAACGCGGTCAACCTCACCGACGGCGCAGACGGCCTCGCGATCATGCCGACGGTAATGGTCGGCAGCGCGCTGGGACTGTTCGCGTACGTGGCCTCGAATGCGGTGTACTCGCGCTACCTGCTCTTCCCGCACATCCCGGGCGCCGGGGAGATGGTGGTCTTCTGCTCCGCGATCGCCGGCGCCGGGCTCGGCTTCCTCTGGTTCAACGCCTACCCCGCGAAGGTGTTCATGGGCGATGTCGGCGCGCTGGCGCTGGGCGCGGCGCTGGGGACGGTCGCGGTCATCGTGCGCCAGGAAATCGTCCTGTTCGTGATGGGCGGCGTCTTCGTCGCCGAGACCATTTCGGTGGTCTTGCAGGTGGGCTATTTCAAGTGGTCCGGCGGCAAGCGGCTGTTCCGGATGGCGCCGGTCCATCATCACTTCGAGCTCAAGGGCTGGCACGAAAATCAAGTCGTGGTGCGCGCGTGGATCATCACGATGCTGCTGGTTCTCGCAGGACTCTCCTCTCTCAAGTTGCGGTGATGCGCGCAACAAGGACATGATGAACTACACCGGCCAACGCGTTCTTGTCCTCGGTCTCGGCCTGACCGGGTTGTCGCTCGCGCTCTGGTTGAGGAACCGCGCCGCCGCCGTGACCGTCGCCGACACGCGCGCAGCGCCGCCGATGCTGGCCACGCTGCGCACGCGCGCCCCCGACGTGAAGGTGCGCCTGGGCGACTGGGACAAGGCGCTGTTCGACCAGGCCGACCTGGTTGCGATCAGCCCCGGGATCAACGTCAACACGCCGATGGTGGCGGCCGCGCGCGCACGGCACGTGCCGTTCGTCGGCGACATCGAGGTGTTCGCGCGCGAGCTTCCCGTCGCGCAGCGCGTGATCGCCATCACCGGGTCCAACGGCAAGTCCACCGTCACCGCGCTCACCGGCGCGATGTGCGCGGCGGCCGGACTGCGCACCGTGGTGGCCGGCAACATCGGGGTGCCGGTGCTCGACGCGCTGCGCGTCGCCGAGCAGGCCGGCCGGCATCCGGACGTGTACGTCCTCGAGCTCTCGAGCTTCCAGCTCGAAACGACGACCAGCCTCGCGCCCACCGTCGCGGCGGTGCTCAACCTCTCGCCCAACCACCTCGACTGGCATCCCAACGTGGACGATTACGTGCGCGCGAAATCCAGGATCTTCCAGAACGGCGGCCAGCAGGTCCTGAATCGCGACGATCCGCTGACGATGGCGATGCAGTCGGAAGCGGTGGTGCGCACGTTCGGCGGCGGCGCCCCGGCCGGCGACCGCCAGTGGGGCCTGCGCGAGCGCGCCGGCGGCGAATGGCTGGCGCACGGCAACATCGACCTGGTCCCGGCCAGCGCGCTCGCCCTGACCGGCCGCCACAATGCGCTCAATGCGCTGGCCGCGCTGGCGCTGGCCAACGCCATGGGTCTCGCGGAAGAGGTCGTCATGCGGCCACTGTGCGAGTTCCGCGGCCTGGCGCACCGGATGTCGCTGGTCGCAGAGGTTCGTGGCGTCGCCTACGTCGACGACAGCAAGAGCACGACGGTCGCCTCGACCATCGCCGCGCTGGAAGGCATGCGGCGCAAGTCGGTGCTGATCGCGGGCGGCGACGCCAAGGGCCAGGACTTCATGGCGCTGGTGCCGGCCGTGCGCAGCCATGCGCGGGCCGTCGTGTTGCTCGGGCGTGACGCGCCCCTGTTGGAACGGGCGCTGCGCGCGGCGGGCGTGGACCTGGTGTCCGCGACGGGCATCGAAGACGCGGTGGCGCTGGCCACGGACCTCGCGCATCCCGGCGATGCGGTGCTGCTCTCGCCGGCCTGCGCGAGCTGGGACATGTTCCGCGACTACGCGGAGCGCGGCGACCGGTTTGCGTCGGCGGTGCGGACACTGCCGCTGGAGGCGAAGCCCGATGCTTAGCCTGCGCAATCCCCCGCGGCGCGGCGAGCCGCAGCTGCTCGCGTCGTACGATCCCGCCCTGATGTGGGTCACGCTGATCCTGCTCACCG
The DNA here is from genome assembly GCA_016717855.1 of Betaproteobacteria bacterium. Taxonomy (GTDB): domain Bacteria; phylum Pseudomonadota; class Gammaproteobacteria; order Burkholderiales; family Casimicrobiaceae; genus PALSA-1005. The sequence goes on from JADKEV010000009.1 coordinate 50,594, forward strand.
TCGGCGTGGTGATGGTCTATTCGGCGTCGATCGCGACGGCCGAGGCGGCGCGCTTCACCGGGTATCGCAGCACATACTTCCTGACGCGCCATGGCGCGTTCGTCCTGCTTGGCGTTGCGGCCGCCGCGGCGGTGGTGCAGATTCCGATGCGGCTCTGGCAGCGGGCGGCGCCGTACCTGTTCGTCGCCGGAGTGGTGCTGCTGGTCGCCGTGCTGATTCCAGGCATCGGGCGCGACGTCAACGGCAGCCGGCGCTGGATCTCCTTCTTCGCGATCAACCTGCAGCCATCGGAGCTGATGAAGGTGTTCGCGGTGCTCTACGCCGCCGACTACACGGCGCGCAAGGCCGGGGACATGCAGAGCATCACCCGGGGCTTCCTGCCGATGTTCGGGGTGTTCCTCGTCGTGGGCTACCTGTTGTTGCGCGAGCCGGACTTCGGCGCGTTCTTCGTAACCTGCTGCATCGCCCTCGGCGTGCTGTTCCTGGGCGGCCTGAACGCCAAGCTGTTCGCCGCGCTGGGCGTGCTGCTTCCCGCCGCGTTCACGGTCCTGATCGTGATCTCGCCGTACCGGATGCAGCGCATCGTCGCGTTCCTCGATCCGTGGTCCGATCCGTTTGGCAAGGGTTATCAACTTTCGCACTCCCTGATCGCCTTCGGGCGCGGCGAGTGGCTCGGCGCAGGGCTGGGCGCCAGCGTCGAGAAGCTGTTCTACCTGCCCGAGGCGCACACTGACTTCATCCTGGCGGTGATCGCCGAGGAGCTCGGCTTCGCCGGCGTGCTGGTCGTAGTCGCGTTGTTCGCGTGGCTGGTGTGGCGCGCATTCATGATAGGCCGACAGGCTGGGCGTCTGGGCCGCGCCTTTCCGGCGCTGGTCGCGCAGGGCATCGGCGTATGGCTGGCGGTGCAGACGCTGATCAACATGGGCGTCAACATGGGCGTGCTGCCGACCAAGGGCCTGACGCTCCCGCTCCTGTCCTACGGCGGCAGCGGCATCATCGCCAACTGCCTCGCCATCGGCCTGCTTCTCCGCATTGATTTTGAAAATCGACAACTTCTGCGCGGGTATGTCGTATGAGCACGAACCTCGACCAGAAGTTGTCGATTTCGGTGAAGGCTGACGCGCGCGCAGCGCGGGTCAAGGCGCGCAGCGCCTGCCGGAGCCAGAACAGGCAACTGCTGCGGGGGTACGTCGTATGAGCCGCACGCTGATGGTCATGGCGGCGGGCACCGGCGGCCACATCATGCCGGGACTCGCGGTCGCGAACGAACTGCGGGGACGCGGCTGGAAGGTCACGTGGCTGGGCACGGAAACGGGGATGGAGAACACGCTGGTCCCCAAACACGGCATCGCGCTCGATGCGATCGGCTTCACGGGCCTGCGCGGCAAGGGCCTGCTGCACGCGCTGACCGGGGGCCTGCGGCTGCTGCTCGCGATGCGGCAGAGCTGGCGCATCCTGAAACGGCGGCAACCCGACGTCGTGCTGGGGATGGGGGGCTATGTCACGGTCCCCGGCGGGCTGATGGCCAGCCTCGCGGACATTCCGCTGCTGATCCACAACGCCGATGCGACCATGCTGATGTCGAACCGCTTCCTCGCGCCGCTCGCGGACCGCCTGTCGTTCGGTTTCGCTTCGATCGCCTCGCAGAAGTACGGCGTGCGCGCGCATGTGACGGGAAACCCGGTGCGCCCGGAGATTGCCGCGCTGCCGGCGCCCGACGTCCGTTATCGGGCGCGGACTGGCCCGCTGTGCCTGCTCGTCGTCGGCGGCAGCCTGGGGGCGCAGGCGCTCAATCGCGTGCTGCCCGAAACTCTGCGCCTGCTCGTGGGCGCCGAGCGGCCGGAAGTCGTCCATCAGGCCGGCGCGAAGGAGGCCGGCGCCGTGCGCGCGTCCTATGTCGCGGCCGGCGTGCAGGCCGAGGTGCTGCCGTTCATCGACGACATGCCGCAGCGCTACGCGGCGGCCGATGTCGTGCTGTGCCGGGCCGGCGCCATCACCGTCGCCGAACTCTGCGCGGCGGGCGTGGCCAGCATCCTGGTGCCGCTCACCGTGTCGACCACCAGCCATCAGCGCGAGAACGCCATCCATTTGTCCGACGCGGGCGCGGCGATCCACCTGCCGCAGCCGGACCTGACGCCGGAGGCGCTCGCGCAGCTGGTGCGCGGGCTCGACCGCGAGCGCTTGCGGATCATGGCGACCGCCGCGCGCGAGCTCGCCGAACCCGACGCCACACGGCGCGTGGCCGCCTTGTGCGAGGACATGGCAAGACCATGAAACACAAGGTCAAGCGCATCCACTTCGTGGGCATCGGCGGCTCGGGCATGAGCGGGATCGCCGAAGTCCTGGCCAATCTCGGCTATGAAATCAGCGGTTCCGACCTGGCCGCCAACGCCGTCACCGCACGCCTGGCGGCGCTCGGGATGCGCATCGCCCGCGGCCACTACGCCGATCACGTCGCGGGCGCCGACGTCGTCGTCGTCTCGACGGCGGTGCGGCCAGACAATCCGGAGGTGGCCGAGGCCCGCGCGCGCGGCATACCGGTGATTCCGCGCGCGCTGATGCTGGCCGAGCTGATGCGCTTCAAGCAAGGCATCGCGGTGGCCGGCACCCACGGCAAGACCACGACCACCAGCCTGATCGCGAGCGTGCTGGCCGAGGGCGGGCTCGATCCCACGTTCGTGATCGGCGGCCGGCTGCTCTCCGCGGGCGCCAACGCGCGCCTGGGGCAGGGTGACTTCCTGGTGGCAGAGGCCGATGAATCCGACGCGTCGTTCCTGGTCCTGCAGCCCAGCCTGGCCGTGATCACCAACATCGACGCCGATCACATGGAAACCTACGGCCACGATTTCGAGCGGCTCAAGCAGGCGTTCGTCGATTTCGCGCAGCGCCTGCCGTTCTACGGCACCGCCGTGCTGTGCACCGACGATCCGCACGTGCGCAGCATCATGCCGCGCATCACCAAGTCCATCGTGACCTACGGCACCAGCGAGGACGCGCAGGTCCGCGCGGCCGGCATCACCCATGACGGCGGGCGCATGCGCTTCACCGCGGTGCAGCGCGGGTGCGCGGATGTGGCCGTGACGCTGAACCTGCCCGGCCTGCACAACGTGCTCAACGCGTGCGCGACCATCGCCGTCGCGCGCGAGGTGGGCGTGAACAATGCGGCCATCGCCAAGGCGCTCGCCGAGTTCACCGGCGTGGGCAGGCGCTTCCAGCGCTTCGGCGAACTCGCCGCGGCGGACGGCGGGACGTTCACGCTGGTCGACGACTATGGCCACCATCCGGTGGAGATGGCCGCGACCATCGCTGCGGCCAGGGGCAGCTTCCCCGGGCGCCGCCTGGTGCTCGCCTTCCAGCCGCATCGCTACACGCGCACGCGGGACCTGTTCGAGGATTTCGTCCGCGTGCTCTCGACGGTCGATGCGCTGCTGCTCTCGGACGTCTATCCCGCGGGCGAGTCGCCGATCCTCGCCGCCGACGGCAGGGCGCTCGCGCGCGCGGTGCGCGTCGCGGGGCGGGTCGAGCCGATCTTCGTCGAGCAGATCGCCGACATGCCGCAAGCCATACTCGATGTCGCGCACGCGGGCGACGTGGTGCTCGCCATGGGCGCCGGATCCATCGGCCAGGTCGCGGCGCGCCTGGCTCGCGATGCGACGGGAGACCGCGGATGATGCTGGCCGAACCTCTCCATCGTGCGGGCATCAGCGGTCTGCTCACCGAGTTCGAGCCGATGGCCCGGCACGTGACCTGGCGCGCGGGCGGCGCCGCCCGCTATGCGTTCCGGCCCGCCGACCGCGCCGACCTGATCGCGTTCTTCCAGATCCACCGCGCGCTGCTCGAGCGCTTTCCGCCGCTGTTCGTGGGGCTGGGCAGCAACCTGCTGGTGCGCGACCGCGGCATCGCCGCGACGGCGATATTCACGCACCCCGGATTGCAGGCGCTGCGCGTCGCCGGGGAGTCGGCCGCGGCCGTCACGCTCTGCGCCGACGCCGGAGTCGCGGCGCCCAAGCTCGCGCGCCACGCGGCCCGGCTGGACCTCGAGGGCGCCGAATTCCTGGCCGGCATTCCGGGCACCGTCGGCGGCGCGCTGGCGATGAACGCGGGTTGCTATGGCAGCGAGACGTGGGAGTTCGTCACGGGCGCCGAGGTGATCGGACGCGACGCCCTGGTCGCGCCGTGCGTGCCGGGAGGGTTCGAGGTCGGCTACCGCCACGTCGCCGCGCGCTTCGCCGCGCTGGGCCGGGACGCCTGGTTCGTTTCCGCGCAGTTCCAATTTCCGCGCGGCGACGGCCAGCGCGCCCGCGAGCGCATCAAGGACTTGCTGTCCCGGCGTGTCGCGACGCAACCGCTGCAGCTGCCGAACGCCGGCAGCGTGTTCCGCAACCCGCCCGGCGATCACGCCGCGCGGCTGATCGAGTCGTGCGGCCTGAAGGGACTGGCGATCGGCGGGGCGAGCGTGTCGGAAAAGCACTCCAATTTCATCGTGAATCCGGGCGGGCGCGGCACCGCCCTTGACATCGAACAACTGATCGCGCGCGTGCGCGCCGAGGTCGCGGAGCGCACCGGCGTGCTGCTGGAACCCGAAGTCCGGGTCGTGGGAGAACAATGAGCGAATTCGGAAAAGTAGCCGTATTGCTGGGCGGCCCGTCGGCCGAACGGGAGATTTCCCTGCTCTCGGGCAACGCCGTCGTCGGCGCCCTGCGCAGCAAGGGCGTCGACGCGCATCCGTTCGATCCGGCCGAGCGCGAGTTGTTCGACCTCAAGCGCGACGGCTACGGGCGCGCGTTCATCGCGCTGCATGGCCGCTTCGGCGAGGACGGGACCGTGCAGGGCGCGCTCGAGACCATGGGCGTTCCCTACACGGGCAGCGGCGTGATGGCCTCCGCGCTGGCGATGGACAAGTGGCGGACCAAGCTGATCTGGCTGGCGACCGGCATTCCGACGCCCGGATACCGGATGGTCGATGCGCACACCGACTGGATGGGCGTGGTGGCGGAACTGGGCGATCGCCTGATCGTCAAGCCCTCGCGCGAGGGTTCGACCATCGGCATCACCAAGGTGACGGCCTTCGATCATGGCGAGCTGGCGCAGGCCTGGCAGGAGGCCGCCCGGCACGACCCGCTGGTGCTGGTCGAAGAACTGGTCGAAGGGATCGAGCTGACCGCCGCGGTGCTGGGCGATCGCGCGTTGCCGCTGGTGCGCATCGATGCCCCGCAAGGAAACTACGACTACGAGAACAAGTACTTCACCGACGACACCAAGTACTACTGTCCGTCTGGCGTCGAGGCCGGGCTGGAGGCGAGGATGCAGGCGGAGACGTTGCGCGCGTTCCGCGTGCTCGGCTGCCGCGGCTGGGGGCGCGCCGACCTGATCCTGCGCCCTGACGGGAACTTCACGTTCCTGGAGCTGAACACCTCGCCGGGGATGACCGGCCATAGCCTGGTCCCGATGGCGGCGAAGGAGGCGGGCCTGCCTTTCGCGGACCTGTGCGTGGCGATCCTGCGCCTGTCCGCACTCGAAAACACGATCAGGGCACGCCATGTGGCATAGCGTCTGGAACGACGCCCCGACGCTCAACCGCGTCTCCACGCTGCTGGCGGCGCTTGCGTGCATCGCTTGCATCGCGGTCGCGCTGCAGTGGGCGGCGGCCCGGCCGCTGTTCGACATCCGGCGCGTGGTGATCGTGGGCACGCTGGACAACGCGGATCCGGCGCATCTGGCCGCCGTGGTCCAGCAGGGCCTGCGCGGCACTTTCTTCACCATGGACCTTGCCGCCGCCCGCGATGCGCTGCAAAAGGTGACGTGGGTGCGGCACGTGGCAGTGCGGCGGCAGTGGCCCGGCCGCCTCGAGATCGCGGTCGAGGAGCACCGGCCGCTGGCGCGGTGGAACGACGCGGCGCTGGTCAACGCGCAGGGCGAGCTTTTCGATGCCGGGTATGGCGAAGAACTGCCCGACTTCTACGGGCCCGACGGCACCGCGGCGGAGGTCACCGCGCGGTATCGCGAGTTCACGGCGGCGCTGAGCGCGCGGCAGCCGGCGATCGAAGCGCTGGCGCGTTCGGCGCGTGGCGCGTGGGACGTGAAGCTGGACGACGGTATGACCGTTGCGCTGGGGCGCGAGCAGGTCGGGGAGCGCTGGAACCGGTGGATACAGGTCAGCGAACGGTACCAGGACCGGATCGCGCAGGGCGGCCAACTCGCCGCGGTCGACATGCGGTACGCCAATGGCTTTGCCGCACGGATCATCGGTGGCCGCAAGGAAGCGGCGGCCGGCGCCAAAGCCGCGCCGGCAAGATGAGGGTGAGATGAAAGACAACAAGAATCTGATCGTGGGGCTCGACATCGGGACGTCGAAGATCGTGGCCATCGTCTCCGAAGTCACGCCCGAGGGCGCGCTGAACGTGATCGGGCTCGGCACGCAGCCCTCGCGCGGCCTCAAGAAAGGCGTGGTTGTCAACATCGAGGCGACGATGGCCTCGATCCAGCGCGTGCTGGAGGAGGCCGAATTAATGGCCGACTGCAAGATCGGCGGGGTCTACACGGGCATCGCCGGAAGCCATATCCGCGGCTTCAATTCGCACGGAATGGTCGCCATCAAGGAGAAGGAGGTCACGCAGGCCGACATTGACCGCGTCATCGAGACGGCGAAGGCGATCGCGATCCCGAACGACCAGCAGGTGCTGCACGTGCTGCCCCAGGAATTCATCATCGACGGCCAGGAGGACGTGAAGGAGCCGCTGGGCATGAGCGGCGTGCGGCTCGAAGTGAAGGTCCACATCGTCACCGGCGCGGTGTCGGCGGCGGAGAACATCACCAAGTGCGTGCGCCGCTGCGGGCTGGAAGTGCGCGACCTGATCCTGCAGCCGCTGGCCTCGGCGCTCGCCGTGCTCTCGGACGACGAGAGGGAACTCGGCGTGTGCCTGATCGACATCGGCGGGGGCACGACCGACATCGCGGTGTTCACCGGCGGCTCGATCCGGCACACGGCGGTGATCCCGATCGCCGGCGACCAGGTCACCAACGACATCGCGATGGCGCTGCGCACGCCGACCAAGGAAGCCGAGGATCTCAAGCGCACGCATGGCTGCGCGCTCAAGCAGCTCGCCAGCGCCAGCGACATCATCGAAGTGCCCGGCGTCGGCGAGCGCGGCCCGCGGCAGCTCTCGCGGCAGACGCTGGCCGAAGTGATCGAGCCGCGGATCGAGGAATTGTTCGCGCTGGTGCAGGCAAACCTGCGCCAGAGCGGGTTCGAGGAGCTGATATCGAGCGGCATCGTGCTCACCGGCGGCTCCTCCGTCATGAAAGGCATGGTCGAGCTCGGCGAGGAAATCTTTCACATGCCGGTGCGCGTGGGCGCGCCGTCGTACATGGGCGGGCTCGCCGACGTGGTGCGCAATCCGCGCTACTCGACCGCGGTCGGCCTGCTGCTGGAAGGGCGCGATCAGTTCCTGCGCCAGGAACTGATGCGCTCGCAGATTTCAGGGGTGCAAAGTGTCATCGAGCGCATGAAGAGTTGGTGGAAATCGAATTTTTGAGAGTGCAGTGAAATGATCGTCATGAACCGTCGTCGTGTTTTGGAAGTGTCATCACAAAAGGAGAACAGCCATGTTTGAAATCATCGATTCGGCCCCGCAGGAGGCAGTCATCAAGGTCATCGGCGTTGGCGGCTGCGGCGGCAACGCGGTCGAGCACATGATCAAGAAGGGCGTGCAGGGCGTGGAGTTCGTCGTCGCCAACACCGATGCGCAGGCGTTGAAGCAGAGCGGGGCGCGCACGCAGTTGCAGCTGGGCGCGAACCTGACGCGTGGCCTGGGCGCCGGCGCCCGGCCCGAGATCGGGCGCGACGCGGCGATCGAGGACCAGGACCGGATCGCCGAGATCATCGAGGGCGCGGACATGCTGTTCATCACCGCCGGGATGGGCGGAGGCACCGGCACCGGCGCGGCGCCCGTCGTCGCGGAAATCGCCAAGCGGCTGGGCATACTGACCGTCGCCGTGGTCACCCGCCCGTTCGCCTTCGAAGGCCGGCGGCAAAAGGTGGCGCAGGCGGGCATCGAGGAACTGCAGAAGCAGGTCGACTCGCTGATCATCATCCCCAACGACAAGCTGATCGAAGTGCTGGGCGGCAAGATCTCGCGGCTCGATGCCTACGCCGCCGCCAACGACGTGCTCCACAACGCGGTGTCGGGCATCGCCGAGATCATCACCAACACCGGCGACGTCAACGTCGATTTCGCCGACGTGCGCACCGTGATGAGCGAGGTCGGCATGGCGATGATGGGGTCGGCCAGCGCCTCGGGCGAGAACCGCGCCCAGGTCGCCGCGGAGCAGGCGGTGCGCAGCCCGCTGCTCGAAGACGTCAATCTCGCCGGCGCGCGCGGCATCCTGGTCAACATCACCTCGACGTCCAGCTTCACGATGGACGAGTACTACGGGGTGATGAACACGATCAAGGGCTTCACCGCGGAAGACGCGACGGTGATCATCGGCAACGTCGTCGACGAGGCAATGGGGGATTCGCTGCGCGTGACCATGGTTGCGACCGGACTGGGCGCGGCGCGACTGAAGAGGGACGCGAAGCCCGAGATGCGCGTGGTCGAGCAGTTCGTCGCACGCACGGGAACCGACGGCGGCGGCATCGAGCATATCAACTACGAGGACCTGGACGCGCCCGCGGTCATGCGCCGCGGCCGGCGCGAGAGCGGCGCGACCGTTTCCGCGGCCAGCATGGATGCGCTGGACATCCCGGCGTTCCTGCGCAAGCAGGCCGATTGATGCGGGCCGGCCGGACGTGAACGCCGCCGCCGCGGGGGCGGTCGCCCGCCCACGTTGCCGGCGGCCGCACCGGCAGCGTGGCAGCGGGCCGGCGCCCGGCGCGCGCATTGGCAACCCGAATCTGTGGTATCGTCCTTTCAAACCAAGGCGTTAGCGAACGCGCCATCCGGCGATCCCGCATCGCCGCGGCGCCAGTCCCTCACCATGCTCAGACAACGAACTCTCAAGAAGAAGATCAGCACGACCGGCGTCGGCCTGCATACGGGCACCAAGGTGACGCTGACCTTGCGGCCGGCGGCGGCGGATACAGGAATCGTGTTCCGGCGCGTCGACCTGGCCGTGCCCGTCGACATTCCCGCGCGTGCGGCCAACGTGACCGACACCCGCCTGTCGACGCTCATCGAGCACGACGGGGCCAGGGTCTCCACTGTCGAGCACCTCATGTCGGCACTTGCCGGCCTGGGCGTCGATAATGCGTACGTCGACATCAACGGACCGGAAGTGCCAATCATGGACGGCAGCGCCGCCCCGTTCGTCTTCCTGCTGCAGCAGGCCGGGATCGAGGAACAGAAGGCGCCGAAGCGGTTCATCCGCATCAAGTCGCCGGTCGAAGCGCGCGCCGGCGACAAGTGGGCGCGCTTCGAGCCGCACAACGGCTTCCTGATCGATTTCTCCATCGAGTTTCCGCACCCGGTGTTCGGCGCGGAGAACAAGCGGGTCGTCGTCGACTTTGCCGAGCATTCGTACCTGAAGGAAATCAGCCGCGCGCGGACGTTCGGGTTCATGCGGGAAGTCGAGACCATGCGCGAACTGGGACTCGCCCTCGGCGGCAGCCTGGACAATGCCATCGTCCTCGACGAATTCCGGGTCCTGAACAGCGACGGGCTGCGCTACGACAACGAATTGGTCAAGCACAAGGTGCTCGACGCGGTCGGCGACCTGTACCTGCTGGGCCATCCGCTGATCGGCGCCTACACAGCGTACAAGTCCGGCCACGCGCTGAACAACCAGCTGCTGCGCGAGACGCTGGCCCGCCCCGAGGCATGGGAGTTCGTGACGTTCGAGCGCGAGGCGCAGGTGCCGCAGGCGTTCGTGCACTGGCGCACCCACCCTGTTTGATCGCGCGCGCGCATGCTCCTGCTGCGCATAATCCTCGTCCTGTCGCTGATATCGCTGGCGGTTTCCGGCGCGATGTATCTCTATACGCGTGACCGGCGCTACCTGCGCTTCATCGGCCAGACCGTGAAGTACGTCGTGTTCATCATGATCGGCGTGCTGGCATTTCTCGCCTTGGAGCGGGTCCTGGTGATGCTGTAGGCTGCGGCAGCCGGCACGCCCGTCGCCTACTTGAGCTTCGCCAGCCGGCTGATCGCTGCTTGGAGCGGCGACTCCGGCAATTCCTCGGCCAGACGCTGCAGCGACCGCCGGGCGCCCTGGTCCAGGGCTTTGCGCGGCGTCAAGCGCGCCGCCGCCGGCAGCGTGCGAACTTGCACCGAGACCCGAATTGCGCTAAATTCCCACCCCTTGCCGCGGAATTCCGCGAGCAATCCAGGCGCAAGCAACCGGAGCCTGGTCGCTGCCGCGCCGCTGTCGGCGAACAGCTTCAGTTCGTCCCCGGCAACGGCGCCAACGCGCGAAACCGTGCGCAAGTACGGCGGCACGCAAAGTGCATACAGTTTTTGCAGTTCTCGCAATGCCCTGGTCCGCTCCCATAGCGCGGCGAGCGCGGGGTCGTCGGTGACGATGCGCTGCATCCTGCGCGGGATCATGGGCCGTTCAACATGCTGTGACGTGAAGTCATGGCGGGGGAGTACCCGGTGAACATTATTCTGGTTTCGAGCAATCTTGCCAGGACGAGGTCGATCACCCTGTCCTGGCGGCATTATGCGCTCGGCGTGCTGGTCGGGTTCGTGCTGCTGGTCGGTTTGGCCACGGTACTGAACTACAGCCTGCTGCGCTACGCCACCGCGATCAACCATCCATGGCTGCAGGCGATGGTGCTCTCCGACCAGCGCAAGGAAGCGCAGCGGGCGCAGCTGTACACGGAAGAGCATCTCAATGCGATGGCGCTCAAGGTCGGCGAACTGCAGGGCCAACTTTTGCGGCTCGACGGCCTCGGCGAGAAGCTGGCCAAGATCGCCGGTCTCAAGCCCCAGGAGTTGCCGGCCAAAAATCCCGGCCGCGGCGGCGCCGAGTCGTCGATGCCGGTCCGGGCCTGGACGATCGAGGAATTCGCGCGTGAGATCCAGGCGCTGACCCGGACCATCGAGGAGCGCACCGATCAGTTGAGCGTGCTCGAAGCACTGCTGGTGCAGGACAGCGTGAACAAGAAATTCCTGCCTTCATACGCGCCGGTCGACAGCGTCCAGTACACGTCCAATTTCGGCTACCGGATCGACCCTTTCACCGGAAGCCAGTCTTTTCACGAAGGTATCGACTTTCACGGTGACAAGGGCACCGCGGTGCTGGCCGCCGCGAGCGGCAAGGTCGTGGCGTCCGAATGGCATGCCCAGTATGGTAAAATCGTCGACATCGACCATGGCAACGGACTCGTGAGCCGCTATGCGCACGCGTCGCAGCTTCTGGTGAAGGAAGGCGATCTGGTCGTGCGCGGCCAGAAGATCGCGGAAATCGGATCCACTGGCCGGTCGACAGGTCCGCATCTCCATTTCGAGGTGCGTTTGAACGGAGTGCCGCAGAATCCCGCCCGCTTCCTGCGGGCCAATGGCTGAAACGATTTCAGGCATTCGTCGGTAGGGGTGAGCACGTGCTCACCCCTTGCTTTTTGTGGAAAGACCGCCAACTGGTCACGTTATGATCAACAACCTTCTCAGAAAAGTCTTCGGGAGCCGGAATGACCGGCTGATCAAACAGTACAGCCGCGCGGTCCGGCGCATCAACGACCTGGAACCCTCGATGGTCGCGCTGTCCGACAGCGACCTGCGCGCCAAGACGGCTGCGTTCAAGGAACGGGTCGCCAATGGCGAAGGACTGGATGCCATTCTCCCGGAGGCGTTTGCCGTGGTCCGGGAGGCGAGCAAGCGGGTTCTCGGGCAGCGGCACTTCGATGTGCAGCTCATCGGCGGCATGGTGCTCAATGACGGCAAGATCGCCGAAATGCGCACCGGCGAGGGCAAGACGCTGGTTGCCACGCTGCCTTCCTATCTGAACGCCCTGACGGACAATGGCGTGCATATTGTCACCGTCAATGATTACCTGGCGCGATTCCATGCCGATTGGATGGGGCGGATCCACAAGTTCCTGGGATTGACGGTCGGCGTGATTCTCACCCAGCAGCCCAACAGCGACAAGCAGGCGGCGTACGGCTCCGACATCACGTACGGCACCAACAACGAATTCGGCTTTGACTATCTGCGCGACAACATGGAGTACCAGGTCGCCGACCGCCGCCAGCGCGGCCTTCACTATGCGATCGTGGACGAGGTGGACTCCATCCTGATCGACGAAGCGCGCACGCCGCTGATCATCTCCGGCCAGGCCGACGACAACGTCGAAATGTACTATCGGCTGAACGAGCTCGCGCCCCGGCTGGTGCGCCAGTCGGCCGAGGAAGGCGAGGGCGACTACTGGGTCGACGAGAAACAGCACCAGGTGCTGCTCTCCGAAGCCGGCCATGAGCACGCCGAGCAGCTGCTGGGCAAGGCAGGCCTGCTGCCAATTGGCTCCAGCCTGTACGACGCGGCCAACATCGCGCTGATGCATCACCTGCACGCGGCACTGCGCGCGCACGCGCTGTATCACCGCGACCAGCAATACGTGGTGCAGGACGGCGAAGTGATCATCGTCGACGAATTCACCGGGCGCCTGATGTCGGGCCGCCGCTGGTCCGACGGTCTGCATCAGGCCGTCGAAGCCAAGGAAGGCGTGGCCATCCAGCGCGAGAACCAGACGCTGGCCTCGATCACCTTCCAGAACTATTTCCGCATGTACGGCAAGCTCGCCGGGATGACGGGCACGGCCGACACCGAGGCCTATGAATTCCAGCAGATCTATAACCTGGAGACCGTGGTCATACCGACGCACCGCCCGATGATCCGGGACGACCGCAACGACCAGGTGTTCAAGACTGCCGACGAGAAGCATGCGGCCGTGATCCTGGACATCCGCGAGTGCTTCAACAAGGCGCAACCGGTGCTGGTGGGCACGACGTCGATCGAGAATTCCGAACTGCTCTCGGGCCTGCTGGACAAGGAGAAGCTCGCCCACCAGGTGCTCAACGCCAAGCAGCACGCGCGCGAGGCGGAGATCGTGGCGCAGGCCGGCAGGCCCGGCGCCATCACCATCGCCACCAACATGGCGGGCCGCGGCACGGACATCGTGCTGGGCGGCAGCTTCGACTACGAAATCATGCGCATCCGGGACGATGAAACGCTGCCGCCGGACGAAAAGGAGAAGCGGATCGCGGTGTTCAAGGCGGAATGGCAGCTGCGGCACGAGGCCGTCGTCGCCTCCGGCGGGCTGCACATCATCGGCACCGAGCGGCACGAGTCGCGGCGCATCGACAACCAGCTGCGCGGACGCGCCGGCCGCCAAGGCGACCCCGGCTCGTCGCGCTTCTATCTCTCGCTCGACGACCAGTTGATGCGGATCTTCGCCGGCGACCGGATGAAGGCCATCATGACGCGGCTGAAAGTCCCCGAAGGCGAGCCGATCGAGGCGGGATTGGTCAACCGCTCGATCGAGACGGCGCAGCGCAAGGTCGAATCGCGCAACTTCGACATCCGCAAGCAACTGCTCGAATACGACGACGTCGCCAACGACCAGCGCCGCGTCATCTACCAGCAGCGCAACGAGCTGCTCGAGTCCGACGACATCAGCGAGACCATCCGGAACCTGATCGCCGGCTATGTTGACGATGCGGTCGGCTCGCACATTCCGGCCGAGAGCACCGAAGAGCAGTGGGATATCCCGGCGCTGGAAAAGCAGCTTGCGAGCGAACTCGGCGTCACCGTCGACGTGGCCGGCTGGATGAAGGAAAAGCCCGACCTGTCCGCCGAGGAGATCAGCCAGCGCGTGCGCGAGGCCACGCTTGCCAGCTACCAGGCCAAGGACGAGTTGGCCGGCCCCGAAGTCGTCCGGCAGTTCGAGCGGGCGATCATGCTGCAGTCGGTCGATACGCACTGGCGCGAGCACCTGGCGTCGCTCGATCACCTGCGACAGGGCATACACCTGCGCGGCTATGCACAAAAGAATCCCAAGCAGGAATACAAGCGCGAGGCGTTCGAACTCTTCGAGTCCATGCTCAACGCCATCAAGGCCGACGTGGTCCGGGTCATGATGAACGTGCAGGTCAAGTCGCGCGAGGATGTAGAAGCGGTGGAAGAGGCGCCTGCCGTGTCCAACGTCCAGTACCAGCACGCCGGGTACGACGAGGCGCTGGCGCCGCCCGCCGAAGCGCCGGCGGTGCAGCCGTTCGTGCGCGCCGGCGAAAAGGTCGGCCGCAACGATCCCTGCCCCTGCGGTTCCGGCAAGAAGTACAAGCACTGCCACGGACGGTTGTAGGACAAGCGCTGCCGCAGCCGGCGCCGCCGGCCGCGGCCGCCCCGCAGCGCCGCTGCGCCGAATGAAGGGTTGCCATGGCCGTCAACTATTCCACTCCCGCCCCAGACCTGCTGTACCCGGTCCCCGGCGTCGAACTCGGGCCCGCGCAGGCGGGCATCAAGAAGCCGGGCCGGCATGACTTGTTGGTCGTGCGCCTGGCGCCGGGCTCGCGGGTCGCCGGCGTGTTCACGCAGAACCGGTTCTGCGCGGCGCCCGTCCTGGTGTGCCGCGAGCACCTCGCGCGGGTCGCGAAGAGCGGCGGCTCGATCCGCGCACTGGTGGTCAACACCGGGAATGCCAATGCCGGAACCGGCGAACCCGGATTGCGCGACGCCCGCGCGACCTGCGCCGGCCTGGCCGCGCTGCTCGGGTGCGCGCCGCATGAAGTCCTGCCGTTCTCCACCGGCGTGATCATGGAACCGCTGCCCATCGAGCGCCTGCTCGCCGGCCTGCCGCGCGGCGTGGCCGCGCTGGCCGGCAACGCGTGGCCGCTGGCGGCGCAGACGATCATGACCACGGACACCATCGCCAAGGCCGCTTCGCGCCGCGTCGCCGCCGGCGGCGCCACGGTCACCGTCACCGGCATCAGCAAGGGCGCCGGTATGATCCAGCCCAACATGGCGACGATGCTGGGCTTTGTCGCCACGGACGCGCCCATTGCGCAGGACGTGCTCGAGCAGCTGGTCCGGGAAGTGGCCGCCGAGTCGTTCAACCGCATCACCATCGACGGCGACACGTCGACCAACGACAGTTTCGTGCTGATCAGCACCGGTCAGGCCGCCATGCCCGGGATCGCCAGCCGCGACCATCCACCGTACGCGGCGGTCAAAGACGCCATCTGTGACGTCGCGCAGGAACTCGCGCAGGCCATCGTCCGCGACGGCGAGGGCGCGACCAAGTTCATCACTGTCACCGTGGAGGGCGGGCGCGATGCCGCGGAGTGCGACCGCATCGCGCGCCAGATCGCGCACTCGCCGCTGGTGAAGACCGCGTTTTTCGCCTCCGACGCCAACCTGGGCCGCATCGTGTGCGCGGTCGGCAACGGCGGGCCCGCCGACCTGGATACGTCACGCGTCGACATTCATCTCGACGACGTGGCGATCGTCCTGCGCGGCGGCCGGGCGCCCTCCTACCGCGAGGAGGACGGCGCGCGCATCATGAAGCAGAGCGAAATGACGGTGCGGGTGAGCCTGGGTCGCGGCGGCGCCGCGGCGACGATCTGGACCTGCGACCTGTCGCACGAATACGTCAGCATCAACGCCGATTACCGGAGTTGAGCGCGTGGCGCACCTGACCCCGCCCGCCGTAGAGTTGCAGGTCTACTACGCCCGCCGCGCCGCGGAGTACGAAGCGATCTACGACAAGCCCGAGCGCCAGGGCGATCTCGCGCGCCTGCGCGCCGACCTGGCGGAGGCGTTCCGCGGCCGCTCGGTCCTCGAGATCGCCTGCGGGACGGGCTACTGGACGCCGCATCTCGCGCGGCACGCGGTGCGCGTCGACGCCTTCGACATCAACGAGGAGACGCTGGCCATCGCCCGCACCAAGGCGGTGGACCCGGCGCGCGTGCGCTTCGCGCTGGGCGACGCGTTCGCGCCGACGATTGCGGTGCCGCCCTGCGATTCGGCTTTCGCCGGCTTCTGGTGGTCGCACGTGGCCCGGCGCGACCTGCCCCGCTTCCTGGCCGGACTGCACCGCGCGCTCGCGCCCGGCGCGCGCATCGTGTTCATCGACAACCGGTATGTCGCCGGCTCCTCGACGCCGGTTGCGCGCACCGACGCGCACGGCGACACGTGGCAGGCGCGGACGCTGGCCGACGGCTCCCGCCATGAAGTGCTGAAGAACTTCCCCGAACCCACCGAACTCGAGGCTGCCGTGCGCCCGCATGCCGCGACCGTGGAAGTGCGACTGTTCGATTACTATTGGAGGCTGGAATACACATTGGCCCGCGCTCCACGATGAAATCCCCGACCGCACCGCCCGCCGACTGGACCATGCTGATCGAGCTCGCCGAACGGGTGCTGGTGCAGCTCGAAGCGTACCTGCCGCCGGCGCCGCCGCCTGTCGCCTGGGACAAGGCGATCGCGTTCCGCTGGCGCAAGCGCGTCCATGGCCGCGACGGCGGCGGCGGCTTCATCGAAGCCGTTCCCAACGTGCACAAGATCACGCTGGCGGACCTGCAGGGCATCGAGCGCCAGAAGAAACTGGTGGAACAGAACACGCGGCAGCTGGTCGCCGGCGCGCCCGCCAACAACGTGCTGATGACCGGGTCGCGCGGCACCGGCAAGTCCTCGCTGGTGAAGGCGCTGCTGCACAAGTACGCGAAGAAGGGCCTGCGGGTCATCGAAGTCGACAAGGACGACCTGATCGACCTGCCGGACATCGTCGACGCGATCGCCGGCCGGCCCGAGAAGTTCATCATCTTCTGCGACGACCTCTCGTTCGACCAGGGGGAGGCGGGCTACAAGGCGCTGAAGGTCATCCTCGACGGCACCGTGGCGGCGACCTCGACCAACATCCTGATCTACGCGACGTCGAACCGGCGGCATCTGCTGCCCGAGTACTTTTCGGAAAACCTCGAGACGCGGCACGTGGGCGAGGAAGTGCATCCGGGCGAATCGGTCGAGGAGAAGATCTCCCTGTCCGAGCGCTTCGGGCTGTGGGTGTCGTTCTACCCGTTCTCGCAGGACGAGTACTTCGCCGCGGTCCGGAGCTGGCTGCGCCACTACGGCTTTGCCGCCGACGCGTTCGAATGCCTGCGCGAGGAAGCGGTCCAGTGGTCGCTCTCCCGGGGCTCGCGCTCCGGACGCATCGCGTGGCAATTCGCCCGCGACTGCGCGGGCCGACGCGCGCTCGACCGGTGACGGCACGCTGATGCCCGATCGTCCGCTCACGCTGGTGGCGGTCGGCATCCTGCAGCGCCCGGACGGGCACGTGCTGTTCGCGCAACGGCCGCCGGGCAAGGCCTATGCGGGCTACTGGGAGTTCCCCGGCGGCAAGATCGAGCCCGGCGAATCCGACTACGCGGCGCTGGTGCGCGAGTTGCGGGAAGAACTGGGCGTCGAGGTGACGGCTGCAACAGCCTGGCTCACGCAGCGCCACGTCTATCCGCACGCGTTCGTCGAGTTGCGGTTCTTCCGGGTGACGGCGTGGCGGGGCGACGTGCATCCGCAGGAGGGGCAGCAGGTCGCGTGGCAGACGCCGGGGGCGTACACGGTCGGGCCGATGCTGCCGGCGCTGCTGACGGTGGAGAGCAAGGTGCTTTCCGGTCTGCTCGCCACCGGCGCCGCGGGCGGCGGCAATGGCGAGACAGGCGAAGGCGACGGAGGCGCTTGACGCGCTAATTCGTCCGCGACCCTTCGTCCGGCATCCCCTCGGGCAGCTCGATCAGCGGCTCGCCGGCGACGCGATACTCCTCGTTCGCCCACGCGCCCAGATCGTTGGTCTTGCAACGTTCCGAACAGAACGGGCGGAACTTCGCCGCCGGCGTCCATTCGACGGGCCGGTTGCAGCGGGGACAGCTGACGATCCTGGGTTTCATCGCGGCGCCGCCCTACAGGTTGCAGAACGTCAAATCGAACTCCACATCCTGTTCCATCTGCCGCGGCCGGTCGGCGATGTCGAAACCCACGAAGCGGATGTTCAGCGCATAGCGGTTGGCGCTGATCTCGGGCACGCACGGCAGGTCCCTGGCCACGGTGATGCGCAGCAGCTGCGCCACCTTGTTGGCGGTCAGCATCAGCTGGAACAGGCCGTTGTACGCGACCTGGCGCGAGGAGCGCCCGCTGTCGCGCAGGACCCGCAGCACGATGCCCAGCGCCTCGTCGATGGGAACGAACGGCGCCAGCCAGCCCTGCAGGTCCCTTTGCCGCGACGCGGCGTCCCGGTTCAGCCAGTAGTGGTATGACGGCAGGTCGAACTCGCAGACGCCGCCGGGAATGCCCATGCGCTGCTTGATGATCATCAGCCATTCGTTGTCCCGCAGGTGCTGGCCTATCCTGCCGGATTGCCCGTGCAGGTCGCCCGCGGCGGCGACGATGTCGGACAGGAACTCGTCGAGCGTCTCGGCGGCGACCTGGGGATTCTCCCGCAGCGTCGAGAGCAGCTGGCGCTGCCGTTCGAGTTCCTGCAGCAGGTCGGACTTGAGGTCGGCGCGCGAGGCGATCTCGGCGATCTCGAACATCGCGTTCAGCGCGGCGTGATGATCGTTGGGTTCGGACTTCGCGGAAAAGTAGCGGGCGCGCTGAAAGAGATCCTCGAGCCGCATCATGGTGCGGATGCGCTCGTTCAGCGGATGTTCGTAACGGATCAAGCGTCGACCTTTGATCGAAAGGTGCCGGGCGCTCTTCGGCCAGGGGATGCCGTAGCGGCGGCGGCCAGGCGAATTGCGAATGGCGCGATTGTGCTACAAACCCCGTCCCTAGGGAATAGGCGCGCGGGAACCGTGCCGGGTTTCATGCGCGGGCCAGGTGCCGGTAGAGCGCGTCCAGGCGCGTCGCAGCGCCAGACCACAGGAGCGGATCGCCTTCGTTGTCGATGACGTCGTCGGCCAGCGCGAGCCGCTCGGCGCGGCCCATCTGCGAGCGCATGATGGCGCCGACGTCGCCGGGCGCCATGCCGCTCCGCGCGACGACGCGGCTGACCTGCGTCGATTCCCGGCAGTCGACTACCAGCACGCGCCGGCAGCGTTCGCGGTAGCGGCCGCTTTCGAACAGCAGTGGCACCATCAGCATCACGTAGGGGGCGGTGGACGCCGCGACCTGCCGGTCGGTTTCCTCGCGTATCAGCGGGTGCAGGGCACCTTCCAGCCTGGACTTCGCCGCCGCATCGGCGAACACGGCCTGGCGCAATTTCGCGCGATCGAGCTCGCCATCGGGCGTGAAGTAGCCCTCACCGAACACCGCGCGGATCGACTGCCAGCCCGGCGCCCCGCGGCGCGTGAGCGCATGCGAAACCGCGTCGGCGTCGATCAGGCCGCCGCCCAGTTCGGCGAAGCGGGCGCCCACGGTGCTCTTCCCGCTCCCGATGCCGCCGGTCAGTCCCACGAGATACGTCATCGCGCCGCTCTGGCGGGAATGGCCGTACCGGCGGGGAGCGGCGCGCGCATCAGCCGAGGTACATGGCAACGAGCGACTTGCCGAAGAACACGGTCAGTGCGCCCGCGCCGGCGAGATACGGGCCGAAGGGAATCGGGATGTTCCGGTCGCGGCCGCGGGCGACGATCAGGACGATCCCGACGACGGCCCCGACGACCGACGAGAGCAGGATGATCACCGGCAGCATCTGCCAGCCCAGCCAGGCGCCCAGTGCCGCGAGCAGCTTGAAGTCGCCGTAGCCCATGCCCTCCTTGCCGGTGAGCAGCTTGAATGCCCAGTACACGGCCCACAGGACCAGGTAGCCGGCGACCGCGCCCCACAACGCGTCGCCCAGCGGGACGAACAGTCCGAAACTGTTGGCGATCAGGCCCGCCCAGAGCAGCGGCAGAGTCAGGTTGTCCGGCAGCAGCTGGGTGTCGATGTCGATCGCGGACAGCGCGAGCAGCACCCAGAGCAGGCCCGCGATCGCGAGCGCCTGGTAGCCCGCGCCGAACTTCCACGCCGCCGCCACCGCGAACGCGGCCGCGGCCAGCTCGATCACCGGATAGCGCACCGAGATACGCGCGCCGCAGTGCGCGCACCGGCCGCCGAGCAGCAGGTAGCTGAGCACGGGAACGTTGTCGCGCGCCCGGAGCTGCTGCTTGCAGGAAGGACAACCTGAGCGCGGCGTGAACAGGTTGTACGTCACCCTGGCCGGCGGCGTCTCGTCGCGCAGCTCTGCGCACTGGTCGGCCCAGTCCTGCTCCAGCATCCGCGGCAGCCGGTGGACGACGACGTTGAGGAAGCTCCCGACGCACAGTCCCACCGCGCCGGCAAGTGTCCACCACAACCAGGGTACAGCCGCAAGCGTCGCAAAGTCGTTCATGGGTCTCTGCCGGGACAGCGGTTAAAATCCGGCGGCCACGGGACAAGCACCGGGTCCGCCGCAGTATTCGCGAATGCCGGGACGACTGCCTCCCGAGCCCGCACCGGGTGCCGGGCGCCGCGGGGACCAAGCGGCGAAGATCAGCCGACCACCGAACCCAGCTTGAAGATGGGCAGGTACATCGCTATCACCAGGCCGCCGACCACGATGCCTAGAAACACCATCAGTATCGGTTCCATCAGGCTCGACAGCGCGGTGACCGCATCGTCGACCTCGCGTTCGTAGAAGTCGGCGACCTTGTTGAGCATGCCGTCGAGCGAGCCCGACTCCTCGCCGATCTGCGTCATCTGCAGCACCATGTTCGGAAAGACATCGGTCGCGATCATCGCGCCGGAGAGGCTGGTGCCCGTCGAGACGTCGGTGCGGATGCGGCGCGTGGCGTCGGCATAGACCTGGTTGCCCGCCGCGCCGGCGACCGATTCGAGCGCGTCCACCAGCGGAACGCCCGCGGCGAACATCGTGGCCAGCGTGCGGCTCCAGCGCGCGATCGCGGCCTGCCGGAGAACCTTGCCGATGATCGGAATCTTCAGGCTGACGCGGTCGAACACGCGCCTGAACGCGGGCACCCGCTTCCACAGGAACCAGGCGCCGATGATGGAGCCGACGAACAGGATCGCGACGAAATACCAGTAGGCGACGAAGAAGTCCGAGATCGCGATGACCATCAGCGTCGGGCCCGGCAGGCTGGCGCCGAAGCTCGCGAAGACTTCCTTGAACGACGGAATCACGAACACCATGATGACGGTGACGACCACGACGGCGACGGTGATGACCATCGCCGGGTAGAACAGTGCGGACTTGATCTTGCCCTTGATGGCAAGGATCTTTTCCTTGTAGGTCGCGAGCCGGTCCAGCACGGTGTCGAGCACGCCGGCCTGTTCGCCCGCGGCGACCAGGTTGCAGTACAGGCCGTCGAACTGCATCGGATGCCGGCGAAACGCCTGCGACAGGCTGGTGCCGGACTCGACCTGTCCCTTGATGTCCAGCAGCATCCGGGAAAACCGCGGATTCGAGTGGCCGCGCGCGACGATGTCGAACGACTGCAGCAGCGGCACGCCCGCGCGCATCATCGTCGAGAGCTGGCGGGTGAAGAAGGTGATGTCGCGGTCCTTGATCGTGCCGCCGCCGCGCAGCGACAGGCGCTTGACCTTGATGACCCGGATGCCCTGCCGCCGCAGCGTCGTCGTCACGACCGTTTCGGATGCCGCGCGCAGGTCCCCGCGCACCGTCTTGTTATTCTTGTCGAGGCCTTCCCAGTTGAAAAGGTAGGTTTTTACGTCCCGCGCTCCGCGCGATGCCTGCGTGGCGACTGCCATGATGATTCTCCAGACTGTGCGTCACTCGTTAGTGATCGATTCGATTTCCTCTAGCGAGGTTATACCCAGCTTGACCTTGCCCAGTCCCGATTGCCGCAGGTTGCGGAACCCTTCCGCGCGGGCCTGGGCGGCGATGTCCAGCACGGAGCCGTTCTTCATCAGGATACGCGTCATTTCCTCCGAGATCGGCAGCACCTCGAATATCCCGACGCGGCCCTTGTAGCCGGTGCCCTTGCACTGCTCGCAGCCGACCGGGCCGAACGGCTGCCAGGACCCGTCCAGGTCCGATTCGGCATACCCCGCGCGCAGCAGCGCCTCGTGCGGGATCTCCACCGGGCGCGCGGCAATGCACGCACAGCTTGCGGCCCAGGCGCTGCGCGGTGATCAGGTTCACGCTGGAGGCGACGTTGAACGGGGCGACACCCATGTTGACCAGCCGCATCAAGGTGCTCGGGGCGTCGTTGGTGTGCACGGTCGCCAGCACCAGGTGGCCCGTCTGCGCCGCCTTGACCGAGATGTCCGCGGTCTCGAGATCGCGGATTTCGCCGACCATGATGATGTCCGGATCCTGCCGCAGGAAGGCGCGCAGCGCCAGCGCGAACGTGAAGCCGGCCTTGTCGTTGATGTTGACCTGGTTCACGCCGGGCAGGCTGATTTCAGCCGGGTCTTCGGCGGTTGAGATGTTCACGCCCGGCTGGTTGAGGATCTGCAGGAACGAATACAGCGACACCGTCTTGCCGCTCCCGGTCGGGCCGGTGACCAGGATCATCCCGTAAGGCCGGCTGATCGCGTGCATCAGCAGTGCCTGCTGGTCGGGTTCGTACCCAAGGCCCTCGATGCCCACCAGCGCCGCGGCGGAATCCAGCAGCCGCATCACGATCTTCTCGCCGAACAACGTTGGCAGCGTGCTGACCCGGAAGTCGATGGCCCGGCTTTTCGAGAGCATCAGCTTGAGCCTGCCGTCCTGCGGCACCCGCTTCTCGGCGATGTCGAGCTTGGAAATCACCTTGATCCGCGATGCCACCTTGTCCTTGATCACCAGGGGCGGCTGGGCGATTTCGATCAGCCGGCCGTCCAGCCGGTAGCGGATCCGGTAGAACTTCTCGAACGGCTCGAAGTGGATGTCGGAGGCGCCCGCGGAGATGGCGTCGAGCAGGATCTTCTGGATGTAGCGGACGACCGGCGCGTCGTCGACCTCCGCGCTCATCTCGTCTTCGGTCGCCGCGGCTGTCGGCAGCTCGTTCAGGTCGATCTCGAGATCGTCGGAACTCACCAGCGTCGACAGCGTCGTGTCGCTCGCCTCCACGATCTTGGCGATGGCGACCGAGAGCTTGGGGTCCTCGACGACGATCGGGTCGATGACCAGATTGGTCTTGAACCGGATTTCTTCCAGGGCCTGCAGGTTGGTCAGGTCCGAAGTGGCGACGAACAGGCGGTTGCCCCGCTTGTGCAGCGGCAGCACCCGGCGCAGGACCAGCATCTTGGTGTCGACCCAGTCGCGGGGGACCTGGGACAAGTCGAAAGCGCTCAGGTCGAGCAGGGGAACGCCAAAGGTGCGGGAAGTGAATTCGGCGAGTTCCATCGCGGTCATCCGCTTGCTCACCAGGATCTGGTCGACGAACGTGCTGTTGGACGCGCTGGCGTGGTCCTGCAATGCCTGGGCTTCGGCCTCCGCCAGCAGGCCATGCTGGACCAGAGCGCGTGCCAAGCCGCTGAATTGTCGCGGGACCGGATTAGTCGCCATGAATCAGAAAATATCGTAAAAAATTATGACGTTGCGATAATGCCCCCTATGTCTGGATTTGTAAAGCAAACGTCCTTGCCGACACTCGCTAATGCCCCGGCCGGGTGGGTCGAATTGGCAACACTCGCACAGTTTTCACCGCGCGATCCTGGATATGCAGGATTTCCAGCGCGTGGTCGCCGGCACCGGTGGGGCGCGCGGCCGCCGGGCCGGCGCCCCCGGCCCGCCGGCACCGGGCAAAGCGTGGTCGGCCGGCGAAGTCGCGGCCAGGGGATCAGCGCCGGCCCAGCAGGACTTCGAGGACGAACTTGCTGCCGGCATAGCCGATCAGCAGCATCAGGGACCCGATCACCACCCAGCGCAATGCCTTGCGGCCGCGCCAGCCCCAGCGCCAGCGGCCGGCGAGGAGCACGCCGAACAGCAGCCAGGCCAGGACCGAAAACAGGGTCTTGTGCGAGAACTGCAAAGCCTTGCCGAACAGCGCCTCGGAGAAGATGATTCCGGATGCCAGCGTGGCGGTCAGCAGCGTGAAGCCGACCGCGATCAGGCCGAAGAGCCAGCGCTCCAGCGTGAGCACCGGCGGCATCGGCCCGGAGCGGCCGCCACGCCGCGCCGCAGGTCCTGCTGCAGCGCCAGCATCGCCGCGGCCTGCACGGCGGCGACGACGAACAGCGCGAATGCCAGCAGCGCGACGACCAGGTGCGCCGCGGCGACCACGTCGGTGGAGTAGGGCAGCCAGTGCGGCGCCGGCAGCAGCACCGGCAACAGGGTCGCCACGGCAACGATGGGGAGCGTGCGCAACGCCATGCCGGGCACCGGCATCAGCAGTCCGGAGAGCCACAGCCATAGGGCAAGCAGCAGGCCGATCAGCGACAGCGACGCCGCGAAGCTCAGGTTGACGCCTTCGTCCTGGAAGATCAGCCGCCACACGATGACCAGATGCGCGAGCACCGCGACGGCCATCGCCCAGCGCAGCGTGTCCGCGCGCGCCGGCGCCACAGCGCCTTCGCGCGCGGGGCGGTCCATCCAGGCGAGCGCGGCGTAGCCAATTGCGAGCAACACCTGCGCTACAATGATCAGTCTTTCCATTCGCCAAGTTTACCCCAACCCCCATCGTGCTCGACAATCTCACCGACCGGCTATCCGGAGTCATCAAGCGCCTGCGCGGGGAGGCGCGGCTCACCGAATCGAACATCCAGGATGCGCTGCGGGAGGTGCGGCTGGCGCTGCTTGAAGCCGACGTCGCGCTGCCGGTCGTACGCGACTTCATCGCGCGGGTCAAGGAGCGCTCGGTCGGCGAGGAAGTCGTCGGATCGCTCTCCCCCGGGCAGGCGCTGGTCGGTGTCGTCCAGCGCGAGCTCACGCAGATCATGGGGGGCGACGCGGCGCCGCTGAACCTGATGACCACGCCGCCGGCGGTGATCCTGCTCGCCGGGCTGCAGGGCGCCGGCAAGACCACGACAGCCGGCAAGCTGGCCGGGCTGCTCAAGTCCGAGCGCAAGAAAAAAGTGCTGATGGTCAGCGCCGACGTGTATCGCCCGGCGGCCATCAAACAGCTCGAAACGCTGGCGGGCCAGGTCGGCGTCGACTTCTTCCCGTCCGCGGCCGGCGAGCAGCCGGTGGCGATCGCCCTCGCGGCGCTCGACTTCGCGCGCAAGCACCATCACGACGTGCTGATCGTCGACACCGCCGGCCGGCTCGGCATCGACGAGGCGATGATGCAGGAGATCAGCGCGGTGCACGCCGCGGTCAAGCCGATCGAGACCCTGTTCATCGTCGATGCGATGCAGGGCCAGGACGCGGTCAACACGGCCAAGGCGTTCAACGACGCGCTGCCGCTGTCGGGCGTCGTGTTGACCAAGCTCGACGGCGACTCGCGCGGCGGGGCCGCACTCTCGGTTCGGCACGTCACCGGGGCGCCGAT
Organism: Betaproteobacteria bacterium; assembly: GCA_016717855.1. Classification (GTDB taxonomy): domain Bacteria; phylum Pseudomonadota; class Gammaproteobacteria; order Burkholderiales; family Casimicrobiaceae; genus PALSA-1005. Next base: position 75,933 of record JADKEV010000009.1, read on the forward strand.
CAAGTTCGTCGGCGTGTCGGAAAAGCTCGATGGCATCGAGATTTTCCATCCGGAGCGGATGGCGGCGCGGATCCTGGGCATGGGCGACGTGCTCTCGCTGGTCGAGCAGGCGAAGAAGTCCGTCGACGTCAAGGATGCCGAGCGGCTGGCGCAAAAGGTCAAGTCCGGCAAGGGCTTCGACCTCGACGACTTCAAGGCGCAGATCGCGCAGATGCGCAAGATGGGCGGTCTCTCCGCGCTGGTGGACAAGTTGCCGGCGCAGTTGGCGCAGGCGGCGCAGTCCGGCCAGGTCGACGAAAAACAGATCGCACGCACAGAGGGCATCATCAATGCGATGACTCGCAAGGAACGCGTTCAGCCCGAGATCATCAAGGCTTCGCGCAAGCGGCGGATCGCCGCCGGGGCCGGCGTCCCGGTCCAGGAGGTCAACAAGCTGCTCAACCAGTTCGAGCAGATGCAGAAAATGATGAAAATGATGAAAGGCGGCGGCATGCAGAAGATGATGCGCAGCCTGGGCGGGAAGCTGATGCAGGGGCGATTCCCGGGCCGCTGAGCCGGACGCGCCGGCTGCCGCGATCGCCTGCCCCATGCCGGCGAACCTTGCGGTCCCCCGCCAACCGGCGGCGCCGGGCCACGCGACCGATGTGGGATCCTTCACCGGCCTTGCCTCGGACCCACAAAAACTCGTATAATCAACATCTTTTTGCTGCCGGCCAGAACGCGGCGGCGCACTTTTCGGATCGAGGAACTCGCTATGGTCGTCATTCGACTTGCACGGGGCGGCGCGAAGAATCGCCCGTTCTACAACATCGTCGTCGCCGATTCGCGCAATCGCCGCGACGGCCGCTTCATCGAGCGGCTCGGCTTCTACAGCCCGCTCGCGGGCGACGGCAACGAAAGCTTGCGCATCGCACTCGATCGCGTCGAGTTCTGGACGCACAACGGCGCACAACTCTCGCAGACCGTGAGCGGCCTGGTCAAAAAAGCCGGTGCCAACATCGCTATCGCTGCCTGATCCGCCCGGCGCGGGCGGCACGCCGCAAGCAGGCACGTCCGCCACCGTAGTGCTCGGGCGCGTTCTCGGCGCCTTTGGAATTCGCGGCTGGATCAGGATCAGGCCGTTTACCGAAAGCCTGGATGGTTTGCTGGGCCAGACCGTGTGGATCCTGCAGCAGCGCGGCGCAGGCCCGCACCGTGCACGTCACGGAAGCCAAGCCGCATGGCGCATTCGTGCTGGCGCAGCTCAAGGAGATCGCGGACCGCGGCGCCGCCGAAGCCCTGCGCGGCGCCGATGTCACGGTGGAGCGGGCACAGCTGCCCGCGGCGGGTGCGGGCGAATATTACTGGGCGGACCTGATCGGCCTGCCGGTGCGGAACTTGAACGGGGTTGAGCTGGGGCGGGTCGCCGGATTGATCGCCGCGCCGGCGCATGATGTGCTGCGGGTGGCGGCGGCAGGGCAGGAAGAGGAAGCGGCGCGCGAGCAGCTGATTCCGTTCGTGGAACCGATCCTGCGTGAAGTGGATCTTGCCGGCGGACGCATCACCGTCGATTGGGAAGCGGACTACTGATGGCAGCGCCGGCGCCCTTGTTGCGCATCGCGGTCGTCACGCTGTTCCCGGAGCTGATTGAAGCGGCGTCGCGCTACGGCATCACCGGGCGCGCGCTGGAGATGGCGCTCTGGCGGTTGTGGTGCGTGAACCCGCGCGAGTTCGCGACGGACAACCACCGGACGGTCGATGACCGTCCGTACGGCGGCGGCCCGGGCATGGTCATGCTGGCCGGTCCGCTGGAGCAGGCGCTCGATGCGGCGGCGGCGCGGATCAGTGCCGATGGCGGGTCCGCGAAGCCGAAGGTCGTGTACCTGACGCCGCAGGGCGAACGCCTGGCGCACGAGCGGGTGCTGGCGTTGAAAGAGGACGGCGACCTGGTCCTGTTGGCCGGCCGCTACGAAGGGATAGACGAACGGCTGCTGGAGCGCCGGGTCGATCTGGAGTTGTCGTTGGGCGACTATGTGCTTTCGGGCGGCGAGTTTCCAGCCCTGGTGCTGATCGACGCGCTGGTGCGGCAATTGCCGGGGGCGACCAACGATCCGGACTCGATCAGGGAAGAGTCGTTCGCCGACGGGCTTCTGGATTGTCCGCACTACACGCGGCCGGAAGTCCATGGTGGCGCCGCGGTGCCGCCGGTGTTGTTGTCGGGCAACCACGCCCTGATTCGCCGGTGGCGCCTGAAACAGGCGCTGGGCCGGACCTGGTTGCGGCGGCCGGACCTGTTGTCCGGGCGCCGGATGAGTGACGAGGAAGCGCGCTTGTTGCAGGAATTCAAGCGCGAGTCATCGCTGGAGTAGCAAAGCAGAAACGATGCGCATCAACCGTCCGCGGACGGGTGCTCTGCGTGCAAGGGACTTTCCCAAATTTGATGGAGTAGAGACATGAATCTGATCAAGAAACTCGAGCAGGAAGAAATCACGCGGCTGGCGAAAGTCATTCCGCCGTTCGCCCCCGGCGACACCGTCATCGTCAACGTCAACGTGGTCGAAGGCGAGCGCAAGCGGGTCCAGGCTTTCGAAGGCGTCGTGATCGCCAAGCGCAACCGCGGCATCTCCTCGTCGTTCATCGTGCGCAAGACCTCGTCGGGCGAAGGCGTAGAGCGCACGTTCCAGACCTATTCGCCGCTGATCGCGAGCATCGAAATCAAGCGCCGCGGCGACGTGCGCCGCGCGAAGCTCTACTACCTGCGCGAGCGCTCCGGAAAGTCGGCACGGATTCGCGAAAAGCTGGGCGCCTGAAGAGGCGCAATTCCGCATTGCCGGCGTTCGCCGGGCGGGCAACGCGCGATAAGCGGCCGGAAATCACCGGCCGTTTTCTTGGCTCTTGCGCGGCATGGACTTTTCGCCGACCATAGTCCTTTCGGCAACAATGGCATGGCAACAGAAATCCGCTGATGAAACCGACGCTCTACGAAGCACTGGGACTCTCGCAGGCGGCGGCCGAGTCGGAAATCAAGGCGGCGCTCCGGCGGCTGGTCCGCCGCTACTATGCGAAGACGCGCGCCGGCCATGCTGACGTCGAGGAAGCGCTGCGGTTTCTCAATCACGCCAGCCATATCCTCGGCAATCCGGCCCGGCGCGCCGAGTACGATGCCGAACTCGCCGAGAACATCCGCACCGAAAGCACGCTGACCACCATAGGGGGCGCTGCCGCTACCCAGGACGCCACGCGCGCGACCGCGGTCTCCGATGGCGGCACCTCCATCACGCTGCTCGGCCTCCCGCGCGACAAGCCGCCGCCCACGATCGAGTTCGCGCCCGAGTGGGGCGCCAAGCTCGCCGACATCAGGCGTACCCGCGCCGGTCAGCTTGCCGGATTGCTCGTCGTCGCCTTCCTGTTCCTGCTGGCGTGGAACCTCGCGCTCCCCGCCGGCAACGCGGCGCCCATGCTGAAGTTTGCCCTGGTGATGCTGACTGGCGCAGTGGTGCTTGCCGCCGCCGTTTTCGCCATCGTGCACCTGTTGAGCCGCTCGCTCTGGAGGCCCCCGGCGCCGGAGGGGGCGATCACCCTGGTCGAGGGCATGATCCCGCGCTGGCGCCGGGACCGGACGGTGTTCATGGGCACTGGCGCGCCGATCGAGGACGCGACCTGGCTGTTCCGTCTGCGCATGGCCGAGTTGAAGCGCGTCAGCGCCGAGCGGGTCAGCGATCCGCAACCCGAAATGCGGCTCTTCGCGCGGCTGTTCGACTACGCGCTGTGGGGGATGCTGCTGCTGGGTGTTCCGGGCTGGCTCGTCGCGCTGGGCGCGCTGCCCGCGGCCACCGGAAGCGCGCTCGCCCATCCGCTTGTGGCCCCACTGTGGATCACCGCTAGCTGGATCCCGGTCGAGGCTCTGCTGCTCACGCACGTGCAGACCACGCCCGGCCGCTGGCTGCTGTGCGTCTATCTGCAACATGAGGTCAGCAATCCGTATGCGCCGGAAGAACTGCGTTTCAGCTATGGGGCGGCGGTGCGGCGCGCGGCCGACGTCTGGCTCCGCGGTTGCGGCGCCTGGCTGCCGGTGGTCGCGCTGATCGCGATGGCGCGGGCGCGCGAACACGTCCGCCGCGCGGGCGAAACGCGCTGGGACTCGGAGCGCGATTGCCTGGTCACGCACGGTCCGGTCGGCAACCTGAGCCTGGTCACGCTCGCCATCGGCCTCGCGGCCGCCACGCTGGTCTTTGCCGCCCACTGGATGGCGCCGGTGCACGAGATGTCGGAGCGCTGGCGGCAGGGCCTGACGGCCGTGACCGAGCGCATCGAATCGGCGCGCGCCCCGGCCGCCTCGCCGGCGGCGGACGCGCCGCCGCCGGGCGTATCCCGTATTGACGATGTCGCACCGACGACGGTTCCCGCCGCGCCGCCGGCGCTTGCCGCGGTCGCGCCGGGGCCTCTGCCGCAGACGCCACCGGCTCCCGCGCCGGCGCCGGCGGCCGTGCCCAAGGTCGTGCCCAAGGCCGTGCCGCCTCGGCCGCTTCCCGCCCCGGTCGCGGTGCTGCCCAGGCGGCTACCGTCCGCGCCGCCCCCGGCCGCGGTGGAGGCAGCGCCCGCGCTCAGCCCGATCGAGTTGCGCGACCGGCGCATGGCGTTGCTCTCGCGGCAGGCGCAAAGACAGCAAGCGGGCGGCGATTTCGAGGGGCTGGCGAAGACGTGCCAGCGCTGGGCCGACGAAGACTGGCGCAATCCCCGCGCGTTCTACTGTGCCGGCATCGGCTTGCAGGGGATCGGGCGCCACAAGGAGGCGATCGCCATGTTCAACAAGGCGGGCGCTCTGGTGCCGCGCGACGATCCACTCAAGAACCAGATCGGCGACGCCGTCCTGCGGAGCTTCCGCGCGCAGACCGGAAACTAGCCGGCCCCGCCGGTTCTCGCAGCGGCTTACTTGCGCTGCAGGAAGAACTGGAAAACGCCGTCGGCCTCCGAGTGGCCGAGCAGCGTATTCCCCGTCTGCCTGGAGAACGCCTGGAAGTCCTTGAGCGAGGCCGGGTCGGTGGCGAGGACCTTGAGCACGGTGCCCATCCGCATCTCGTTCAGGGCCTTCTTCGTGCGCAGGATAGGCAGCGGGCAGTTCAGTCCGCGCGCATCGAGTTCGCGATCGTGGGTATGTGTGGATTCCATATCGGCAATCGTGTGGATTTCGAACCGTATTCTAGCAGCCTGCCGGACTTGGGATGATGCGTCAGGCCGCCTTGATCTTCGCGACCAGCGCGGTGGTCGAGCGCTCGACCAAAAAGGGGATGGCGAGCACGGTGCCGCCCCAGCTGCGCACCAGCGCCGATTCCGGCAGCCGGTCCATGTTCCAGTCCCCGCCCTTGACCAGGACGTCCGGCCGCACTGCGCGGATCAGTTCCACCGGCGTGTCTTCGGCGAACGGGATGACCAGGCTGACGCTGCCCAGCGCAGCCAGCACGGCGAGGCGGTCGGCCGTGCCGTTGAGGGGACGCTCGGGACCCTTGTGCAGCCGCCGCACCGACTCGTCGGTGTTGACGCCGACGACCAGCGATGCGCCCAGCACCGCGGCCTGGTCGAGATAGCTGACATGGCCGCGATGCAGGATGTCGAACACGCCGTTGGTGAACACGAGGGGGCGGGGCAAGGAGGCAACCCGGGCCGCGAAGTCGTCCGGGCCGCAGACCTTGTCGAGGAACCGCGGCGGCGGCAGGCAGGGCGCCGCGCCCGCCGCGGGCGGATCAGTGCCCGGATGCACCGCTCAGTCGCCGCTCAATCCATGTACTCGAAAACGCGCACCACGCGCTGCACGCCGCTGGTTGTCCGCGCGATCTCGGTGGCGTCCTGCGCCTCCTGGCGCTTGACGATGCCCATCAGGTAGACCACGCCGTTCTCGGTGACCACCTTGACATGATTGGCGCGGAACTTGTTCACGTCGAGAAAGCGCGCCTTGACCTTGGAGGTCTGCACGCTGTCGTTGCCGCGCAGCATCATCGTCGTGGTCGCGTTGACGGCCAGCTCGTTCTGCACCGTCCGCACGTTGTCGACGCCGCGGACGATGCGCTCGATGTCGGCGCGGATCTCGGCGCTGGGCACCTCGCCGGTCAGCAGGACCACGCGGTTGAAGCTGGTGACGTTCAGGTGCACGTTGTTGCTGTGCTTTTGCTGCACGCGCAGCAGCGCCTTGTTCTCGATTCCTTCGTCGTCGACGATCGCGCCGGTGGTGCGGCGATCGTCGGCCATCAGCACGGCTGCCCCCATGCCGGTGGCGACCAGCGGGAAACAACCGGGCAGCGTGGCAAGCAGCAGGATGGCGGCGATGCCCTGCGCCACGGATAACAGATAACGGTGCGGGTTCTTCATTCCTCGTCTCCCAGCAAAGTGCAGTCGATCGCATCGCAGAGGCAGTGAATCGCGAGTATGTGCGTTTCCTGGATCCGCGTCGTGGTGTCGTGCGGTACGCAAATGTGGACGTCGTCGGTCCGGCAGAGTTCCCCCAGCCGGCCGCCGCCGCGGCCGGTGAGGGCGACCACGCGCATGCCGCGTTCCTGCGCCACCTGCGCGGCCGCGAGCACGTTGTTCGAGTTGCCGCTGGTGGTGATGGCCAGCAGCACGTCGCCCTGGCGCCCGAGCGCGGCGACCTGCTTGGAAAAGACTTCGCTGTAATCGTAGTCGTTGCCGATTGCGGTAAGCGTCGACGAGTCGGTGGTCAGCGCGATTGCCGGCAGGCCCATCCGCTCGCGTTCGAAGCGGCCCAGCATCTCGGCGGAAAAATGCTGCGCGTCGGCCGCGGAGCCGCCATTGCCGCAGGCCAGTATCTTGCCATCGCGGAGCAGACACTCCGTCATCGCCTCCGCCGCGCGCACGATCTGCGGAGCCAGCGTCTCCACGCAGGAAAGCTTGAGGTTGGCGCTGTCGGTGAAGTGGCGGCGGATGCGCGCTATCTGGTCCATGGGCGGGTATCGGGTAGGGATGACCGATTGTAACAAGAGCCGGTGACAGTCAGGGAAACCAATCCCGCGCACTGTCGCCGCGGCCCGACGCTATTCTCGCGCCCACCTCGATCAACCGCCGATGATGTCGCGCAGCCATTCGATGCGCTCCGCGTCCAGCGCGTCGAGCAGGATCGCGTCGAAGCGGCACGCAGGCTCGTTGCGCAAGCCCGCAAGATAGCAGCGGGCAGTGGCGACCAGCTTCCGTTGCTTGGCGGGCGTGATGCTGGCCAGCGCGCCGCCGAAGCGGCTGCCGCGGCGCAGGCGCACCTCGACGAACACGAGCGCCGCGCCGTCCCAGGCGATCAGGTCGATCTCGCCGAAGCGGCAGCGGTAGTTGCGCGCGACGACGCGCAAGCCCTGGGCTGCCAGGTAGCGGGCCGCGAGTTCCTCCGCGGCAACCCCGGATGGGTGTGCGGTCATGATTGACAAATGGCGCGCGGGGCACGATGCTGAACCGGTCTCACACCGCGACGGAACATCATGGACAGCACGGCATTCGCGCCGGCGCCTTCGACATTATATGCAGTCGCCACGCCGATCGGAAACCTGCGCGACATCACGCTGCGCGCGCTGGACGTGCTGCGCGGGGTCGACCGGATCGCCGCCGAGGACACGCGCGTTTCGTCGGGCCTGCTGCGGCATTACGGGATCGCCACCCGGCTGATCGCCTTGCATGAACACAATGAGCGCGCGCAGGCGGCGCGCATCGTGGCGCTTCTGCAGGAGGGCCTCTCGGTCGCGCTGATCTCCGACGCCGGCACGCCCGGCGTCTCCGACCCCGGCGCCGAACTCGTCGCCATCGTGCGCGCCGCGGGGTTCGCGGTGCTGCCGATTCCGGGGCCGTCGGCGCTGACCGCGGCGCTGTCGGTGACCGGCTGGCCGGCGCTTCCGTTCACCTTCATCGGCTTTCTTCCGTCCAGGGCGGCGGCGCGGCGCGCCGCGCTCGATGCCATGGCCGATGTCCGCGAGGCGCTGGTCTTCTACGAGGCGCCGCACCGGATCCTCGCCACGCTGGAGGACTTCGCCGCATGCCTGGGCGGCGCGCGCCGGATCACCATCGGGCGCGAGCTCACCAAGCGCTTCGAAACCGTCCACGAGACCACGCTGGCCGGCGCGGCGCCGTGGGTGGCGGAAGATCCGGACCGGCAGCGAGGCGAGTTCGTGCTCATCGTCGAAGGCGCCCCGGCCGCGGCCGCCGATGCGCCAGCCGCCGCCGACCTGCGGGTGCTGAATCTGTTGCTGGGAGAGTTGCCGGCGTCGCGGGCGGCCAAGCTCGCCGCGGAAATCACCGGCAAGCCCCGGCGCGCATTCTACGCGCTGGCGTTGGCTGCCGGAGCCGCGGACGACTCCGGAAGTGAGGCAGCCCCGGAGAACTAGGCCGAGGGCAGCGCGCAGGCGCCAGGATCGACGGCCGGCGCCTTCGCCGCATGCGATTGCGCGACGGTCACGCCGTTTTTTACCGCGGTCATCTCGGCGAGCACCGAGACCGCGATTTCCGGCGGCGTCTTGCTGCCCAGGTACAACCCGACCGGGCCATGCAGGCGCGCGATTTCGCTGGCGGACAGGTCGAACTCCTCCAGCCGGCGGCGCCGCTTGTCATTGTTGGCGCGCGAGCCCAGCGCGCCGACATAGAACGCCGGCGACTTCAGCGCTTCCATCAGCGCCAAGTCGTCAAGCTTGGGATCGTGGGTGAGCGCGACGCACGCCGTGTGGGTGTCGAAGTTCATCGCCACCACCGCGTCGTCAGGCATCTCGCGCGTGAAGTCGACGCCGGCGACATCGAAGCCTCCGGCGTATTCCTCGCGCGGATCGCAGACCGTCACCTGGTAGCCCAGGCTCTGCGCCATGCTCGCCAGGTATTGCGAGACCTGGCCGGCGCCGATCAGCAACAGCCGGTAGCGCGGACCGTGGACCGTGCGCAGCACCTTGCCGTCGAACAGCAGCGTGTCTTCGCGATTGCCGGAGCGCAGCGTCGCCTGGCCGGTGGCCAGGTCGAGTTCCCTGACGGCGAGCTCGTGGCGGGCGATCATGTCGTGCAACTCGACCAGTCGGGAGTCCGCGGTCACCGGCTCGAACACCAGCTGCAGCGTGCCGCCGCAGGGCAGCCCCCACCGCTGCGCGTCTTCGGTCTTGACGCCATACGTCGCCAGCTCGGGGCGGTCATGGGCGATCCTGCCGGCCATCACCTTTTCGACGAGGTCGTCCTCGACGCAGCCGCCGGAGACCGAGCCGATGATCTGGCCGTCGTCGCGGATGACGACCATCGCGCCCACCGGGCGCGGGGCGGAGCCCCAGGTGCGCACGACGGTGCCCAGGGTCACGCGGTGGCCGTCTCGCCGCCAGTCGATCGCGGCGCGCAGTACGGAGATGTCTACGTTGTCCATGCGGGTATCCGGTTCGGGGGCGAAAATTCTAACCCATTGCGCGCGGTTTGTCCGGGGACCGGCGTTGCTAGGGAAGCTGCCGCCCGATGCAGCACGGCGCAGGAGGACCGATCGCCCGGACTTGCCGTGGCGGCAGTCCCGTCACTCCAACCGTGGCGGAACGATGCGGGAACCGCAGGGCCGATGGTGCAACGCAACGCGCAGAAATGCGCGTCCGGCGCGTGACAAACGACCGCACTTTGCATTATGGTTCCATCCCCGGCCCGTTGATCATCGATCAATGCGAGAACCGATCCAACCCACAGAAGGAGGCTGAGCCATGGGTATTCCCGTTTCCATCAACGTCAACGGCCGCGCGGTCGACGCCGACGTCGATCCGCGCACCTTGCTGGTCGACTTCATCCGCACCCACTGCCGGCTGACCGGCACGCACGTCGGCTGCGACACCGCCCAGTGCGGCGCATGCACTGTCCATGTCGACGGCCGCGCGGTCAAGTCGTGCAACCTGCTCGCCGCGCAGGCGAACGGCGCCACGGTGTTGACCATCGAGGGCCTCGCCGCGGCCAATGGCGACATGCACCCGATGCAGGCGGCGTTCAAGGAATGCCACGGCCTGCAGTGCGGGTTCTGCACGCCGGGCATGGTGATGAGCGCGTGCGAGCTCTCGGGCAAGCTGACGAACCCGACCGACGAGCAGATCCGCGATGCCCTCGACGGCAACATCTGCCGCTGCACGGGGTACCACAACATCGTCAAGGCCGTGAAGTCGGGCCTGTCCAACATGCAGAAATGAGGAGGCCGAGATGAACGCTCCCGCCACGCCGCAACAGATCGGCGCATCCGTCCGCCGCAAGGAAGACTACCGTTTCCTCACCGGCGCCGGCCAGTACACCGACGACATCGACCAGCCGCGCCAGACGTATGCGGTGTTCCTGCGCTCGCCGCATGCGCACGCGAAGATCAAGTCCATCGACACCGCCGCCGCGATCAGGGCGCCCGGCGTCGTTGCGATCTATACCGGCGCCGACCTGCCGGCGACCGTGGGCGGCCTGCCCTGCGGGTGGCTGATCACCAGCACCGACGGTACGCCGATGAAGGAACCGAAGCATCCGCTGCTCGCGCAGGGCAAGGTTCGCTACGTGGGCGACCAGGTCGCCATCGTCATTGCCGAATCGATTCCGCAAGCGAAGGACGCCGCCGAGCTGATCGAAGTCGACTACGAAGTGCTGCCCGCCGTCGTCGACACCGCCAGCGCCGCGAGGGCGGCGACGGCCGTTCACGACGAAGCGCCGGACAACGTCTGCTACGTCTGGGCGCTGGGCGACAAGGCGGCGGTCGACGCGGCCTTCGCCAGCGCCGCACACGTGACCCGGCTGGATTTCGCCAACAACCGGCTGATCCCCAACGCGATCGAGCCCCGCGCCTGCGTGGCCTCGTATTCGCGCTCGGACGAGTCGTACACGCTGTACACGACAAGCCAGAACCCGCACGTCGAGCGCCTGTTGATGACGGCGTTCGTGCTCGGCCTGCCCGAGCACAAGGTGCGCGTGATCGCCCCGGACGTGGGCGGCGGCTTCGGCTCCAAGATCTACCTCTACGCCGAGGAAACGGTCTGCGTCTGGGCCTCGAAGCTGATCAACCGCCCGATCAAGTGGACCGCGGACCGGAGCGAAGCCTTCCTGACCGACGCCCATGGCCGCGACCACGTGTCCGCGGCAGAGCTGGCACTGGACAAGGACGGGAAGTTCCTGGCGCTGCGCGCGCACACGACGGCGAACATGGGGGCCTACCTGTCCACGTTCGCGTCGTGCATACCGACCATCCTGCATGCGACGTTGCTGGCGGGCCAGTACACGACGCCCTCGATCTACTGCGAGATCACCGCGGTGTTCACCAACACCACGCCGGTCGACGCGTACCGCGGCGCGGGACGGCCCGAGGCGACGTACCTGCTCGAGCGGCTGGTCAGCATCGCGGCGCGGGAGATGGGGTTGGCGCAGGGCGAGATCCGCCGCCGCAATTTCATCACCACGTTCCCCTACCAGACGCCGGTGGCGTTGATGTACGACAGCGGCGACTACCACGCGATCATGAATCGCGCCGAGCACCTGGCCGACGTCGCCGGGTTTGCCGCGCGGAAACAGGCGTCGGCGGCCGGGGCAAGCTGCGCGGCATCGGCTATTCCAGCTACATCGAAGCCTGCGGCATGGCGCCGTCGAACATCGCGGGCGCGCTGGGCGCGCGGGCGGGGCTGTTCGAGGCGGGCGAGGTGCGCGTGCATCCGACGGGCAAGGTCACGATCTTCACCGGGTCGCACAGCCATGGCCAGGGCCACGAGACCACGTTCTCGCAGGTCGTCGCCGACCGGCTGGGCATCCCGATGGAAGACGTCGACATCCAGCACGGCGACACCGGCAAAGTGCTTTTTGGCATGGGCACGTATGGCAGCCGGTCGCTCGCCGTGGGCGGCACCGCGATCGTCAAGGCCCTCGACAAGGTGATCGCCAAGGGCAGGAAGATCGCGGCGCATCTGCTGGAAGCCGCCGACACCGACATCGAGTTCAAGGACGGCAAGTTCAGCATCGCCGGCACCGACCGCAGCATCCCGTTCGCGCAGATCGCGCTGACCGCGTACGTCCCGCACAACTACCCGCTGGACAAGCTGGAGCCGGGGCTGAACGAAAACGCGTTCTACGATCCGGCCAACTTCACGTTTCCCGCCGGCACCTACATCTGCGAAGTCGAGGTCGACCCGGGCACGGGCCAGGTGCGCATCGACCGCTGGACCGCGGTGGATGATTTCGGCAACATCGTCAACCCGATGATTGTCGAGGGCCAGGTCCACGGCGGCCTCGCGCAGGGGATCGGCCAGGCGCTGCTCGAAGGCTGCGTCTACGACCAGGAAACCGGGCAGTTGCTGACCGCGTCGTACATGGACTACGCGATGCCGCGCGCCGACGACCTGCCGAGTTTCACCGTGGCGACCACCTGCACGCCGTGCACCCACAACCCGCTGGGCGTGAAGGGCTGCGGCGAGGCGGGCGCGATCGGCGCGCCCCCCGCGCTGATCAGCGCCATCTGCGACGCCACTGGCGCGCGCGACATCGCGATGCCGGCGTCGCCGCATCGCGTCTGGCAGGCCATGCAGCAACCCAAGGCGGCCTGAGAGCCCAACAAGGAGGAATCACCATGCATCCATTCGAGCTCCACAAGGCAGCGAGCGCGGGCGACGCGGCGGCGCTGATCGTTGGCAAAGCCGACGGCAAATACCTGGCCGGCGGCCAGAGCCTGATCGCGGCGATGAAACTGCGGCTGAACGCCCCGTCCGACCTGATCGACCTGGCGGCCGCCTCCGACCTGAAGGGCATCAAGTCCGACGGCAAGACAGTGACCATAGGCGCAATGACGACGCATGCCGACGTCGCCGCCAGCGCGGACGTGCAGAAGGCGATTCCGGCGCTGGCCGCGCTGGCCGGCGACATCGGCGACCGGCAGATCCGCAACGTCGGTACCATCGGCGGGGCGCTGGCCAACAACGACCCGGCCGCCGACTATCCCGCCGCCGTGCTGGGACTGGGCGCCACCGTGCACACGAACAAGCGCGCGATCCACGCCGACGAGTTCTTCCGCGGCATGTACGAAACGGCGCTGGAGTCGGGCGAGTTGATCACGGCAGTCAGCTTTCCGGTTCCGCAAAGGGCCGCGTACCTCAAGTTCAAGAACCCGGCGTCGCGTTTCGCGATCATCGGCGTGCTGGCGGCGCAGACCCCGGCCGGAGCGCGGGTCGCGGTCACCGGCGGGGGCTCGGGTGTGTTTCGCGTCGCCGACATGGAGCGTGCTCTTGCGGCCAACTGGTCCGCCGCGGCAATCACCCATGTGAAGGTGCCCGCTTCCGGCCTGTCGTCGGACCTGCACGGCAGCGCCGAATACCGCGCGCATCTGGTCGGCGTGCTCGCGCAGCGCGCCGTCGCCGCCGCGGCGTAGCGGCGTAGCGGCGGCCGGGTTACGGCGATCAGGTAGCCGCGGTCAAGCAGCGGCGGTCAAGTGGCGCCGGTCGGGCTAGCGCGGCAGCACGATCGCGGCGGCCCGGTCGAAGGCGACGCCGACGGCCTCGTCGCGCCCGCGCGGCTTGTGCGCCTCGGCGTCGAACACCAGCAGATCGCCCCACGGCGTCGCCACCATGTACTCGGTGCGGCTGCCGATGTAGGCGGAGCGCTTGCACACGCCCGGGAGGCTGCCCGGACCCGGCTCGACGAGGCGCAGCCGATGCGGCCGTACCGCGAGCGTGGCGGGGCCCGGCGCCATCCCGTCGGCGACGACCGGCATGGTTGCGCCGCCCGCGGCAAAGGCGCGCCCCTCGCCATCCACGACGAGTTCGCCCTCGACCAGATTCGCATCGCCGATGAAATCCGCCAGAAACCGGCTCGCGGGCTTTTCGTAAAGTTCGTGCGGCGTGCCCTGCTGCGCGATGCGCCCGTTTTCCATCACGATGATGTGGTCGGACACGGCCAGCGCCTCTTCCTGATCGTGCGTCACGTAGATCACCGTGAGGGACAGCGACTGCTGCAGGTCGCGGATCTCCTGGCGCACGTGGCGGCGCAGCTTGGCGTCGAGGTTCGACAGCGGTTCGTCGAACAGCAGCACCGCCGGTTCGAGCACCAGCGAGCGCGCGACCGCGACCCGCTGTTGCTGGCCCCCGGAGAGTTCCGACGGCAGGCGGTCGCCGAGCCCGGCCAGCCCCAGCATGTCGAGCTTCGCGTGCGCGAGTTTGCGGGCGGCCGCCTTGTCGGAACTCGTCGACAGCGGGCCGTAGCAGACGTTTTCGAGCACCGTCATGTGCGGGAACAGCGCGTACGACTGGAACACCATGCTGACGTTGCGCTCGTTCGCCGCGCGCAGCGTCACATCGGTGCCGCCGATCGCGATGTGCCCGCTGGTCACCGGCTCGAGTCCGGCAACCATGCGCAGTATCGTCGTCTTGCCGCAGCCGGAGGGCCCGAGCAGCGTGACCAGTTCGCCCGGCGACACGGTGAACGACACCGCGTCGACCGCCTTCACCTCGCCGTAGTGTTTCGAGACCTGGTCGAAGACGACCCCGCCCGCAGCTTTGCCCATGTCAATGTCCCGTCGCAATCAGGTTTTCCGTGCGGCGGCCCAGCCGCGCGTCGCCGACGGCTTTCTGCACCAGCAGCAGCACTGCCAGCATGAAGAAAATCAGCACGGTCGAGTAGGCGATCGCGAGCGGGTACTCGCCCGCCTCGACCCGGCCGATGATGTAGACAGTGGCCAGGTTGTACTTCGCGGTCGCGAGGAAGATCACGGCGCTCACCGCCGTCATCGCGTGGGTGAAGCTGAAGACCAGCGTGGCGAGAATGGCCGGCCGGAGCAGCGGCACGATGACTTCCCGCAACGTGCGCGAGGTCGACGCGCGCAGCGTCGCGGAGGCTTCGTCGAGCGTCTTGTCGATCTGCGCCAGCGCCGCCACCCCGGCACGCACGCCGACCGGCATGTTGCGGAAGACGAAGCACAGCACCAGGATCAGCATGCCGCCGGTCAATTCGAGCGGCGGCACGTTGAACGCCACGATGTACGACACGCCGATCACCGTGCCCGGAATCGCGAAGCTGACCATGGTCAGGAACTCGAACGAGCGGCGGCCGGCGAAGCGGTGGCGGGTGATCACGTACGCGGCGAGCAGGCCGATCACGGTCGTGAGCGGGGCGGCGACCGCGGCGACCGTGATGGTCGTGAAAAAACTGTCCCACGCGGAGCCGGTGAACAAGAGTCCGCGTGCGCCCCATTCGATGCCGAAGCCGGCGCCGAAATGCGACAGCGACAAGGACATCGCGCCGCGCCCGATGTCCTTGACGAAACCGCCGACCAGGATCACCGCGTAGCACACAAGCGTGAAGCCTATCCACGCCGCGGCGATGCCGAAACAGCCGAACCACATCGAGCGCGGCAGTTGCGCCGGAATGCCGCCGTCGCCCTTGCCGCTGACCGTCACGTAGGAGGCGCGACCGAGCCAGCGCTGTTGCAGCCAGAACGCGAGGATCGTGAAGCCGAGCAGTACCGACGCCAGCACCGCGGCGCGGCCCGGATCGTGCTGGGCGCCGGCGATGGCGAAATAGATCTTGGTGGAGAGCACCTCGAAATTGCCGGCCAGCACGATCGGATTCGCAAAGTCGGCGAGAGACTCGACGAATCCGAGCAGGAAGGCGTTGGCCAGCGCCGGCCGCAAGAGCGGCCAGGTCACCGTGCGAAAGACGCGCCCGCGCGAGGCGCGCAGCGTCTGCGCCGCCTCCTCGAGCGCCGGACTGACCGCGGCCAGCGCGCCGTGCAGGATCATGAACGCGATTGGCGAGAACGACAGCAACTGCGCCAAAGTCACGCCCGGCAGGCCGTAGATCCAGCGCGAACGCGGCACGCCGATGGCCTCGAGCCAGCTGGTGACCAGGCCGGTACGGCCGAACAGGACGACCAGCGCGAGCGCGATGACAAAAGGCGGCGTGATGATGGGCAGGATCGACATCACCTTCAGCAGGCCGGAGTAGCGCCGGCCGCCGCGCTGCACGACCAGCGCGAGGATCAGCCCGAGCAGCGTCGAGAGCACGCCGACGATGATGGCGAGTATCGCCGAGTTGATCGCGACGCCGCAGCGAGCGCCGCCGCGCAGGCAGTCGACGGACCAGATGTCGGCGGTCAGCAGGCGCTCCGCGGCCAGGGCGGGAGCAAAACGGCCCGCCGGGTCCAGGACCGCCGAGAGCAGCGACTTTCCCACCGGGTAGAAGATGAAGAGCAGCAGCAGCGCCGCGATGACCACCACGATGGTTGCGACCGCCGCATCGCCGTTGAAGAGCCCCCGGCGCGCGATGGCGCGCGCGAGGCAGACCGTCAGTGCGCCGAGCGCGACCGCGGCGCCGATGCCGAATGCGGGTCCGCTGTTGCCGCCGGCAAACCCGGAGCCGATTCCCCACGCCACTGCCAGTGCGGCGGCGCCCGCGGTCCACCGGTCGCGGCCCAGCGCGGCGAACGCGAGCGTGGCCAGCGCGGCCGCCAGCAGGGGCCAGAGCACCGCTTCGCCGGAGAATGCCCGGAGCAGCGCCGACGGTCCCCCGGTGGCCGCCCATGGTGCGGCGACTAGCGCGGCCAGCGCGACGGCGGCGACAACGACCGTCGCCCGATCGCGCGCCATCGGCACAAAAATCGCCCGCTCGAGAGCGGGCGCGGACTGGGTCACTGGCGGGCCTGCCGGCTCACTTCGGCAGCGTCGAAACTTCCTTGTCCCACTTGGTCAGCAGCCGACTGCGCTCGGCCGAAGAGCCGTACTTCACGAAGTCGTAGTTGATCAGCTTGATCTCACCCAGCTTTGGCGCCTGCGCCGGCACCGGCGCGCTCTTGTTCGAGGGCACCTGGTAGGACACTTTCGCGCCGGACCCGATCGCCTGCGCTTCTGGTGACAACGCCCAGTCGTACCACTTCT
This sequence comes from Betaproteobacteria bacterium, assembly GCA_016717855.1. Taxonomy (GTDB): domain Bacteria; phylum Pseudomonadota; class Gammaproteobacteria; order Burkholderiales; family Casimicrobiaceae; genus PALSA-1005. The sequence goes on from JADKEV010000009.1 coordinate 92,774, forward strand.
TGGCATTCTCCATGTTCTTCGCGCCCTTGACGATGCTCATGCTGCCGATCTCGTAGCCGGTGCCTTCGCACGGCGACACGATCTTGACGGGCGCGCCGCCGATGGCCTGCACCACGGCGTCGTGCTGGAACGTGATCCCGACCAGGCTTTCGCCGGTGGCCGCCGCGCGTGCCGGCGCCGCGCCCGACTTCGTGTACTGGTTGATGTTCTTGTGCAGGGCCTTCAGGTAGTCGAAGGCCTTGTCCTCGCCCATCAACTGCACCAGCGTCGCGAGCATCGTGTACGACGTGCCCGAGGAGTTCGGGTTCGCCACCTGGATCTCGTCCTTGAAGGCCGGCTTGATCAGATCGGACCAGCACTTGGGCTCGGGAAGGTTCTTCTTCTTCAACTGCTCGGTGTTGTAGCTATAACCGAGCGCGCCGGCATAGACGCCGACGGTCCGGTACTTCGACGCTTCGGCCTGGCGTACCGCCCAGTCCTGCAATTCGGCGAGCTTGGGCGACTTGTATTCCTGGGTCAGGCCTTCTTCGGCCGCCTGCAGGTGCGGGTCGCCGGTGCCGCCCCACCACACGTCGCCGCGCGGGTTGGCCGCCTCGGCCTTGAGCTGGGCGTAGAACTCGCCCGAACTCTTGCGCGTCATCAGCACCTTGATCCCGGTCGCCTTCTCGAACCCCGTGACCATCGGCCGGCACCATTCCTCCTGCACCGTGCAGTAAAGCACCAGTTCACCCTGCGCCGCGGCGCTGAGCGGCGCGGCGACGGAAATCGTGGCGACGATGCCGAAAAGCCAATTGCGTGACTTCATTTGTTCCTCCTCCGTGTTGATCGGTCTAGTTGATCGGAATACCGATCAGGCCGGCTAGCTTAGCGCAAAGCGCGGCGTTCGTGGCGATCAGCGGATTGCCGCTGGCCATCCCCTCGCCGGCAAAGAAATCGTTGGTGCGGCCGCCGGCCTCGCTGACCAGCAGGATGCCCGCCGCGCAGTCCCAGGCGTTGATGTGCAGTTCGCAGTACGACTCGCAGCGCCCGGCGGCGACGTCGGCCAGCCCGAGCGCGCCGGAGCCGACCCGGCGGATGGCGCAACCGGCGCCCATCACCCGCGACAACAGGGCGAGGTAGTCGGCGGTGCTGCGCCGGGTCGACCAGCCGCACTCGACGGTGGCCGCCTCCAGGTCGGCGCAGGGACTGACCGCGAGGCGCTTGCCGTTGCACCAGGCGCCTTCACCGCGCGCGGCGGAGTAGAGCCAGTCGTGGCTGGGATCGTGCAGCGCGGCGACGGTCGGCACGCCGTGCTCGAGGTAGCCGATGGAAACGCAGTAGTGGGGAATGCCGCGGGCGTAATTGGCGGTGCCGTCGATGGGGTCGATCAGCCAGACGCGATCGCCGCCCTGGCCGCCTTCTTCCTCGCCGATGATCGCGTCGTCGGGAAAGCGCGCACTGATCGCCTTGCGTATGAAGCGCTCGACCTCGCCGTCCATTGCCGTGAGCACGTCGTGACGGCCTTTCATCGACGTGGCCGAGTGGCCGAATGCCGAATGGGCGAGCTTGCCGGCATCGCGGGCGAGATTGCGGCTGAATTCGAGTCTGTCCATTGACGATCCGTCTGACGTGGCGAGCGATCGGACGGGAATTATCGTGGAGCGCTACACCCCGGTCAATGCAAATCGGCGCCGGCAACTGGCCGTAACGAGTGCGAGCCGGCGAACATGCAAGGCGCGCGAACGGCGCGGCATCGTGGCGGCGCAGTACAATCCCGTTTCCTCCGGATCCACAGCCCCCGCATCGGGGCTTCTACTTTTGTCAGGTGACTTCAATGACGGGCATTCCCGCCTCGATCGATGCAACCCAGGCGTTGCTCGCCGGCGCCGACTACGTGGCTGACCGCGGTCTGGCCGCGACGATATTTCTGGCGCTGAAGATGCAGCGGCCGTTGTTCCTGGAGGGCGAGGCCGGCGTGGGCAAGACGGAAATCGCCAAGGTCCTCGCGACGTCGCTGGGCCGGCCGCTGATCCGCCTGCAATGCTACGAGGGGCTGGATATCCACTCGGCCGTGTACGAATGGAACGTGCAGCGGCAGATGATCGAGATCCGGCTGGCCGAAGCCGAGGGCCGCAAGTCCAGCGAAGGGCTGGGCCAGGACATCTACTCGGAGCGCTTCCTGATCCGGCGGCCGTTGCTCAAGGCGCTGCAGGCAAGCGCGACCGGCGCGCCGCCGGTGCTGCTGATCGACGAGCTCGACCGCACCGACGAGCCGTTCGAGGCCTATCTGCTGGAAGTGCTGTCGGACTTCCAGGTGACGATACCGGAGCTGGGGACCATACGCGCGGCGCAACCCCCCATCGTCATCATCACCTCCAACCGCACGCGCGAAATCCACGATGCGGTGAAGCGGCGCTGCCTCTACTACTGGGTCGACTACCCGGACGCCGCGCGCGAGCTCGAGATCCTGCGGCGCAAGGCGCCCGAGGCCTCCGCGACGCTGACCCGCGAAGTCGTCGCTTTCGTCCAGCGGCTGCGCCAGGCCGACTTGTTCAAGCTGCCGGGGGTGGCCGAGACCATAGACTGGACCCGCGCGCTGCTGGCGCTGGACGCGCTCGCGCTCGATCCGCAGACCATCAACGACACGCTGGGCGTGCTGCTCAAGTACCAGGACGACATCGCGCGCGTCCAGGGCTCGGAAGCCGCGAGGATCCTGCAGGAAGTGCGCGCCCGCGTGGCGCAAGCGGCATGATCCCGGCGCCGCCGCCGCCGATGGTTCCCGGCCGGCTGGCGGAGAACGTGATGCACTTCGCGCGCGTGCTGCGCGCGGCCGGGCTGCCGATCGGGCCGGCGGCCGTCCTCGACGCGGTCGGCGCGCTCACCGTCGCCGGCGTCGAACGGCGCGAAGACTGGTACGCCGCGCTGTCGTGCATCTTCATCAAGCGCCGCGAGCAGCGCGCGCTGTTCGACCAGGCCTTCCACATCTTCTGGCGCGACCCGGCGCTGCTGGAGAGGATGATGGGCCTGCTGCTGCCGCAGGTGCACGGCCGCGCGCCGCCGCCGCCCGACGTGAGCAAGCGGCTCGCCGAGGCGCTGCTGCCGCAGGTGGAAGTTGGCCGGAAGAAGGACGAGCCCGCCGAGCAGGTCGACGTCGATACCACGCTCACGTTTTCGACGCTGGAGCGCCTGCAGCACCTGGACTTCGAGGCGATGAGCGGCGAGGAGTGGCGGGTCGCGAAAGCGCTGATCGAAAGGATGCGCCTGCCCATCCGGACCGTCGCCACGCGCCGGCAGCGGCCGGACCCGCGCGGGACACGGCTGGACCTGGCCGACACGCTGCGGAAGAGCATCCGCTGGGGCGGCGACAGCCTGGTTCCGCAGCACAAGAGCCGCGTCTGGCGGCAGCCGCCGCTGGTGGTGCTGTGCGACATTTCCGGATCGATGCACCGGTACACGCGGATGTTCCTCTACTTCCTGCACGGCATCGCGCGCGAGCGGGAGCGGCTGCACGTGCTGCTGTTCGGGACCCGGCTGACCAACATCACGCGACAGTTGCGCCACCGCGACGTCGACGTAGCGGTGAACCAGGTCGCGGCCTCGGTGCAGGACTGGTCCGGCGGCACGCGCATCGGCACCTGCCTGCACGAGTTCAACCAGCGCTGGTCGCGCCGGCTGCTCGGCCAGAACGCGGTCGTGCTGCTGATCAGCGACGGGCTGGATCGGGACAGCACGGCGGAGCTCGCGCAGCAGATGGAGCGTCTGCACAAGTCCTGCCGGGAACTGATCTGGCTCAACCCGCTGCTGCGCTTCGAGGGCTTCGAGGCGAGGCCCGCCGGCATTCGCGCGATGCTGCCGCACGTCGACCGCTTCCTGCCCGTGCACAACCTGGAGTCGCTGCATGACCTGGCCGCGGTGCTGGCGGGACCGCAATCGCGGCGGGGGGGGGGGGGGGGGGGGCCCCCGCCCGGCCCGGGCCCGCCCGGGCGGGGGCGGCGGGGGGGGGGGGGGGGGCGGGGGCGGGGGGGGGGGGGGGGGGGGGGGGGGGCGGGGGCACCCCGGGGGAGGGGGACCACCGGACAGGAAGAAAGACCCGCCATGGACATGACCAACGCCGTCACGCTGCCTTCACCGCAAGCCCGCGTGTGGGAGGCATTGAACGATCCCGAAATCCTGAAGCAGTGCATCAACGGCTGCGAGGCCATCACCCGGACCGGCGAGAACGCGTACAGCGTGGCGATGACGGTCGCCATCGGCCCGGTCAAGGCGAAGTTCAAGGGCAACCTGCGCCTGGCCGACATCGATCCGCCCAATGCCTACACGCTGCACTTCGACGGGCAGGGCGGCGCCGCCGGCTTCGGCAAGGGGTCGGCGCAGGTGACGCTGACGCCCGAGGGCAGCGGCACGCGGCTGGCCTACACGGTCAACGCGCAGATCGGCGGCAAGATCGCGCAGCTCGGATCGCGGCTGGTCGATGGCGCGTCGAAAAAAATGGCCGACGAGTTTTTCGCCGCCTTCAAGGAGGCGATCGCGCCCCCTGCGCTCGAAGCCATTGACGCCACCGCGGCGGTCGCGGCGCCGGTTGCCGGAGAGCGGGTGTGGCCGAGGCAATGGCGCTGGCTGCTGGTGGCCGCGGCGGCTGCGGCGATGGCCGCGTGGTACGTGTTCGGAATCCGGTAGCAGGCGCGGCGCGAACCGGCATCGCGAACGGACCGCGGCGGCTACGCAGGATGGCGCGGACGTGATAGCGTAGCCGCTGCCCTTGCGCTTCGGAACGTACTCCATGCCCACGCGCTTCCTCCGCCAACGCCGCCGGCTGCTGATCGGGGCGGGACTCGCCTGCGCGACCCCGCTGGCGCTGGCGCAGGCCGGCTGGCCGGCGATTCCCGCGCTGGCGGCGCTGCTGGACGGCCGGGTGCTGCAAGCGGGGCGCGTCACGCTGGAAATACCCAAGCTCGCCGACAACGGCAATTCCGTTCCGCTGACCATCACGGTGGACAGTCCGATGACCGAGCGCGACCGCGTCGTCGCGATCCACCTTTTTTCCGAGCGCAACCCGCGGCCGCGGATGGCCAGCATCGCGCTGGGGCCGGACGCCGGGCGCGCGCAGGTCGCCACGCGCCTGCGCCTGGCCGGCACGCAGCACATCGTGGCGGTCGCCGAGATGGCCGACGGTGCGCTGTGGGGCGCCGCGACCGAAGTGATCGTGACCCAGTCCGCGTGCACCGATGACATCTGAGCTGCGCTCGCGGATCCAGGCGCCGGCCAGCGTCCGGCGCGGCGAAGTGTTTGCCGTGCGCGTGACCCTCGCCCATCCGATGGAGACCGGCTTCCGCTACGACGAGCACGGCCGGCAGACGCCGTACAACGTGATCAACGCCTTCACCTGCAGCTACAACGGAACCGCGGTGTTCTCCGCGTCGCTCACGTCCGGGATCGCGGCGAATCCCGGATTCCAGTTCTTCATCCGCGCCCGCGATGGCGGCGAGTTGCTGTTCGAGTGGCGCGACGACGAAGGCAACCAGGGCACAGCGCGGCACGCGCTCGCCGTGACGCCGTGAGGGGCGGTGGCGGCCGGGTCGCGTAGGATGGGGGGCGGCGATACCCGTCGGCGCAGCACCGGTGGGCGACTTCACACGAGACGCGGTGTTCGAGCGCATCGTGATGCACGAACACGGGACGCGATGGGATCGCTGCGCTCCACCCATCCTACGGCGTTTCCTCCTGCGATGTCGTCATGACGCGAAACCTCGCCCCGCGAATCAAAGCCGGAACGGCCGCCAGTATCCGGTGAGTTCCAGGTAGCCGCGGCCGACGACGCGATCGCGCACCCGCGCCGTGACAGCGCCTTCCCAGTAGACGGTGCCGGTCGACGCGCGCGCGTCCATCTCCTGGTCGTCCATCAGCGGTTCGAGTTCCAGCAGCAGTTCGCCGATGGCGACCCGCCATCCGACCGGATACGTGGCGCCGGTGCGCGCTGAGCGCCAGTGTCGCACCGGCGTCCACGTGACCTGCTCCGGCGCGAACGTCCGCGAACGGCCGTCGGCGCCGCGCAGCGTCGCGCTGCTCCAGAGCGCGCCGTCGCCGGCACCCCGCATCCGGAACGCCATCAGCGCGCCGCCATCGTCGAGATTGATGCCGATCCAGTCCCAGCCCGTTGCCAGCGGCTCCATCGGCGCGGTCGACCATTCGTGGTCCAGCCACGCCGTGCCGGTCACGCTGGAAGTCCTGCCGCCCGCGACGACGCTGCCGGCGACGGCGAGGTGCGGCAGCGTGTAGTAGTAGCTGGCCGATCCTGCGCCCGGGCCCTTGCGGCTGTAGCCGTCGTCGCCGTGCAGCAGCGGCGGTTGCGTGCGGCGCAGCGCCAGGTCGAGACTGAACTCGCGGCCCGCCATCCGCGCGTTGAGTGCGTCGCCCCCGGCGCGTAGCGACCAGTTGCCGATATGCACGTCCGTCATCCGCTCCGCCGCGCCGGCGAGCCCGAAGCCGCCGCGCGCGAGCTGCTGGTCGTGGCGCAACCGGCCGTGTTGCGGATCGCTGATCGCTGCGTGCGCCACGAGCAGTTGCGCGGGCGCGAAGCGGCTGGGATTGCCGCCGGTGTCCACCGGGCGATTGCGGAAGAAGGTGATCTGGAATCCCAAGGGCTGCCGCGCGGCGTCGAACAGCCAGCCGGTCGCGTACCACCATTCGATCCGGAAATCCGGGTGACTGCCCTCGTCGTCGGGAAAGCGCAGCGCGCGCCCCGGAACGACGGCCGGATACGCGACGTCCGCGGCGCCGCGGGCGCCTGGGGCGCCGCGCGCCGCGCCGCCGGCAACCAGCGCGCCGAATGGCAGCAACACGAAGCGCCGCCGGTTCATCCGCATGTTCCTGTCACCAGTCTTCCTTCACCGCCGCGATCGGCTGCCCGCTCATCGCCTGTCGGCCGCTGGCCATCGCCGTGGCGGTCGCGGCCAGGATCAACACGGCGCTGACGGCCGCCAGCGCGAGCGCCGGCACGTGCAGGTCCATGCTCCAGTGAAACGACTGGCGGTTGACGACGTGGATCAGGATGAGGCTGATTGCCCCGCCGGTGACCAGCCCGTACGCAATGCCGGTCGCGCCGGCCAGCAGTCCTTCGATCCCCAGCAGCGCCGCGATCTGCCGGCGCGTGACGCCGACATGCCGGAGCATCCCGAACTCCGCGCGCCGCGCGAGCACCTGGCTGCTGAAGCCGACGCTGATGCCGAAGAGTCCGATCAGCACCGCGACGGCCTCGAGCAGGTACGTGACCGCGAAGGTGCGGTCGAACAGCGCCAGCGAGACACGGCGGATGCTCGCCGCATCGCGCACGTCGACCAGGCCCGCGCCGCCCAGGACCTGCCTGAGTTCGGCGGCCAGGGTGGCGACCGAACCGCCCGGCGCCAGCCACACCCAGACGTCGTTGACCCGCGTGTCGCCGGTCGCCGCGACGTAGCGGGCGCGATCGATCAGCAGCGTGCCGTTCTGCCGCGTGTAATCGCGCCAGATGCCGGCCACGGCGAAGCGCACGGCCGCGCCGCCCAGCGCCACGCCGATTTCGTTGCCCACGCGCCAGCCGTAGAGGTCCGCGGCGGCCTCGGAAATCCACACCGGCGGCAGTTCGCCGCGCGGCTTGACGGCGCCGGGCTGGAGCCGGGGCAGCGCGCGGGGGTCGGCCGGATCGATGTCGCGGACGAGCAAGGTGATCGGCGCCTGGCCTGGCTGCATCCGGATTTCCTGAATGCGCACCGCGGCCGTCCGCGCGACCGAGGGGAGCGTGGCGATGCCGCGCAACGCGGCGGCATCGAGAAAGCCGGTCTGCCCCGCGCCGCCGGCCCGCACGTATGCGTCGGCGGGCAGGATGTCCTCCAGCCAGGCTTCGAGCGAGCCGCGGAAGGAGCCGATCATGATCAGCATCGCCGCCATCAGGCTGAAGCTGACGACGATCGCCGCGATGCTGATGCCGAGCTGGCTGTTGGCGCCGCGCAGTTGCTGGAAGGCGATCAGCGCGACTGCATCGCGGGGCGAGGGCAAATGGCCGAGCAGCCACTCCACGACCGCGGGCGCCAGCCACAGCGCGCCGGCCAGCAGCGCCGCGACCGCGCCGTAGCCGCCCAGCGGCAAATCCCGGATCGGCGGCAACAGCGCGAGCGGCACCGCCGCCGCCAGCAAGGCCAGGCCCGGCCACGGCGGGCGCGCGCCCGCCGCCGTGTCCGACGTATCACCGGCCTTGAGCGCCGGCGCGGGTGCGCTGGCCGCCGCCTGCCATGCCGGCACGACGCAGCCCGCCAGCGCGGCGGCGATCCCGAGCGCGAAGTAGAGCGCCAGCGCCACCGGATCCTGGTGCAGGTGCACGGTCATCCCGCTGAAGTACCCGGCGCCCAGATCGCCACCCAGCCGCGTCAGCGCGAGCCACGCCAGCCCGGAGCCGAGTGCCACGCCCAGCGCCGAACCCGCGGCGCCCAGGAGCAGGCTTTCGGCGAGCAGCACGCGCAACACGCCGCCACGCGTCACGCCGAGCACGCGCAAGATCGCGATCTCGCGGCGGCGGCGCAGGATGGTCAGCGCCTGCGTCGCGAAGACCAGGAAGGACCCGGTGAATAGCGCGACCAGCGCCAGCATGTTGAGGTTGACCCGGTACGCGCGGGTCATGCCTTCGGCCTGCCGCGATTGCGCGTCGGTGTCGCTGACCTGGACGCCGGGCGGCAACAGCGCGGCGATCCGCGCCGCGATTTCGCCGGTGTCGGCATCGGGCGCGACGCGGATGTCGATGCGGTCCAGCAGGCCCAGGCGCTGCAGCCGCCACTGGGCGGTCGCGATGTCGGCATAGGCGACCCGTTGCGCGGCGGTCTCCGCCGCCAGAACCGCGATGACGCGCAGCGCGACGGTCTGCGTGCCAACTTGCGCGACCAGGGCATCGCCCTCGCGCAGGCCCAGGTCGTCCGCCGCGGCGCGGCTGAGGACGACGGCGTCGGACTCCAGCAGCGCCGGCAGCTGCCGGAACTCGCTGCCGAACAGGGCCGGCTGGATGCGCAGCGCGCGGAACGCATCGACCGCGATCAGGTGCAGCGCCCGCCGCCCTGGGAGCCGGACGTCGAACTCCAGCGCCGGGCTCGCGACGTCGACCCCCGGCAGTTGCGCGAGCCGCGGGTAGACAGTCTCGTCGAAGCCTTCGAGCGGGCCGCGGACGACCAGGTCCGCGTCGCCCGAGAGCGTGCGCGCGGCGAGCGAGAACTCGGTGATCGCCGAGCCGTTGATCAGGTGGACGGCGACGCCCAGCGCCACGCCCAGCGCCACGCCGGCGACGGAGAGCAGCAGGCGGCCGCGGTTTTCCTGCCACGCGCCGGCCGTCAGCGCGCGCTGCGCCAGGTTGCGGTAGCCGGCAAGCGCCAGGGCGGCCATGGGCTCAGGCGCCGACCGGATGCAGGCCGGACGCGGTCAGCGCCAGCGTCCGCTGCGTGGTGGCCGCCGCCGCGTGCGAGTGCGTGACCAGCAGCGCCGCGGCATTGGTCGCGGCCAGTTCGCGCTGGAGGAGTTCGAGCACCAGCGCCGCGTTCTCCGGATCCAGATTGCCCGTCGGCTCGTCCGCCAGCACCAGCCGCGGTCGGTGGATCAGCGCGCGGCCGATCGCGACGCGCTGCATCTGGCCGGAGGACAGCGTGCGCGGCAGGTCCGCCGCGCGGTCGGCCAAGCGCAGGCGCTCCAGCATCGCCAGCGTGCGCAACGCCGCTTCTTCGCGCGGCACATCGAGCAGGTAGAGCGGCAGCGCGACGTTCTGCGCGACCGACAGCCGGGGCAGCAGATGGAAGGCCTGGAACACGAAGCCGATGTCGCGCCGCCGCAGCAGCGTGCGCTGCTGCTCGTCGAGCGCACCCAGGTCGGTGCCGGCGATCGCGACGCTGCCGCTGTCCGGCATGTCGAGGCCTGCGATCAGGTTGAGCAGCGTCGACTTGCCGATGCCCGACTCGCCCATGATCGCGACGTATTCGCCCGCGCTCAGTTCGAGGTCGAGGTCGCGCAGCACGATGCGCTCAGTGGCGCCGTGGTACGCCTTGCTCAACTGGCGGATGCTCAACACGGCTGACGGAGCAGGGACGGCGATCATGCCGGAGGACCTTTGCACAAGACATCGATGAAGCCGGAACCCGGCGCCGCGCTGGTCGCCGCTCAGCCGGCGGCGTTGCGCGGGGACACCGTGATCTGGCCGTTGTTCTCCAGCGTGGCAATGCTGACGTGCTCGACGGCGGCGCAGCCGGCGGCGCGCAGCGCGGCGCCCAGTTCATGGTGCGTCAGCAGTTCCTCGCGCATGACCTTCTCATCCAGCACGCCATTATGGATCAAGGTGCGGGGCCTGCCCTCCACCCATTTCTCCAGCGCCTTGCTGCGGAACGTCAGGTACGCGACGCAGTAGTGCAGGCCGATCAGCGTCGCGGCCGAAATGATGCCGCCCAGTAACGACGTGTCCCCGCCGTTCATCGAGTTCTGGACCGCGTTGCTGAGCACCAGCAGCAGGACCAGGTCGAACGGCGCCAGCTGTCCCGTGTTGCGCTTGCCGGTGAGGCGCAGGATGATCAGCAGGAAGATGTAGACCAGCGCGCCGCGGACGACGAATTCCCACCAGGGCAGACCGAGGGTAAACATGGACGCTCCATTCAAAGAGGCAAAGGAGCGATTCTGATCCACTTTGCGCCCGATGCGGCGCGGCCACGCCTACCAGCTGTTCCGCAACTCCCGGAGCTTGACGAACACGGTCCGCCGGTCGGGATTCTCCGGCAGGTCGGGAAACACCTCGCGCAGTTTCGCGATGACCGTGGGGCTCGCCAGGCGGAAGAAGGTGTTGATCGTCCGCTCCACCGCCAGCGTCGAGACGTAGGCATGGGCCGGATCCTGGCCGGCGACCCGGCCGAGCATGGCCTGCGCCGACGGATTGTCGGGCTCGCGATCGAGCGTGAAGCGCAGGTTGTTCTCGATGTAATCGTGGCCCGGATAGACCAGCGTCGATTCGGGCAGCTTGTCCAGCTGCTCCGCGAACGTCTTGTACAGCGCGTCCGGATGCCCGCCGTTGTGGCAATTGCCCGCGCCGGCGTTGAACAGCGTGTCGCCGCAGAATAGCGCCGGCTGGTCGGTATGCGAACGCAGGCACACGTGGCACATCGTGTGGCCCGGCGTGTCCATTACCTCGAGCTCGACCGTCCTGCCCACCTTGATCACGTCGCCCGCGCCGACGCCGCGCGCCATGCCGGGGATCTTGCCGCCGGCGTTTTTGTGGGCGATGATCTTCGCGCCGGTCCGCCGGACCATCTCCGCGTTGCCACCGACGTGGTCGTGATGCTCGTGCGTGTTCAGGATCTGCGTGATCCGCCATCCCGCGTCCGTCGCCGCCTGCTCGCACTTGTCGACGTCCAGCGGGTCGACCGCCAGCGCCTCCCCCGTTTCGCCGCAGGCGATCAGGTAGTTGAAGTTGCGGTAGTTGTTGCCGGTCCAGATCTGCTTGACGATCACGATTTCCCCTGCTGGTTGCGCCAGGCCGTCATGATAACGCCGGTGGCGATCAGAACCTGATCTCCATTCGCGCCGCGTACGACCGGTACGTCCGGGTGGCCGTGCGCGCGCTCTGGTCGGTGGTCCCGAAGATTTCGCGGTTCGCGGTTTCATAGTCGGCGGCCAGCAGATTCGACGCCGACAACCGCACCTGCGTATTGGGGTCGAAGCGCCACAACGCGTAGACATCGGCCACGCGCTTCCTGCCCTGGTAATACAGCTGCGCGGCCGTCTGCTGGACGACGTAGGCCTGCGTCCAGTTGAAATTGCCGCCCAGCGTCAGAGGCAGGGCGCTCAATCGGTAGTCGACACCGATGTTGGCGGTTTGCCGCGGCTGCTGGTCCAGCCGGTTGTCCGGCCCCGGCACGTCCTCGACGTTGGACCAGTAGCGGCTGTAGTTCGCGCGCAGGTTGACCTTGGGCGCGTCGGCGATCACTTCGTCGAGGCGGAACTTGGCTTCGAGTTCCACGCCGCGGCTGGTGGCGGTGCCGATGTTGCGCGGGGTCGACACCCAGCGCTGCACCGGCGACCAGTTCACCACCTGCAGGCTGGTAACGTTGCGGATCAGGTTGTCGATGCTGCGCGCGAACACGCTGGCGCTGACCAGCCCGCCGGCGCTGAAGTAATGCTCGAAGGCGAGGTCCAGTCCCCAGGCCAGCTCCGGCTTGAGATCGGGATTGCCGACGCTGTCCGCGCTGGTCGGGGTATTGGGCCCCGAGACCGGATAGTTGGGCGACAGCGTCGGGACCGCGACCAGGTTGGCCAGCGTCGGCGCGCGGTACGTGCGGGTCAGCGCCGCGCGCACCTGGTCCTTGCTCTCCGGATCGAAGCGCCAGACGCTGTGCAGCAAGGGGCTGAGCACGCTGCTCTGGTTGCGCGCCGAGGCCAGCGCCGATTCGCTCCGCGTGCGGATGGTTTCCCAGCGCAGCCCGCCATACGCGGCCCACAGCGGCGAGATGTCCCACTCATCTTGCGCGAAGGCGGCGAGGCGGCGGGTCTGCGCCTGGATGTCGTCGCCGTAGCGGGCCAGCGGATCGACGCCATCCTGCAGCGAGGCTGCCGTCTCCTTGCGCTGGCCGGCTTCCAGGTCCCAGCCGGCGGCGAACTGGTGGCCGCTGCCCAGCGGCCGCGAGTACTTGCCGCCGGTGCTGAACGTCGTGTCACGAATCCCCACGCTGTTGCGAATCACGTGAACCACTCCGCCGGCGGCGTCGAACTCGTCGCGGTCGGTCCGGCTGTCGCTGGCGGCCTGGCCGCCATTGAAGCGCAGTTCGAGCCGGGCGCCGTTGCTGAACCGCTGCCGCAGATTCCCGATCACGCGCGCCATCGTGTTGTCCGACTCGTAGCGCCAGAGGGTGCTGGCGAACGGCGGCTGCTGCGCGCCGAGGGACTGCTCCAGCACGGTCGAGCCGGCCGCCTTGCTGCGCGACGTGTTCATGAAAGGGATGAGCGCGAAGTTGTTGCCGCCGTCCATCCGCCAGTTTAACCGCGCGTTCAGGTTCAGGCTGTCGGACCGGCTGTTGCTCTGATCGCGCTGCTCCTGCGCCAGGGTGGGTGCGCCGGTGCGCGTGTCGATGGCTGTGGTCGTGGTCGCCACATAGCGTGGCAGGTCCCGATGCAGGACGTTGGCGCCGACGTTGTAGTTGAGCTTGTCCAGCGTGTCGCTCTTCTGCACCCAGATTCCCGGCTGCCAGCGCCCCTCTTCCCAGCCCAGCCCGGGCCGGACGTCGTTTTCCCGCTTGACCAGTTCTTCGCGCAGCACGATGTTGATCGAGCCGGCGATGGCGCGCGCGCTGTGCTCGGCCACCGGCGCGCGCATGATCTCGATGCGCTCCACCTGTTCCGGGGTGAGCGAATCCATCGAGAAGCCGCGCGGCGCCGGCTCGCCGTTGATCATGATCATTGTGTAGCCGCGGCCCAGCCCGCGCATCCGGATGTCGCCGCCGCGTCCCGGCGCGCCGGAGATCGTGATCCCCGGCAGGCGCTTCAGGACTTCGCCCAGCGACGTGTCGCCGTAGCGGTCGAGTTCCTCGCGACCGAACACGATCTTCGTCGCCGTCGAATAGCGGCGCTCGTCGCCTTCGGACATGCGGGTGCCGGTGACGACGGACTTTTCGGTCGTGGCGGCGGGCGCGGGCGGCTCCGGCGGGGACGCGGGTTTCGGCTCTTCCTGCGCGAAGGCCATGGTGGCGGCAAGCACCAGGAGAAAAGGGGCCAGGCTCGAATTTCGGTGCATCGTCATTGGTCGTAGGATGGGTGGAGCGAGCGACCGTTCGGCGTGTGGGCACAAAGGAAAACGACCAGACACGGTTCGGATCCAAGATGGGTATCGCTGCGCCCCCTAGGGGTCCAACTCCACCCCGAATTACGTCAAGCCTCCTCGCAGATGTCGAGTATGCACAGCATGTAGATCCGGATCATGTCGAGGTAGTCGACGATGTCGACGCGTTCGTCGGGCATGGTGTTGTAGCGCCCGCCCGGGCCGCAGACGATGCCTTCCATTCCGAGCGCGGCGTAGAAGTGTCCCGCGTCGGTGCCGTAGTAGCCGGGCGGGGTGATGGCGCCGGTGGGCTGGGGCTGCCCGCGCACCGCCAGGTAGGCGGCATTGATCGTCTTGACGATGCGCGCGTCCTTCTTGACTTCGAATGCGGGCATCGAGCGGTGGCCTTCCTGCTTCTCGGTGCGGATGGTCGCCTTCAGGCCGGGGAAGCGCGCCTCCAGCGCGTCGAGTTCGCGGCGGATGTCGGCGACGGCGCCGGCCTCGGTCTGGCCCGGCGCGTAGCGGCCCGAGCCCTTGATCCGGGCGAAGTCGGCCACCTGCGGCGCGCGCCATTCGTGCAGTTCGCGGCCCAGCGCGCCATGCACGATGCCGACGTGCAGCCGGTTGATCGCGCGATGCTCGTCGGAGAGCGCGCCGGAGAACTTCAGCGCGTTCAGCCGCGGGATCAGATCGCACGCGGCGACGATGGCGTCGACCGCCTCCTCGCGCTTGGACAGGTGCCGCGTGTTGCCGGTCAGCTCGATCACATACGTGAACGCGCAGGCATGCATGGTCAGCGCCTGCAGGTCGGTGGGCTCGGAGTTGATGAAGTAGTCGGCCTTCACGCCCTGCGCGATCGCCGCGACCGTGCCGACGCCGCCCTGCAATTCGCCGACCACGTAGGTCAGCACCACGTCGCCCTTGAGTTTCACCCCGGCGTCGAGCAGAGTCTTCACCGCGCAGAAATACGCCGCATCGCCCGCCTTCATGTTCGACACGCCGATCCCGTAGATGAACTTGTCGTCGACCAGCCCGCCCCACGGGTCGACGGTCCAGCCCTCGGTCGCCGGGTTGGTGTCCATATGGCCGTTGAAGAGCAGGCTCTTGCCGCCACCCACACCCTTCAGGTACCCGATCGCGTTGACGCGCTCGCCGATCACCGGTTGCAGTGCCGCCTCGAGGCCGATCTCGCGCATCCGGTCCACCATGAACGCGGCGAGCTTTCTCTCGCCCTCGGTTTCCGTGTAGCTCTTGTGGCGGGCCATCATGGAAAGAAAGTCGAGGGCGGCCTTCTCGTCGAGGCGGGCAAGCAGTGCGGCGCGGTCCATGTTCATCTCCTTGGTGGTGAGCGGGGTCAGTCAGCGATTGGTCACCCGCGCTTCCGGGATTCCATCAGCGCCTTCAGTTCGGCAAAGGGATTGTGGGTCGAGGCCGTTGCTTCATTGCCCACGGCCGTGCGCCCCGCCATGTCCTTGAGCTTGGAATGCTCGTGCTCGTGACAGTACGTGCAGAGCAGTTCCCAGTTGCCGCCGTCCGGCGGGTTGTCCTCGTGGTTGCTGTTCTTGTGGTGGACTTCCAGCAGTTGCAGGTTGGCGTGCGTGAACGTACGCGCGCAGCCGCCGCACACCCACGGGAAAATTTTCAGCGCCTGCGCGCGATAGCCGGCTTCGCGCTTCTCGGCGTTGCGCCGGGCTTCGAGAACGACCTGATCCAGCCGGTTGTTTGGTTGTGCCATGTAATGCTCCTTTGCGCAATCTTTCGTGACGCGAGCTCACGCCACGTCGACGACCTTGAGACCGGCCTTTCGTGCCGCGGAGAGTTGCCGACGATCCGCCAAGCAAGCTCAGGCCCCAAAGCGCTGCAACGGAATCGCTCAGGGAGCGGGGGCGGCCCGGGGCGCGCGACAGGGGGACCAGGACTTCGGGTGTCTGGCCGTCCTCCAGTCGCTCTGCGTCACCCTTCAACCGGCGGTACGCCGCCTTGGCCAGCCTTCTCTCACGCACGAGGCGGGACAGCGCCGAAATCAGTTCCGGCAGGCAAATGACGCTCAACGAGCGGCCGCTGGCACAGCCTGACCTTGCCGAGCCTTGTTGTAGAGCGCTTCGCAGAGCCGACGTATCCAGGCACCTTCACGCCGAGTCGTCCCTGTCCTTCAGTTTCCGGCTCAAGCGCCCCTTGATCGTGAGCGGACTCGCCTGTCTCTTCCACCACGGACCCCCCGGCCGGATGGGCACGATTTCGGCAATCGGCTTGCCGTTGCGAAAGACGCGAACAGTCTCGCCATCTTCGACCGCGTCGAAGTAATCCTTGGCGTTGTTGCGCAATTCGGTAAACGTGGCGTCCCGCATGGAGCCTCCTGTGCTTCAATGTACAGTATGATGTACATTTTCACGGGTGATGTCAATGGGCGCGCAACGGGTCAGGCCGCCAGCGGCGCCGGCACCGCCGCCAGCAGCGAGCGCGTGTACGCGTGCCGCGCCCCGGCCGCCAGGTCGCCGACGTCGATCAGTTCGACCAGGTCGCCGCGGTACATGACCGCGATCCGGTGCGCGATCTGGCGCACCAGATTCAGGTCGTGCGTGATGAACAGGTAGCCGGTGCCGTGCCGCTGCTGCAGGTCGACCAGCAGCGCCACCACCGCCGCCTGGACCGAGACGTCCAGCGACGACGTGATCTCGTCGCAGATGACCAGCCTGGGGTTGGAGGCGAACGCGCGCGCGATGGCGACCCGCTGCTTCTCCCCGCCCGAGAGTTGATGCGGGAAGCGGTCGGCGAAGTCCGCCGGCAGCCGCACCTGCTCCAGCAACCCGGCTATCGCCGCCTTGTCCGCGCCGCGCCCCGGCTCGCCATAGAGTTCCAGCGGCCGCGACAGGATCTCGCGGACGCGCTGGCGCGGATTGAGCGACGAGTCCGGGTTCTGGAAAATGATCTGCACGTCGCGCCGATACGCCCGGTCCATGTCTGCTATGCCGTGGATGGGCCGGCCGCCGAAGCGGATCTGCCCTTCGAAGGGATGCAGCCCCGTCAGCGCGCGGGCCAGGGTCGACTTGCCGGAGCCGGACTCGCCGACGATGCCGAGGATCTCGCCCGGCTGCATCGCCAGAGTGATCTCGCGGTTGCCCGTGAACTGCGTGTTGACGCGTCCGAGCAGCGCGGCGAGAAAGGGTTTGCGCCCGTAGATGACGCTGACCTTGTCGACTTCGAGCAGTGCATCGGCCCGGGGCTCGGGTACTGTCTCGATCACGCGGCGATCGGGCCGCGGCACGGCGGCCAGCAGCATCCGCGTGTACGGATCCCGCGGCGCGGCGAAGACTTCGGCTATCGGCCCCTGCTCGACGATGCGCCCGCGGTGAATCACGGCGACGCGGTTGCAGACCGACGACACGACGGCAAGGTCGTGCGAGATGTAGAGCGAGGCCACGTTGGTCTCGTCCTGCAGCTCGGCGAAGAGATCGAGGATCTGCCGCGCCGTGATCACGTCCAGCGCCGTGGTCGGCTCGTCGAACAGGATGCACTCGGGCTGGCAGGCGAAGGCGGTGGCGATGACCACGCGCTGTTTTTCGCCGCCCGACGCCTCGTGCGGGTAACGCCGCATCATCGCGGCTGGCAACTGGATGCCGACGCGGGCGAGCATCGCCTCGCCTTCGGCCCAGGCGTCCTTGCGCGAGAGGCCGCGATGGCGCACCAGCACCTCGGCCAGTTGCTCGCCCAGGGTCAGCGTCGGATTGAGCGACGTACCCGGATCCTGGAAAACCATCCCGATTCGGCGGCCGCGTATGGCGTCGATCTCGGCAGGGCTCGCGGCAGTCAGTTCCTTGCCGGCCAGGCTGATGCGGCCGGACTCCTTCGCACCCGCCGGCAGGTAGCGCATGACCGCCCACGCCAGCGAGGTCTTGCCCGAGCCCGACTCGCCGACCAGGCCCAGCACCTCGCCCTTCGCGATGCCGAGCGAGACGCCGTCCAGCGCGCGGGTGAACCCCGCCGGTGTCGCGTAGTCGAGGCTGTAGCCGCTGACTTCGAGGATGGGCGCCGTGGTGTCCATTGCCGTCTCAGGTTCGCGGGTTCAGCGCGTCGCGCAGCCCGTCGCCCAGCAGGTTGAAGCCGATCGCGACGGTGGCGATCGCGAGGCTGGGCCACAGGATCATCCAGGGGGAGAGATGCATGAAGCGCCGCGACTCGGACACCATCAGCCCCCACTCGGGCGCCGGCGGCTGCGCGCCCAGGCCGAGGAAGCTCAGCGTCGCGAACAGCATCACGGCGAACGCGACGCGGATGGTCATCTCCACGACGATGGGCGCCACGACGTTGGGCAGCATCTCGCGCCAGACGATGTAGCGGGCCTTCTCGCCGCGCGCGATCGCGGCGCTGACGTAATCCTGCTTGCGCACGGTAAGCGCGACCGAGCGCGTGACCCGCGCCATGCCGGGCGTGAACGCGATGCCGATCGCGAGCAGCGCGTTGAAGCTGCTCTTGCCCAGCAGCGTGACGATCAGCAAGGCCATCAGCAGGCTGGGAATCGACATCACCGCGTCGATGGTGCGCATGATCGCCTCGTCGCTGCGCCCGCCCAGGTACGCAGAGGTGGTGCCGATCAGCGCGCCGGCCAGCGTGCCCAGCGCGCTGGCGATGATCGCCATCAGCACCGTCGCGCGCGCGCCGTAAAGCAGGCGGGAGAGGATGTCGCGGCCGTACTGGTCGGTGCCGAGCCAGAACTGCAGGCTGGGCGGCTTGTAGCGCTGCAGCGGCGTGAACGTCTCCGGATTGTAGGGTGCGAGCCACGGGCCGACGATCACGAGAACCAGCATCAGCCCGACCAGCAGCAGGCCCAGCGCGCCCTGCGGCGAGCGCAGCATCCGGCGCAGGAGCTCAGCCATACTGGATCCGCTTGTCGAGCCACGCATACGTCATGTCGGCCAGGAAGTTGGCGATCGCGTACGTCGAGGCCATGATCAGCGCGCCCGCCTGGATCGAGGGCAGGTCGCGGCTCTGGATCGCGACGATCAGCTGCCGGCCGATGCCCGGCAGCGCGAAGATCTCCTCGACCACGATCACCCCGCCCAGCAGGTAGCCGACGTCCAGCGCGACGATGGTGATGGTCGGCAGGAGCGCGTTGCGCAGCGCGTGCTTGAACAGCACGGCGCGCGCCGAGAGTCCCTTCAGGCGCGCGGCGCGGATGTAGTCGGTGTGCAGCACGTCGACCAGTTCCGAGCGCACCATCCGCGACACATGCGCGATCAGGATGATGGACACGGTCAGGACCGGCAGGACCAGGTGCTTGAGGCCGCGCGCAAAGTCCTCGGTCAGCGGCACGTAGCCGGTGGCCGGCAGCCATTGCAGCCAGTCGGCCAGCACCAGGATGAGCAGCGTCGCGCTGACGAACTCGGGCACCGAGACGCCGATGTACGACGTCACGCTCACGCCGAGGTCGGTGGCCTTGCCGCGGCGGATCGCGGCGACGATGCCCAGCGGCACGGCCAGGCACAGCATCAGCAGGATCGCGAACAGCGCCAGCAGCAGCGAGCGCCCGAGGGCTTCGACCAGGACCGGGCCGACCGGCTGGCCGGTGCGCATCGAGACGCCGAAGTCGCCCTGCAGCACGCCGATCAGCCAGCGGCCGTACTGGAGCCAGACCGGCGCGTCCAGGCCGAGCTGGACGCGCACCGCGGCCAGCGCGTCGGCGGTCGCGTTCTCGCCCAGCAGCATCACCGCGGCGTCCGCGGGCAGGATCTGCGTGATCGCGAAGACGATCAGCGACACCACGAACAGCGTGTAGCCGATCAGTGCGATGCGCTTCAGGACATAAGCGGGCGACATGCGCGCTGGCCCCGCCCGGCGTCAGGCGCGTTTCGGCGCGTTCGCGGCGAGCGAAACGTGGTCGAGCCGGAACACCGCGCCCCGCGGATGCAGCTGGTAGCCCTGCACCCAGTCGCGCTGCGCGGCCAGCAGGTCGAAGAACACCGGGATGATCGACGGGACTTCGGCATGCATGAGCTTCTGCGCCTCGGCGTAGAGCGCGCGCCGCTTCGCATCGTCGACGGTGCCGCGGGCCTCGTTGACGAACTTGTCGAAGGCGGGATTGTTCCAGCGCGTCTCGTTCCACGCTGCATTCGACGTGTAGAGCAGCGCGAAGATTGCGTCGGCCGTCGCCTGCATGTTGTAGAAGCCGACATAGAACGAGCCCTTTTTCCACACCTGGTCGAGATAGGTCGCGTGCGGCATGGTCTCGACGTTGATGCGGATGCCGGCGGGCTTGACCATTTCGCGCAGCGTGACCGCGAGTTGCGTGCGCACCCGCGGCCGGTCGGAGGCAATCAGCGTCGCGTCGAGGCCGTTGGGATAGCCGGCCGCCGCCAGCAGGGCGCGGGCCTTGATGATGTCGGGCTTCTTCAGCGCCTGGTTCGCGTAGTAGCGGTAGGCCGAGTTGAGCGGCGTGTCGTTGCCTGGCGTCCCGTAGCCTTCGGTGACGAACTCGACCATCGCCGCCCGGTCTATCGTCAGCGCCACCGCCTGGCGCACGCGCACATCGTTGAACGGTTTCTGGTCGCAGCCGAAATTGACGTTGCAGAACTGGCCCGACGGCGTACGCAAGCCCTTGACGCCGGGCGCCTTCTCAAGCCGTGCGAACTCCGTCGGCGGCACCGTGGAGATCATGTCGGTGTCCCCGGAAATCAGCGCCGAGCCCTCGGCGGTGCTGTCGGGATAGACGACGATCTGGATCCGGTCGAGATAGGGCCGCGCGCGGTCGTAGTACGCGTCGTTGCGGGCGACGACGACCTGCCGCTCCGGCTCGAACGAGACCAGCTTGAACGGGCCGGTGCCGATCGCCTCGCGGTCGAGCCGCGCCAGGCCGGCCTTGATCACCGCCGCCGGGACGATCTTGGCGTTGGTGTAGGCGATGGTCACCGGCAGGTCGGCGAAGGGCGCCGACAGCGTGAAGATGACCGTGCTGTCGTCCTTCGCCCGCACCTTGGCGATCGGGCCGACGTTCTGGCGCGCGGGCGACGCGGTCTTGGCGTCGAGGATCGCCTCGAACGTCGCCACCACGTCGGCGGCCGTGCAAGCGCTGCCGTCGTGGAAGGTCACGCCACGCCGCAGGACGAACGTCCATTCCAGCAGGTCGGGCGTGCTGGACCACGAGGCGGCCAGGTCGGGCTCGGCGCTCATGTCGACCTTCAGCCGCGTCAGGCCCGAATAGAGCAACTCCGCGACCAGGTATTCCGGGTTCACGCGGGTGAGCAGCGGATTGAGCTTGGCCACGGCCTGGTCGACGCTCATCCGCAAGACGCCGCCCCGGCGCGGCGCCGCCTGCGCGTACGCATTGAACGGGTTCAGCGCCAGCCCCCCCAGCGCGGCGGACGTGGCAAGGAATTGGCGGCGGTCAAAGTTCGACATGGTTCGCTCCTTTCGGGGTCTCAGTTGGCAACAGCGGATCGGGGTCAGAGTCGGCATTCCCGGCCCGGCTCGTTTCGGGGATCAGTTCCGGCATGAAGTCGGCGGCAAGATAGGCTAGCACGGCGCGTGCCAGCGCGACCAAGTCTCCGGTGGTCGTGTGTTCGCCCGGGGAATGGATCATGCGGTCCGGGCGGCCCAGTCCGCCCAGCAGCACTTCGCGCATCCCGGTGCGCTGGACGTAGCCGAAGTCGGAGCAACTCGCCGCGCCCCATTTGCGAAAGTCCTCCGGCGCATAGCCGAAGCCATGGCCCACCGCCCGCTGCCAGCGCGGCCAGTGCGGACCGCCGGGGTCGTCGACCGGAATGAGATGGCCGATCAGATCGGTCTCGACGGCGAGGTCGGGCGAGCGCGCCGTGAAGGCATCGATCACCGACCGGATCTCGGCCAGCGCTTCGTCGAACCGCTCTTCCGGCATGTAGCGCCTGGACAGCATGATCTCGACCAGCGAAGGCACCTGCCCGCCGCTTGTGCCGCCATGCGCGGCGGCGATGTTGAGGCTCGCCGCCAGCGGCCCGCCCGCATGCGGCGGTGGGGGCAGCGCCGAGGTCCGCGCCGCGACTTTGGACTTCAGTTCAAAGAGCGCCTGCAGCAGCGGCAACGCGCCCTCGATCGCATTGCGCCCGGCGCCGGTCCGGTTGCCTTCGCCCGCGTGCACGGTCTGGCCGCGCACCCGGACCAGCAGGTTGAACAAGCCGAAGCAGCCGGCCCAGATCCGCGCCTCGGCGCTGCCGTTGAAATTGACGATGTGGCCTTCGAGCTTGCCCTGTTCGGCGAGATAGCGGACGCCGGGAAAGAGTCCGCCCTCTTCGTCGGTGCAGAACAGCAGCATCGGGTCGTACGCCAGTTCGACGCCACTCGCGACCGCAGCCCGCAGCGCGAGCAGCACCGCGGCGATCGAACCTTTCATGTCGGCGGCGCCGAGACCGATCAGCCGGTCGCCTTCGCGCGCAAGGCGCAGCGGATCGCTCCGCCAGCCCGGTGCGGCGGGCACCGTATCGACGTGGAAGTAGAGGCCGCACACCGGCTTGCCCGTGCGCCGCGTCGCCACCAGATTGGTGCGCCGCCCCGCGGCGGGGCCGCCCGCCACGTGCCAGAGCGCCTCGGGCACGACGATCCGCTCCGTCGCAAAACCGAGCGGCCAGACCAGCGGCTCGAGCAGGTCGGCGAACGCGTCGTAGCCCTGGCCGGGCGGGAACGACGTGTCGATGGCGATCATCCGGGCGAGATCGGCGACGGCGAGTTCAAGCCCGCCCGCGATCAGCGCCATTGCCGTGGCCCCGGATGGCGAGTTCTCTGGACAAGCAGTCGGTTGGTGGATCTCAAGGTGGATGACTCAGGGCACAGCGCGTTGCGAAGCAAGAGTGGCGGATCCATAGTTAGGTCATGTTGGATGAATTATCTTACTTTCTGACTTGATTCCAGGGATGTCCATCAGGTTTGGTGTTTTTCTGCCTTGATTCCGTGTGGGCAACGTGGATAATCTGTGCTGGTCGCGCGCCAGCCAAACATAACCTGCCGCATCGGCTCCCGGCGAAGGAGCAATGTGCGACCCGAAATAAGGATGGAGGGAACTCAAGCCATGCAGATCTTCGCATTCGCCTGGTCCAGTGCGAACCGCCGGTCTTTCCTCCGCGTCCTGGCAATCTGCGCTGCTTTGAGCGGACTGATAGGTGTCACCCCTGCCTATGCGCAAGAAACTTCGCAGGCAGCGCCGGGCGCGGGCCCGTCCTCCCGGCGCCGTAGGGGATCGGCCCGCCTGCCCCAGGGTCGCGCCAGGCAAGTACCGCCTCAGAATGTCGTCGACCCAAGCTGAAGGCAAAGGCCTGTGCACAGTCAATTCCACTCAGGAGCTGACCGTTCTTGCCGGCAATCGGTTTACGGTGAATTACTGGCGCGATGTCCAAACGACAGTCAGTCGCGGCGGCGAAGCCTTTATTGAATTCTCGAAGCCGGAGTCCAATGGCGACACCACCTTTACGATGAAAGGCCTGGCCGGATCCAAAGGCTACAGCGGCGTCCTTGCTGTGTCGTCGTCGTCGTCGTACGGCTGTTTCGGGAGCGGTGAGTGGTCGCTGGAGCGACTGGACGCCGGACCGGTTCGGGAACCTGCCACCGTGATCGCGCAAACCACGGCGCCCGGAACACCGCAGGTCAACCCGCCGCAAACGAGCAAGGCGGATCCACCGCCGCAGAAGGTGCAGGTTGCACCAACGCCGGAGAAACAGACCGTAGAAACGAAGTCGCGGCCGGCAGACGAGTCAGCGAGGCCTCTGGCGCCGCAATCCGGGCCAGCACCCGCGCTGCCGGCGATCGCGACAAAGCCCGTAACGGTCCCGGCGCCCGCCGTCACCCGCGATCGGACTGCCATCCGAACCACAGAAGGGAAGCACTTCCCAGCTGGATCCAGGCACCCTTGAGCGGCTTCGCTTGCTCGAGGAGCGCTTTGCAAAGCTCAACCAGGATGCTGCCGCGCAAGTTGCCGCAGCGCAGGCCGCCGCAGCGCAGGCTGCCGCCACACAGGCTGCGGCCGCGCAAGCTGCACTGAAAGCGTCCCAGGCAAGCAGGCCACCGCCCCTTCGCCGCAGTGCCCACGCGCTGGTGATCGGCAACTCCCGGTATCCGGCCTCTCCATTGCCCAATGCGGTCAGCGACGCGCGTGCCGTGTCCGTGCGCCTGCGCTCGTTCGGCATCGACGTGGAAACGGTCCTCGACGCGGATCGGTCGAAACTGGTCACGGCGTTGGCAAATTTCAGCAACAAGGTGTTCGATTCTGATATTGCAATCCTGTTCTATGCCGGCCACGGCGTGCAGATCAATGGCGTCAATTACTTGTTGCCCGTCGATCTGGATCTCGCAGCATCGGGTCGTACGCCAGTTCGACGCCGCTCGCGACCGCGGCCCGCAGCGCGAGCAGCGCCGCGGCGATCGAACCTTTCATGTCGGCGGCGCCGGGACCGATCCAGCCGGTCGCCTTCGCGCGCAAGGCGCAGGCGGATCGCTCCGCCAGCCCGGTGCGGCGGGCACCGTATCGACGTGGAAGTAGAGGCCGCACACCGGCTTGCCCGTGCGCCGCGTCGCGACCAGATTGGTGCGCTCCCGCGGCCGGGCCGCCCGCCACGCGCCAGAGCGCCTTTTCGGGCACGACGATCCGCTCCGTTGCAAAACCGAGCGGCCAGACCAGCGGCTCAAGCAGATCGGCGAACGCGTCGTAGCCCTGGCCGGGCGGGAACGAGGTGTCGATGGCGATCATGCGGGCGAGATCGGCGACAGCGGTTTCGACGTCGCGGGCGATCAGCGCCATCGCCGGGGCAAGGGCGTCCGGCTGCTGCATGCGCCCGGCGTCGCGCATGATCATGGGCTTGCAGCCGGTAGCGCGATGCGGGCTGCGCGACGGGGACGGATGGAGAGTTCGAGCATGTTGTTCCAAACATCTTACTATCTTCACGGTGGCCCGACCTTGAGCCGAATCCCCGCTTCGAGCGCGAGCCGCTCTGCGCGGCGCCTGGCGAGTCCGTGCATGAGAACGCGAAGCAACTGCAATGCGCGCCGCTCACGAAGCGTCTCTCCGACTGCTGCAGTGCAATCGAAAGCGCACGCTTGGATAGAGCGCGCGCGAAGCGTACCATCCGCTCATCGCTGACCCAATAAGAGGAGAGGTCATGTTCGCCAGGAAATCGACTTTCCGCTTCTTGTTTATCTCGATCGCTTTCCTCCTGGTCGGTGGAACGCTCGCGCCGGGCCCGGCCGTCGCCACGCCCGCGGGCACGGCCTTTTCCTACCAGGGCAAACTGACCAGCGGCGGCCTGCCCGTCAGCGGCACGTGCGCACTGAGTCTTTCGTTGTGGGATGCGGCATCGAACGGCGCCTTTCTCAACAGCAACACGTTCCCGACCGTGCCGATCAGCAACGGCCTGTTCACGGTGCAGCTCGACTACGGCGCCGGCGCCTTCACCGGCGAGGCGCGCTGGCTCGAGACGGCGGTCAAATGCGCGGGCGATGCGAATTACGTCACGCTCGGCCAGCGCACCCAATTGAACGCAACGCCGTATGCGCTGCACTCGCTCAACAACTGGGCGCTGAATGGGAACGGCGGCACCGGCGGCAACGGGTTCGTCGGCACCACCGACAATACCGCGGTGACGATAGGCGTGAACGGCTCGGGCGCGTTGCGCATCTATCCGCAGTCACTAAGCCCCAACCTCGCGGGTGGCTATTCGGGCAACACGACCTCGCCCGTCCACTACGGCCAAACCATCGCGGGCGGCGGCGTGCTCGGTTACGAAAATCGGGTGATGAACACGTTTGGCGCCGTGGGCGGCGGTCGCGGCAATCACGCCGATGGCTATGGCTCGACGATCGCCGGTGGCACCGACAACCAGGCGACCAACGATTACGCGACTGTCGCGGGTGGCCTGCACAACTATGCGACCGGCAGTTCATCAGGCATCGGCGGCGGCTTCTACAACGTCGCCAGCGGCTATGTTGCGTACATCGGCGGCGGCGATCTGAACATTGCCAGCAGCCAGAACGCCACCATAGGCGGGGGTTACCAGAACGAGGTCGGCGGCGGCGCCTTGATCGCCAATGGCACCATCGGCGGCGGCGTGTTCAATGTTGCCAACGGGTTTTCCGCGACGATCGCGGGCGGACACGGCAATCATGCGGACGGGCGAGTGGTCGTCGGCGGGCGGTGGCGGTTTCAATTTCGCCTCGGGCCGCAGTTCCAGGGTCGGCGGCGGCGAATACAACATCGCCAGCGGACCCGGGTCGACCATAGGCGGCGGTGGGTGGAATGGCGGCGCCAGCAGCGGCAATCAGGCCAAGGCCGGGGCCTCGACGATAGGCGGCGGGTTCGGCAATCTCGTTTCGCCCGATGGCGGCTACGGCACCATCGCCGGCGGGCAGCAGAACCAGATCACCGCGGCGGCCGGCACCAATCTGAACATCGGGACGATCGGCGGCGGCTACAACAACATCGTGGCGCTGGGCGGCGGCACCGTGGGCGGCGGCAACAGCAATACGACCGGCGGTTTCGACGCAACGGTGGCGGGCGGCAACGGCAATATCGCCAGCGGCGGCGCGGCAATGGTGCCGGGTGGCGCGAGCAATTCGGCGCAAGGCAGCACCAGTTTCGCCGCGGGCTATCGCGCCAAGTCGTTCAATGACGGTTGCTTCACCTGGGCCGATTCGAGCAATTTCGACTTTGTCTGCAATACCACCAATGCCTTCACGGCGCGCGCCACCGGCGGCGTGTATTTCGTCACGGCGATCAACGGCTCCGGCACGGCGACCGCCGGCGTGTACATGGCGGCCGGCGGCAATGCCTGGTCACCGCTGAGCGATCGCACCAGCAAAGCCAACCTTGCGCCGGTCGATGCCAGGGCGGTCATGGAAAAACTCGCGCGGATTCCGATCAGCACGTGGAACTACAAGACGCAGGATGCGGCGATCCGCCACATCGGTCCCATGGCGCAGGATTTCGCCGCGGCCTTTGGCGTAGGCGAGGACGAAAGGCACATCACTACCATCGACGCCGACGGCGTGGCGCTGGCCGCGCTCCAGGGGTTGTATCAGATCGTACTGGAGAAGAACCAACGCATCAGCCGACTCGAAGCGGAACTGACATCGAAAAGCGCCGCGCAGGACAAGAGGATCATGGAACTCGAAGCGCGCCTGGCCGGGCTAGAGCGAATGGGCAGCGCCTCCGCGCGCGCCGACGCGAAGACCATGCCGGGTCCCAAGCCCGGATTTGGGGGATAGGCATTCCACCATAGCGGCGCAAAGAGGCAAGAAATGAAGTTTGGATTCCGCTTGGGCATCCTGATTGTTGGCATCGTGGCCGTCGCATTGCCGGGCATGGCCTCGCGGGCTGCCACATACGATCTGTCCTGGAATGCCATCGCTGGAGGTGGCGATACAGCCACGACGGGCGGCAGTTACGCCCTTGGCGCAACCATCGGGCAGGCAGGCACCGGATCGTCGACTGGCGGGAGTTACAGCTTCAAGAGCGGATTCTGGCAGGTCGAGAACACCACGCCGGCAGAGGGCCCCACCATCGATATAGATGGCAATAACATCTACGACGCGCTTACCGACGGATTGCTGATCATCCGCTATCTGTTCGGGCTGAGCGGACTGTCGCTGACAAATGGCGCGATGGGCCCCGGGGCGACGCGCCTCACGCCTCAGGACATTCTGCTGCGCCTGAACAACATCCGTCCGATCCTGGACGTGGACGGCAATGGCCAGCCGGACGCACTCACCGACGGTCTGATGCTGATCCGCTACCTCTTCGGGCTGCGCGGCAATTCGGTCACTGCCAACGCGGTTGGGAACGGGGCGCAGCGGATGGTCCCGATGCAGATCGAACCGTACATCCAGTCATTGATGCCGTAGCAGCCGGGAGCGTTCCTGCCGGATGCCATTGATACGTCCCCAAAGCGGGCGCAGCGATCGACGTTGAGACAAGGCCCAAGCCATCATGCGACCGCATTTCCCGCCCGCGCGCTACGACTATAATGGACGAACGCCCATCGCGCCAGCGATCAGAACCCCGGACCCCTCAGATCACCCCCATGAACACCGCGTTCATCACCCATCTGCGCGAGCAACTCCAGGAACTGCGCGACGGCGGC
Source organism: Betaproteobacteria bacterium (assembly GCA_016717855.1). GTDB lineage: Bacteria > Pseudomonadota > Gammaproteobacteria > Burkholderiales > Casimicrobiaceae > PALSA-1005. Next base: position 120,638 of record JADKEV010000009.1, read on the forward strand.
CTGACCAAGGACGAGCGCGTGATCGACTCGCAGCAGTCGGCCGACATCCATGTGGCCGGCGGCGATGCGGTGATCAACTTCTGCGCCAACAACTACCTGGGCCTCGCCAATCATCCGCGGCTGATCCGCGCGGCACAGGAGGGGCTGGACAAGTACGGCTATGGGATGGCCTCGGTGCGCTTCATCTGCGGGACGCAGACGGTGCACAAGGCGCTGGAGCAACGGCTGGCCAAATTCCTCGGCATGGAAGACGCGATCCTCTACGGCTCCTGCTTCGACGCCAACGGCGGCCTGTTCGAAACCCTGCTGGACGAACAGGACGCGGTGATCTCCGACGCGCTCAATCACGCCTCGATCATCGACGGCGTGCGGCTGTGCAAGGCGCAGCGCTTTCGCTACGCCAACAACGACATGGCCGACCTCGAGGCGCAGCTCGTCGCCGCGGCCGGCGCGCGCTTCAAGCTGATCGCCACCGACGGCGTGTTCTCGATGGACGGCATCATCGCCAACCTCAAGGCGGTGTGCGACCTGGCGGACAGGCACGGCGCGATGGTGATGGTCGACGACTCGCACGCGGTCGGCTTCGTCGGCGAGAAGGGACGCGGCACGCCGGAGCACTGCGGCGTGATGGGCCGCGTCGACATCCTCACCGGCACGCTCGGCAAGGCGCTGGGCGGCGCCTCGGGCGGCTACACCGCGGGCCCGCGCGAAGTCATAGACTGGCTGCGCAACCGCTCGCGCCCCTATCTCTTTTCCAACACCCTGATGCCCGCCATCGCCGCCGCGTCGTTGACCGTGCTCGACATGCTCGAAGACGGCGACGAGCTGCGCGCGAAGCTGCGCCGGAACGCGCAATCGTTCCGCGAGCAGATGAGCCGGCTCGGCTTCAAGCTCGCCGGCGCCGACCATCCGATCATCCCGGTGATGCTGGGCGAGGCGATGCTGGCGAAGAAGATGTCGGCGCGGCTGCTGGACGAGGGCATCTACGCGGTGGGCTTTTCGTTTCCCGTGGTGCCGCGCGGCCAGGCGCGCATCCGCACGCAGATGTCGGCCGCGCACGAGCCGCACCATATCGACCGCGCCGTGGCGGCGTTCGCCAAGGTCGGACGCGAGTTGGGCGTGATCAGCTAAAGGAAAAGGCACTGATGAAGACCCTCGCCAAGACCAAGCGCGAACCCGGCATCTGGATGGTCGATGGACCGGTGCCCGAGGTCGGCCACAACGACGTGCTGATCAAGATCCGCAAGACCGCGATCTGCGGCACCGACATGCACATCTACAAGTGGGACGCGTGGTCGCAGAAGACCATACCCGTGCCGATGACCGTCGGCCACGAGTACGTCGGCACCGTCGTCGAAGTCGGCCAGGAAGTGCGCGGGCTCGAGATCGGCCAGCGCGTCTCCGGCGAAGGCCACATCACCTGCGGCCACTGCCGCAACTGCCGCGCCGGGCGCCGCCACCTGTGCCGCAACACCCAGGGCGTGGGCGTGAACCGGCCCGGCGCCTTCGCCGAGTACCTGGTGATCCCCGCGGAGAACGCGTTCCCCATCCCCGACGACATTCCCGACGACATCGCCGCCATCCTCGACCCGTTCGGCAACGCCACGCACACCGCGCTGTCGTTCGACCTGGTCGGCGAGGACGTGCTGATCACCGGCGCCGGCCCCATCGGCATCATGGCGGCGGCGATCGCGCGCCACGTCGGCGCCCGCCATGTGGTGATCACCGACGTGAACGACTACCGGCTGGCGCTGGCGCAGAAGATGGGAGCGACGCGCACGGTCAACGTCGAGCGCGAGTCGTTGCCCGAGGTCATGCGCGAGATCGGCATGGTGGAAGGCTTCGACGTCGGGCTCGAGATGTCGGGCGTGCCCAGCGCGTTCCGGCAGATGCTCGAGACGATGAACCACGGCGGCAAGATCGCGCTGCTGGGCATCCCGCCCTCGGACACCGCGATCGACTGGAACCAGGTGATCTTCAAGGGCCTGATCATCAAGGGCGTCTACGGCCGCGAGATGTACGAGACCTGGTACAAGATGATCGCGATGGTGCAGGGCGGGCTGGACTTGATGCCCATGATCACGCACCGCCTGCCCGTCGCCGATTTTCTGGAGGGCTTCGAGACCATGGCCTCGGGGCAGTCGGGGAAGGTGGTGCTGAGTTGGGCGGCCTGAATGGCGTTGCTGCCGCAGGTCAAGGCGCGGCGCCGAAAATCCGCCCGAACGCGCGGATGAAGTCCGGCAGTGCTTCCTGAGGCAGGTGATTGATCCCCGCCGCAGCGCTCCTGCCGCTGCCGGTGGGAAACTCGCGGCACAGCGTGTCGGCGCCGAGCGGCGCGGCCAGCGGCGCGCGCACGCTGACTGTGTAGCCGCCTTGCGCATCCGGACCGAGCACCGCGTGGGCGCGCTCGGGCGCGGACGTGGCCAGCTCGTTGCCGAACACGCCGCGCACGCGGCGGCTCCAGGGCGCGTCGGGCAGCAGGTAGACGGAGCCCGCCGCCGCCACGCTTTCGGGACGGAGCTGCCGCGCCATTTCCATGTCATTCCGCCGGCCCTCGCCGATCCGGCGCACGACCGGCTCGTCGCGGAGGAAGGCGAAGGGATCAGCGTAGCGATGCAGGATCGCGTAGAGTGCCGCCGGCCGGACGAACAGATCGTCTTCGCTGTCCCCATAGGCGTTGTAGTTGAGACTCTCGCCCAGCTCGCGCAACCGGTCGATTTGATCATCAGCCAGACCGAGCGCGGTGGCCAGCCGCCGCGCCTCCGGGCCGAGATTGTCGCCGAACGCCGCGACGATCGCCCAGATGCGGTGCCGCCCGGCCAGATGGCGGTCCACGATCAGGCTGGTGCACGTGCCGGGGCTGGTGTCGATGAAGGCGCGCAGGGCGGGGTGCCCGGGAATGTCGCCGGCGTAGTGATGGTCGAAGTACTCGACCCGCACGCCGCTCGCGAGCAGGCGCAGCAGCGCGGCGCGATTCGTGTCGAGGGAAATGTCGAGCGCGGTCGCCGAGTCGCCGTCCCGCGCCGGGACGCGCTCGAGCAGGCTGACGTCGCGCTTGACGCCCGTGACCAGCGTCGCGGCGCGCGGCGCGGCCAGGCGCAGCTGATGCAGCGCGCAGAGGCCGTCGGCATCGCCGTTGAACACGTCGAAATGTCGGGGTGGGTTCATGTCTGGATTGCGGACCGGAAATGAAGCAGGCTTGGTATCATTCCATCATGGTCGAGAACGCGCCGATGTTGTTCACGCTCGCGGGCAGCGGCGATTTCGCCGGCAACGTAGCCCGGCATCTTGGCGTGCCGCTGGCGGCGCATGAAGAACGCGAGTTCGAGGATGGCGAGCACAAGTCGCGGCCGCTGGCCAACGTGCGTGGGCGTGACGTATTCGTCATCCATTCCCTCTATGGCGAGCCCGGACGGAGCCCGGACGACAAGCTCTGCCGCCTGCTGTTCTTCATCGGCGCCCTCAAGGATGCGTCGGCAGCGTGCGTGACCGCCATCGTCCCGTATCTCGCGTACGCGCGCAAGGACCGCAAGTCGCAATCCCGCGATCCCGTCACCACGCGCTACGTGGCGAGCCTGTTCGAAGCCGTCGGCACCGATCGCGTGGTCACGCTGGACGTGCACAATCTCGCGGCGTTCCAGAACGCATTCCGCTGCCGGACCGACCATCTCGAAGCCAACAAGCTTTTCATCGACCATTTCGCGCCCCTCGTTCGCGCCGATGACGTCGTCGTCGTCTCTCCCGATGCCGGCGGCATCAAGCGCGCCGAACAGTTCAGGCAAGGACTGTCGCGCGCGCTCGGCAGGCCTGTCGCCGCGGCGTTCGCCGAAAAGCACAGGAGCGAAGGCGTGGTAAGCGGCGAGCTCCTGGTCGGCGATGTGAAGGGCCGCACCGCCATCATCGTCGACGATCTGATCAGTTCCGGCACGACCATTGCGCGCACTGCCTCGGCCTGCCGCCAGTTGGGTGCGAAAGGGGTTCGCGCCGCGGCCTCGCATGGGCTGTTCGCCGCCAACGCGAACGCGGTGCTGGCGGACCCGGCCGTGGAGAGCATCGTCGTCACCGACACCGTGCCGCCGTTCCGGCTGGGCGCTGCGCTGCGCGGCAAGGTCACCGTCCTGGACAGCTCGGCTCTGTTCGCCGAGACGATCAGGCGGATTCATGGCGGCGGCTCGATCGTGGACTTGCTGCGAACGTAGGCGCGGCCACGCCCGCAAGGCAGCTGGCGTGCGCGCCGGCGAGCCGCAGATACTCCAGCGCGCGTTGCTTCCACTTCAATGAGCTCCGGAACCGCGCCTCCCTGAGGTGCCAGAGGGCGATCTTTGCCCGCAGGCACGCACGAAAGCTCTGATGGAAGTGAACCAGCGCGGGGTCGGGCGCGTCGCCGGTGACATGCGTGTACGCCACGAACAGCGCGTCCCCGGCCCAGGCGGCCCCCAGCCGCTCGCACTCGAGCGCCAGATACGCAAGCTCATCGGCCGCATCGAGGATGCGCAGTTCGCGCGAGAATTCCAGGCAGTCGATGATGGCGAGCACGGGCCTGAGGCAGATGTGCTCGGGGCGCAGGTCGCCATGGCCTTCGACGATGCGCCCCGCGCGGACGCGCCGGTCGAACAGTTCGGCGCGCTGCTCCAGGAAGGCGCGCTGCGCCGCGCATGCGGCACGGATCGGGTCCGCTGCCAGCGCGAACGCCGGGTCGGTGAGCTCGCGCAGATTGTCACCGATGTCGCGCGCGCGGCATTCGCGGTAGCGCGCCGGATCCAGTTCGATCGGCGCGCAGCCAAGATAGAAGTGGCTCAGGAACCCGGCCACGTGGCGCACGTCGGCGCGGGTCAGCGTTCTCGCCGTGATGGCGCGATCCATCATCTGGTCGGCCGGCAGGCGTCGCATCTTGACCAGCCAGTCGACAACCGCGCCGGTGCCGTCGAGACGCAGGCCGCCCTCGGCGTCGACGGTCAACGGGATGGCGGCCAGGTAGACATCGGGCGCCAGGCGCCGGTTGAGCCTGATTTCGTCTTCGCAACTCTGCCGTCTCGCCTCGAGGGTGCTGAAGTCGAGGTAGTCGTAGCGAACCGGTTTCTTGAGCTTGTACGCGTGCCGGTCGGTCAGGTACACCCACGACATGTGCGTTTCGATCATTCCCGCCGTGTGCGATGCCTCGTCTCGAATGAGCATGCGCACGAAAGAAATCCGCGCGTCGGGATCGCCGGCGACATCAGGGACGGGCGCGGCGCCTGCCGCTACTGCGTCCCGAGTCTGTCCATCAGGGGTCGCCATGTCTTCCGATCCCATGCGATTGGCAGCAGTCCCGCCGTCTCGAAGCGGATTTCGTGCGGCAGTTCGTCGGGCGCCAGCGCCTCGGCGGTGACGAGTTGATGCTCCAGCACGGCGAGATCGGCTTCCGAGGCGCCGTCGCCTTGGCTCTGGCGCGCAGCAATGCGCGCCCGCAGCTCTGCTTCGGCGGCAATGAACGAGACGATGGCGAACGGCACGCCGCGCTGCCGCGCGAGTTGGCGAAACAGCTCGCGCTGCCGGCGCTGCAGGAATGTGGCGTCGACGATGGCGATCGCGCCCGCGGCAATGATCGCCTCGGCGCCGGCGAGCAGGTGACCATAGGTCTGCTCGTTCATGTCTTCGCGATACAAGCCGCCCGCGATCGCCGAGCCGCTGCGCGCGGTCGCAGGCAGGCCGGCCAGGCGCTTGCGCTCGATGTCGGAGCGGATGCGCACGGCCCCGACCGCCTCCAGCATGCCCTGCGACAGCGTGGTCTTCCCGCAGCCGGAAAAGCCGTGCGTGATCACGATGGCCGGCCGCTGCGGCTCAAGATGGCTGTGCGCAAGGGCGAGGTGGCGCGCGTGGTCGCCGCGCAGCGCGGCGCGCGCGGATGCGTCAAGGTGGCCCTGCGCCGCGCGCAAAAAGGCGACCTTGGCACGCACCAGCGCGCGATAGACGACGTAGTAGCGCAGCACGGCCAGGCCCGGATAGTCCCCTGTATGTTCCAGCCAGGCGTTCAGGAAGCGCGCGGACAGGTCCGGGCGGCCGCGGTAGCGCAGGTCCATCAGCAGGAACGCGATTTCGTTCATCACGTCGATCCAGCGCAATTCGTCGTTGAACTCGATGCCGTCGAACGGCGTGATCTCGCCGTCGACCAGCGCGATGTTGTCCAGATGGAGGTCGCCGTGGCACTCGCGCACGAAGCCGCCGACGCGGCGGTGGAGGAAGGCGCCGGCGAGCACCGCCGATTCGCGCTCTGTCCACTGGTGCAGACGGTCGAGGCCGCCGGTGGCGCCTGGCAGGCGGCCGATCTCGTCGATGTTGTCGAGCGCCTCCTGGCGGATGACGGCTGGCGTCCCGAACGGGCTCTCCACGCCGGCGCGGGCGATGCTTTCGTGAAAGGTGGCGACGCGCGCGGCCAGCGCGTCGATGTGCTGGGGCGACAGCGCGCCGCGCAGGAGTACGCGGCTTGCCAGATCCTCTTGCGCGAACGCCCGCATCCGCACCGCGTACTCGATGGGGGCGCCGTCGCCGCCGATCGCCGGGTCACCGGCGCTGCCGGTGACCGGCACCACGTCCAGATAGAGTTGCGGGGCATAGCGGCGATTCAGGCGCAGTTCCTGCTCGCAATAGTAGCGGCGCTTGTCCAGCGTGCTGAAGTCGAGGAAGGGCAGCTTGACCGCCTTCTTCAGCTTGTACGCGAAACTCCCGGCGACGAGAACGAAGGAGATGTGCGTCTCGAGCAGCTCGACCTGCGCGCAGCCGTGCAGCGTCGCCAGATATGCGCGCAGACTCTCCACCAGCGGGCGTTGATCGATCGCCATGCCAGCCTCGCCACTTGTCGGTGCAATCAGTAAGCTTGCCATGATTCCTCTGCGTGCCGGAAGATGCTTACGCCATCGGCGCCACGCTGGTACCAACAGGATAGCGTCAGGCACGCCCTGCGGCCTTGAGCAGTGTCAAAGTCGTGCCGTTCGAGACGCCTGGCACCGCGCGCTATCCACGCGGCCAGGCGCGCCATGGAGGGTCCGGTCAGCGACGATCCGCTGCGAGTCCCCTGGGCATGTCCTGCAATTTTTACGCCTCTTGCGCGAACTTCGAGTGCATACTCGAACTGGAGCAGTCGCGCTTGGCGGCCGGTCCGCCTCCTTTCGAAGCAATGGGGAGCACGTGGAAACCACGCATAGAGTCTTCAGGGCCCAGCATCTGATCGTCATGGACGCCGCGGGAGTCCTCGATCTTCATGCATCGGTGGGTGCGCTGAAGCGACTCGCGATGGACCCGGGGTTCGATTCGCGTGCCGAAGTGCTGTTGGACTTGCGCGATATCGAGTGCCGGATGTCGATCAATAACATCTACAACCTGGCGGAGGCGATGGCCTGGCCGGACCCCGCGTTGCCCACGCACCGGAAGATCGCGATCCTGGTCGACGGCAAGCTCGAATTCGATCACGCGAAATTCCTGGCGATCTGCGCGGAGAACCGCGGGCTCACGGTCACGGCGTTCGACGACTATGACAAGGCTTCGGAGTGGTTGAATGCGGACTTGCCGCCGGATCCGAAGGACACTTCCGATGCCGCGGGCCGTGCGGCGGCGGTAGGCTCCGGGACGGAGCGGGTGGGGAAGGCGTAAACTTGCGAGCGTGGCCTGCCCGTCCGCGTCGATCGGCGCTTCGAACTTCCTTGAACTGGCGGTCGCCGTCGAATTTCCCTCCCGTGAACTGCGAGAAATCAAATGAAGAATGCAACTCTGGCCCTGTTCCGCGCTCTGGTGTGGGCGGCGCTGCTGGTGGCGGCCGCCCCCGTGTTCGCCGGAACGACGTCATGGTCGGGCAGACTCCAGAATCCGGATCCGACCTGGGCTCGCGTCGGCGACAGTTGCGGCCCCGCGCCAGGCAACATCGAATGGTTCGATACGCAGACGTTCTCGGTCGACGCAAGCGGCAGCTACACCATTACCATGATCGCGTCGACCGGTACCCTCAGCCCCGATGGTTTTTACGCACTGTATGAGACGAGCTTCAGCCCGACCAGCCCGCAGACACACTGCAAGGCGACGGATGACGATAGCGGTCCCGGAATTGCTCCGGAGCTGACCATCAACCTGCAGGCCGGGTTTACGTATGTATTGGTGACCACCCAGTGCTGCGACGGCACCCTGTCGGGCGAGGAAATGAATTACACAAATCAGATCTCCGGACCCGGCAACGTTGCCCTGACCAGTAATCTGGCGATGGATGTCGACGGCAATGGCGTGGTCGATGCTCTCACGGATGGGTTGATGCTGCTGCGCTGGCAGTTCGGGCTGCGCGGCGCGGGTTTGATTGCCGGCGCCGTCGGACTTGCCGCGACACGCAGTACGGCGCCCATGATTGAAGCGTACTTGACCACGCTCGACGTGTCCCCGCCGCCGCCCGCGGTTGTCCTGACGGAAAAGGTCGGCGGGACCGGTGGCAATCCGTACGTGCGTTCATGCGATGCCACTTCGGTAGCCGTTGGCCTCATCGCGAGTCCGGGCCTGTTTGAAGGGCCGAACATCGGCGGTGTCGTGATCGTTTGCGCTCCCATCGTGTTCGGGCCTCTTGGCGCCGTGGCGCTCGGTGTTCCTGCGACAAACCTCGCGCTTGTAGGGGACACCGCCGGCGGCGCAGGCAGCCCGTTGTCCTGTGCGAGCGGCTCGGTAATCACCGGGCTTCAAGGCAGTACCAAACCTGTCTTCGGTGGGGCTGACACCGTCGTGGAAAATCTCACCCTGCAGTGCACTCCCGTCAGTCCCGGAGCGACGGTATTGGTTGGCCCCTTCGGCGCCGGCAACACCATCCCCTTCAACCTGCCGTGCCCCGCCGGCACCGTCATGAGAGGCCTGGAGGGACGCGCCGACTATCTCCTGGATTCAATGCGCGTGAGGTGTCAATAGACCTGCATTCGGGGTCGGAGTTGAGTTGCTTAAGAAAGCAACTATGTTGTGGTAGGCCGTGCTGGACTCGAACCAGCGACCAAAGGATTATGAGTCCTCTGCTCTAACCAACTGAGCTAACGGCCCTGCACTGAAACACTTGACACGCAGCGAAGCAAAAGGCCGTTCCCCGTGCGGGTGAACGGCCTCGCTGCCGCAAGGCGGATTTTACACCGTGTCCCTCGCTTGCCGCTTCCTTGCTTTCCGGCAGGAGGTTCGTGCTGTGTTTCCCGCCGCTCTGCCGGCGACCGCGCGCAATCGCCCCGCCGCGATTCCTGCCATACCGCTGGCGTACAATCCGCCCTTCCCCGCTTTCGGACCGCATCGATGACTCTCCAGGAAACCAACCCGCTGCTCCAGCCCTGGGACACGCCGTACGGCCTCCCGCCGTTCGACCGCGTTCGTCCCGAGCATTACATCCCGGCGTTCGAGGTGGCGATGCGCGAGCACGCCAACGAGATCCGCGTAATCGCGGCGAGTAGAGAGCAGCCCACGTTTGAGAACACGCTCGCGGCGTTCGACCGCAGCGGCGGCATGTTGACGCGCATCGAGTTGTTGTTCAGCAACCTGACGGCGTCCGAGACTTCGCCCGCGCTGCAGGATGTCGAGCGCGAGATGGCGCCACGCCTCGCCGCGCATGACAACGCGGTCTATCTCGATGCGGCGCTGTTCGCGCGCATAGCCTCGGTGCATGACCGGCGTGCCGGGATCGGGCTCGATGCAGAACAGTTGCAGGTGCTGGAGCGCATTCATCTGGATTTTGTCCGCGCCGGCGCGCTGCTGCCCGACGGCGCGAAACGGCGGATGGCCGAGATCATTGAAAGTCTCGCAACGTTGACCACGCGCTTCAGCCAGAACGTGCTGGCCGATGAAAAGGCCTTCGAACTGGGGTTGCGCGACGAGCGCGACCTCGCCGGCCTGCCCGACCTCGTGCGTTCGGCCGCCCGCGAAGCGGCCCGTGAGCGGGGACACGACAGCGGCTGGGTCATCACGCTGTCGCGTTCGCTGATCGTCCCGTTCCTGACTTTCTCCGACCGCCGCGACCTGCGCGAGCAGGCGTTCAAGGCGTGGACGCGGCGCGGCGAAAACAGCGGCCCGCACGACAACCGCCCGGTCGCGCGCGAAATCCTGGCATTGCGCAACGAACAGGCGCGCCTGCACGGCTACGACAACTATGCCGATTACGCGCTGGTGGACCGGATGGCCGGCACGCCTGCCGCCGTGGCCGGGTTGCTCACGCAAGTATGGGAACCCGCGAAGGCCAAGGCCGCCGCCGAGTGCGACGACCTGGCGGCAGTGGCGCGCTCGCTCGGGCATGCGGGCGCGATCGAGCCGTGGGACTGGCGCTATTACGCCGAAAAGGTCCGCCAGGCGCGCTACGACTTCTCCGACGCGGAGCTCAAGCCCTACTTTTCGCTGGACCGGATGCTCGAGGCCGCATTCGATTGCGCCCGCCGCCTGTTCGGCGTTCGCTTCGTCGTCCGTCCCGATCTGAAGGCCTATCACCCGGACGTGCGCGTGTACGAAGTCCATGGCCGCGACGGCGGCATCCGGGCGATCTTCCTGTCCGACAACTTCGCGCGGCCAAGCAAGCGCGGTGGCGCGTGGATGAGCGTTTACCGCGTCCAGTCGCGGATCGACGGCGAGGTGCTGCCCATCGTGGTCAACAACAACAACTTCGCCAAGGCGCCGGAAGGCGAGCCGACGCTGCTTTCGGCCGACGACGTGCGCACGTTGTTCCACGAGTTCGGCCATGGCCTGCACGGCATGCTTTCGCAGGTGCGCTACCAGCGCCTGTCCGGCACGCGGGTGCTGCGCGACTTCGTCGAGCTGCCCTCGCAGCTCTTCGAGCACTGGGGCGAGGAGCGCGCGGTCCTGAAGCGCCACGCGCTGCATTGCACGACCGGCGCGCCGGTGCCCGACGCGCTGCTCGACCGCCTGCAGCAGGCGCGGCAGGCCAACCAGGGCTTCGAGACCGTCGAGTACACGGCCAGCGCGCTCCTCGACATGGCGCTCCATGCCCGGACCGACGAGGACGGCGTCGACATTACCGTGTTCGAGCAGCGGGAACTCGCCCGCATCGGCATGCCGCGCGAAATCCAGATGCGCCACCGGCTGCCGCATTTCGGGCACCTGTTTTCCGGATCGTCGTACGCGGCCGGCTACTACGTCTACATGTGGGCGGAGGTGCTCGATGCCGACGGCTACAACGCTTTCGTCGAGGCCGGCGACCCGTTCGCTCCGGACGTCGCCGCGCGGCTCCTGCGCTACATCTATTCGTCGGGCGGGACGCTCGAGCCGGGCGCCGCGTTCAGGGCGTTTCGCGGGCGCGATCCGTCGGTCGAGCCGATGCTGGTACAGCGCGGGTTGATCGATGAGGAAGTCGCCGCCGCAGCCGATTGAATCGCCGGAACGAAGAGCGGTGTCGTAGCGGTGTCGTAGGATGGGTGGAGCGCAGCGATACCCATCATGGCAAACGAGTCCCCGGCGCCAGAACGTATCGAAGACGTAAGCGTCGCAATTTGTGCGCGTCCGATTCCGTGTTGTGTCAACGGCGCTGACGCGATGGGTATCGCTGCGCTCCACCCATCCTACTCGTTGCCATGGGGTTACTGCTTGTCGCCACCCAAGCAAAAGGCCGTTCCCCGGGAGGGTGAACGGCCTTCTTGCATCGGCGCGAACCTCTGCGCCGCGACAATGAACCCGCTGCCTACTTCTCGCTCTCCAGAAAGCTGCGCAGCTTCTCCGACCGCGACGGATGGCGCAGCTTGCGCAGCGCTTTGGCCTCGATCTGCCGGATGCGTTCGCGGGTGACGTCGAACTGCTTGCCGACTTCTTCCAGCGTGTGGTCGGTGTTCATCTCGATCCCGAAGCGCATCCGCAGCACCTTGGCTTCGCGCGGCGTCAGCGTGTCGAGCACGTCGGCGCACACGTCGCGCAACGAGGCGTTGACCGCCGCGTCGATCGGCGCGATGGTCGCCGCGTCTTCGATGAAGTCGCCCAGGTGCGAATCGTCGTCGTCGCCGATCGGCGTTTCCATCGAGATCGGTTCCTTGGAGATCTTGAGGATCTTGCGGATCTTGTCCTCGGGCATCTCCATCTTGACGGCCAGCGTCGCCGGATCAGGCTCGGTCCCGGTTTCCTGCAGGATCTGCCGCGAGATGCGGTTCATCTTGTTGATGGTCTCGATCATGTGGACCGGGATGCGGATGGTCCGCGCCTGGTCGGCGATCGAGCGCGTGATGGCCTGGCGGATCCACCACGTCGCGTAGGTCGAGAACTTGTAGCCGCGGCGGTATTCGAACTTGTCCACCGCCTTCATCAGGCCGATGTTGCCTTCCTGGATCAGGTCGAGGAACTGCAGGCCGCGGTTGGTGTATTTCTTGGCGATCGAGATCACCAGGCGCAGGTTGGCCTCGGTCATCTCGCGCTTGGCTTTCCTGGCCTTGGCCTCGCCCGAGGACATCTGCTTGTAGATTTCCTTGAGTTCCCTCAGCGGGACCATGACCCGGGTCTGCAGGCGCAACAGCGCCGCCTGCTCTTCGTAGATCGCCTGGCTGTATTTGGTGAGCTGCTCGCTGTACGGATGGCCGGCGGATACTTCCCGCTTGATCCAGTGCGCGCTCATCTCGTTGCCGGGGAACTTCTCCAGGAAGTGCGCGCGCGGCATGTTCACCTTGTGCACGCACAGGTCCTGGATCTTGCGCTCGTGCTTGCGGATTTCCTCGACCGTCTGGCGCACGATGTCGCACAGCTTCTCGACCTGGCGGGCCGAAAAGCGGATGCCCATCAGTTCGTTGGTGATGTCGTTGCGCACTTTCAGGTACAGCTTCCCGTTGCTGCCTTCCTTTTCCAGAGCGGTCAGCTTCTTCTTGTACAGCTTGCGGATCAGGACGAACTTTTCCAGCGCGGCGACGCGCAGGCGCTCGAGGTTCTCCGCGGCGAGGGCGGAAGCGGCGCCGGCTTCGTCTTCCTCGTCGGCGGCCTCTTCCTCATCTTCGGACTCTTCCTCGATCGCGGCGAGTTCTTCCGCCGGGGCGAAGTCGAGCAGCCCGTCGACGAGCTCGTCGACGCGGATCTCGTCGCGTTCGATCTTGTCGGCCAGCTCCAGGATCTGCGCCACCGTCATCGGGCACGCGGAGATGGCCTGGATCATGTGCTTCAGGCCTTCCTCGATGCGCTTGGCGATTTCGATTTCGCCTTCGCGCGTCAGGAGTTCGACCGAGCCCATTTCGCGCATGTACATGCGCACCGGGTCGGTCGTGCGGCCGAATTCGGAGTCCAGCGTCGAGGCGGCGGCCTCGGCTTCTTCGTCGACGTCGTCGGCGACGACGGCCGGCGTGGATTCGTTGAGCAGCAGGGTTTCGGCATCGGGCGCGACGTCATAGACCTGGATGCCCATGTCGTTGATCATGCTGATCACGCCCTCGATCTGTTCCGCGTCGAGCACGTCGTCGGGCAGGTGATCGTTGATTTCGGCGTACGTCAGGTAGCCGCGTTCCTTGCCCAGCACGATCAGGTTTTTCAGCCGCGTGCGGCGGGCCTCGACGTCGGCCGCAGAGAGCACGGGCAGCGCTTCGGCCAGCCTGGCGCCCTTGGACTTGCCATTCTTGCCCTTGCCGGCCATGGCCTGGGCCCGCTTTTCGGCCAGCTTGGCGACTTGTTCGGCGAGCAGGCGCTGCCGATCCTCGGCCGTGGGCTGGGGCGCGGGTGCGGCGGCCTTGCCTTTCGGTACCGGGGCGGGTGCAGCGGTCTTGCCTTTGGGTACCGGGGCGGGTGCGGCCTTGCCCTTGGGTACGGGGGCTGGCGCGGCCTTGACTGCCGGTTTCAACGCGCCCTTTACCGGTTCCTTCTTGGCGGGCACCGCCTTGACCTGCGGCTTGGCTGCCGGCTTTTTCGCAAGCTTCGGGGACGTTACGGTCTTTGCTTTCGAGACCGCCTTGGGCGCCGGCTTGGCGGCGGGTTTTTTCGTGTGTTTCGCGTTCTTGGGCGCAACCTTGCCCTTGGCCGGTTTGGACGTAGGCTTCCTGGCGGCGGGCTTCCTGGCTGCCGGCTTGGCCGTCTTCTTCGCCGGCTTTTTCGCGGCCGGCTTGGTCGGACGCGCCGACTTGCGGGCCGACGGCGCCGATGGCCGCGTGCCCTTCCGCGCAGTTGCCTTGACTTGCTTCGAAGGCTTCTTGGCGGGCTTGTTGGATTTGGTGGATTTCTTGGCCATGTTCAGTTCCAGGTTGAGCACTGTTCGGGCGGGATGCGCGGAACCTTCCATTATACCAGCGCGCACCTAGTGTTGGTCGTCGTTCAGCCGCGAAAGTTCTTGATGTTGCGAGAATTTCCGCTCGAAGACGCGGTACTGCGTCAACGCGTCGAGGAACGCTTCCTCGTCTTCGCCGGTGTCGCCCATGTCCGCGATCAGGCGGCTCGTGCGCTGGTAAATGGCGGCGAACTCGGTGTTTTGCAATGCCTCGACCAGCGGCCCCGTGGTCAGCGTGGGTTCGCCGTGTTCGCGCAGGTGCACGAGCAGCGTCTCCAGCGCCCGGGCTTCCCGGCTCGGGTGCCCGGGGTAGGCCTCGACAAACGACGCGGCGAGGCTGGGTCGCTGCAGCAGGTAGCGGATGATGGCCAGGTACGGCCCGGCCGCCGCCTGGGCCTGGAGGGCGGGCGCGCGGCTGCCGCGGGCCGGACCGCCGCGGCGCGCCGGCTCGGCGCCGTTCGCCGGCGGCAGCAGCGGCTTATGGATGGCCGCCGGCAGCAGCGGCGCGATCTCGGTCTCGCTGAAACCCACCGTTTCGGCCAGCCGTTTCTTCAGCAGCATCCGCAGCACCGGCGCGGCGAGCGCCTCGAAGTAGGGTTTGGCCGCCGTCACCAGCGCGGCGCGCCCTTCCGCGGTGGCCGGCGGATGGCGGCGCTCCAGTTCCTGGATGAAATAGTCCGACAGCGGCATGGCCCGGCCGAGCAATGCCTCGAATGCCGCGCGCCCGAACTCGCGGACGTAGCTGTCGGGGTCGTGCTCTTCGGGCAGGAACAGGAAGGCCGCTTCCTTGCCATCGGTCAATGACGGGAGGGCGTTTTCCAGCGCCCGCCACGCCGCGCGCTGGCCGGCGGCATCGCCGTCGAAGCAGAACACGATGCGCTCGGCCTGCCGGAAGAGCTTCTTGACATGGTCCCCCGTGGTCGCGGTGCCCAGCGTGGCGACCACGTACTCGACGCCTTGCTGGGACAGCGCCACCGCGTCCATGTAGCCCTCGACCACGATCACCTGGCCGGCATCGCGGACCGCGTGCCGCGCCTGGAACAGGCCGTAGAGTTCACGGCCCTTGACGAACAGCGGCGTTTCCGGCGAGTTCAGGTACTTGGGCTCGCCGCGGTCGAGCACGCGCCCGCCGAAGCCGATGATCCGGCCCTGGGCATCGGTGATCGGGAACATGATCCGGTCGCGGAAGCGGTCGTAGCGCTTGCCGCCCTCGCCGGTGATGACAAGCCCGGCGGTCTCCATGGCCTTGTCGGCGTAGTTCGTGACGGCGGCTTCCAGGTTCTGCCAGCCGTCCGGCGCGTAACCGAGGCGGAAGCGCGCCGCGATCTCGCCGGTCAGCCCGCGCTGCTTCAGATACTCGATCGCCCGCGGCGTGGCGCGCAACTGGTTCTTGTAGTAGGTGGCCGCAGCGTCGAGCAGGTCCGACAGGTGCGAGAGCTCATCCTTGCGCGGACCGGCGTGCTCGCCGCCCGGCGCCGTGCGCGGCACGGCCAGACCCACCTGCTGCGCCAGCTGCTCGACCGCTTCGGGAAACGTCATCCCGGCGTGCTCGATCAGGAAGCCGATCGCCGTCCCGTGGGCGCCGCAGCCGAAGCAGTGGTAGAACTGCTTGGTCGGGCTGACGGTGAAGGAGGGCGACTTCTCGTTGTGGAACGGGCAGCACGCCGCGAAATTCGCGCCGGCTTTCTTCAGCGGCACGTAGCGTTCGATCACGTCGACGATATCCACCCGCGAGAGCAGGGTCTGGATGAAATCGTTCGGGATCATGGCGGATGGGGGAGGGGGCGGAAGATTATAGGCCCGGCGCGCTCCCTACAGAATGTTGCCGCCGAGATCAGCCGGCCAGCCGCGCCTTCACCAATCCGGAGACCTTGCCGATGTCGGCCCGGCCGGCGACCTGCGGCTTCAACTCGGCCATTACCTTGCCCATGCCGGAAATGCCGGCCGCGCCCGTCTTCGCGATGGCCGCGGCGATCAACGCCTCGATTTCGGCGTCGCCCAGCTGCTGGGGCAGATACGCCAGCAGCACGCCGACCTCGGCCTGCTCGGCGGCGACCAGGTCGGCGCGCCCGCCCGCTTCGAACTGGGTGATCGAGTCCTTGCGCTGCTTGATCATCTTGTCGATGATCGCCAGCACGTCGGCGTCGGTCAGCGTGATGCGCTCGTCGACTTCGCGCTGCTTGACCGCCGCCAGCAGCATCCGGATCGTCGACAGCCGCGCGGCGTCCTTGCTCCGCATCGCGGCCTTCATGTCTTCGGTGATGCGCTCTTTCAAGGTCATGTCCGGCTCTCCCCAAAACGAAAACAGCCGAGCTAGCCCGGCTGTCTTACTGCAATTCGCGGCGCTTCGCTCAGTAGAGCTTGGGCGGCAGCGTCTGGCTGCGCAGGCGCTTGTAGTGGCGCTTGACCGCGGCGGCGAGCTTGCGCTTGCGCTCGGCGGTTGGCTTCTCGTAGAACTCGCGCGCGCGCAGTTCGGTCAGGAGCCCGGTCTTTTCAATGGTGCGCTTGAAGCGGCGCAGAGCGGCTTCGAACGGTTCGTTTTCGCGGAGGCGCAATGCTGGCATGAAGATCAATCCCTTTGATTGAGCAAAATTGAATTCGGAGCCCGTGATTCTAACCGGTATCCGGAGTTCGGGCAAGCGGCAGCTTTCGCGCGGTGCAGCGGCGCCCAGGCGTGGTCCGCGTTGCCAGCGGCGGGGCGGGGCTTCGTTCTTCGGTTGCCGGCCGTCAGCCGGCGCGGCGGTCGCCCGTCAGCTTCTTTTCCCACTCGAGGTACTTCGCCATCGCCGCCTTGTCGCTGTTGTACGGCGGGACGACGATGTCGTCGGGCGTGGCCTCGCCAAGGCCCGTGGCGCAGGGCAGGCCGGCCTTCGCCCACCGGTCGGTGCCGCCATCCAGGACGCGCACGTCGGCATAGCCCATGCGCGCGAGGTTGGCCCCGGCATAGGTCGAATGCAGCCCGTCGTGACAGCACACCACGACGGTGGCCGCGCGGTCGGACACGAAGTCGGCCACGCGGGACTCCAGCGAACCGTAGGGAATCCAGTGCGCGCCGGGCACGTGGCGCGCTGCATGGTAGCGGCTGGTATCGACGTCGAGTACCGTCACCGGCGCCCCGCCGGCCAGCAATTCCTGCAGCGCCGCCGGCGCGATGGTCCGGGTGAGCCGTCGGGCTTCGTCGAACAGCAGCGGCGCCGGCCGGACCCTGCCGTGCTCGATGGCGCCGCCTTCCGCTTGCCACTGCGCGAGGCCCCCGGCCAGCACATGCACGCGCGGGTACTGCATCCGCCGCAGCCAGTAGCCGGTGATCCAGGCTCGCGCCCCGTCGTCGTCGACCAGGACGATGGGCGCGTTGCGCACCGCGGCGAACTCGTCGGCGCGCTGGATGGCGAGCCCGCCGGGCAGCGTCTTCGCCCCGGGAACGTGCGCGGCCTCGTATTCGGGGACCTGCCGCACGTCGAACAGGTACAGGTTCAGAGCCCCCGCCTCGCGCTGCGCCAGCCACTCGCGCAACTGGCCGGCGGCGACGGCAGTGACCCCGGCCCTCTCGGCCAGCGCCCGGCCACGCGCGCCCGCATCGCGCACGCTGGCGGGCGATGGCTGCAGCAGCCGGTCCGGATGGCCCTTTTCCAGTTCGAAGCCGGCCAGCGTCCAGCCCATCGTGCCGTCCTCCAGCGCGTGGACGTCGCCGACGCCCAGCTCGCGCAGCGTCTGGCAGGCGATGATGCTGCGGGTGCGCCCGGCGCAATGCACGACGATGGGCATCTGCCTGGCGGCCAGGTCGGCGGCGTTCAGCCCGGCGTCGACGCCGAACGCGCCCACCGCGCCGGGGATGTGCGCGACCGTGTACTCCCCCGGCGTCCGGATGTCGCAGACGATGTGCGGTTTGCCCGCGGCCTGCCATTCGTGCAAGGTCTGCGCGGTGATCTGCGGCACGCGCTCGCTGTGGGAAATTTCCTCGCCGAAGTGTTTGCTCACGACATTGCTGCCAGAGACCGGGACGAATCCGGCGCTCTTCCACGCGCGCAGGCCCCCTTCGAGCGTGCGGGCGTCGCGATAGCCGGCGCGGGCGGCAGCCTCGGCGGCGAGCGCGGCGCGCGGGCCGCCCTCGTCGTAGAACACCACCGTCGTCGCCGGATCCGGGACCAGTTCCGCGAGGCGCGGCTCGATCATGCGCCGCGGGAGGAAGCTCGCGCCGCGGATATGTCCGCGGTCGGCCTCCCCGGTCTCGCGGACATCGAACAGCGCCCACTCTCCGGCACCTTGCATCAGTTCGTTCAAGGCCGTTGCCGAAATCATCGTCATCGCTGGTCCTTCATACCGTGGACGTCCCGCCGCCGTCCACCGCGAGGATGCCGCCGGTCGTGTAGTTGGAGCGCTCCGACACCAGGAAGGCGACGGCGTCGGCGACGTCCTGCGGCGTTCCCAGTCGCGGCACCGGCGTGATCGCGCCGGCCGGTCGCGAGCCGGTCTGGCCCTGTTTGGCCAGTTCGGCGTTCTCGCTGGCGATGGTTGCGTAGCGCGGGGTATCGATCGGTCCCGGCGCCACGGCGTTGATGCGTATGTTGTGCTTGCCGTAGATGTCCGCGAGCCCCTTGGTCAGCAGATTCACCGCCGCATTCACGCTCGAGCCCGGAAGATGCGCCGGCGTGGGCTGCCGTCCGCCGCGGCCCGATACGTTGACGATCCGCCCGAAGTTCTGCTCGACCATCGCCGGCAGCGCCGCGCGCATCGTCCTCACGTAGCCCAGGTACTTGGCCTGGATGACCTCCTCCCAGTCCGCGTCCTGCAGTTCGAGAAAGGCGCCGAAGATGGGCAGCGCCGTGCAATTGACGAGGATGTCGATGCGTCCGGACGCGGCGAGGATTCCGGCCGCGGCGCGATCCACGTCGGCCCGCTGGCTGATGTCCATCACGACGACGCTGCTTGAGTCTATCCCGCGCGCCGCGATGCGTTGCCGGGTTGCCTCGAGGCGTTGCGGATCGCGGCCGGACAGGTAGGCGCGCGCGCCCTCCGCCGCCAGCGTTTCCGCGATCGCGGCCCCCAATGCGCCGCCGGCGCCGGTTATCCAGGCGATGCGGCCGTTCAGTGCCAGGTCCATGCGTACCTCGGAAGAGTGCGACTGTTTGAGTTGTGCCCGTGTCCGTACCCGGAGCAGCCGCCGTGGGTGCGGGGAGGCGACCACCCGTGCTTGGTTGCAAGTAGTACGGACATCCAGTATAACTGTTTAATTCTCAAGTCGCGACACGTGGAGCGCGCATGGGCATCGGCAGCATGGTGAAGGGCGAGGATCCCGTGGAAGCGGACTCTCCTGGCGCCTGCCGCGGGAATTTCGCCGACCGTGCGCCGCCCGCGGCGCAACCACGCATGGGGCCGGCCGCGCCGGCCTGCACGCCGTCATGCCGGCTTCGCGCAAGCAACTGACGATCCCCGCCCGGGCCGCGCCGCGCTACCTGGCGGTGGCCGAAGCGCTCGCCCGCGCCATCACCAGCGGGCGCCATCCGGTGGGCAGCATGCTGCCCACCGAAGCGGTGTTGTGCGAGGGGTTCTGCGTGAGCCGGCACACGATCCGCGAATCGCTGCGCCGGCTCCGGGACATGGGCCTGGTCGCGCGCCAGCAAGGCGTCGGCACGCGGGTGCTGAGCGCGGAGCGGACCGGTCGCTATGTCGCCTCGCTCGGCACCATCGACGACGTGTGGCGGCACCTGCTGGGCACGACGCCGACGCTGATCGCGCGGTCGGTCGAGACGCGGGACCAGGCCGCGTTCGCGCTGCCCGCGATCGGCGGCGAGGAGGTGTGGCAGCGCGCGGACATCCTGCGCAGCCGCGGCACGGGCGCCGCGATGCTGCCGATCTCGATCGCCCGGATCTACATCAACAATGCGTTCGGGCGCGCCGCGGACCTGATCGCGGGGGCGACCTTGCCGGCCTACGCGCTGATCGAAAGGGAGTACGGGCAGAAGGTGATCGCGATCGCGCAGCAGGTCTCCGCGCTGGCCCTCGATACCGCGACGGCGAGGCTTCTGCAGGCCGCGGCGAACACGCCGGCGCTGGCGATGCGCCGGGTCTTCCGCGGTTACGGCGGCGTCATTCTCCAGGTCTCGCGCACGATCACGCCGGCCGACCGCTTTGTCTATGGTCTGGAACTGCGCCTGAAAGACGGGCTTTGAACCCGCCGCGCTTGACACCCCGCCGGTGCAGGGTATATTGTACGGACAACTGGTAAAACCCGTATATCTCATCAGGCGCTGCGGCCGGCAAGGGCGGCGGCGCCGGCACGAAGGGCGCGCGCATGCAGTCGGAACCGCAGGCAGGCAGAGGCAAGGCTTGACGTGAACGCAGCGTCCGATCTGTACGACCTGGCCCGCGGCAACGACCCGGCGCGGCCCTACTGGAATCCCGAACGTGAAACGATGGCGGCCGAGCCGATGGCGGCGCTGCAGCTGCAGAAGCTCAAGGCGCAGCTGCATTACCTGGAGCAGAATTCGGTCTTCTACCAGGCGAAGTTCAAGGCGGCGGG
This sequence comes from Betaproteobacteria bacterium, assembly GCA_016717855.1. Taxonomy (GTDB): domain Bacteria; phylum Pseudomonadota; class Gammaproteobacteria; order Burkholderiales; family Casimicrobiaceae; genus PALSA-1005. The sequence goes on from JADKEV010000009.1 coordinate 141,358, forward strand.
TTTCGTCCCGCAGGACTTGCGCACCATCGCCGACCTGGCGGCGCTGCCGTTCACGACCAAGGACGAGCTGCGCAGCAGCCAGGATGCCGCGCCGCCGTTCGGCCTGCACCAGGCGGCGCCCATGGACCGGATCGTGCGGACCACTGCGACCTCGGGCACGTCGGGCCAGCCGGTGTACCAGGGCTACTCGCGCGAGGATGTCGCGCGGCGCAGCGAAAGCGTCTGCCGCGGGTTCTGGGGTTACGGAATCCGGCCGGGCGACCGTTTCGTCAACGCCTTTGCGCTGAGCATGTTCTCGGCAGGCGTGCCGTTCAACGTGGCCATCGAGCACATGGGCGTCGTCAGCATTCCCGCCGGCGCCGAAAGGAAGGCCGAGGGCGTGCTCAAGATCCTCCGCGACCTGCGGGCCACCGCGCTGGTGGCCACGCCCTCGTTCGTCGCTTACCTCGCGGAGAAGGCGCCGGAGGTCCTCGGCATCCCCGCCAGCGAGCTCGGGTTGCGGGTGGTGTGCGGCGGCGGCGAGTCCGGCTTCGAGCTACCCGCCTTCCAGCGGGAGATGGAGCGCCTGTGGGGGACGAAGCACGTCTACGACTGGGCCTCGGCGTCCGACGCGCATCCCAACGTGTTCGCGCACTGTCACGTGCGCGACGGCAAGCATCACCTGACTCCCGACCTCGTCCTCGTGCAGCTGATCGATCCGGTGACGGGACAGGTCAAGGCGATCACCGAGGGCGCCGAGGGCGAGTACATCGTCACCCATCTCGACCGCGAGGCCTGCCCGCTCGCGCGCTACCGCACCGGCGACATCCTGCGCGTGCGCACCAACCCGTGCGCGTGCGGGCGCACCGGCTTCCGGATGGACATCGTCGGCCGCTCCGACGACATGCTCATCGTGCGCGGCATCAACGTCTTTCCGACCGCGATCGTCAAGATCGTCGGCACCTTCCTGCCACAGACCACGGGCAAGGCGCAAGTCGTGCTGCCCGCGCGCGGTCCCAAGGTCGAGCCGCCGCTGCGGGTGCGGGTGGAGTGCGGCGAGGGCGTCGACCCGGCCAACTCGCGGGAGCTCGCGGACGCCATCGAGCGCAGGATACGCGCCGACCTGACCGTCACGGCGCAAGTCGAGCTGGTCGCATTCGGCGCCCACGAGCGGACCGCGGCCAAGACCCGGCTGGTCGTCATCGAGCCGCCGGCGGACGGCGCGCAAGGGTCGCAAGGTAGCGGAAGATGACCGCCGGGCACGTCGGCGAGCCCTTGCTGCGGCGGGCGTTCCGGCAATTCGCGACCGGCGTGGTCCTGGTCTACGCGCGCGGGAACGGCGCCGGCGTCTTTGCCGCGCAGGCCTGTGCGTTCAATTCGCTGTCGCTCGACCCGCCGCTGGTCCTGTGGAGCCTGGACAAGGCGGCGCCACACTTCGCCGACTTCAAATCCTCGTCGTCGTTCGCCATCCACATCCTCGCCGACGACCAGCAACCAATGCTGCAACAGGCAACGGCGGCGGCGCCCGATGTGTCGGGTCCCGATTGGGCTGCCGACCCGGCCCTGGGCCTGCCTGTCCACGGCCGGTGTTCGGCTTGGTTCGCCTGCGCGCACGTCTCGTATTATGACGCCGACGACCACGGCATATTCGTCGGCGAAATCAGGGATTGCGCGTTCAGCGAGCGGCGGCCGCTGGTGCATTGCGCGGGCGAATATGTGGTGCCGTCCCCGCAGCCGCCGGTGTAGACAAAGAACTTGACTTCACCGAAGATGTCCGGACAATAGGAAAAGCCGTATTAACCACATCGAGCAACCTGCCGCACGCACCGCTTCCGCGCGCCGACAGATCTTTCACTGACCTTCACGCCGCGCCACCCCGGCTGCGCGCGACCAAACGGAAAACCATGGATTTCGAATTCACGAAGCAGCAGCAGGACGTTTACGATGCAGTCGGCGCGCTGGGCAAGGACAAGTTCGCCAAGCGCGCGCGCGAATACGATGTGCGCGCCGAGACGCCGCTCGAAAACATGAAGGATTTCTTCGACGCCGGCCTGATGGGGATGACCATCAGCGAGGACATGGGCGGGATGGGCAGCGGCGCGATGGGCACCGATCCGCTGCTGTACCTGCTCGCGGTCGAGCAGACGGCACGCTATTGCCTGTCGACTTCGCACTGCATCCACATCCACTGTCACGGCGCGCACCTGGTCGATCAGGTCGGAACGCCAGAGCAGCGCGAGCGCATCCTGGGCGGCGTCATGTCCCGCGGCGACATGCTGAACGCGACGGCAAGCGAGCCCGGGCGCACCGCCCGCGGCCTCTACAGCCTGGTTACCGAGGCCGCGCGCGTGGACGGCGGCTACGTGGTCAACGGCAAGAAGAACTACACGACGCTGGGCGACGCGGTCGCGTACAACATCCTGTTCGCCGGCATCAAGGGAGTCCCGATGCCCGACGGGCATATCGGCCTGCTGTTCCCCAAAGGCGTCAAGGGGCTGACCATCGAGGAGGGCTCGTGGAACCCGATGGGGATGCGGGCGTCGTACAGCCCGACGCTTCTGCTCGACAACTGCATGATCGGCGACGAGAACGTGCTGGGCACCCCGGGCTTCATGCCCAGGGACCGCTGGCAGGCGCGTTTTCACCTGAGCTTCGCCGCCCAATACCTGGGCGGCGCGCAGGGCGTGTTCGACTATCTCGCCGAATACATCCCCAAGCGCGGCACCGCGGGCGACAGCTATGCGCAACTGCGCATGGGCGAGATCCGCATCGGCATCGAGTCGGCGCGCTGGCTGATCTATCGGGCCGCGGCCCTGTGGCAAAGGAAAGAGATCGCCGAGGCCGAGATGTTCTCGATGCTGGCCAAGCACCGGGCGATCGAGAATGCCGTGATCGTGATGGACAAGGCCGCGCAGATCGCCGGCTCCAGTGCGTTCATGGCCGATTCCCCCCTCGCCCTCAAGTTCCGTGACCTGCGCATCCAGACGCTGCACGAGAACATCGACAAATCCGCGGCGACCCTCGGCAAGTATCATCTCGGCCAGAGCTACGACGTCACCGCGCGCCTGTAATTACCGGTTCAAAGGATACGATCATGGATTTTCAGTTCACGCCAAAGCAACGCGAGATCTACGAACTGGTGGGCGCGCTGGCCAAGGAAAAATTCGCGCCCCGGGCCGCGAAGTACGACGTGCTGGCGACCTCGCCGGTGGAGAATCTGCAGGACTTCCGCGACAACGGGCTGCTCAAGCTGACGATTTCGGAAGACCTGGGCGGGATGGGCAGCGGCGCGATGGGCCGCGACCCGGTGCTCTACCTGCTGGCGATCGAGCAGACGGCCAGGGTCGACATGTCGACGGCGCAATGCCTGCACATCCACAGTCACGGCTCGCACCTGATCGACCATGTCGGCACGCAGGAGCAGCGCGAACACTTCCTGCTCAAGGTCGTCGAGGACGGCGCGCTGTGCAACGCCACCGGCAGCGAGCCAGGACGGACCTCGCGCGGCCAGTACAACCTGACCACGTCGGCCGAACGCGTCGACGGCGGCTACGTGATCAACGGGCTCAAGAACTACGCCACGCTGGGCGACGTCGCCGACTTCAACATCATGTTCGCCGGCGTGGTGCACAAGGCGCCCAGCATGGGTCACCTGATGATCGTCGTGCCCAAGGGCACGCCGGGGCTCAGCCTCGTTCCCGATTCATGGAATCCAATGGGCATGCGCGGCGCGGCGAGCCCGTCGTTCAAGCTCGAAAACGTGTTCGTCCCCGACGATCACGTGCTGGGGGAACCCGGCGTGTACCCGCGCGAGCGCTGGCAGGCGAAGTTCCACCTGGGCTTCGCCGCGCAGTACTTGGGCGGCGCCGAGGGGATCTTCGACATCCTCACCGACTACCTGCCCAAGCGCGGCACCGCGGGCGATTCCTACGCCCAGCTGCGCGTGGGCGAGATCCGCATCGGCATCGACTCGGTGCGCTGGCTGATCTACCGCGCGGCGTGGCTGTGGTCGCGCGGCGAGATCCAGCAGGCCGAGCTGCTTTCGCTGGAGGCCAAGCACCGCGCGATCGACAATGCGGTGATGACCATGGACAAGGCGGCGCAGGTCGCCGGATCGTCGGCGTTCTGGGCCGACTCGGCGATGGCGCGGTTCTTCCGCGACATGCGCATCCACACGTTGCACGAGAACCTGGACAAGACGGCGGCGACGATAGGCAAGTTCTACCTGGGGCAGGAATTCGACACGACGGCGCGCCTGTGAGCGGGAAGTCCGGATGAGCGCGCCGGTTCCGCAACGCGGCCACAAGCCCGACGTGCGGCTGCTGCGGCAGACGCTGGGCCGGTTCGTCACCGGGGTCACCGTCGTCGCCACCCGCGACGAAGAAGGCAACATGGTCGGCCTGACGGCGAACTCGTTCACCCCGGTGTCGACGCATTCCGGCCTGCTGCTGTGGAGCCTGGCCAACAAGTCGCGCAGCCTGCTGGCCTTCACCAGATCGGCAGATTTCGTCGTCAACGTCCTGGCCGAGGACCAGATGGCGGTGTCGCGCCTGATGAGCGCGCCGGTCGAAAACCGGTTCGCCGGGCTGCAATGGGAGGGCGGCGAGATGACGGGGCTGCCCATCATCGCCGGCTGCGCCGCGTGGTTCGAGTGCCGGAAGGTCACGCAGTACCAGGGCGGCGACCACCAGATATTCATCGGCAGGGTTGCCAATTGCGCGGTCAGCGACCGGCGTCCGCTGCTGTATTTCGCCGGCAACTATGCGTTTCCCGCCGCGCCGGCGTCCGCCGGCGTGGCAGCGTGAGCATGCGATCGCAGTACGCGCCGGTTGCCCGGCGCATCGAACCATGACCTTCAAAGGAGCAATGATGGACAGGAAAATTGCAATGCTTGCCGGAGTCCTGCTTGCCGCGTTCACCGCGACCGCCGTCGCGCAGCAGTTTCCGGCGAAACCGCTGCGCGTGATCCTGGGGTTCCCCGCGGCCGGCACCTCGGACAAGATCGGCCGCCTGGTGTCGAACAAGTTGTCGGAACAGATCGGCCAGCCAGTGGTGGTGGAGAACAAGACCGGCGCCAACGGCATCATCGCCACCGACTTCGTCGCCAAGTCGGCGCCCGACGGCTATACGCTGCTGATGGTGCCCTCCGGCCACGCGATCAACAATTCGCTCTCCACCACGGTTCCGTACGACCCGGTCAAGGACTTCGAGACGCTGACGCTGGTCGGCACCGTGCCCATGATCGCCGTGGTCAACAACAAGGTGAAGGCCAACACGGTGGCTGAACTCATCGCACTCGCCAAGGCGCGACCCGGCACCATCACCTTTGGTTCGGGCGGACCCGGAAGCTCGAATCAGCTCGCGGTCGAGCTGTTTGCCGCGATGGCCGGCATCAAGATGACGCACGTGCCGTACCGCGGGGATACGCCGGCCATCGCCGACCTGCTGGGCGGCCAGATCGACTTTGTCTTCCTCAATATCCCGGCGGCGCTGCCGCTGCTCACCAGCGACAAGGTGCACGGGATCGGCATCACCAGCCCCGCGCGCTCGCCGCTGGCGCCCAACGTGCCGGCCATCGCGGAGACGGTTCCCGGCTACGAGGCGGGCTCGTGGCACGGCTTCTTCGCGCCGGCGAAGACGCCGAAGAACATCGTGAACCAGCTGAGCACGGAACTCAGGAAGGCCATCAATACGCCGCAGGTCAAGGATGTGCTGCTGGCCGACGGCGTCAATGTCGTGGCCAATTCGCCCGAAGAATTCGCCGCGTTCCTGCTCGTCGAAATCGACAAGTGGGCGAAGATCATCAAGACGGCCAACGTCAAGCTGCAGTAACCCGTGCGCGGGCCCGGGTGTGGGAAGCGGCGGGCAGGCCTGTCGTCGGCGCCAGCGCGGGGACGACAACGTGTTTGAGGAGAGCGCAATGAACAGCATGACGGAAGTCCGCGCCGCGATGCCGGTTGCCGGCAGACACACCTGGCCGGGGACGAGCAGCGGCAGGGTCGCAGTTCGCGGCAGGGCTGGACCACGATGATCTTCAATCACATCTCGGCGCGCGTCCCCGGCCGGCACGATCACTTCCTGATCAACCCCTACGGCCTGTTCTACGAGGAGGTCACCGCGTCGAACCTGGTGAAGATCGACCTCGAGGGCAGGATCGTCGGTCACAGCGACTGGCCGGTCAACGAGGCGGGCTTCATCATCCAGGCGGTCCAGCGCGGCCTCAGCGGATCCATCACCAGGCCCCGGGCGCGGTGTCCTCGCTGGAGTGCGGACTGCTGCCGCTGAGCCTCGAGGCGGCCCAGTTCTACCAACGCGTCGCGTACTACGACTTCGCCGGCATCTCCGACGACCGCGCCGAGTGCGCGCTGATCACCCCGCGCTGGCACGCAAAGGCTGTTCATGCGCAACCACGGGGTCCTGATCACGGGCCTGACCATGGGAAGCGCTGACCTGCGGTGACCTCGAGCAGGCGTGCCGGGTGCAGCTGAACATCCTCTCCGCCGGCGTGCCCTACAAGCTGATTCCGCACGAAGTCGCGTTGCACACCGTCCGGCAGGTCACGGACAAACCCGAGCGGAACGAGCCGGTGATCGTCGCGGTGATGCGCCGGCTGGACAAGCTGCAGCCGGAGTACCGGTTGTAGTCGCGATAGACGGAATGGCTTCAGTAGGATGGGTCGAGCGCAGCGACACCCATCATCGCCTTCGAAACCACCTACCCCCGCAGGGCGATGGGGCAGACCGAGACATCCGGCGCGCCTCACTCCAGCCGGAAGCCCACCTTCAGCGTCACCTGATGGTGGGCGATGCGCCCGTCCTTGATGTGCCCGCGGATCTCGACGACCTCGTACCAGTCCAGGTGTTCCAGGGTCTTGGCGGCCTTCTCGATAGCATTGTGAATGGCGCGATCCACCGACTCGGTCGACGATCCGACGATTTCGATCAGCTTGTAAGTGTGCTCGGGCATTGCAATCTCCGGTGGGTGGATCGGGTCGGAACTTGCGGGCGCCATCGGCCGGGATGCCGGACCGCCGCCGCCCGCCGGGGTGCGGCCATTCTCTGCACAACGGCGCCGAGCGTCAAGCCAGCCAGCGTCCGGCGATCGCCGCGCGCACGCATTGCCGCAGCGTGCCGAAGCGCACTTCCATGTCGTGGCTCGCGGTGAGGTACGCGATCTTCAGCGCGTTGGTGGCCAGCACGGCTCCGGGCGGCGGCTGCCGGTAGGAAATATGGACGCAGGTATCCGCGGTGAGGTCCACGCCCGCGGCGGCGAGGCGCCGGTCCAGCCCTTCAGCCGCCGCCTGCGCGGCGATCATCCTGTTGGTCTGAAGCAGGAACGTGGTGCCGGCATGGATCCCGGCGGACCCCAGGAGGTCGGCGACTTCCCTGACCTGTGCCAGTGACGCATGCGGGCAGCCGACAGTGACGACATCGAGGCGCTCGCTCGCGGCCGTCGTGTAGCGCGCCGTCTCCGCCTCGATCGTCGCGCCGGTGATGGAGAGCGCATCGACCGCGCCGCCCGCCAGCGCCGCGGCGCGCGTCGGTGCTTCCGGCGTGATGCCCACCATGTGGAAAGTGGCGAGCGGAGAGATCGTGGCGAACGCGGCGCAGAACGCGGTGAACTCGTCCAGCGTGGGCCGCGCGACGATGCCTTCGATGACCGGGATGCGGCCGGCCGCGGCGCGGGCGACGGCGCCGCCGAGCACCGCGAACGCGTCGCTTCCCTGCACGGGCGTGTCGACTTCCACCAGCACCGAGCCACGGCGCTCGATGTCCACGTGCATCCCGTACGCGGCCGTGTAGCCGGTCAGCGCGGACGCGAGCGCGGTCGCGCCTTCGCGATTGGTGCGCGCGCCCAGCACGGCGTTGACATAGGGCGCCGTGGCGGACTCGTTCCAGGCGACCGTTTCCCCGAAGGCCGGATTGCAGCCGAGCAGGAACGGGTTGCACGAGTACGTGCCGAGGGCGCCCATGCGCTCGCAGGCCTCGAGGATGCGCAGCTGCACCTGTTCCTTCGCGTGCGCGGCCGGCGCGTGCCCGATGCTCCGGCGATCGGCCGAGAGCACGTTCAGCGTGGTGGGCACGACGAACCGGCCGTCCTGCGCCCGCAGCGCTTCGAACAAGCGCAGCCCCGGCTCGCCGACCGAGACCCCGGAGAGGCTCAGGTGCACCGACGCCACCGGCAGCAGCGCTGCCGCGTCGAACGCGCGCGCCACCGCGGCCAGCATTCGCATGCCGAGCTGCTGCGGCCAGCCGTGCCGGCCGTCGAGCATCGCCTGCTGGTGCGCGTCGAGGACCAGGGCCGCACTCATGCCGCGCGGTCTCCGGCGGCCGGCGCGGCGACCTCGATGGCGCCCCCGGCGCGCACCCTCACCAATTGGCCGGTGGCCACGCACCCGAGCGGGTCGGGGACGACGCGGTGCAGCAGCGGAATGCCCGCCAGCACGGCGCCGGCGATGATCACCGCGTCGGTCTGCGTGTTGACGATGGCTGCCGGTGCGTTGCCTTCGTCGCCCAGGTTGAGGAGCCAGTAAGAGCCGCTGCTGCTGCCCTTGCCGGACGGGAAAAAGAGGACCTTGCCCGCGACCGAGAGTCCGAACCAGGGATGGCCGGGTTGCCTGACGATGCCGGTCGCGGGGTCGACCAGGCTGAACGCCAGGTTCTCCGCCGTCACCATGGCCGCCCCTTCCGCCTCGCCCTCGACGATCGCGGTGCCGCGCAGTGTGCGCGTCATGGCGCTGGTCCCAGCAGCGCGTTGGCTTCGCCCAGTGGAGGATACGTGGCGTCGCCGGCCGGCGTCCGCAACGCCGCGGCGACCGGCAGCGGCAATGCGGGCATGCTCCGGCCGGCCGCCGAAACGGTGCGCCGGAACAGTCCTTCCGCCTGGACGATCGGGTCGCGCACCGCTTCCTCGACCGTCCTGACGATCGACACCAGGACATCCTGGCCCGCGAAGGCGCGCTCCCATTCGGCGGCCGTGCGCGTGGCGATGACCGCAGCGACCGCGCCCGCCGACGCCGCGGCGGGCAGCACGCCGATCGCCGCGCAGAAGTTGCGCCAGAACTGCTCTTCGACCGCCGCCACCGCGGCGTAGCGGCCGTCCAGCGTGCGATAGCAGCGGTAGCGCGGCGACGCGCCGCTCCAGGCGCCAGGCCCGGGCGCCGGCCAGTCGTCCGCCGCGAAACCGCGCGCGAGCGCCGCATACATGAAGGGAAACAGGTTGTCCGCCATCGCGATGTCCAGCCGGCAGCCGGTGCCGGTGCGCACCCTTCGCTCCAGCGCGAGCAGGATGTTGAGGACGGCGGGGTAGGACCCGCCGGCCAAGTCCGCGACCGGTCCGGCGGGCATCGCGGGGGCGCCGTCCGCGCCGGCGGCCAGCGACAGCAGGCCCGCTTCCGCGAGGTAGTTCAGGTCGTGGCCGGCTCTCTCCGCCCGCGCCCCGGCCTGCCCGTAGCCGGTGATCGAACAATAGACCAGGCGCGGGTTCACCGCGCGCACGCTGTCGTAGCCGAAGCCCAGCCGCTCCATGACGCCGGGACGGAATTGTTCGATGAGCACGTCGGCCGATTCCAGCAGCGGCAGGAGTTGCGCGCGGGCCGACGGCAGCTTGAGGTCGATGGCGACGCTGCGCTTGCCGCGATTGAGCAGGGCGAAGGCGGCGCTGTCGCCGCCGAACGCCGGCGCGCGGTTGCGCATCCCGTCGCCCCCATCCGGCCGCTCGATCTTGATGACCTCCGCGCCGCATTCGGCGAGCAGCAGCGTGGCCAGCGGGCCGGGCAGCAGCGTGCTGAAGTCGAGCACGCGCAGGCCGGCGAGCGCCCCTTCCAGCGGCTGGCTGGCAGCATCCATCCTGCTTCCCCGATTGCAAGTTATCCGGACATCCAGTATAAATGGTAAATCGCCCTGCGCGACGCCCGTCCGGGGCGGGCCCCGGAAGGAAGCAGGCGCCGGCCCTGCCCCGCCGGCGCAAAAAAAGGGGAGACCCCCGGGAAAAAAAAAAGGCCAACGGGGGGGGGGCCCCCCCGGCCGCGGGGGGGTTACCATAAGGCTCGCAGTTCAACTCCCACGCAAGGCGCCGTCATGGTCACCGCGAACCAGAATAATCCACCGACACCGTTCGAAAGCGCACAGCCGCGCTACCTGGCGGTGGCCGAGAGGCTGTCCAAGGCGATCAACAAGGGCGAGTACGGTGTGGGCAGCCTGCTGCCGACCGAGTCCGAGCTGTGCGAGAAATTCGGCGTTAGCCGCCACACGGTGCGCGAGGCGTTGCGCAAGCTGCGCGACCTCGGGCTGGTCACCCGCCACCAGGGGGTGGGTACACGCGTCGAGAACGCGGAGATTTCGGGGCGCTACGTCGCCTCGCTCAATTCCATCCAGGACATGTGGCGGCACGTCGAGCAGACGCACCCCAAGGTCGTGTTCAAGTCGGTCGAGAACAAGGAGCAGGCGGTCTTTCCGCTGCCCGTGTTTCCGGGCGACGATGTCTGGCAGCGGGTCGACGTGCTGCGCAGCAGCCAGTTCGACAAGAAGCTGCTGCCGGTGTCGCTCTCCCACGTCTATATCAACAACGCGTTCCGGGGCGTCGTCGGCATGATCGACACCTCCACCGTCCCGATCTTCGCGCTGATCGAGAAGAAGTACGCGCAGAAGGTCGTGCTGGTGGAGCAGGAGATCGCGGCGACCATGCTCGACGCCGCGACCGCGAAGCTGCTCAAGGCCAAGCCCAATACGCCGGGACTGAGCATCATCCGCGTCTACAAGGGCCCGGGCGGCGTGGTCATGCAGGCTTCGCAGGCGATCTCCCCGGCCGACCGCTTCACCTACGAGATGGAACTCCACCTCGAACTGGGGCGGTAGGCGGGGGGCGGGCTCGCCCGCGGCGCATCCCGCGCAATCTCCCTCGCCCCGCGCAGCGGGGAGAGGGTCGGGGCGAGGGGCGGTTCTTCGACGACGATGATGGGTATCGCTTCGCTCCACCCATCCTACGACGAATGATGGTGGCCGCGCCGGTTCCCGCGCCGTCGCCAAGTCTATTGTACGGACAACCGAATTACCATATCATTCGGCGATCCGTGCGCAGCCGCGCACGTCCGTGCACGCCACCATCCCTCAGGAGAAACCGATGCGATTCGTCAACACCGTGGTCCGCGCTCTTGCGCTCATCCTGCTCTGCGCCGCCGGCTCAGCCGCGCTGGCGCAGGACTGGCCGGCCCGCAAGCCGATCCGGATCATCTCGGCCTTTCCCGCGGGCGGGACGACCGACATCCTGGCGCGCGTGCTCGCGCAGAAGCTCGCCGAGCCGCTGGGGCAGTCCGTCGTCGTGGAGAACAAGGCGGGCGCCGGCGGCATCATCGGGACCGACGCGGTGGCCAAGGCCGCGCCCGACGGCTACACGTTCCTGCTCGGCAACAGCGGCGCGCTGGCTTCCGGCCTGAGCCTGTACCCGAACGCGCCGTACGACCCGACGAAGGACCTCGCTTCGATCGCCATCGTCGGCGACGTCACGATCGTGCTCGCGGTCAATCCGCAAGTCCCCGCGCAATCGCTGAAGGAACTGCTCGACCTCGCCCGCGCGAAGCCCGGCCAACTCAGCGTCGGCATTCCCAGCGTCGGCAGCATCCATCACTTGCTGATCGAGCAGATGATGAAGGAGGCCGGCATCAAGCTGATCAAAGTGCCCTACAAAGGCAGCGCGCCGGCGGTGACCGACCTGATCGGCGGGGTGATCCACATCGACCTCGACAACCTGCCGGCGATGGCGCAGTTCATCAAGGCCGGACGGGTGCGCGGCATCGCGGTCGGCAGCCCGACGCGGCCGAGCTTCATGCCGGACGTGCCGACATTCGCCGAAGCGGGGATGCCGAGCATGATGGCGAGCCCCTGGTTCTCGCTGGTGGCGCCGGCCGGGACGCCCGCCGCGATCATCGAGCGGATGAACCGCGAGGTGGTGGCGATCCTCAAGTCGGCCGACATCCGCGAGAAGTTCGAGGCGCAAGGCCTCAACCCGCGCTGGAGCACGCCGGCCGAAGGCGACGAGCTGATCCGCACCGAGCTCACGCGCTGGGCGAAGATCGTGAAGGAAACGGGCGCGAAGCTCGAGTAGGCCGTCCGCCGCGGATCCGTGACAGCGTCAGGGGCCCGGCTTTCGTCCGCAGCGCTTGTGCGGTTCCATTGAAGGAGACGATGCGATGAGTGAGCATGAAACGGGCGCCGCCGGCGCCGGGTTCGGAGCCTGCCTTGTGCGGCCCAGGCGCCGCTGGCTGCTGGCAGTAGCGGCCTTCATGGTCGCTGCAACGTCGGCGGGCGCGCTGGCGCAGGCCTATCCGGTCAAGCCGCTGCGCATGCTGGTCGGGGCGCCACCGGGCGGGACCACCGATATCGTCGCGCGGGTCATCGCGCAGAAGCTGGGCGAGCGCCTGGGGCAGACCGTCGTCGTGGAGAACCGCGCCGGAGCGGGCGGCAACATCGGGATGGATGGCGTGGCCAAGGCGGCGCCGGACGGCTACACGTTCGGTATGGCGTATTCGGGCCTGTCGATCAATCCGTCGGTGATGAGCGATGCCGTTCGACACGCTGCGCGACCTCGCTCCAGTGTCGCTGGTCGCGACGGTGCCGATGTTCCTCATCGTCGATCCGGCGACGCAGGTAACGTCGGTGAAAGAACTCATCGACCGGGCGAAGGCGAACCCGGGCAAGCTGGCGATCGCCGCGAGTTCGTTTGCGGCGGTGTCGCACCTGTCCGCCGAACTTCTCAAGCAGCGCGCCGGCATCGACATGACGACTGTGGTTTACAAGGGCAGCGCCCCGGCGTGGGTGGACGTGATGGGTGGGCGCGTTGCGGCGATGTTCGATACCGTCGCCGGCGTGCTTCCCCATGTCAAGAGCGGCAAGATGCGCGCGATCGCGGTCGGCGGCAGCAAGCGGATGGCCTGGCTGCCGGAAGTCCCGACCCTGATCGAGTCCGGGCTGCCGGATTTCGAGATCCGGTCGTGGTACGGCGTCATCGCCCCGGCAAAGACGCCGCCGGAGATCATCGAGCGGATAAGCCGGGAAATCGCCGACATCGTCAAGACGGCCGAGTTGCGCGAGAACTTTTCCGCGCAGATGCTCGACCCCGTGGGCGGTTCGCCGGCGGAATTCGGCGCCTTCATCCGCGCCGAGATGCACTTGTGGGAACCGGTGGCAAAGAGCGCCAAAATCAGGATGGAGTGATTGCGGCACGCGGCATGCCGCGCACCGGAAGGAACGCAAGGAGAAACTGGATCGCAGTTCTGGCTTTATGGCGCAGTTGCGGGAGTTGCGCGCGCTGATGGCGGCGCTGATGCGCGAGGCGGGCGAACTCGGCGGCGCGCTCGGCTTCGCGGTCCCGGACGACATCGACCAGCGGCTGGACTTCTACCTGGGCAGCGCGCTCAAGCCATCGATGCTACAGGACCTGGAAGCGGGCAGGGCGCTCGAAATCGACAACGGCATCTCGGCGTTCCGCGCGATCGCCGCGGCGATGCGGTTTCCGGTGCCGGCGCTCGACGTCGTCGGCACGCTGCTCGCGGGACTGGCCGCCGCGCGCGCCGCGAGCCCGCCCCGGCCGGCCTGACCCGCGCGCCGCGTCACTCGATCTTGGCGCCGGCTTCCTTCGCGACTTTCGCCCACTTGACGTTTTCGTCGCGGATGAACGCCGCGAACTCCTCGGGCGTGTTGCCGATCCCATCGAGCCCCAGGCCGGCGAGATACGTCTTCATCTCGGGCGCGCGCAGGATCTTGACCGACTCCGCATGCAACCGGTCGATGATCGCCTTGGGCGTCCCGGGCGGGGCCAGCAGGCCGTGCCAGGCCACACCCTCGACGCCGGCCAGGCCGGATTCGACCAGCGTCGGCAGGTCCGGCAACAGCGGCGTGCGCACGGTGCCGCTGACGGCGAGGCCGCGCAGCTTGCCCGCCTTGATGAACGCCAGCGACGACGGGATGTTGTCGAACGCGAAATCCGTCTGCCCGCCGATCAGGTCGGTGAGCATCGGGCCGCTGCCCTTGTACGGCACGCTGGTCCACTTGACCCCCGCCTTGGACTTCATCGACTCGGTGAGCAGGTGGTGGATCGAGCCGACGGCGGAGAGGCCGGCGTTCAGGCTGCCCTGCCTTCGTCTTCGCCAGCTCGATCAGCTGCGCGACATTGGTGACGTTCAGCCCGGGATGCGCGACCAGCACGAGCTGGCCCGCGGCGAGTTCGGTGATCGGGGCGAAATCGGTGATCGGGTTGTAGGGCATCTTCGCGTACATGCTCACGGACACCGCGAGCGACGCCGAGTTGCCCAGCAGCAGCGTGTACCCGTCGGGCGCCGCCTTGGCGACGAAGTCGTGGCCGATCAGGCCGCCCGCGCCGGTCTTGTTTTCCACGACCACCGGCTGGCCCAGCGCTTCGGAGAGCTTGGTGCCGACGGCGCGCGCGACGATGTCGGTGGTGCCGCCCGGCGGATACGGGGCGATGAGCTTGATCGGGCGGTTCGGGTAGGCCTGCGCGAGCGCGCCGCCCGCCGCCAGCAGCAGCATCGCGGCGCACAGGCGCCGCACGAAATTGGAAGTCATCGGTCGGTTCTCCGGTTGGGCACTGCCGCGACGGTGCGCGGCGCATGCGATGGGTGGACGGGAGGGCGGTCAGTCGACGGTCGCGCCGCTCGCGCGTATCAGCTCGCCCCATTTGCCGATTTCGAACTTGATCAGGTCGGTGGTCTCCTGCGGGGTGCTGAGGACGACTTCGTAGCCGGCCGCCTCCAGCTTCGCGCGCACGGCGGGGGTGTTCTGCACCTTGAGCACGTCGGCGCTGATCTTGGCGATGATCTCCGGCGGCGTTCCGGCAGGCGCCATGAGCCCGGTCCATGTCGTCGATTCGAACCCGGGCAGCGCCGCCTCGGCGATGGTCGGGATCTCGGGAAACGCCGGCAGCCGCTTCAGGCCGGTGACGCCCAGCGCCTTGACCTTGCCCGCGCGGATCTGCGGGGCGACGACGCCGCTCGAGGCGAACATCATCGTGACCTGGCCGCCGATCACGTCGGCGATCGCGGGCGGCACGCCGCGGTAGGGCACATGGGTGATCTTCAGGCCGGCCATCGAATTGAACAGGGCGCCGGACAGGTGCGTCGAAGTGCCATTGCCCGACGAGGAATACGTGAGCTCGCCCGGCTTCGCCTTGGCGATGGCGATGAGCTCGGCGACCGAGTTCGCCGGGAACGACGGATGGACGACCAGGATGTTCGCATCGCGGTAGTTGACGTTGATGTAGGCGAACGACTTGAGCGTGTCGAACGGCAGCGTCTTGTAGAGCGTCACGTTGGCCGACGTGGTGTTGCTGGCCAGCCCCAGCGTATAGCCGTCCGGCGGCGACTTGGCGAGCATGTCGGACCCGGTGTTGCCGCCCGCGCCCGGCCGGTTGTCGACGATGACCGGCTGTCCCCACAACTCGCGCAGGCCCTCCGCGACGATCCGCGTGGCGGTGTCGGCGGGGCCGCCGGCCAGGAAGGGCACGATGATGCGCACGATCTTGTTCGGAAAATCCTGGGCTGCGGCGCGCAGCGGCAGTGCCGCGCAGAGGATCGCGGCGAACGCGAGGAGCAGGCGTGACGGAGTGCGGTGCGGTCGCATGGCTCGGATTTCCTTGGTGACTTGGTAATGTCGCGGCGCGCCGGAAGCGCCGCCGGTGATTGGCATCCCGGTTCCCTTGGGGGCCGGCGGTACGGTGCGACCATAGCATCCGAAGTCCCGCCGGTCAACCGGACAACCGGCTTAATGGGCCTCCCTCATCCCCGGCCCTTCTCCCCGGGGGAGAAGGGGGTTTCAGGCACGCTCGAACACCGCGGCGATCCCCTGGCCGCCGCCGATGCACATCGTGACCAGCCCGAGGCGGCCCTGGCGCCGCTGCAGCTCGTGCAGCATCGTGGCGACGATGCGCACGCCGGTGGCGCCGATCGGATGGCCGAGCGAAATGCCAGAGCCGTTCACGTTGAGCCGGTCGGCGTCGTTCCATTCCCAGCCCTTCAGCACCGCGAGCACCTGGCAGGCGAAGGCTTCGTTCAGCTCGACCAGGTCCATCCGGTCGAACGACAGGCCCGTCTTGCGAAACAGCCGCTGCACCGCCGGCACCGGGCCGATGCCCATCGTGGCCGGATGGCAGCCTGCCGCGGCCCAGCCCGCGAAGTAGCCCAGCGGCTCCAGGCCCAGTTCGGCCAGTTTGTCCTCGGCGACCACCAGGCACGCGGCGGCGGCGTCGTTCTGCTGGCTGGCGTTGCCCGCGGTGACAGTCCCGCCCGCGCTCAGCGGCCGCAGCTTCGCCATGCTCTCCAGGCTCGCATCGGCGCGGATGCCTTCGTCCCGGGCGAACAGCACGGCCTCGCCTTTTTTCTGTGGCACCGCGACGGGCACGACTTCGGCGGCGAAGCGGCCCGCTGCCCAGGCCGCCGCCGCGCGCTGGTGGCTGCGCACCGCGTACGCATCGGCGTCCTCGCGCGGGATCGCGTACTCCTTCGCCAGGTTCTCGGCGGTCTCGATCATTCCCGAGATGCGCCCGAAGCGTTCCGCCGGCTGCGAGCGCTCGCGGCCGCGCTCGAGCCGGTCGTGCAGCGTCACCGATCCGGCGCGGGCGCCCCAGCGCATCGAGGTCGAGTAGTACTCGATGTTGCTCATGCTCTCGACGCCGCCGGCGAGCACCACGTCGGCGGCGCCGCTCTGGACCATCATCGCGGCGGTGGCGATCGCCTGCAGCCCGCCGCCGCAGCGGCGGTCCAGCTGCATCCCCGGCACTTCGATGGGCAGCCCGGCCTGCAGCGCCGCCCAGCGCCCGACGCAGGGCGTTTCGCTGCTCGCGTACGACTGCGCCATCACGACGTCCTCGATGCGGCCGGGATCGAGCCCGGTGCGCTCCAGCACCGCGCGGATCACGGTCGCGGCCAGTTCCTCGACCGGCACCGCGCGCAGCGCCCCGCCGAAGGTGCCGACGGGGGTGCGCAGCGGACTGACGATGGCGGCTCGGCGGATGGTCATGTCTTCTCCTTCGGAGTCTGGTGGTCCGGTGGTCAGGGCAGAGTGGCGGATCCGGCGAGGCGCGCCTGCCAGTCCGGGTGGGCGATGGCCAGCATCTTGTCGACGCGCTGGCGCAGCGTCAAGCCGCGCAGGTCGGCCACGCCGTGCTCGGTCACGATGATCGCCGCATCGCTGCGCGGAATCGTCGTCGGGCCGCTCAGCGTGGCGACGATGCGGCTCGCGGCGCCGGCGGTCGAGGGCAGCGCGATGATGGGCAGTCCGCCGCGCGAGCGCCGCGCCCCGCGCAGGAAGTCCAGCGCGCCGCCGACCGCGCCCACGTAGACGCCACCCGCGACTTCGCTGTTGACGGCGCCGGTGAGGTCGACCTCGAGGGCCGAATTGAGCGAGACGAAGCGGTCGATGGCGGCCAGCACCTGCGGGTCGTGGGTGTAGCGCGTTGAACGGAACTGCAGCGCCGGGTTCCTGTGCGCGTAGGCATGCAGGCGCGCGGTGGCCATCATCGTCCCGGCGATGGACACGCCGCGATCAATCGCCTTCTTCGCGTTGGTGATGCAGCCGGACTCCATCAGGTCGGCGACCGCATCGCCAATGGTCCCCGAGTGGATGCCCAGGTCGCGCCGGTCGCGGAGTTCGCCCAACACCAGCGCGGGCAGGTTGCCCAGCCCCATCTGCAGCGTGCAGCCGTCGCCGATCAGTCCGGCCACGTGGCGAGCGAGCGCGAGTTCGACCGGCCCGGATCGCGGCTGCGGCGTCGTCAGCGGCGCGCGCGACGTGCGGACCACCATGTCGAGGTCGGCCGCGCCGAGATATCGCTCGCCGTAGGTCCAGGGGGCCTGATCGTTGACTTCGGCGATGATGACCCGCGCCCGGTCGAGCGCGGGGACCAGGTATTCGTGCGCGATACCGAGGCTGAATCGCCCCAATGCATCGGGCGGGGCCAGTTGCAGCAGCAGCACGTCGGCCCTGACCGCGCCGCTGGCCAGTCCGGCGGCCAGCTCCGAGTAGTGCCACGGCCAGATGTCGAGCAGCCCCGCTCGCGCCAGCGTCCGGTTGCGGCCGGCGCCGCAGTAGGACGCGAAGTCGATGCAATCGGCGTGCTCGGTGCTGACGGTGTCGGCCAGGCTCATTCCGACGAAGGCGCGGATGCGGCCGCCGATCCGGTGGCGCTGCGCCATCAGCGCTTGCGTCAGCGGGAGCGGCTCCGCATCGGCCTGGCCCCAGAGCACCGTGTCGCCGGGCCGGATCAGCGCCGCAACGTCAGGCAGCGGGTCGGATTCATGCATGGCAGGGTGGATGCCCGAGGGGCGTGGGTGGGCAGGAAGCGTGCGACCGCATCAGCGGGTCCGGAATTCCGGCAGCACGAAGAACGGGACGGACGCCAGCATCAGGCTCGCCGCCGCCACCGCAAAACTCAAGTCGTAGCCGCCCGAGACGTCGAAGAGCACGCCGGCCAGCAGCGACCCCAGCGCGCCGCCGAAGCCCCCGGCCGCGGTGATGATGCCGAACACCGATCCCGCGGCCGGACCGGCGAACTGCCGGGCGCAGAGCGTGGCGATCAGCGGGCCGCGCGTGCCCTGGGCGATGCCGAAGGCGATGACGAAGCCGACCAGCAGGGCCGGATGCGACACGTGGCTCATCATGTCGAACAGCGCGATCCCGACGAGCGAAATGGCGTAGCTGCCCACGCCGACGGCCCGGAAGCCGATCCGCCCCGCCAGCCAGCCGGAGCCGATCATCCCGACGATCGACAGCGCGCCGATGATGCCGAAGATGCCCGCGGCCTGGAGCGGGGGCACGCCGATCGCGACCAGGTAGGCCACGATCTGGATGATCACCATGAACATGCCGGTCGAGGTGAAGAAGAACACGCCGGCGAGGCCCCAGAACATGCGCCGGCGCAGCGCGCGCAGCAGGTCGGGGAGCACCGGTTCCGCGGGCGCTGCGGCCGCGGCTGGTTCCGGGGCCGCGGCCGGCGCGGCGGCACGCCGGCCGTGGGTGATCCTGCGCCATGGCAGCAAGCCGGCCAGCAAGGCGAGCACCGCGACGAAGATGCCGAGCGACCGGTACGCCACGCGCCAGCCCGCGATGTCGATGAGGTGCTGGGCCGCCGGCACGAAGAGCAGCGCGCCGCAGCCGAGCCCGGTGTAGGCGATCCCCATCGCCGTGCTCAGGCTCCGGGTGAACCAGCGCTTGAGCAGGATCGCGGCCGGGATCATGCCCAGCGTCGCCAGCGCGATGCCGCCCAGCACGCCGACGCACAGGTAGATCTCCCACAGCCGGTCCGCGACGCTGGCGCCGAGCAGGCTCGCCGCCAGGCAGGCCAGGCCGGTGAGATAAAGCCGGCGGTGGCTGTAGCGATCGAGCAGGGCGCCGGCGAACGGGCCGCTGCCCGCGAAGACCAGCAGCGAGATCGAGTACGCGCCCATGAGCTCCGCCCGCGACCATCCGAACTCCCGCCCCAGCGGCAGCACGAACACCGCGAAGCTGTCGCTCATGCCCCGGCCGAGCATGTTGAGCGAGAAGCACAGCAGGAGCGTCATCACCGCCTGCGTGTCGGGCGACGCGTTTGCCGACCAGAAGCGCTTCACTCCTTGCGGCGGATCGCGGCCTGGCCGCGGTTACCGGCGGCCGGAGCGCGGGCCGGGCGCTCGTGCAGTGGAGAATGCATCGGGCGCCGCCCTCAGGCGAGCCGCTGGTCGCTGCGCGTGGCGCCCGCCATGCCGCTGAAGAACTTCGCCATATCCTGCACGTCCTCCAGCGCCTGCACTCGCGCGAGCAGCGCGTTGGCCTGCGACGGCGACAGCGGCGACACGCCGAGCGACGTGCACTCGCGGAACTTGGCCTTGATGTCCTCTTCGCGCAGCGGGTACTCGGGCGTCCCGGGCAGGTCCGCCACGCGCCGGCGCAGCACGCCCTTGCCGCGCGTGCCGACGATGAGTTCCGCCGCCATCGACGACGGATCCTCCAGCGCGGGATCGACGGTCACGTGCACGGTGCGCGCGAACGCCAGCACTTCGGGATCGCGCGCGGCGTCCGGCTGGATGTCGGCGACGCCCAGATGCCCGCGCAGGAGCGCGCTGGCGACCGAGTACTGGACGCTGAACTGCGCGGCGATCTGCGGATTGCCGCTGGGGTCGTACGGGGCGGCAACCAGCCGCGCCATGAACGGCGAGATCACGACTTCGACGCGCTCGATATCGCTCGCGACAAGCGCGGCCTCGCGGCGCAACTGCAGCGCCGCCTCGATCGCGGCGTGATTGCAGCCGCAGCTGGGAAACTTCTTGGTCATCGTCTGCAGTATCTCGTAACGCCGGCCCAGTCCGTCGACGACGGCGCCCGGATCCCCGTTCTCGTACTTCGCGTAAAAGCCGAACTTGCCTTCGAACGCCTCGCGCGGCGCGGACACGCGGCGTTCGGCCAGCAGCGCGCTGAACACGCCGTTGCGCGCGGCGAACGCGGATTGCATGCGCTTGGTCAGGCTGCGCTCGATGATCGCCTGCTGGGTGCCACCGACGTGGCTGAGCGCCGTGCCCAACGCATTGCACACGCCGGTGCGGTCGAGTTGAAGCACCTTGGCGCCCGCCGCCGCGGCGCCGAACACGCCGTGCATCGAGGTGTAGAACCAGCCGCTGTGCGCCTGCGTGGCCAGCCCCAGCCGGCAATGGACTTCGTTGCCCAGGATGAAGGCCGCCAGGAAGTCGCGCCCGCTGGTCGGGCGCCGCTCTGCCAGCGCAAAGGCGGCGGGCAGCGTGACGATGGACGCATGCGACATCGCGGCCAGGTGCAGGCTGTCGTAGTCGAGCGCCGCTGCGGCGACGCCGTTGACGAACGCCGCCTGCACCGCGGTCGCGCTGCGGCCGAAGCCCCACAGCGTCGCCTCCGGCCGGCCGCCTTCCTCGCCGACCATCGCGGCGACATCCGCCACGCCGTCGGAGGTGGTGCCGGCCCAGGCGACCGCGAGGGTGTCGACGAGCAGGCGCTTGGCGCACGCGACGACGTCGTCCGGAATCGTGTCGTACGACGTGGCAACGATGAAATCGGCAAGCTGTTCCGAGAGAGTCATGGACGCGTCCTTTCCGGGCCTCGCCCTGGTCAGCCTTCGCCGCCGCCTTCGCGCAGCGCGGCGAATTCCTTGCCGAGGAGTTCCTGGATCACGATGATCTTCATGATGTTGATCGTGCCGCCGGTGAACAGCAGCGCCATCACGTCACGCAGGCGGCGCTCCACCGGCAGGTCCTTCAGGTACCCCGCCGCGCCGAACATCTGCAGGCAGGCCTGGATGCATTCGACCGCCGCGGTGACCGACGACCACTTGGCCATCGTCGCCTGCATCTTGGGATTCTCGCCGGCGACGCTCATCCAGAGCCCCTTGTACGCCATCAGCCGGCAGGCTTCGATTTTCGTGTAGTGCTCGATCAGCGGAAAGCTCACACCCTGGTACATCGCGATCGGCCGGCCGTAGACGATCTTCTTCTTGACGAACGCGATGGTGTCGTCGAGCACCTGCTGCGCCGCGCCGATGGCGTTCAGCGCGCTCAGGCAGCGGCTGACGCCCCAGCGCGCGTACAGGACTTCCTTGCCGGCGCCCTTGCCGCCGAGCACGTCGGTGACCGGGACCTTGACGTCCTTGAGGTGCACGATGCCCAGCTGGTGCCCGCGGCAGCCCATCTCTTCCATCGGCTCGCACGACACGCCGGGCGTGTCGGACGGCACCTTGATGAAGGTGATCCGCGGCTTCTTGCCGTCTTTCCAGTCGACCCAGGCGGTGACGCCCATGTAGTCGGCGCCCGGCATCAGGCTGACGTGGATCTTCTTGCCGTTGATGACGAACCGGTCGCCTTCGATCGCGGCGGTGGTCTCGAGGTTGGCGACGTCCGACCCCGAGTTGTCCTCCGAGGTCGCGATCGACAGCAGCTTCTCGCCGCGGAACACGCTGCGCACCACATCGTCGCCCCAGCCGGGGATCAGCGTGCTCATCGTGTTGTTGACCGAGCAGATCATCGCGCAGCTGGTGTCGACGCGGCCCAGCTCCTCGATCGCGATGCCCAGCGAGATGTAGTCCTTCTCTCCGCCGCCGAGGCTCTTCGGCCCGGTGATGCCGATCAGCCCCGCGGCGCCCATCTTGGGGAGGATGCCGTGCGTGGGGAGCTGTTCGACCTCGTCCCATTCCTTCACGTAGGGGGCGATTTCCGCCCTGGCGAACTCGCGGACGTGGGCGCGGAACTTCTGGTGTTCTTCGCTGAACGAGAAATCGAGGGACATGAACGAAACTCCACAAATATGGATTTACAGGATGTCCGGACATTATCCGCAGAACCCCGATGACCGTCAAGCACGGGCGCGTGGATTTGACGCGCGGACGGGGCGCCGGCGCCCGCCCGTATAATCGGCCGATGCTCGTCCTCGGCATCGAATCCTCCTGCGACGAAACCGGCGTCGCCCTGTACGAGGGCGGCGCCGGCGGCGGGCGGCTGCTCGCGCACGCGCTGCACTCGCAGGTGGCGATGCACGCGGCCTATGGCGGCGTGGTGCCGGAACTGGCTTCGCGCGACCACATCCGCCGGGTCCTGCCGCTGACCCGGCACGTGCTCACCGCGTCGGCAAAGGCGCTGGCGGACCTGGACGGCGTCGCCTACACGCAGGGCCCGGGACTGGCCGGCGCATTGCTCGTTGGCGCCAGCGTGGCCAACGGGCTTGCCTACGCACTGGGCATCCCGGCCGTGGGCATCCACCATCTCGAAGGCCATCTGCTCTCGCCGCTGCTGGCCGAGCCGGCGCCGCGGTTTCCCTTTGTCGCGCTGCTGGTGTCGGGCGGGCACACGCAGTTGCTGGCGGTCGAAGGCGTCGGCCGCTACCAGCTGCTCGGCGAATCGCTCGACGATGCCGCGGGCGAAGCCTTCGACAAGACCGCGATGCTGCTGGGGCTGCCCTACCCGGGCGGCGCGGAACTCTCGCGGCTGGCGGAGACTGGCGACCCGCTGCGCTTCCGGCTGCCCCGGCCCATGCTCGGCTCGGGCGACCTCGATTTCAGCTTCAGCGGCCTGAAGACGGCGGTGCTCACATTGGTGAGGAAGCATGCGCGCGCTGGTGAAGCCGTGCCGCCGGAGCTTCGCGCCGATATCGCGCGGGCGTTCCAGGAGGCCGTGGTCGACGTGCTGGCCGCCAAGTCGCTGGCGGCGCTGACGATCAGCGGACGACGACGGCTGGTCGTCGCCGGCGGCGTCGGGGCGAACAAGCAGCTGCGCGAGCGGCTGCGCGCCGAATGCGCCCGGCGCGGCGTCGAACTCTTTTTTCCCCCGCTCGAGCTGTGCACCGACAACGGCGCGATGATCGCGCTGGCGGGCGCGCTGCGGATGGGCGCCGGGACGCGCGACTACGCGTTTTCGATCCGGCCGCGCTGGCCGCTGGGTGAACTCTTGACGCCGCGGTGAAATTCATCCGGCGCGTTTCGAATGGGCCGTGATGGGTATCGCTGCGCTCCACCCATCCTACTGCAGGTTAGTCGTAGGATGGGTGGAGCGCAGCGATACCCATCGTGCCCTTACCGCCCGATGCTCGTTTCCCTGCCCTGCAGCAGCTTTTCGATGTTGCCCTTGTGCCGCCAGACGAGGAGCGCCGCGATGGGGAGGAAGATCCACGCACGCGGATCGTTGCCCATGAAATAGAACGCGAACACCGGCGCCAGAATCGCCGCGGAGAGCGCGGCGACCGATGAGATCCGGAATGCCGCGGCGACCAGCAGCCAGGCGCCGAAGGTCGCGGCCGCGAGCCAGAGATCGAGGCCGAGCATGATGCCGGCCGCGGTGGCGACGCCCTTGCCGCCCTGGAACCGGTGGAACACCGGGAACAGGTGGCCGATGAACACCGCCAGCGCGACGGCCGCCAGTGTCCACGGCGCAACACCCGCGGCCGGCCCGAACTGCGCGGCGAGAAACACCGCCAGCCAGCCCTTGGCGCCGTCGCCGAACAGCGTCAGCGCCGCCGCGGCCTTGTTGCCGGTGCGCAGCACGTTGGTGGCGCCGGGGTTGCCCGAGCCGTAGCTGTGCGGATCCGGCAGCGCAAACAGCTTGCTGACGACGACGGCGAACGACACGGAACCGATCAGGTATGCGGCGAGGACGAACAGCC
Source organism: Betaproteobacteria bacterium (assembly GCA_016717855.1). Classification (GTDB taxonomy): domain Bacteria; phylum Pseudomonadota; class Gammaproteobacteria; order Burkholderiales; family Casimicrobiaceae; genus PALSA-1005. Next base: position 165,492 of record JADKEV010000009.1, read on the forward strand.
AACTGGCCATCGAGGGGATCTCAAGTAGAATTCCCGGCTGATTCTACCAGTGACGGACGAAGGCAAGAGCGCATGGACACGATCTTCATCACCGATCTGCGAATCGAAACCCGCATCGGCGTCTACGAGTGGGAAAAGCACGTCCGGCAGCCCGTCATGCTCAACATCGAGATCGCGATGCCGCATTCGCGGGCCGGCGCTTCGGACGATTTCGCCGACGCCCTCGACTATGCCGCGGTCGTCGGCCGCGTGCAGGCGCTGCTGGCCGATCATCCGCATCAGCTGCTCGAGCGTCTCGCCGAAGCAGTCGCGGCGCTGATACGCGAAGAGTTCCACGCGCCGTGGGTGCGCGTCCAGCTGGCCAAGCTCGCACCGCTGCCCGGCGTCAAGCAACTCGGCGTGCGCATCGAGCGCGGCGCGCGGCCCGCCTGAAATGCGGCCGTGGGCCACCGTAAATTTCTTGCGAGGCGACGGATGGACGAATCGGTCAGATCGCCGAACGCCATCCGTCTTCGGCGTGGAGAACTTGCGTCGCCGGCACGCACACGGGTTCGGCGTTGTGCGCGAGGAACACGGTGTCCGCGATCAGCGGCGGCATGACGTTGGCGATCAGGCTGAACGTCCCCAGCGAGGCGAGGGTGGCCAGCGCGGCGCAGGTGGCGACGCGGCGAAGTTCAAACGGGGCGCTTTGCTGTGCATGGTGCATTCGATCTCTCCTGTCGCGTGTCGCCTCGCATCGGGAGGGCGGAGGCTGCCCGGTTTCTGCTTAAACGTTGGATGCGGGCCGCCGCGCTGCCGGATTCAGGAAACTCCCCGGCGGGCGGCGGAGGTCCGCCAGCCGCGGACGGCGCGTGGCGCACGGCCCCCGGTCAGGATCAGGCTCGGACCGCCCGCGGCATGATGATGATTCGCGGCTGGCTGCGAAATGGTTCCCGAAATGGGGACAGACCACCATTTCCAGGGAAATGGTGGTCTGTCCCCCTCGGCGGCGCGGCTCAGGTCTTCGCGGTCGCCGCGTCGACCAGCGTGGGCTTGAGCACGCGGATCGCGTCCGCCGGGTCGAGGCCGACCAGGTAGCCGCGCCGGCCGCCGTTGATGTAGATGCGCGGCAGGTCCGCGATCGTCCGCTCCATGTAGACGGGCATCGCCTTGCGGGTCCCGAACGGGCTGGTGCCGCCGACCTGGTAGCCCGAATGCCGGTCGGCCGCGGCCGGAGCGCAGGGCTGGATGGTTTTCACGCCGATGTGCCGGGCGAGATTCCTGGTCGATACCTCGCGGTCGCCATGCATCAGGACCACGAGCGGCCGTTTGGCATCGTCCTCCATGACCAGCGTCTTGATCACCGCGTGCTCGTCCACGCCCAGTTCCCGCGCCGAGACTTCGGTGCCGCCGCGTACTTCGTACGTGTAGGGATGGTTGGTGAACGGGACGCCATGCTCGCGCAGCACGCGGACGGCCTGCGTTGCGGGTTGCCTGTCCTGGCTCATCGTCCCTCGAACCGCGGCTTGCGCTTCGCCATGAACGCGCGCCGTCCTTCCTGGTAGTCCACGCTCGTTGTGCAGCGCTCGATCGCCGCCTGCATGCGCGCCGGGTCGGCCCCACCCGAGGACTTGACGTACTCCTCGATGATCGTCTTCGAATTGGCGATCGCCAGCGGCGCGTTTTCCTGCAGCGTCGCCAGCACGCCGTCGACGTAGGCGGCGAGTTCCGCGTCCGGCAGCACGCGGTGCACCAGGCCCATTGTCAATCCTTCGGTCGCGCCGTAGCGACGGCCAAGGAACATGATCTCGCGCGCCCGCGCGTGCCCGACCGTTTCCAGCAGACGCTTGTGGCCTTCGACGTTGTACGCCAGTCCGAGTTTCGCCGCCGGTATCGCGAACTGCGCGGATTCGCCGCAGTAGCGCAGGTCGCAGGCGAGCGCCACCTCCAATCCGCCGCCCATGCAGAAGCCATGAATCAGCGCCACCGACGGCTTGCGCGAATTCTGGATCGCTGCGAGCACGCGGTCGAGCAGGCCGTCGTACACGCCGACGGCACTCTGATCGGCGCGGATCTGGTCGAACTCCGAGATGTCCGCGCCGGCGGCGAACGCTTCGGTGCCCGCGCCGCGGAACGCTACGCAGCGTACCTCCGGGTCGGCGTCGAAGCGCGCCATCGCCTCCGGGATGCCGCGCCACATGGCGCCGTTGATGGCGTTCTTCTTTTCCGGCTGGTCGAACACGATCCAGCCGACCGCGTCCTTCTTCCCGACCTGCAACCTGCCCGCGCTCATGCCCGGTTCCCCAACTCGACCTGGTGGAAGAAATCCTCGACGACGCGATTGAACAGCGCCGGTTCCTCCAGGTTCAGCGCATGGCCGCTCCACGGCAGCACGACCAGCCCGGCCCCGGGGAATGGTGCGCTTCATCAGCAGGCCGGGTTCGAGCGTGGCGTCGTCCTCGTCGCCGGCCACGACCAGCGTCGGCGCCGTGATCCCAGCCATCTCCGATTGCAGGTCATACAGCGATGGCCGGCGCGCCTGGTAGCCCAGCATCGTGTTGGCCGAGCCCACCGCCGAGTGCTCGCCGGTGGCGACAAACGCTCGAGGGGTCCTGGCGGCACGGCGGCGCGCCGGGCGTAGACGGGGGCGACCCGCGCCATGCCGTCCTCCAGCATCGAACGGGCGTTGGCGCGTGAATCCCGCTGGAACTCCTCCCGTTGCGCCGGGACCGCGCCGTAGCCGCAGCCCGCGACCACCAAGCCCAGCGCGCGGGCGCTGTACTTCATGCCGAAGTGCAGCGTCGCGAAGCCTCCCATCGACAAGCCGACGATGTGGGCACGCTCGATCCGAGCGTGCCCATCACGGCCAGGATGTCGTCGCGCGCGTGCTCCTGCGAGTAGCGCTCCGCGCTCTCGGGGACATCCGAGGGCGGATAGCCACGGGCGTTGTAGGCGATGCAGCGGTAGCGGCGCGAGAAGTGCGACAACTGCGGATCCCAGCTGCGCAGGTCGCCGGCGAACTCGTGGACAAACACGATAGGCACGCCGGAACCGGCTTCCTCGTAATGCAGTTGCACGCCGTCAGGAGTGGAGATCAGGGGCATGTCGTGAGTTCAAGGATTGACGAGTCTGGATCTTAACGGCAAATGCGCGCCGGTGACGGGCGTGGCCGGCCCGGCCGCCCGTCAGCCGCGCGGGTGATGCGCGGCGTGCAGACGCTTCAGCCGCTCGCGCGCGACATGGGTGTAGATCTGCGTGGTCGTGATGTCGGCGTGGCCAAGCAGCAGTTGCACCACCCGCAGGTCCGCGCCATGATTGAGCAGATGCGTGGCGAACGCGTGGCGCAGCGTGTGTGGCGACAGCACGGCGGGATCGATGCCGGCGCGCACCGCGTGGCGCTTCAACACATGCCAGAACGTCTGCCGGGTCGGCGGTCCGCGGCGCGCGGTCAGGAACATCGCGTCGCTGCCCGCCTGGCCGGCCAGCGCCGGGCGGCCTTCCTTCAGGTAGCGGGCGATCCACGACAGCGCTTCCTCGCCCAGCGGCACCAGGCGTTCCTTGCTGCCCTTGCCCATCACGCGGACCACGCCCATGTCGAGGCTGACCTGTCCCAGCTTCAGCCCGACCAGTTCCGACACGCGCAAGCCGGTCGCGTACAGGGTCTCGATCATCGTCCGGTCGCGCAAGCCCAGCACGGTCGCGCAGTCGGGCGCGGCCAGCAGCGCTTCGACCTGGGCCTCGGACAGGTTCTTCGGCAGCCGGCGCGGCGTCTTCGGCGCCTTGACGCGCAGGCAGGGATCTTCCTTGAGCGCGCCCCGCTGCAACTGCAATTGATAGTACCGGCGCAGCGACGACAGCCGCCGGTTGATCGACGTGACCTTGGCCGCCTGCCTGAACTGCGCGCCGATCCAGGCCTCGACGTCGGCGCGCCGCGCCTGGTGCAGCGACTTGCCTTGTGCCGCCAGCCATGCCGCCCATTGACCGAGATCCTGCCGGTACCCCGCCAGGCTGGCCGGCGCGAGCCCGTCCTGCAGCCAGACCTGGTCGCAGAAGTCGTCAATGACTCCAGCTCAGACGCCGCGGCGACGGCGCCGGGCGCGACGGTGGCGCTCACGGCAGCGCGCCCTCGTGCCGCAGCAGCCAGCGCTTGACCGCCAGCGGGTCGTGCTCCCTGCCGCCCATGAAGCCGCCCAGCTTCCCGCCCGCCGCGACGACGCGGTGGCAGGGAATGAGCAGCGGCAGCGGATTGCGGCCGCAGGCGCCGCCGACGGCGCGCGGCACCGAACGGATCGCGCGGGCGATCTCGCCGTAGGTGCGCACCTGCCCCGCCGGAATGCCGCCGATCGCCGCCCAGACGCGGTCTTCGAACGTGGTGCCGTTGGTCGCGACCGGCAGATCGAAACGCGCGTGCGGGTTCTCGACGTAGGCCAGCAGCTGGCGCACGGCCTCGGCGGCCAGCGGCGTCAGCGGGGCGAGTTCCGCGCTCGCCGGCGGCAGGTAGTCGATCGCCACCAGCCGCCCGCCGCGCTCCCGGATGCCCAGCACGGCGAATGGCGTGCGCAGCTTCGCCGCGTACTCTAGTTCCGGCGACCGCGGAGGCATCGATGTGGCTAGCGTCATATTTACGGTTCCGCGCATCGTGCGGAGTCAGGATTCAGGGTCATGCCGCAGGATGGGTGGAGCGCAGCGATACCCATCATCGAATTCGAAGAGCGCAAGCGGCAATGCGCCATGGTACACATTCCGTGCGGGCGCCTGCGCCCGGCATTGATGGGCGAACCGATTCGGGGTAACCTTGCGCGGTTCCTGCTCGAAACCCTCACGGAGAAAATACCATGCGTTCTGTTCGCCTGCTGGCCGTCACGGCCGCGCTGTCCGCAGTCACGGCCGGCACTGTGTTTGCGCAAACCAAGTGGGACCTGCCCACCGCCTATCCCGCCAGCAACTTCCACACGGAGAACGCCCAGCAGTTCGCGACGGACGTGGACAAGGCCACCGGCGGCAAGCTGAAGATCCAGGTCCACGCCAATGCGTCGCTGTTCAAGGCGCCGGAGATCAAGCGCGCGGTGCAGGGCAACCAGGCGCAGAGCGGCGAGATCCTGCTGGTGAACTTCGAGAACGAGAATCCGCTGTTCGGCGTCGACGGCCTGCCGTTCCTGGCCACCAGCTACGCCGATTCGATGAAGCTCTACAAGGCGTCCAAGCCCGCGCTGGAGAAACTGCTGGCCGCGCAAGGCATCAAGCTGCTCTACACGGTGCCGTGGCCGCCGCAGGGCATCTACACCAAGAAGACGCTGAACAGCGCCGCCGACATGAAGGGCCTGAAGTGGCGCGCCTACAGCCCCGCCACGTCGCGCATCGCGGAACTGGTCGGCGCCCAGCCGATGACGGTGCAGGCCGCCGAAGTCTCGCAGGCGCTCGCCACCGGGGTGATCGATTCGTACATGTCCTCCGGCGCGACCGGGTTCGACTCCAAGACCTACGAACACATCAAGAACTGGTATGACACCCAGGCCTGGCTGCCCAAGAACGCGGTGATCGTCAACCAGTCCGCGTTCAACGCGCTCGACAAGGCCGGGCAGGACGCGGTGCTCAAGGCGGCGGCCGATGCCGAGACGCGGGGTTGGGCGCTGTCCCAGGAAAAGAACCAGTGGTACCTCGACCAACTGAAGGCCAAGGGCATGAACATTCTGCCGCCGTCGCCGCAGCTCGCCGGCGACCTCAAGAAGGTGGGCGACACGCTGCTGGGCGACTGGCTGAAAAAAGCCGGCGCCGACGGGCAGGCCGTCGTCGACGCGTACAAGAAGCTCTGATCCTGGCGCGCGCCGCGTTGCCGGCGCGCGTTGTCCGCCGGGCGGACGACTGGCCGGGGTGGCGCAGCGGCGCGCGTCCCCCCGGACCGGGCGCCGCGCCGCCAGCCGTGACGCATTCCTGCGGGGGGCATCGTGAGAAAGTCGCTCGACACGCTGTATGACTGCGCCGCGTACGCCGCCGCGGTGTTCATGGTCGGCACGCTGGTCTCGGTGCTGGCCGGCATCCTCGACCGCTATCTGGCGCTGGGCTTTCGCGGCACCGACATGTACGCGGGATACTGCATGGCGGCCGCCGGCTTCCTCGCGCTCGCGCATACGCTGAAGCGCGGCGACCACATCCGGGTGACGCTGATCCTGCAAAAGCTCACCGGCCGCGCCAAGCACTTGACGGAGATCTGGGCGCTGTTCGCGGCGACGCTGCTGGCGGCGCTGTTCGCGATCTACAGCGTCCGGCTGTCGTACCTGTCGTGGGATTTCCACGACATCTCGACCGGCAACGACGCGACGCCGTTGTGGATCCCGCAGCTGGCGATGGCGGCCGGCACCATCGTGCTGCTGATCGCCTTCATCGACGAACTGGTCCTCGAAATCCGCGGCCGCCGCACGACCGGCACGAACGACGAGGCGCTGCACAATGAGTGACGTCGCCATCACCACGCTGCTGATCGTCGCGCTGTTCCTGATCCTGGGCAGCGGGGTCTGGATCGGCCTCGCGCTGGCCGGCGTGGCCTGGATCGGGATGTCGCTCTTTTCGTCGCGGCCGGCGGGCGACGCGATGGCGGTCACGATCTGGGGCGCGTCGTCCTCCTGGACCCTGACCGCGCTGCCGCTGTTCATCTGGATGGGCGAGGTGCTGTTCCGAACGCGCTTGTCCGAGGACATGTTCAAGGGCCTCGCGCCGTGGATGAACCGGCTGCCGGGGCGCCTGCTGCACACCAACATCATCGGCTGCGCGATCTTCGCCGCGGTCTCGGGTTCGAGTGCCGCGACCTGCGCCACCATCGGCAAGATGACGCTGCCGGAACTCGGCAAGCGCGGCTATCCAGAGAACATGGTGATCGGCACGCTGGCCGGCGCCGGCACGCTGGGCCTGCTGATCCCGCCGTCGATCATCATGATCGTCTACGGCGTGTCGGCCAACGTGTCGATCGCGCAGCTGTTCATCGCCGGCGTGCTGCCCGGGATCATGCTGGCAGTGCTGTTCATGGCGTACGTGATCATCTGGTCGCTGCTGCATCCGGGCGCGATTCCGCCGGCCGACCGCGAGTATTCGTTCATGCAGAAGGTCCATGAATCGCGGCACCTGATCCCCGTCGTGCTGCTGATCATGGCCGTGCTGGGCTCGATCTACGCGGGCGTGGCGACCGCGACCGAGGCCGCGGCGATCGGCGTCGTCGGTTCGCTGATCCTGGCGACGGTGCAGGGCTCGCTCAACCGGACGACGTTCTTCGAGTCGCTGATGGGCGCGACGCGGCTCTACTGCATGATCGCGCTGATCCTGTGCGGCGCGCAGTTCCTCACGCTGTCGATGGGCTACATCGGGCTGCCGCGGCACCTGGCCGAATGGATCAGCGGAATCGGCCTGTCCCAGTTCGGGCTGATCGTCGCGCTGATGATCTTCTATGTCATCCTCGGCTGCTTCCTCGACGGCATCTCCATGGTGGTGCTGACCATGGGCGTGATCCTGCCGACGGTCGAGAAGGCCGGCATCGACCTGCTGTGGTTCGGCATCTACATCGTGCTGGTGGTCGAGATGGCGCAGATCACCCCGCCCATCGGCTTCAACCTGTTCGTCCTGCAGGGGATGACCAGGAAGCAGCTGACGTGGATCGCGAAGGTCACGCTGCCGATGTTCTACCTGATGATCGCCGCGGTGTTGCTGGTGTATTTCGTGCCGGAGATCGCGACCTGGCTGCCGAAGCAGATGAAGATGGGATGAACGGGACGGGACGATGATGCAGACGATAGTGGAGATCCGGCGCGCGCTGGACGCGGGCACGACGACCAGCCAGGCGCTGGTCGAGGAAATGCTGTTGGCCGCGACCGACCCGGCCGGCGAAGGCAAACGGGCGTTCAGGAAGCTGTACGCGAGCGAGGCGCTGGCGCAGGCGATGGCGTTCGACGCGTGCCGCAAGGCCGGCGTGCCGGCAGGGCACCTGGGCCCGCTGGCCGGCATCCCGATCTCGGTCAAGGATCTGTTCGACATCGCCGGCGAGGTCACGACGGCGGGGTCGGTCGTGCTGGCGGACAATCCGCCGGCCGCGCGCGACGCGCCGGCGATCGAGCGCCTGCGCCGCGCGGGTGCGATCCTGATCGGCCGCACCAACATGACCGAGTGGGCGTACGGCGCGGTCGGCGCCAACGGGCATTTCGGCACGCCGCGCTGCGCCTGGGATCGCGCGGTCGACGACGGCGCCGGCCGGATTCCGGGCGGCTCGACGTCGGGCGGCGCGATCTCGGTCACCGACGGCATGGCCGCGGCGACCATCGGCTCCGACACCGGCGGCTCTGTGCGCATTCCCGCGGCGCTCAATGGCCTCGCCGGCTTCAAGCCGACCGCGCGGCGCGTGCCGCTGGAGGGCGCCTATCCGCTGTCGCAGCTCGATTCGATCGGGCCGCTGGCGAAGAGCGTCGGCGATTGCGTGCTGCTCGACGCGATCATGGCGGGCGGCGAATGGCGCCACGCTGCCGGCGCTGCCGCTGCGCGGATTGCGCCTGGGCATTTCGCGCAAGCAGCTGCAGTACGGGCTCGATCGCGAGATCGCGCAGCCGTACGAGCAGGCGCTCTCGCGGCTGTCGGCGGCCGGCGCGCAACTGATCGACTTCACCTGGAGCGAACTCGACGAATACCCGGCGCTCAACGCCAAGGGCGGGTTCTCGGCCTCCGAGTGCTTCACCCGGCATCGCGCGGTGCTGGCGTCGCGCAGCGCGGAGATCGATCCGTGGATCGTCGTGCGCGTGGGGCCGGGAGCGCAACAGACGGCGGCCGACTACATCGAGTTGCTCGCCGCCCGCCGCGACTGGATCGCCCGGTCGGAAAAGAAGTTCGCGCAGTTCGACGCGGTGATCGCCCCGACCGTGCCGGTGGTCGCCCCGCGCATCAAGCCCATCATGGACGATGTCGCGACGCTGGGCGAATACTTCAAGGCCAACAGCGCGGTGCTGCGCAATTGCCAGTACATCAACTTCCTCGACGGCTGCGGCCTCACGCTGCCGATACACGAAGCGGGACGCGCGCCCGCGGGGCTGATGATCGCCGGGGCGGCGATGAGCGATGCGCGGATCCTGGCCATCGGGCTGGCGGTCGAGGCGCATTTGCGCGCCGGTTGACGCGCCGGAAGCGCCCGCGCCCAACTTGGAAGCACCGACATCCCGCTGGCAATTCTGGATCGACCGCGGCGGCACATTCACCGACATCGTCGCGCGGAGGCCCGACGGCGCGCTGGCCACGCACAAGCTGCTCTCCGACAATCCCGAGCGCTACAGCGACGCCGCAGTGCAGGGGATACGCGAACTGCTCGGGCTCGGCCCTGGCGAGCAACCGACGGCCGCGCAAACCGAAGTCGTGAAGATGGGTACGACGGTCGCCACCAACGCGCTGCTGGAACGCAAGGGCGAGCGCACGCTGCTGGTGATCACCAAAGGTTTCCACGACGCGCTGCGCATCGCCTACCAGAACCGCCCCAAACTGTTCACCCGCCGGATCGACCTGCCGGCGCTGTTGTACGAGGAGGCGATCGAGGTCGACGAGCGGATCGCCGCGCACGGCGAGGTCGTCACGCCGCTCGATGAAGCGCGGGCCGAGCGCGACCTGCGCGGCGCGTACGACCGCGGTTTCCGCTCGGTCGCAATCGTGCTGATGCACGGTTACCGGTACACGCAGCACGAGGAGCGACTGGGCGCGCTCGCCCGCCGGCTCGGCTTCACGCAGGTTTCGGTCAGCCACGAGGTCAGCCCGCTGATGCGCCTGGTCAGCCGCGGCGACACGACGGTGGTCGACGCGTACCTGTCGCCGATCCTGCGCCGCTATGTCGACCAGGTCGCGGAACAGTTGCCCGGCGTGCGGCTGCAGTTCATGCAATCGAGCGGGGGACTCACCGACGCGCATCTGTTCCAGGGCAAGGACGCGATCCTCTCGGGCCCGGCCGGCGGCATCGTCGGCGCGGTGCAGGTGTCGCGCCTGGCCGGCTTCGACAAGATCATCGGCTTCGACATGGGCGGCACCTCGACCGACGTCACGCACTACGCGGGCGAATACGAGCGCGCGTTCGAGACGCAGGTCGCCGGCGTGCGCCTGCGCGCGCCGATGATGCGCATCCACACGGTGGCCGCGGGCGGCGGCTCGATCTGCCGCTTCGACGGCGCCCGGATCCGCGTGGGTCCCGAATCGGCCGGCGCCAATCCCGGTCCGGCTTCGTACCGGCGCGGCGGGCCGCTGACCGTGACCGACTGCAACGTGATGGTGGGGAAACTCCATCCGGACTTGTTTCCGAAAGTGTTCGGCGCGACCGGCGACCTGCCGCTGGATGGCGATGTCGTGCGCGAGCGGTTCGCGGCGCTGGCCGGTGATGTCGCGGCGCGGCTGGGCGCGCAGCGCACGCCCGAGGAAATTGCCGCCGGCTTCCTGCGCATCGCCGTCGACAACATGGCCAACGCGATCAAGCAGATCTCGGTGCAGCGCGGCTACGACGTGACCGAGTACACGCTGACCTGCTTCGGCGGCGCCGGCGGCCAGCACGCGTGCATGGTCGCCGACGCGCTGGGCATGACGCGGGTGTTCATCCATCCGCTGGCGGGCGTGCTGTCCGCGTACGGGATGGGTCTTGCCGACGTGCGCGCGCTGCGGCAGAAGGCGCTCGAGGCGGAGTTGTCCGCCGCGTCGCTGCAGGCGGCCACGCAACTCTATGCGGAACTCGCCGCGACCGCGCGCGCGGAGATCGCCGCGCAGGGCATTGCTGACGATCGGATCGCGCTGCGCCGCACGCTGCACCTGAAGTACGAAGGCACCGACACGACGCTGGAGATCGACGACGCGCCGGATGGCCAAGGCGGGAACGAAGGCGCGCCGGATGGTATCCGCGGGAACAACAACGCGCCGGATGGCCTCGGCGGGAACGACGGCGAACGCATGACCACGCTGGCCGGGATCTTCGAGCGCGAGTACCGGACGCGCTACGGCTTCCTGATGCCGGGCCGCGCGCTGGTGATCGAGGCCGCCGCCGTCGAGGCGATCGGGTTGACGCACGCGCCCGACGAGACGCCGCCGGCGTTCCGGCCGCGCGCAGGCGCGCCGCGGCCGCTGCGGATGCTCTCCGTGTACACCGAGGGCGCGTTCCACGACACGCCGGTGTTCGACCGCGACGCGCTGGTCCCCGGCGACCGGATCACCGGCCCCGCGATCCTGAAGGAGCAGAACGCGACGACCGTCATCGAGCCGGGCTGGGAAGCGCTGCTCACGCTGCGCAATCACCTGGTGCTCGAGCGGGTCGTCGCGATGCGGCGCGAACACGCGATCGGCACCCACGCCGACCCGGTGCTGCTCGAAGTCTTCAACAACCTGTTCATGTCCATCGCCGAGCAGATGGGCGTGACGCTGCAGAACACGTCGTACTCGGTCAACATCAAGGAGCGGCTCGACTTCTCCTGCGCGATTTTCGACACCGACGGCGAACTGATCGCCAACGCCCCGCACATGCCGGTGCACCTGGGTTCGATGGGCGAGAGCGTGAAGACGATCCTGGACAAGCGCGCGGGCACGATGCAACCCGGCGACGTGTTCGTCCTCAACGCGCCGTACGCTGGCGGGACCCATCTGCCCGACGTGACAGTAGTAACGCCGGTATTTCTCGAACCCATCTTCCCCGACGCTCCCTCACCCCCGGCCCGTCTCCCCAAGGGAGAGGGGAGCAAGGCTTCTCTCCCCGGGGGAGAGGGGAGCAAGACTTCTCTCCCCGGGAGAGAGGGGAGCAGGCCGGTTTTCTACGTGGCCTCGCGCGGCCACCATGCGGACATCGGCGGCATCACGCCGGGGTCGATGCCGCCGGACTCGACGCATGTCGACGAGGAGGGTGTGCTGTTCGATAACGTGCAACTGGTCGCGCGGGGGCGCTTTCTCGAGGACGAGATCCGGCATCTGCTGACCACTGCCAGGTACCCCGCCCGTAGCCCGGACACCAACCTGGCCGACCTGCGCGCGCAGGTCGCGGCGTGCGCCAAGGGCGCGCTGGAGCTGAACAAGATGGTCGCGCACTTCGGGCTCGACGTCGTGATCGCGTACATGACACACGTGCAGGACAACGCCGAGGAAGCGGTGCGCCGCGTGATCCACAAGCTGCACGACGGCGCGTTCACGGTGAACATGGACGACGGCAGCGTGATCCGGGTGCGGATCTCCGTCGACAACGCGCGGCGCGAGGCGGTCGTCGATTTCACCGGCACCAGCGACCAGCGCCCGACCAATTACAACGCGCCCTCGAGCGTCGCCAAGGCCGCGGTGCTGTACGTGTTCCGCACGCTGGTCGACGACGAGATCCCGATGAACGCCGGCTGCCTGAAGCCCATCCGCATCGTGATTCCCGAAGGCTCGATGCTGGCGCCCTCCTGGCCGGCCGCGGTCGTCGCGGGCAACGTGGAGACTTCGCAGGCGGTGACCAACTGCCTCTACGGCGCGCTGGGCGCGATGGCCGGCGCCTACGGGACGATGACCAATTTCACGTTCGGCAACGACGTCTACCAGTATTACGAGACCATCTCGGGCGGCGCCGGCGCGGGACCGGATTTCGACGGCGCCTCGGTCGTCCAGTGCCACATGACGAATTCGCGGCTGACCGATCCCGAGGTGCTGGAGTGGCGCTTTCCGGTCCGTCTCGAGGAATACAAGATCCTGCCGGGCACCGGCGGCAACGGTCGTTTCCACGGCGGTAACGGCGGCGAGCGGCGCGTGCGCTTTCTCGAACCGATGACCGCGGCGATCCTGGCCAACAACCGGACCAATCGCCCGCACGGGATGGCTGGCGGCGAGCCGGGGATGCCTGGCCGTAACTGGGTCGAGCGCACCGACGGCACGCGCGAGGATTTCGGCCATGTGTGCAAGGTCGAGATGAACGCCGGCGATGTGTTCGTCATCCAGACGCCGGGCGGCGGCGGCTACGGCAGCGCGTAGCGAGCGGCCCGCCGGGGCCTTTCGTCGGGCCAAGCGATGCCGGGTGATGTTCAGGGCGCGGCGAGCACCGGCTCGCAGCGCACTTCCGTGGTCACCGAGTTGGCGATGAAGCACTCGTCGTGCGCCGCGTGGTGCATCGCCGCGATCTCCTCCGGCGCGGGCAGCCGCTCGCCGGAAAAGCGCACGTCCGGCCGCAGCGTGACGGTCGTGATCGCCAGCTTGCCGCGCGCGTCCCGCGCCATCGTGCCCACCGCCTTGTCGTGGTAGGAGTCGACGCGGAACCTGCGCTTGACCGCGACCGACAGGAACCACAGCATGTGGCAACTGGACAAGGCCGAGACGAAGGCTTCCTCCGGATCCACGGCGGCCGCGTCCGCCATCGGCAGCGGCACCACATGCGGCGACGCCGAACCCGGCACGTCGATGCCCCCGTCGAAGCGCAGCACATGCCTGCGGCTGTACCGGTTGTCGAGGAAAGGCTCCTCACCGCGCTGCCAGATCACCTCCGCTTCGTACTGCGCCATGATGGTCTCCGTGCTGTGGCCGTGATGCGCACAGCGTAGCGCACGCGGCCGGATTCGGCTACGGCGGCAGGCGTCGGCCGCGGCCGACGCGCCACGCGTGTTCGATCGGGCCGGCGCTCGCCGCACCGTTGCGCCGTTTGATCCAGCGCAAGCCGCCGCGCTGCCGTGGCGATATCGTGAGACGAATGCGGCAACGCCATGGTTGGAGCCGGCATCATCATGACTGACGGAATCACGCGCAGGCAATTCTTGAAAGGCACGGGGGCTGCGATGTCCGGCGTCGCGGCGTTGGAGGCAGGGCTGGGGGCCGTCGCAGGCGCCGCGCAGGCCGCGGCGGTCGACGCAGCGGCGGGCACGAGCCCGGTCGAGATCGTCCTCGATGTCAACGGCGCGCGGCGACGAGTCGCGGTCGAGCCACAGGCGACGCTCGCCGAAGTCCTGCGCGGTCCGCTCAACCTGACAGGGACCAAGATCGGCTGCGACCGCGGCGCGTGCTCCGCGTGCACGGTCTGGATCGATCGCGTCCCGGTCGCGTCCTGCATGATGCTGGCCATCGACGTCGGCGACCGGCCCGTCGTGACCATAGAAGGCCTCGCCCGCGGTGAGCAACTGCATCCGGTGCAGGCCGCGTTCATCGCGCATGACGCGATCCAGTGCGGCTTCTGCACGCCGGGGCTGGTGATGAGCTGCGCGGCGCTGCTTGAGACCAACCCCGCGCCGTCCCTCGACGACGTGAAGGCGGCGACCAGCGGGCACCTGTGCCGGTGTGGCACCTATCCGCATGCGTTCGCCGCGGTGCTCGATGCGGCGAAGTCCGCGAAGGGATGAACGTGGCTGCCGGCGACACGCAATTGCGCAAATTCCCGGCGGGCATCGGTCCCGGCGTGATCGGCGAAGTGGAGCGCCAGGTGCCTGCCGGCGAGGCGCCGCCGCTGCCCCCCAACGACGAGCTGACGTGGATCGGCAAGCCGGTGCCGCGGATCAATGGCCGTGCCAAGGTGACCGGCGCGGCGGTCTTCACGGTCGACGTGAAGCTGCCGGGCATGTTGCACGCCCGGCTGTTGCGCTCGCCACTGCCGCACGCACGGCTGGTCTCCCTGGACTTGGGTGCGGCGCTCCGCCATCCGGGCGTTCTCGCCGCGCTGCCGATCAATGAGACCGTGGGCCGGGCGGTCGAGGCGCCGGCGGACGGCGCAACGCCCGCGGCGCCGGCTGCGCGGCGCGTGTTGTACGTGGGCGACATCGTCGCCGGCGTGGCCGCGCTGACGCCCGCCGCCGCCGCGGCGGCGCTGGAGCTGATCCGCGCGGAATACCAGCCGCTGCCCTTCGTCGTCGACATCGAGGCCGCACGCCGCAGCGGCGCGCCGGCCGTGTTCGAACGCCCGGTGCAGGGCGGCGGCTTCGCCGCCGCCGCGCCGTTGCCGCAACAGGGCAATGTGCGCGGCCCCAACAGGGCCGGTTCGCGAGGCAACGTGACCGAAGGCTTCGCGCAGGCGGACGTCGTCGTCGAGGGCGAATTCCGCACCCAGGTGCAGACCCACTGCTGCCTTGAGACCCACGCGGTGGTGGCCGACTGGCGGTCCGGCGGCCTCACGGTCTACATGTCGACCCAGTACACGGCCGGGGTGCGCCGGGAACTGGCGCAGGCGTTCGGCCTGCCGCTGGGTAGAGTGCGCGTCGTCGTCGACGCGATGGGCGGGGGTTTCGGCTCCAAGTCGGGCGCCGGCAATTACGTGCGCGCCGCCGTGCTGCTCTCGCGGCAGGCGCGCGCCGGTGCGCGTGGTTCTGGATCGCAGGGAAGAGCAGCAGGACAGCGGCAACCGTCCGGCGACCGTGCAGCGCCTGCGCATCGGCGCGCGGCGCGACGGAACGCTGTCCGCTATCGCGCTGGACACGTATGGCACGGCGGGCGTTGGTCTGGGCGCCGGCGTCGGCAATTTCGCGCAAGCCATCTACGACTGCCCGAACTTCGAGATTGCCCAGTCCGACGTCTTCATCAACGCAGGTCCCGGCTCCGCGATGCGCGCGCCTGGCAACGTGCCGGGCGCGTATGCGCTGGAACAGATGATCGATGAGCTGGCCATCAGGCTGGCCATGGATCCACTCGCATTGCGCGATCGCATCGACCTCTCCGCTGTGCGCCGCGAGGAACGGCGCGTCGGCGCGGCGCGCTTCGGCTGGAGCAGGCGGCGCGCGCCGGGTTCCGACGCGGGGCCGGTCAAGCGCGGGCTCGGGATGGCGCAATCCTACTGGGGCGCCAACGTCAACACCAACGCCGCGTGCGAAGTGCGCATCCTGCGCGACGGTTCGGTCGAGATTCTCTCCAGCGTCCAGGACATCGGCACCGGCATCGGCACGCTGCTGGCCCAGGTCGTCGCCGAGGAAATGGGCCTGCGACCCGAGGAAATCGTCGTGCGCATCGGCGACACGGATTTCCCGGCCGGGCCACCCTCGTACGGCAGCATCACCACAGCGTCGATCACGCCGCCGGCGCGCAACGCGGCCTGGCGTGCGCTGCGCGAACTGTTCGAGGCGGCGGCGCCGGCGCTGGGCGCGCCCCCGGAGAACCTGATCGCAAAGGGCGGGCGCATCGCCACCGCGGACAACGCGCGCAGCCTGAGTTTCCGCGAGGCGGCCGCGACGTTGCGCACCGACCGGATCAGCGTGGTGGCCAGCCGCGCCGATGACTACGGCGGCTTTGCCCGCAAGATGGGCGATTCCGCTTCGGCCAGGAATGCGCTGGGCGGGGTGCAGTTCGCGCAGGTCGCGGTCGACGTCGAGACCGGCATCGTGCGCGTCGAGCGCGTCGTCGCGGTCCAGGACTGCGGACGGCCGATGAACCCCCGCCAGATCGAGAGCCAGGTGCACGGCGGGGTGCTGATGGGCATGTCGTATGCGCTGTGCGAGGAGCGCCTGCTCGACCGCCGCACCGGCCATGTGCTCAATGCGGATCTGGAGCATTACAAGATCGGGCGCTCCCGCGAGGTGCCCGAGATCGAGATGATCCTCCTGGAAAACTACCAGGGGACGAGCGCGACCGACGCGTACGGCATCGCCGAGCCGGCGAACGTCGCGACCGCGCCCGCGATCGCCAACGCGGTCTTCAATGCCATCGGCGTGCGCGCGCGGCAGCTGCCGATGACGCCGGCGACGATACTCGCCGCGCTGGGCCGGATTCCCGGCGGGAGGGCGCGCGCATGAAAGGCTTCGCGTGGACCAGCGCTCCGGACCTGGCCGCCGCGCTGCGCGCGGGCTCCGCCACGGTCGCCGCCACGATGGCCGCGGCGCCGGGCCCGGCGGCGGCCAATGCGGTCATCCTGAAGGCCGGCGGCATCGACCTGCTCGACCTGATGAAGGAGGGACTGCTCGCGCCGCAACGCATCGTCAACCTGCGCGGTATCCCCGAGCTCGGGCGCATCGCCGAAGAGCCCGGCGGCGCCCTGCGCATCGGCGCCATGGTCACGCTCGCGCAACTCGCCGGCGACCCGCTGATCCGCGCCCGGTACGGTGCGCTCGCGCAGGCCGCCGGGGGATCGGCCAGCCCGCAGATCCGGCACGTCGCGACGCTGGGTGGCAATCTGCTGCAGCGGCCCCGCTGCTGGTATTTCCGTTCCATCCATCACGACTGCGCGCGCAAGGGCGGCAGGCAGTGCTTCGCGTTCATGGGCGAGAACCAGTATCACGCGATCTTCGGCCAGTATGGTTGCGCGATCGTGCATCCGTCGACAGCCGCGACGGCGCTGGTCGCGTTCGACGCCAGCGTCGAGCTGGTCGGGGCGCGGGGCGCAAGGCGCACGGTGGCGCTGGAGAATTTCCTGCTGGGTCCCGAAGTGGACCTGCAGCGCGAGAATGCGCTCGCGCCCGGCGAGATCCTGACTGCGGTGCTGTTGCCTGCACCGAAGCCAGGCGTGCGCTCGTTCCACCTGCGGCAGGGCGAACTGGATTCGTTCGACTGGCCGATCGCCGACGTCGCCGTGGTCCTCGAACTCGGCCGCGACGGAGCATGCCGGCGGGCCGGCGTGGTCCTCGGCGCGGCGGCGCCCGTTCCGTATCGGGCGCGGGGAGCCGAATCGGCGCTGGCGGGGCAACGGATTGCGGAAGGCACGGCGCGCAGCGCGGCGATCGCCGCGCTGGCCGGCGCGACGCCGCTGGCGAAGAACGCGTACAAGGTGCCGGTTTTCGAGGCACTGGTGCGCCGGGCAATCCTTGGCGCGGCGGGCCAGGCATGAGGCCGAGGCTGGAGCCGCACCGGCTTGTGGCGCGCCCGGATGCCGTGTGAGGGAGCAGCGACCATGAACATGACCAGACGGGAGATGAACGCGACGCTGCTGTTGGGCGCCGCATGGGCGACGCTGCCGATCAGCGTACGCGCGCAGGGCGCAAGGACGCTTCCCCCGCCCCGCAAGGATGGTGGCAGGCCGCTGATGCAGGCGCTGCACTTGCGCCGGTCGACGCGCGACTTCGCGGTGCGCCCGTTGTCGCCGCAGATTCTCTCCGACGTCCTGTGGGCGGCCTACGGCGTCAACCGCCCGAGCGGCGACCGCACGGCGCCGTATTGGCGCCACATCATGGTGATCGACGTTTACGCGGCGATGGCCGACGGCGTCTGGCTGTACGATCCGCAGGCACACGTGCTGCGCCAGCATCTGGCCGCCGATATCCGCGCGCTGACGGGGCGCCAGGACTTCGCCGGAGCGGCGCCGCTCAATCTGGTCTACGTGGCCCATGGCGAGCGGATGACGGATGTGTCCGCCGAAGACCGCCGGCTCTACGCGTCGGTCGATGCCGCATTTGCCGGCCAGAACGTGTATCTGTTCTGCGCCTCGGAGGGCCTGGCCACCGTGTTTCGCGGGGCTCTCGACTACGCCAGACTGAATCAGGTGATGCGTTTGGGCGAGGGACAGTTCGTGACCTTTGCGCAGACGGTCGGCTATCCCGCGGGCGCGTAAGCGAGTTGGCAGCGACTTCACGGGCCGCGGTCCGGCTACCCGGTCAATCATCGTTCAGGCGCGGCGCGGCCCATTGATCTCCGGCAAGGACGCGGCAAGTCCGGCGTGGCGCCCGGCGGGGCGGCGATGGATCGTGCCGCCAGGCAGCTGCGGGCGCCGCGACCTTGATCCACGTCACAAGGGCACGCGATTCCCGCCGGATAATGATCGGAGCCAAGGGCCTCGCATTGAGGTGGAATCACCCGTTCCTGCGGGGTCGCGTTGCGCCACGCCCCGCCGAAAGGCAGGGAGACGCGCGATCGAAAGGAGCAGCCGGGATGAGTACGTTAGCCAAGCTTGCGCTGGGCCTGATGGGAAGGTTGCGGCCAGCGCCCGCGAAGGCCGGGTCGGCGCCTGCGCTCGCCCTGCCTCCACCCAACATGCAAGGCGGCCTGCCGTTGATGGATGCATTGGCACGGCGGCACTCCTCGCGCGATTTCACGCGCGCCGAACTGTCGTTGCCGGTTCTCTCGGACCTGCTTTGGGCCGCCTGCGGGCAGAACCGGCCCGACGGCGGACGAACCTCTCCCTCCGCGCTGAATGCACAGGAGATCGACGTGTTCGTCGCGCTACCCGCCGGCGCCTACCGATACGACCCGGCAACGCACCAACTGCACCTGGTGGCAGCCGTCGACCTGCGGCGCGTGACCGGCTATCAGGATTTCGTCGACGAGGCCCCGCTGGATCTGGTCTATGTGGCCGATCATGCGCGGATGGGCCTGGTGCCGGCGGGGCAGCGCGAGTCCTATGCATCGGCGGCAGCCGGCGCGATGGCGCAGAATGTCTATCTGTTCGCGGCCGCCAACAACCTGGCCACGGTCATCCGCGCGTGGATCGATCGTGCGGCGATCGCCGACGCGCTGGGACTCACGCACGATCAGCAGGTGTTGCTGTCGCAGACAGTAGGTTACCCGAGGGCGCAAGCATGAGTGACGCGCGCGCCGCAGCGAAGGAGAAAACAGTGGACAAGATCTGGCTGCAACAGTACCCGCCCGGGATTCCGGCTGAAATCGATGCCGGCGAATTCGACTCGCTGAAGGACATACTGGAACAAAGCTGCGCCAGGTTCGGGGCGCTCCCGGCGTACGGCAACATGGGCGTGTCGATCACGTATGGCCAGCTCGACCAGGCCAGCCGCGCGTTCGGCGCGTACCTGCAGAAGTCGCTCGGCATGCGCCGCGGCGACCGCGTCGCGCTGATGCTGCCCAACCTGCTGCAGTACCCGGTGGCGCTGTTCGGCGCGCTGCGCGCCGGCCTCACCGTCGTCAACGTCAACCCGCAGTACACCGAGCGCGAACTCGAGCACCAGCTGAAGGACGCGGGCGCCACGGCCATCGTCGTGCTGGAGAATTTCGCGCACACGCTGGCGGCGGTGCTGCCCAGGACGCCTGTCAGGACCGTCATCGCCACGCAGGTCGGCGACCTGTTCCCGTGGCCGAAGAGAGCCGTTGTCAATTTTGTTGTCAAGCACGTGAAGAAGATGGTTCCGCCGTGGCGCATTCCGGACGCCGTGAGCTTTGGCGCCGCGCTCGAGGCAGGGCGCGCGCAGGCGATCGACAACGTGCCGCTCGGACACGACGACATCGCATTTCTCCAGTACACGGGCGGGACGACCGGCGTGGCCAAAGGCGCCATCCTGACGCACGGCAACATGGTCGCCAACCTGCAGCAGGTCGGGGCCTGGATCGGCCGCGACCTGAAGGACGGCGAGGAGACGGCCATCCTGCCGCTGCCCCTCTATCATGTCTACGCGCTGACGTCCAACCTGGTGTTCATGAAGATCGGCGCCCACGTCATCCTGATCACCAATCCGCGCGACCTGCCCGCCTTCATCAAGGAGCTCGGGCGGCAGAAGTTCACCGCGATGATCGGCGTCAACACACTGTACAACGCCCTGCTCAACGCGCCCGGCTTCGCGGGCGTGGCGACGCGGCAGATCAAGATGGCCAACGCCGGCGGCATGGCGGTGCAGCGCGCGGTGGCCGAACGCTGGAAGCAGGTCACCGGCGTGCCGCTGATCGAGAGCTACGGGCTCACCGAAACCTCGCCGGCGGCGATCTCGAACCCGCTGGACATCGCGGACTGGACCGGCAACATCGGCGTCCCGATTCCGTCGACCGAAGCCGCGATCCTGGATGACGACGGCCGCCCGGTTGCGATCGGCGACGTCAACGAGATCTGTATCCGCGGCCCGCAGGTCATGAAGGGCTACTGGAACCGGCCCGACGAGACGGCAAAGGTCTTCACGCGGGATGGCTGGCTGCGCACCGGCGACATGGGCTTCATGGACGCGCAGGGCACGTTCAAGATCACCGATCGCAAGAAGGACATGATCATCGTCTCCGGCTTCAAGGTGTTCCCGAACGAGATCGAGGATGTGGTGATGCTGCACCCCGGCGTGCTCGAAGTGGCGGCGGTCGGCGCGCCCGATCCGAAGTCCGGCGAGGTCGTGAAGATATTCGTGGTCAGGAAGGACCCGGCGCTGACCGAAGAGGCGCTGCTCGCGCACTGCCGAAAGAGCCTCACCGGCTACAAGGTTCCGAAGCTGGTCGAATTCCGCACGGAGCCGCTGCCCAAGAGCAACCTCGGCAAGATCCTGCGCCGGGAACTGCGGGCGCCGGCGGCAGCCTGACCCGCGCAACAGGGTTGCCGCCGGCAGCCGCGGGGCGGCAGTTCGGTTCCCCTATACTGTCGGCATGCCAACGCCTCTGCGCCGGGCCGGTCCGCTTTCCCTGCTGCTGATCCTCGCCGTCCTGCTCGGGGCCGCGCTGCGCCTCTATCAGTTCGACAGCCAGATCCTGCTCGACGACGAGTGGCACGCGGTGCATCAGCTCATCGCGCGGCGGCCGGCGGACATCCTGCTGTCCTTCGGCGTCGCCGACTACTGCATCCCGCTGACCTTGCTGTACTGGGCGGAGGCCGCGAGCTTCGGCCTGAGCGAGTTCGGCATGCGCTGGCCGATGCTGTTGTCCGGCATCGCCGCGCTGATCCTGCTGCCGGTCTACGTCTGGCGCACGCTGGGCCCGCGCCATGCGATTCCGTTCGCCTTCCTGCTGGCGATTTCGCCGGCGCTGGTGCTCTACAGCCGGATCGCGCGGCCGTACGCGGTCACGCTGCTGCTGATCTGCGTCGCGCACGTCGCCTTCGAACGCTACTGGCGCGGGGGGCCGCGGCAAACCGTTCACGGCACGTTGTACGGCGCCTGCGCGGTGCTCGCGACGTGGATGCACTTGATTGCCGGGCCCCTCGCAGTCGCGCCGTTCCTCTACCACTTGGTGTCGCTGCTGCGCGAAGAACCGGCGCGCCGCGGCGCGCGGCTGCGCGCGTTGCTGCTGCTGGGCCTGCCCCCACTGCCATGGGTATGGCGCTGCTGATCCTGCCGCCGCTGGTCGCGGACCTGTCGGCGCTAGGCGGCAAGAGCGGCGCCGACATGCCCGGCCTGGACACCCTGGCCGGCGCCTGGCACTGGTGGATGGGCACTGGTTCGGCCGCGCTTGCCGCGGCGATGGGGTTGCTCGCCGCGCTCGGCATGCCGGAATTGTGGCGGCGGCTGCCGGTCGCGCGCACGCTGTTGCTGGGCATCGCCCTGACGCTGGCGCTGGTTCTGCTGCTGCGTCCGGCGTGGGTCCAGAATCCGGGCACCTTCGGCCGCTACCTGCTGCCGGTGACCCCGTTGCTGCTGCTGGCGGCGGCCGGCGGGGCGGTACGGCTGGCGGACCTTGCCGGCCGCGCGCCACCGGCCATCGCGCGGGTGCTGGCATTGGCGATCCTCGCAGCGCCGGCGCTGGCGCTGGCCGTCCAGTCGCCGCTGCGGGACATCTACTACCACCCGAATTCGAACACGACGGATCCGTACTTCTATTTCGATTTCCGGCCCGGGCGCAATCCGTATCCCGACGCCTTCGACCGCTATACGCCGCTGTCCGCGTTCTGGTCGGGTTTGCGCGCGTCACCGACCGCGAGCCTGCGCATCGCGGTGGCGCCGTTCTACTTCGAGGGCTTCGGCTGGGATGGGCCGCGCCTGGAGCGGCGCAGCGGCCAGCGCGCCGTGCCCGCGTGGCTCACCGGTTTCTGCATCGATGGGCGCCTGGGCGAACCGCCGCGCGACGCGCGCTTCCGGTTCCGCAATGCGGTCTTTGTCGGCGACGATGAGGATCTCGCACGGAAGAAAGTCGACATGATCGCGTTCCGGAAGCCATTCGTCGTCACGATGCCCGGCGGCAGGACGGTCAAGAGAGGCGTGGACACGCAGCAATGCGAGGACGCGTTGCGCGCGCGCTTCGGGGCACCGGCCTACGAAGACGACATGACGGTCGTGTTTGCGGTGCGCCATGCTCAATAACAAGCGCGTCATGGTCGTCATGCCGGCGTTCCGCGCGGGCCGGACGCTGGAGATCACGTGGCGGGCGCTGCCCCACGACATTGTCGACCGCGTGCTGCTGGTCGACGACGCGAGCGACGACGACACCGTCGCCATCGCGCGGCAACTGGGGATTCCGCTCAAGCTGCACGCGTCCAACCGGGGCTACGGCGCCAACCAGAAGACCTGCTATGCGGAGGCGACTCTCGATGGCGCCGACATCGTCGTGATGCTGCACCCCGACTACCAGTACGAGCCGCGGCTGCTGACCGCGATGGCGGCGATGATCGAGTCCGGCGTCTACGACATGGTGATCGGCTCGCGGATCCTGGGCGGCGGGGCGAGGAAGGGCGGGATGCCCGCGTGGAAGTACTTCGCCAATCGCGTGCTCACCGCCATCGAGAATCTGCTGCTGGGCGCGAAGCTCTCCGAGTATCACTCCGGCTATCGCGCCTATTCATCGAAGCTGCTGCGCTCGCTGCCGTGGCAGGGAAATTCCGACGACTTCGTGTTCGACAACCAGTTGCTCGCGCAGGCG
>JADKEV010000010.1 GCA_016717855.1 Betaproteobacteria bacterium
CCGCCAGCCGCCCGAGGCCCTTCATGTCGAGCACTTCGATCTGGTAGCCCTTGACGCGGATCATCCCCGATTCCTGCATCTGGCGGAGCGTGCGCGAGAACGTCTCGGGCGCGACCGACAGCCGCGAAGCAATGGCCTGCTTCCGGTCGGGCAGGCGCAGCGAAGGCTTGTCGCCGAGCTGCACTTGTTCCATCAGGTACGCGGCGATCCGGTTGCTGGCCTTTTTCTGCGTATAGCCCGCGATGTCCTGGGTCAGCTTGTGCAGGCGCCGGCTCATGCGCACCAGCAGTTGCAGCGCGAACTCCGGCCGCGTGACGAGCACCGGGTCCAGCGTGTCGCGCGGGATGAAGATCACCATCGTGTCCTCGGTCGCGCGGGCGCTGACCGGGAACGGGATGTTGAGGAACATCGCGGCCTCGCCGAAGCTCATGCCGCGCTCCATGAGCGACATGACCTTGGCGTCGCCGGTGACGCCGGGCAGCAGCAATTCAACCTTGCCATAGACGACTACGTAAAAGCCCTTGTGCGTTTCGCCGTGCTTGAACACGTAGCAGCCGCGCGCGATGCGCAGCGTCTGGCCACCTTCGGCGATCGCATCGAGCAGCGGCCGCGGCAGTCCCCCGAACAGTTGCAGCGGTGCGATCAGTTCGGCGCGCTGCTCCGCGGACGGGTCGAGTTCGGTGCGCGTGGGCGCGGCAGGCCTCCAGGCGCGGCGCTCGCGGCCGGCATCATTGCGGACACGCCTTCCCGTTCGGCGAGCGCGATGCCGCCCGATGCGCTGCCTGCATGCGCTTGGTGGACGCGTGCGGATGCCATATAGTCTCCTTGCAGCCTTGCGGCTGAACGCATTGATGCCGTACTCTTGCACGGCCCCGCCAGTGCGTCTTTGCGCTAGATCAAGCAAGCCCATCCTGCCGGATGGCCGCGGGCTCAATGCCGTTCCGGGTTCCAGTGCTTTCCCGCCGGCGCGGGCGTGCGCCAGCGCAACGGCAGCAGTGTCTCGGGATCGAACGGTTCCAGCGCATCGAGCGTGTTCTTGACCAGCAGACCCAGTTCGGTCTCGCCTTCGAGCCGCAGCCGGCGGGTGAAGAACAGCGTGTCCGGGTCCTCCTGCCGCGTCGCGAGCAGCCAGTAGTCCGTCGCCGTCGCGCGCAACACCAGGTCCGGCGCGGGATCGATGAAAAGGGCAGGCTGAAACCGCGCGCCGCGCACCGAAAAATGGAAGACGGCGCCGGAGAGCGACTCGTGCAGGGCGAAGCGGCGGCCTTCCAGCGCCGCCGCGATGTCCGGCGGCAACTGCGGCGCCAGCAGCCGGTTGAGCGCCATGCAGAGCGCCGCGCTGTGGGGCAGCGGTGGGAGCAGGCCGAACAGGTGGCGCAGCGGTCCGGGCAACGGGGGCAGGGTGATCATGCGGCCTGCTCCGCCGGCTCCACCCAGCGCATTCCGGGTTCGCCGTGCCAGTACCCGTTGCAGAGCGCCCCGGCGACGCCCTGGCGAGGTCGGCGGCGATGCCCGGCACGCGGGACGGGTCCGCGAGCGCACTGGCGTAGGCAGCGATGACCGCAGCCATGCCAGTGGCCTGGGGGCTGATCCGGAGCGCATCGACGCCGAGGCGTTGCAGCCCCGGCAATTCGGCCACCAGCGATTGCACGGCGGCGGATTGCGTCTGGATGCCGTTGAGGGTCAGGAACGGCGCGCCCTCGCGCGTGGCCAGCGGCAAGCCGTCAGGGTGCTCGATGCAGCGGAACTGGCAGTCATCCTTGGGCAGGTTGAAGTGGCGCGCGGTGAAGCAGCGCGCCGAAAAGGCCAGCGGCAGCCTGCCATGCACCAGCACTTCGGTTTCCAGACCCGCGGGCCGCGCGGCCAGCAGCGCGGCGACCTGCACGCCGGTCAGGTCCGGCGGCGCCACCCAGCGCGCCGCGCCCAGCTCGGCGATCCACTCCAGCGTGTCCGGGCTGTGCAGGTTCAGATAGGGGCCGGCGACGAACCGCGCACGGCCGGCCAGCAGCGCGACGGCGCTCATGTCGTTGGCTTCGACCGTGAACTCGGCGTTGCCGGCGAGCTTCTCCAGCGCGCGGACATCGGCCATCGACTCGACCAGGGTCAGCGACGAGAGCACGACGTCCTTGCCCGCGGCGGCGAGTTCGCGCGCGAGCGCCAGCCAATCCTGCGCGCGCAGTTCGTGCCGGCGCGAGCACACCGTTTCGCCCAGGTAGATGCGCGCCACCGGCGCCTCGGCCATCGCGGCGTAGAAGCGCACGACATCGGCGGCCGGCCAGTAGTAGGGGATGGGGCCGATGGCCAGGGCGGGCATGGCGGGTGCTGCAGGGGACGGGTTCATCGGGATCACTTCCAAGGACGATGGTAGGCGCCCAGCGTGTGCTGGCTGCCTTCGGCGATCCTGGCGAGGCCGGCGTTCCACTGCGGGCGCGGCGTATAGCGGCCGGTGTCCGCGGCGCACGCGTCGATGGCCTCGCGCCAGATCTGCGTGACCTGCGCGACATAGGCGGGGCTGCGCTGGCGGCCTTCGATCTTGATCGCCGCGACGCCGATGCGCAGGAGTTCGGGAAGGATGGCGATCGTGTTCAGGCTGGTGGGCTCTTCCAGCGCGTAGTACGTCTGGTCGTTGACCGCGAAGCGGCCCTTGCACAGGGTCGGATACCCGGCCATTTCGGCGGGCCCGTAGTGGTCGATGAGCACGCCGCCGAGACGGGAGTCGACACCGTCCGGCGTGTCAGTCCAGCGCACCGCCTTCGCCGGCGAGCACGCGCCGTGGCGGTTGGGCGCTTCACCGGTCACATAGGAAGACAAATGGCAGCGCCCCTCGACCATCACGCACAGGCTGCCGAAGCCGAACACTTCGATTTCCGGTTTGGCATGCGCGATCAGTTCCTCGACCTGCTTGAGCGAGAGCACGCGCGGCAGCACCGCGCGCTGGATCCCGAACTGCTCGTGATAGAAGTTGATCGCCACGTGGCTGGTAGCCGAGGCCTGCACCGACAGGTGCAGTCGCAACTCCGGATAGGTCCGCGACGCGTAGCGCAGCAGCGCCACATCGGCAAGGATCAACGCGTCGACCCGCGCCGCGGCCGCGCGATCGACCGCGCCGCGCCAGAGCGCGATATTGTCCGGGGCGGCGTAGGTGTTCAGCGCCAGCAGCACCTTGGCCCCATGGTCGTGGGCGTACGCGATGCCGGCGGCGGCCTGCGCCTCGTCGAAGTTCAGGCCCGCGAAGTTGCGCGCGTTGGTCGCATCGCGCCAGCCCATGTACACGGCATCGGCGCCGTGGTCGATCGCCGCCCGCAGCGCGGGCAAGCTGCCCGCCGGACACACCAGGTCGGGTTTGGAGAGTGCCGGTTTCGAGCCGGGGACTGTATCGTTCATGCGGCGCATCATGTTGTATGGTGTGGCAAGACTAGTCAGCCGGATGATGGGTTGCAAGCGGCGCCCGGACTATTTTTCGAATCGTTGACCTCGATCAACAGCAATGGCCGGGCCGCGGCGCGCGGGCACGCATTGCAGGGAGGATTCCACGCCCGGCTCGGAAAATTCCCATGCCCCCGCGACAATGCCGATAGCGCGGATCGGTGCGCGCCGATGGCGGCGGCACCCGGCAGCAGCGATACTGCGCTGGTGCGCGCGGCGCGCGGGCGCGACGCAGGAGAACCGGTGCGGGGACGGAGCCGCGGCCGGGCAGATCGAGGCTAAGTTCATCATGATGGCGCGGCACATCGCGATCGCGGTACTGATGACCGAACATCGGTCGCTGCACGAAGTGTTGCGCCTGCTGCGCTCGCTGCTCGTCCAGACCTGCGCCGGCACGCTGATGCCCGACAGCGAATTGCTGGCCTCGATCCTGTACTATATCGAGGAATTCACCAACCGCTGCCATCATCCCAAGGAGGAGCAGTTCCTGTTTTCCGCGATGGAGACCCGGCTCACAACCCGCCCGCCGCTGCTCGATGTCCTCGCTGCCGAGCATCGCGATGCGCTCGGCCAGACCGGGGAGTTGCGCCGCCTGCTCGTGCACCTCGAAGCGCGGCGGCCGCGCGCCCTGGACGAAATCGGCGCGGCGGCGGCGTTTTTCGTCGATGCGCAGCTCGCGCACATGCGGCGCGAAGAGCGGGAGTTGCTGCCCCTGGCGGAACAGGTGCTTCTCGATGACGACTGGGTCCGCCTCGCGGTCGCGTTCACGGCCAACGAGGATCCGCTGTTCGGGCGGTTTCCGCGCGCGGAGTTCGCGCGGCTGCGCAACCGCCTCGCCGCCTCGGCGCCCGCCGGATTTACTTTCGATCGAAGCCGCATCAGGAGCCCTTATGAACCGCTTCCGTGATCCACATTGCTGCCGCCGTTCCGGGCCGCCGCGCGCGCCCGCCGCGCGATGCCCTGCCGCGGCCGGTACTTCTCCGCGCGGCCCGTCGCTGCTGCGGCGCGGCGGCGCGCGATGAAGGCGCTCGCCATCCTGCGGCAGGAGCACAGCGCACTGGCCGCGATCCTGCATGGGCTGGAGTTCATCGGTGCCAAGCTCGAGCGCGGCGAGCACTTCGACCTCAAGGTGCTCCGCGCGATGCTGTTCTACATCGATTCGTTCCCGGACCGGTTTCACCATCCCAAGGAGGACGGCTACCTGTTTCCGACCATCCAGAAGCGCACCGGCGCCGCCGACGCGGTGATCGCCAAGCTCGAGGACGAGCATCATCAGGGGATGCTCGCGATCCGCGTCGTCGAGCAGCGGCTGCTGCATTACGAGGAGGGTGGAGCGGCCTATGCGACGGCGCTGGCGGAGTCGCTGCACGGCTACATCGAGTCGTATCGCCGGCATATCCGCACCGAAGAGGAAGTGCTGCTGCCGATCGCCGAGCAGGTGCTGCAGGCCGAGGACTGGCGGGAACTCGACAGCGTGTTCACCGGGCATCGTGATCCGTTGCTGGGCCTGGATGCGCGCCAGGGATTCGAACGGATCTTCACGCACATCGTCAGCATCATGCCGGCGCCGCTGGGGGTGGGTCCGGCGAACTGACGTTCCGCCTTGCGCGGGTCCATGGCCGGGCGTCGGGGCAACCGCGCCGCGTTGCCCGGCTGCCCCGGTTGTCTCCATCCCGCGGGGCAGCTGCACACCCCGGTGTCTTCTTTAAGTCTGCCTTAATTCTCCACGCCTACGATCGCGTCCATGCCGAGCGCACGCTCGCACCTGATCGTCAACCATGGAGATCATCATGAAACAGAAAGTTCTTGTACGAAGCCTGGTCGCGGCCGGCGCGCTGTCGGTCGCCTCGTTATTTGGTTACGCCACCCTGGGCATGTCACCCACGCCCGGCGCCATTGCCGCGACAGCGCCGGCCGCTGTGCTCGTCGCCGGCCCGCAAGAGGCGGCGCCCGCGGGGCTGCCGAACTTCACGTCCATCGTCCAGCAGCATGGGCCAGCCGTGGTCAACATCAGCGTCACCTCCAGGCTCGAGAAGACGGCGCTGACGCCTGACCGGTTCCGGGCCGATCCCGACGATCCGATGTTCCGGTTCTTCCGCCAGTTCGGAATGCCGCGCCCACAGGGCGAGGTCCCGATGCGCGGCCAGGGCTCGGGGTTCATCGTGAGGCCGGACGGCGTGATCCTGACGAACGCGCATGTGGTCGCCGATGCGTCGGTGGTGACGGTGAAGCTGACCGACAAGCGCGAGTTCAGGGCCAAGGTCGTCGGCTTCGACCGCGCCAGCGACGTGGCCGTCCTGAAGATCGAAGCCAAAGACCTGCCGACGGTGAGACTGCCCGCGGCGGATGACGTGAAGGTCGGCGAATGGGTGCTGGCCATCGGTTCGCCCTATGGATTCGAAAACACGGTGACGGCGGGCATCGTCAGCGCCAAGTCGCGCGCGCTGCCGGACGGTTCGTACGTGCCGTTCATCCAGACCGACGTCGCGGTGAATCCGGGCAATTCCGGCGGGCCGCTGTTCAACATGAAGGGTGAAGTCATTGGCATCAACTCGCAGATCTACAGCCGGTCGGGCGGGTCGCAAGGCGTCTCGTTCGCGATCCCGATCGACGTGGCGCTGAACGTCGAGAGCCAGATCCTGAAGACGGGCAAGGTCACGCGCGGCCAGCTGGGCGTGACCATCCAGGACGTGAACCAGGCGCTGGCCGACTCGTTCGGCCTGGCCAAGCCGGCGGGCGCGCTGGTGAGTTCGGTGTCCGGCGACAGCCCGGCAGCCCGCGCGGGCCTGCAGCCCGGCGACGTGATCACGCGCTACAACGGGACTGAACTGGCGGGGTCGTCCGACCTGCCGATGCTGGTCGCCCGCACGACGCCGGGCAGCACGGCGAAGATCGAGATCCTGCGCGACGGCGCCACGCGGCAACTCGAGGTCACCGTCGGCGAAGTCAAGGGCGCGAAGATCGCGTCCGCCGAAGGCAAGACGGAGAGCCAGGGGCGGCTGGGCATCGCGGCGCGCCCCTTGAATCCGGAGGAGCGCAAGCAGGCGGGCGTCAACGGCGGGGTCGTGGTCGAGGACGCGGCGGGCGCCGCCGCCAACGCAGGGATCCAGTCCGGGGACGTGATCCTGTCGCTCAACGGCACGCCGATCAAGGACGTCGAGCAATTGCGCGCGCTGGTATCCAAGGCGGGCAAGAAGGTCGCGCTGCTGGTGCTGCGCGACGACGCCCGCATCTTCGTGCCGGTCGAGCTGGGCTGAGCCCGTAGGATGGGTGGAGCGAAGCGATACCCATCGATGGTGGGTCGAGCGCAGCGATACCCATCACGGCGGATCATCGCGGACGCTTGTCGATGATCCGCCTGGCCTTGCCCAGCGAACGCTCGATGCCGCCCGCCGCGACGACTTCCACGCTGGCCGAGACGCCGATGTACGACTTGATGTGGTGTTCGAGCTGTTGCGCGCTCCCGGCGCTGTCGTGCTGTCCCGGCTGCGCCTCGACGTAGACCTTCAATTCGTCGAGGTGCTGCGGCCGGGTGATCTCGCAATAGTAGTGCGGCGCCAGTGCCGGCTGCCTGAAAATCAGTTCTTCGATCTGGGTCGGGAAGACGTTGACGCCGCGGATGATCATCATGTCGTCGGTGCGACCGGTGATCTTCTCCATCCGGCGCATGCTGCGCGAGGTCGGCGGCAGCAGCCGCGTGAGGTCGCGGGTGCGGTAGCGGATGATGGGCAGCGCCTCCTTTGTCAGCGATGTGAACACCAGCTCGCCCATCTCCCCGTCGGCGACCGGCTCGTCGGTCTCCGGATTCACGATCTCGGGATAGAAGTGGTCTTCCCAGATGCACGGCCCGTCCTTGCTCTCGATGCATTCGTTGGCCACGCCAGGCCCGATGACTTCGGACAGTCCGTAGATGTCGACCGCATCGATGGCCAGCTGCTTCTCGATCTCCAGCCGCATCGCATCGGTCCAGGGTTCGGCTCCGAAAATACCGATCTGCAGCGACGTCGACGTCGGATCGACGCCCTGGCGGCGCATTTCCTCGGCGATGGCCAGCATGTACGAGGGGGTGACCATGATGATGTCGGGCTTGAAGTCGGCGATCAGCTGCACCTGCCGTTCGGTCATGCCCCCGGACATCGGGATCACCGTGCAGCCCATGCGCTCCGCGCCGTAGTGCGCGCCGAGGCCGCCGGTGAACAGCCCGTAACCGTAGGCGATGTGGACGATGTCGCCCGCGCGCCCGCCCGAGGCCCGGATCGAGCGGGCGACCAGCGCGGCCCACATCTCGACATCGTTGCGGGTGTAGCCGACAACGGTCGGCTTGCCCGTCGTCCCCGACGAGGCGTGGATGCGCACGACCTCGCTGCGCGGCACCGCGAACATGCCGAACGGATAGTGGTCGCGCAGATCTTTCTTGGTCGTGAACGGAAACCTGGCCAGATCGGTGAGCGTGCGCACATCCTCCGGGCGCGCCCCGACCGCGTCGAACGCCGCGGTGTAGTGCGGGACGTTCTTGTACGCGTGCCGCAAGGTCCACTGCAGGCGCTGCAACTGCAGCGCGCAGAGTTCGTCGCGCGAGGCGCGCTCGATGGGCTCGAGATCGCTGGGGTTTGGGTGCTTGACCGGCATGTTGCGCTCCTTCAACAGTTCAGTGGCGGGCGTCCTGGCGGCGACGCCTCCGTTCCCGGCGCGCGCCATCCGGGCGCGCGATCCTCCGGCGGACGCTCAGGCGTTCAATCCCGAGAGCACGTCGCCCTTGATGCGGTACGACTTGCCGCGGAACAAGGCGATGATCTTGCCATCCTGGTTGGTGACCGTGATGTCGTAGAGGCCCGTGCGCGAGCCCTGCTGGCGCATCTCGCCCGCCGCGGTCAGCACTTCGCCTTCCTTGCCCGCCGCCATGAAGTCGATCGTGCACCCGAGCGCCACCGTGTTGACGTTGTAGCTGTTGCAGGCATAGGCGAACGTCGAGTCGGCCAGCGTGAAGATCAGGCCGCCGTGGCAGATCGCGTGGCCGTTGCACATGTCCGGGCGGACGCGCATCGTCATCCGCGCGCGGCCCGGCGCGATGGAGTCCAGCGTCAGGCCCAGCATCTGCGAGGCGTGATCGCGGTCGAACATCGCGCGGCCCACGGCCTCGGCGAGGTGCTGCGGATCGGCCGGGGCGGCGTCAGCCATGGAAGCTCCCGCCCGCGGCAAGCTTGCGGCGCAGCAGCGGCGAGACGCGGTACCGGTCTTCGCCGTAGTGCGCGCAGAGGTTGTCGAGGACGCCGACCACGGTGTCGATGCCGATCGCGTCGGCCCAGGCCAGCGGCCCGCGCGGATAGTTGACGCCCTTCTGCATCCCGGTGTCGCAGTCGGCGGCGCTGCACACGCCCTGGTGCACCGCGTCCGCGGCCTCGTTGGCCAGCATCGCGACGGTGCGCATCACGGCGAGCGCCGGCGCATCGTCGAGGCGCGAGACGGCGAGACCGCCGGCCTGCAGCAGGCCCACCGCATTGTCGAAACCCGCGGCGAAGCACTGGTCCGCGCGTGCCACCGCGCACCGCGTGGCCTTGGCATAGTCGAACGCCAGGTCGAGCTTGACCAGGTTGGCGAAATTGGACTGGGCGGCGTGCGCGGTCGCGGTGCGGCCGTCGGTCAGGAGTACGACGCAGTCGCCGACTTGCAGGTAGCCGGCGCCGATCCCGGTTTCAGCCGGCAGGGTTTCGATGGCGACGCCGGCGGCGCGCAGGCGCTCCACCAGCGGCCCGAGCAGCCGCAGCGCGCCGCGCGCGATCACCTTGCCGCTGAACGCGCGGGCCGGCTCGGCGGCGGGGGCGGGGGGCGCCGCGCTGCGGTTGCTGTCGCCGTAGGCGAAGAAGCCGCGTCCCGATTTCCTGCCCAGGTAGCCGGCCGCGACCATTTCCTGCTGGATCAGCGACGGCTTGAAGCGCGGGTCCTGGAAGTACGCGTTGTAGACCGAATTGCTCACCGCGTAGTTGACGTCGAGGCCGATCAGGTCCATCAGCTCGAACGGCCCCATCCGGAAGCCGCCCGCCTCGCGCATCACCGCGTCGATCGTCGCCGGGTCGGCAGCGCGTTCGTGCAGCAGCCGCAGGCCTTCGCCGTAGTACGGCCGCGCCACCCGGTTGACGATGAAGCCCGGCGTCGATTGCGCGACGACCGGCGACTTGCCCCACGCGCGGGCCGTGTCCCTGATCGCCGCCGTGACCTCGGCCGCAGTGGCCAGGCCGGTCACGACCTCGACCAGCGCCATCAGCGGCGCGGGGTTGAAGAAGTGCATCCCGACGAAGCGGGGCGGTGCCTGCATGCCGGCGGCGATGGCGGTGATCGACAACGACGAGGTGTTGGTGGCCAGGATGCAATCGGGAGCGACGATGCCTTCGAGTTCGCCGAACAGCGACCGCTTGCTGTCGAGCCGTTCGACGATGGCCTCGATCACCAGGCCGCAACCGGCCATGTCGGACAAGCTGCCGGCGGGGCGCACGCGGGCCGGAATCGCCGCTGCGTCGGCGGCGGAGAGCTTGCCCTTTTCCGCCAGCCGGAGCAGCGCGCGCGTCATCCCGCCGATCGCCTTGTCGGCCGCGCCTGGCTGCATGTCGAAAATGCGGACAGCGTGTCCGGCCTGGGCGGCGACCTGCGCGATGCCGGCCCCCATGGCGCCGGCGCCGACGACGCCGATCGTGACTGTGGAAGAGAGGGCTGGCATCGGGCGGAGCTTTCGGTTCGGGTCAGTGAAATTTTCGCACAGGCGGGGAGGTCCGCTCCAGCATGATTGCGCGCGCAGCGGACCGGCGGCGCTTCCGCTTTGGCCGCGTCGCTACCGGCCCCAGAATTTCGGCGCCCGCTTGTCCATGAACGCGGCGACGCCTTCGCGATAGTCGTTGCTGCGTCCGAGTTCGCGCTGGATGTCGCGCTCCAGCCGGAGCTGGCTCTCGAGGTCGTTGTGCGCGCTCGCATGCAGCGCCTGCCGGGTCATGACCAGCCCGGTGGTCGGCGCGGCGGCGAAGTGCCGCGCCAGTTGTTCGACGGCGCCGGCGAATTCGGCATCGGGGACGCAGCGCCAGATCATTCCCCATTCCGCCGCCTGCTTCGCGGGGAGCTTGTCGCCCAGCAGCGCCAGGCCCATCGCGCGCGCGTCGCCGACCAGGCGCGGCAGCCAGTACGTGCCGCCCGAGTCGGGTATCAGCCCGATCCTGCAAAAGGCCTGGATGAAGCTCGCGGACTCCGTGGCGATGACCAGGTCGCAGGCCAGCGCGATGTTCGCGCCGGCGCCGGCGGCGACGCCATTGACCGCAGCGACGACGGGCACCGGCAGGCTGCGCAGCGCCAGCACCAGCGGCATGTAGTTGCGTTCGATCGAGGCGCCCAGGTCGGGCGCCGCGTCGTCGGCGGCGACGGCGCGGTCGGACAAGTCCTGTCCCGCGCAGAAACCGCGCCCGGCGCCCGTCAGCACGAGCACGCGGGCCATGTCGTCCGCCGCCACCGCGGCCAGCGCATCGCGCAATTCCTCGTGCATCTCGTCATTGAAGCTATTCAGGCGGTCCGGGCGGTTGAGCGTGATGCGATGCACGCCGTCGGCGGCATCGGCGAGGATCGAGGTGTACGACATGGGGCGTTCCTTTGCGAGGGATTTCCGTCGTCGTGGCGGAGGCCGCGGGAGGAGGTCGAAGCTAGCACCGACTGACCGGTCGGTCAAGAGTAAGGCGGGGCGCTCGGTGCCCCGGATCACAGAGGGTGTCGCTGCGCTCGACCCATCCTACGACGTCCGGGCGGCGGCTCCAGTTTGACCGACCGGTCAGTCAATGCTAGAGTCGCCGTTCATTCCTCCGCGCGCCGGCGATACGCGCGCGGCGCAGCAAAGGAGTCTGCCCATGTACACCCAAGCGCTCGATCTGCCCGGCCAGATGCCGCACTTGTCCGAGGCGAAAGTCCCGGCCTCGGCCGCGGAGGACGCCCTGCAGGCGGACTTCGACGCCCGGATCGACGCTGACCGCAAGATCGAGCCCAAGGACTGGATGCCGGCTGCTTACCGGAAGACACTGATCCGGCAGATCTCGCAGCACGCGCATTCGGAAGTGGTCGGCATGCTGCCCGAGGGCAACTGGATCACGCGGGCTCCAACCCTGAAGCGCAAGGCGATCCTGCTGGCCAAGGTACAGGACGAGGGGGGGCATGGGCTGTATCTCTATTCGGCGGCAGAAACGCTGGGCGTGACGCGCGAGGAGCTGGTCGCGGCGCTGCTTTCGGGCAAGGCCAAGTACTCGAGCATCTTCAACTACCCGACACTCAGTTGGGCCGACATGGGCGTGATCGGCTGGCTGGTCGACGGCGCCGCGATCATGAACCAGATTCCGCTGTGCCGCTGCTCGTACGGGCCGTACGCCCGGGCGATGATCCGCATCTGCAAGGAGGAGTCGTTCCACCAGCGGCAGGGCTATGACGCGCTGCTGGCGATGATGGGCGGAACGCCGGAGCAGAAGGCGATGGTGCAGGATGCGGTGAATCGCTGGTGGTGGCCGGTGCTGATGATGTTCGGGCCCTCGGACAGCGACTCTGTCAACAGCGCGCAGACCATGCGCTGGGGGAATCAAGCGCATATCGAACGATGACCTGCGGCAGAAATTCGTCGATGCGACGGTGCCGCAGGCGAAGCTGCTGGGCGTCGAGCTTCCCGATCCGCTGATGAAATGGCGCGCCGGGACGACCGGGCGAATTCTGGAGCGTGGTCAATGGTGACGACCGTGATCGCGAACGACCGATCGGCGTGGGGTCCACGAGCAGGGCGTGTCGAGGGGCGTGGCGCATGGCGAACGGGCGCGGGCAACCTTCCGGGAGAGCAGGGCCGGGCGTGCGGGCCAGCCGAGCAGGCGCTGGTTGCGCGAGGTTCCCCAATGGCGCAGGCGCATCCTCACCCCGCCCCCGGGCGCGCGCCCCCCCGCCCCTCTCCCCGAGGGAGAGGGGAGATTCCTGGAGCTGCGCTCATGACTACGCCTGAATGGCCGCTGTTCGAGGTTTTCATCCGCAGCAAGCAAGGCCTTGATCACAAGCACTGCGGCAGCCTGCATGCTGCCGACGCGGCGATGGCGCTGCGGATGGCGCGCGACGTGTACACCCGGCGGCAGGAGGGCGTGTCGATCTGGGTCGTGCCGTCGATCGCGATCACCGCGTCCGACCCCGACAGCAAGGACGAGATGTTCGACCCGGCGGCCGACAAAATTTACCGCCACCCGACTTTTTACAGGCTTCCCGACGAAGTCGATCACATGTAGTCATCGCGGGCACTGCCGCGGCCTCCGGCCGTCATCATGCAGTGTCGATTCCCGCTCGCGACGCGCGACAACGAACACGGAACACACGATGCACGGCTCCACCCAACATATCGAGTATCTGCTGCGCCTGGCGGACAATCCGCTGGTGCTGGGCCAGCGCCTGGCCGAATGGTGCGGGCACGGGCCGGCGCTGGAAGAGGACCTGGCGCTGACCAACATCGCGCTGGACCTGATCGGGCAGGCGCGGCTGGTGCTCTCCCATGCCGGCCGGCTCGAGGGCAGGGGGCGCGACGAGGACGCCTTCGCGTTCCGTCGCGACGCCGGCGAGTTCCGCAATTGCACGATGCTCGAGCTGCCCAATGCGGGCGCCAACGCCGGCGGCGCCGCCGACGCCGACTACGCGGTGACGATCGTGCGCAATTTCCTGTTTTCGAGCTTCCAGGCGCTGCAATGGGAAGCGCTGGCCGCATCCGCCGACGGCGAACTCGCGGCGATCGCGGTGAAGTCGTTGAAGGAGACGCGCTATCACGTGCATCACGCCGCGGAATGGACGATACGCCTGGGTGACGGCACCGACTTGTCCCACGCGCGCGTGGAGCGCGCGCTGGCCGGGCTCTGGCCCTATGCCGCGGAGTTCTTTGCCGCGGACGCAGTCGATCGCGCGCTGGCCGATGCCCGGATCGGAGTCGAACCCGCGTCGCTGGAGGCGCCCTGGCGGGCGGGCGTCGCGGAAGTGCTGCACGAAGCCACGCTGGAAGTCCCCGTAGCGTCGAAGTTCCGCAGCACGGGCAAGTTCGGCGTCCACGGCGAGCATCTGGGCTACGTGCTGGCCGAAATGCAATTCCTGCAGCGTGCCTATCCGGGGGGGCAATGGTGAACATGGTCACGCCTTTCTCGGCGCTGCCGGAGCCCCTGTTCCCGCTGGTGCCCGGTCCCGACGACGCGCGCACCGCGCAAGCCTGGTCGCTGCTCGACGGCGTCGCCGACCCGGAGATTCCCGTCGTGTCGGTGCGCGAGCTGGGCATCATCCGCGCCGTCCGGGTCGATGGCGCGCGGGTGGAGGTCGACGTGACGCCGACTTATTCGGGCTGTCCCGCCACCGAAGTCATCGCCGCCGACATCCGTTCGGCGCTGGCCGCGGGCGGTTTCGCCGACGCGACCGTGCGCATGGTGCTCTCCCCGCCGTGGACGACCGACGCCATCACCGAAGCGGGCCGGGCGAAGCTGAAGGCGTACGGGATCGCGCCGCCAGGGCCGTTGTCCGCCGCCGCGCCGCGCCCGGTGCGCTTCGCGCAGCGCCAGGTCGCCTGCCCGCAATGCGGATCGATGGATACCGAGCGGCTCGCCGAATTCGGGTCGACCGCCTGCAAGGCGCTCTTTCGCTGCCGCGCGTGCCGCGAACCGTTCGATTACTTCAAGCCGCTCTGAGCGCATTCCCGGATCCCGCATGACGCCGCACTTTCACCGCCTCGCCGTGTCCCGCGTGCAGCGCGAAACGCCCGACGCGATTTCGGTCGTGTTCGCGGTTCCGCCCGCGCTGCGCAACACCTACCGCTACACGCAGGGACAGCACCTGACGCTGCGCGCGCAGTTGAACGGCGGGGAAGTGCGCCGCTCGTACTCGATCTGTTCCGGCGTCGACGAGGGCCTGCTGCGCATCGCGATCAAGGAGGTCGAGGGCGGCGTGTTTTCCGGTTGGGCCAATGCCAATCTCGCGCCCGGAATGGAGCTCGACGTGATGGCGCCCGACGGCCGTTTCCACACGCCGCTCAGCGCCGAAAACCGCAAGCACTACGTTGCGTTCGCCGCGGGCAGCGGGATCACGCCGGTGCTCTCGCTGATCAAGACCACGCTGCGGCGCGAGCCGGACTCCCGCTTCACGCTGGTCTACGGCAACCGCACCGTCGCCTCGATCCTGTTCAGCGAGGAACTCGAGGACCTGAAGGACCGGTACATGGGGCGCTTCACGCTGCACCATGTGCTCTCGCGCGAGCCGCAGGACGTGCCTTTGTTCAGCGGCCG
The DNA here is from genome assembly GCA_016717855.1 of Betaproteobacteria bacterium. Classification (GTDB taxonomy): domain Bacteria; phylum Pseudomonadota; class Gammaproteobacteria; order Burkholderiales; family Casimicrobiaceae; genus PALSA-1005. Next base: position 14,724 of record JADKEV010000010.1, read on the forward strand.
CATCGACGGCGAGAAGTGCCGCGCGCTGCTCGACACCCTGCTGCCGGCCGCGGACATCGACGAAGCGTTCATCTGCGGGCCGGGCGCGATGCTGGACGAAGTGCGCGACACGCTGTCTGCGGCCGGCGTCGAGTCCTCGCACATCCATGTCGAGCGCTTTGCCACGCCCGGCGAACGCGGTATCGTGAACCGCCCGGCGCCGCCGCCGGCCGCGGCGGATGACGCGCCAGCGGCGGAAGTCGTCGTGATATCCGACGGCGTGACGCGGACGTTGCGCGTGCCCTTTGCCGGCGCCAGCATCCTCGATGCCGCGCTCGGGGCCGGCGCCGACCTGCCGTTCGCGTGCAAGGGCGGCGTGTGCTGCACCTGCCGCGCGCGGATCCTCGAGGGCGAAGTGAAGATGGACAAGAACTACTCGCTGGAGCCGCACGAGCTCGCGCGCGGCTTCGTGCTCTCCTGCCAGTCGCACCCGGTCAGCGGCCGGGTGGTGATCAGCTACGACGAACGCCTGTGAACCACTACTGATGGCAAGAGCGACTCAAACGGCACGGACCAGGCAGGCGAGCCGCGCCAACGCGCCGGCCGCCGCAGCCACCGCGCACGCCGGCGCCGCCGCGGCGCCACGGCCGCCGCAAGCCGAAGCCATCCTGGAGGCCGCGGCCCGGGCCTTCGCCGAACGGGGATTCCCCGGCGCCTCGATGTCCGAGCTGGCGCGCGATTGCGGCGTGTCCAAGGCATTGCTCTACCACTATTACACGAACAAGGAGGAAATCCTGTTCGACATGACCGAGCGCTACATCGCGCGGCTGGTCGCATTGTGCGCGGAGATCGAGGTGCGACGGCTGCCGCCCCGCGAGCATCTTGCCGCGCTGATCCGGGCGTTCCTGGGCGAGTACCAGACGTCGCAGCACAAGCACATGGTGCTGACCCACGATTTCAAGTTCCTCGATGCGCCGCGGCGCGCGATCATTGTGGGCAGGCAGCGCGCGGTCATCGACACCTTCCGCCGCGCGATCTCGGCGGCGACGGATGGGAAGCTGTCGGTCGCGGCCGCGCTGCCGGCCGCGATGCTCGTCTTCGGGATGATCAACTGGACGTTCACCTGGCTCAAGCCTGCCGGGCCGATGTCCTATGCCGAGTTCGCCGAGTGGGTGATCCGGATGATCGAAGGCGGCATCGGCAATCTCGCCGCGCCGCCCGCCAGGCTCGCCGCAAAACGTTCCGGCAGGAAGTAGGGGACCACGGTATTCGCCGTGCCGGCGAAAGCCGTGGTCTCCGATCATTCAGGGAGAAACGAGGATGACCGACTACGAGACCCTCATCGTTGCAGCGCACGACAAGGTGGGGGTGATCACGCTCAACCGTCCAGCGCGGCTGAATGCGCTCAACGGCGAACTCGCGCAGGAACTCGAGCGGGCGCTGCTGGCTTTCGATGCCGACCCAGCGATCGGGGCGATCGTCATCACAGGCAACGACAAGGCTTTCGCCGCGGGTGCGGACATCGGCGCGATGGCCGAATGGGATTACCAGAAGGTCCATGGCGACAACTACATCACCAGGCATTGGGAAGCGCTGAAGGACGTGCGCAAGCCGGTGATCGCCGCGGTCGCCGGCTACGCGCTGGGCGGCGGCTGCGAGCTGGCGATGATGTGCGACATGATCTTCGCGGCGGACACCGCGAAGTTCGGCCAGCCCGAAGTGACGATAGGCACGATGCCGGGCATGGGCGGCACGCAGCGGCTGCCGCGCGCGGTGGGCAAGGCCAAGGCGATGGACTGGTGCCTGACCGGGCGGATGGTGGATGCGGCGGAAGCCGAGCGCGCCGGGCTGGTCTCGCGCGTGGTCGCGCCGGAGCGGTTGCTGCCCGAGGCGCTGGCGTGCGCGCAGAAGATCGCCGGCTTCTCGCTGCCCGTGATCCTGAAGATCAAGGAGTCGGTCAACCGCGCGTACGAATCGTCGCTGGCCGAAGGCCTGCTGTTCGAGCGCCGCGAGTTCCACTCGACGTTCGCGCTGGAAGATCAGAAGGAAGGGATGCGCGCGTTCGTCGCGAAGACCAAGCCCGTGTTCCGGAATCGATAGCGGGAAAGCGTCGTCGCCCTTGCCGCAGTGTTGCAGCAGGCGAAGCCCGCCGCGGCCGCGAACAGGAGAATCGGGGAAAACTGATCGGGCTGCTTGCCCCGCTCTCCAATCTTGGGTACAACCGCAGCTTCGTCCTTTCGCGGTTGAAGCCTTGCAATGAAACTCTTCGGGTTCGCCGGCTGGTCCGGAAGCGGCAAGACCACGGCCATCGAACAGGCAATCCCGCACCTGCGGCAGGCGGGGCTGAGCGTGTCGCTGATCAAGCATGCACACCACAACTTCGACATCGACCAGCCTGGCAAGGACTCGTGGCGGCATCGGCGCGCGGGTTGCAGCGAGGTCCTGATCACCTCGAAGGTGCGCTGGGCGCTGATGCATGAGCTCCATGACGAGCCGGAACTGACCCTGCCGCAGGCGTTGCGCCGGCTGTCGCCGTGCGACCTGGTGCTGGTCGAGGGCTACAAGTGGGCGGCCATTCCCCGGCTGGAAATCCACCGGCCGGCGATCGGCAAGCCGCTCTTGTTCCGGGACGATCCGGGGATCATCGGGCTGGCCACCGATGCGCCCGACCAGTTCGCCGACGCGCAGATACCCGTGTTGGATTTGAGCAACGCCGAGGCCATCGCCGCGTTCGTAATTGTGCATTGCACCGAGCTTCTGTTTGACAAGCTGCCCCCCAGTTTGTAGCCTAGGATCATCGGAACCAATTTCGGGCACGGATTCTCCAACCCCCGTCGTACGACAGCGCAACCGGCCCAGCAGTCATGAGAATAAACCAAAGACTTTCAGTAACTTGCGGCATCTTCTTGATGTTGTTTCAAGGTTCTGCATGGGCCCAGGGCTTCTATGGCGGCTTCAATGTCCGACCCAAGAACCTCGACCCCGGCCTGGCGCTGATCGAATCCCAGTCGCTGTCCTGGCTCAAGCCCACGGGCGAGGAACCCAGCCAGCAAGCCATGGTTTACGGCGGTTACCGGCTGCATCAGGCCGTGGGCGTCGAGGCGGCGCTGACCCACTCGGAGCGCCTCGGGCTGCGCTTCGATCCGAAGTCGTTCGGCCTCACCCCGGGCGACCCGACCAGCCGCGCATGGAACCTCGATGTCTACACCAGCTGGTCGCTGCAGCCAAAGTTTTCCGTCTACGGCCGCGTCGGCTACGAGCAGCCGAACACGGTGCTGCCGGTGTCGCCAGGCACCAGTGCGGTGAACAGTGCGAGCCGCAGCCAGATGGTCGGCCTGAACTACGGGGTCGGCGTCCGCTACGACCTCAATGCCGGGATGGGCGTGCGGTTCGAATGGGCGCGGCCGTACCGCGGTGTCGGCGCCGGCGGCGCCGGCATCACCGATCTGGCGCGCCCGACCGAGGCGGACCAGGTATCGGTCGGTCTCCAGCTGCGCTTCTGATACCGTGCCCCGCGACGGGGCGCGGGACTGGCCGGCGGCAATTCCATGCGGTTCACGGTTCTCTATCTCGCCCGCCTGCGCGAAGCGCTGGGCCGCGGTTCCGAGCAGGTTGAACTGCCGGCGGACAGCAGCGTCGCCACGCTGCTCGACGCGCTGCGCGCCCGCGGCGGGTCCTGGGCGGCGGAATTGGCCGCCGGGCGGGCGGTGCGGGTCGCGGTCAATCAGGAAATGACCGATCCGGCGGCCACGTTGCGCGACGGCGACGAAGTCGCGCTGTTCCCGCCGGTCACCGGCGGCTGAGCCGGCGGCGCGAGCCCCTCCCATGCCGGTGCGCGTGCAAACCGAGGACTTTGACGCCGGGCGCGAGATCGCCGCGTTGCGCGCCGGTGACGCGCGGGTCGGGGCGGTCGCCAGCTTCATCGGCATCGTGCGCGACGTGAACGACGGCGACCGTGTCAGCGACCTGTTCCTGGAACACTATCCCGGGATGACCGAGCGCGAACTCGAGAAGATCTGCGCCGAGGCCAGGACGCGCTGGGATGTCTACGAGACGCTGGTCGTGCACCGCGTCGGCGCCATGCGCCCGACCGACCAGATCGTGCTGGTCGCCGTCACCGGCACGCATCGGGGCGAAGCGTTTGCCGCCTGCGAGTTCATCATGGACTACCTGAAGACGCGCGCGCCATTCTGGAAGCGCGAAGACACGCCGCAAGGATCCCGCTGGGTCGAGGCCCGGACCACCGACGACGAAGCGGCGGCGCGCTGGGTGGATCCGCAGGAGCCGCCCTCCCGCTAGAAGCCCACGCGGCTTATGCCGACGGCGCAGGGCTCCAGAGATTCGGGACCCAGGCGTTGTGGTAACCGGAGACGAAGTCCCGCGCGGCGCCGGTTGCCGGGTCGAACACGTGGCGGCGCAACGCGCCGATGTTCGCGCCGTAGACATGAATGCTGACCGCCACCGCGTCGCTGGCGTTGGAGACGACGTGCACGTCGCCGATGGAGGGGGAGACGCGATCGATCGCGCCGCGCGGCATCCGGTGCGCACCGCGGCGCACGACCGCGCCGCCGGCGTTCCGCTCGTACTCCTCGCAGAGCTCCTCCCCGCGGAGCTGGCCCACCAGGCCCCAGGTCAGGTGATCGTGGATCGGCGTCTTCTGTCCAGGCTCCCAGACGAAGCTGACGACGCAGAATCGCTCCAGCGGATCGCAATGCAGCAGGTACTGGCGATAGCCCGCGGCGGACGACCGCGAGAATTCCGCCGGCAGCCAATCGTCGTGCGCGATGAGCCGGCCGAGCAGGGCGGCGCCCTCGTCCAGCAACGTACGTTCGTCGCTGCCTTCCGTCGCGACCAGCCGCGTCATGTCCTGCGTGAAACCGCGCAGCCGGGTGATGTCATGGTCCATGGCGCTTCCTCCAGATCCCGTCGCGATGCCCGCCCGGGGCGGGCTGCGGGCGCCGCCATGTCCGGCGGGTCCGTCATAGTGCCCGCCGGCGCGCCGTTCGGCAAGCGTGGCCCGGCGCGTCGGCTCGGGTATAGTCGCGGCCTGCAGTGCCAATCCGGCTGTCCATCGTGCCCACCGCCATCGCTACTCCAGTGCCCGCCGTCATCGTCGTCGAGAATCTCGTCAAGCGCTATGGCGAGGTCCAGGCGCTGACCGGCATCAGCTTCGCGGTCCGGCGCGGCACGACCACCGCGCTGCTGGGAGGCAACGGCGCGGGCAAGACCACGACGCTGTCGATCTTGCTGGGCGTGCTGCTGCCGACATCGGGCGCGATCTCCATCCTGGGCGAGGACATGCTGCGGCACCGCCATCGCGTGCTGCCCCGGATGAACTTCACCTCGCCCTACGTCGACCTGCCCAAGCGCCTGTCGGTGCGCGAAAACCTCACGGTCTACGCCAGGCTCTACGGGCTGCGGGACGCGCGGGCGCGGATCCGCGAGCTCGCGGATGAACTGCAGCTCGGCGACTTCCTCGATCGCGGCTACGGCACGCTTTCCGCCGGGCAGCGGACGCGGGTCAGCCTGGCCAAGGCCTTGCTGAACCGGCCCGAAGTGCTGCTGCTCGACGAGCCGACAGCGTCGCTCGACCCCGATGTCGGCGACCGGATGCGCAGCTATCTCGAGGCCTACCAGCGCGAGAGCCACTGCACGATGCTGCTGGCCACGCACAACATGGGCGAAGTCGAGCGGATGTGCACCGATATCGTGATGCTGCGCGGGGGGCTGGTCGTGGATCGCGGCGCGCCGGCGGAACTGATCGCGCGCTACGGGCGGGACAACATGGAGCAGGTATTCCTGGACGTCGCGCGCAAGCGGCCTGATGCCGACGAAGAGGAGACCGGATGAACCCCGCGGCGTCGCTGCGCCGGATCGGCGCGCTGGTCCTGCGCCACATGTACCTGTTGCGCAAGTCGTGGCCGCGCGTGATTTCGCTCGCCTACTATCCGACGGTCACGATGATCATGTGGGCGTTCATCACCGTCTACCTGGCGCCGACCAACAACGTGCTCAGCGACGCGCCGGGGTTTTTCATCGGGGCGGTGCTGCTGTGGGACATCCTGTTTCGCGGCCAGCTCGGCGTGTCGCTGTCGTTCTTCGAGGAAATGTACTCGCGCAACCTGGGCAACCTGTTCGTCAGCCCGCTGCGCCCCTGGGAACTGATCGCCGGCCAGCTCGTGATGTCGGTGATCCGCACCGTGATCGGCGTCGGCGGCGCCGCGCTGGTCGCCTGGCTGCTGTTCAGGTACTCGATCTTCTCGATGGGCTTCCCGCTGCTCGCGTTCTTCGTCAACCTGATCGTGCTCGGCTGGGCGATCGGGCTCGCGGTGTCGGGGATGGTGCTGCGCTGGGGACTGGGGGCCGAGGAACTGGCCTGGGCCGCGATCTTCCTGCTGGCCCCGGTGTCCGGCGTCTACTACCCGATTTCCGTGCTGCCCGACTGGCTGCAGTGGATCGCGCACGCGGTGCCGGCGAGCCATGTGTTCGAAGGCATGCGCGAAGTGCTGCTGCGGCACACGTTCAGCTTCGATCTCTTTTTCACGGCTCTCGGCCTGAACGTCCTGTACATGATCGCCGGCGTCAGCGTGTATCTGCTGGCGATACGGCACGCGCGCGAGCGCGGGATGCTGCTGCAGATGGGCGAGTAGCGGACCGCCGCTGCCTATCCGTCCAGGTGCGGAATCTCGTCCGCATCGCGGAGCCGGCGCGCGGCGAACAGGCCGCACACGGGCACGCCGGGCATCGCCTGCCGCAGGCGGCGCCTCGCCGCGACGAAGCTCGCGCCCGTGGTCAGCACGTCGCCCACCAGCATGATCACCGCGGGCGTCGGTTCCATCAGCGCCGGCACGACGTGGAAGTTCGCATAGAGCACGTCGGGCCCCGTCCGGATGCCCGTGAAGTCGCCGGTCTCGTGCGTCCCGACCCATTCGATGAGCTCGCGGACGTCCAGCCCTTCGGCCACGCTGCGCAGCACGCGATGCATCCGGTCATCGTATTGCGGATCGTCGCGGGGCCGGGCCTGCGGCAGCGGAACGAAGGTGATGGCGCCGATCTGGCCGGCACTCAGGGCGCCCTTGAAGGTCTGTGCTAGGCGCCGAATCGCGCGCTGCTTTGGCACATCCGGCCCGAAACCGGCCTTGCTCTCCGGCCGCACCAGGTCGCGGATCAACTCGTTGGAGGCGCCGAACGACAGGCCGTGGCGGGCCGAGTACTCCAGGAAGTAGTAGCAGAGGTCCTGCTCGCCCAGGTAGTAGTGGTCGCGCCGGGTCAGTTCATCGATGCGCTGCTGGCGCATGGGCGTCCCGTTTCCGAAGGGTGGAGAGAATCTGCTCGAATTCCGTCACCCGGATCGCGCCCCGCGCCTCGAGCTTTGCCGGCCAGGTCACGTTGGGCTGGTCGAAGCAGCCGTTCAGGATGAACAGCTTGCGTCCCAGCTGGAGCGCGGCCTGGGCCTGGATCAGCGTAACGGAAACCTGGCCGGCTTCGACGATGATCGTCGCGTCCGCCAGCGCCGCCATTGTTCGCGCGCGTTCCGGATAGAACACGCGAGGGCGCTGGGCCTCCTGTTCCTGCCAGGCGAGGATGGGCACGGGCGAGAGCAGCAGGAATTCCGCGGCGATCTGCCGCTGGAGCCTGGCGTCCGTCCTGGCGTCGCAGTCGGACAGCGGCGTTCCGGTTACCCCTATGGTGGCGCCGCCGGCTTCGATCGCCGTCTCGTGCGCGACGGTGTCCACGCCGCGCGCAAGACCCGAAATGATCGCGCAGCGATGCTCCACCAGCATCCTGACCAGCTTCCTGGTGCGGCGGATGCCCTTATCGGATATTTCGCGCGAACCGACGACCGCGACCCGGCGCGGCGCGTCGATCAGATCCCACCAGCCCTGGTAGTAAAGTACCGCCACCGGGTCTTCTGCCTCCAGCAGGCGTTCCGGGTAGTCGCCGCAGCCTTGCACCCGCACGCCGAACGTCGTCACGCCCGCCCTGGCCAGCTGCGCGACCGCCTGTTGCGCGGTTGCCCGAGCGCCCTCTTCGGATGCCAGCTCGGAGGGAGGGACCCGGCGGCCTGACGAAACAGGTTGGCGATGCCGGCGTACGAATCTGCCCGGTTCAGCCACAGCCACTCGTACGCCCCCAGTTCGAGGGCTGGCGACATGTCGGGCTTTGCAAACACGGATGATTTCGCGGTTTCGTCCATTCGACCTTGCCTAGCTTTGCGGACCGGATCCGTTCCTGGCGACTCGGGAAACCCCGAGCCGGCCCCGAACTATGACATTGTACTGGCGAAGACCGGCGGATGGGGAATCACGTGTGCCCCCGCTACGACGGACCAGCCGGTTTGTGGCAGGCCCCGAATCTTGTTACAATGGAAGGCTTTCCCACCTTTCCACACCCGTACCAGGCGGAGTCCCGCCATGGAATGCAGCCGGGGTGGATTTATCCATAAGGAGTCTGCATGCGTCATTACGAAATCGTATTCATCGTCCATCCGGACCAGAGCGAGCAAGTGCCCGCGATGGTCGAGCGTTACCGCTCGATGGTCACCAGCCGCGGAGGCAAGATTCACCGCCTCGAGGACTGGGGACGCCGGCAACTGGCGTACCAGATCAAGAAGGTCTACAAGGCACACTACGTGTGCATGAACATCGAGATCGACAACGAAACGCTGGCTGAACTCGAGCATGCGTTCAAGTTCAACGATGCGGTGCTGCGCCATCTGATCATCACCACCGACGAAGCGCAGATCGCACCCTCGCCGATGATGAAGGAAGAGAAGGCGAAGAACCTCACGCACGGCCCTGCGGCCGTTGCCGAGGCGCCCGCCCCCGCGCCGGCTGCTGCTGCCGCTGCCGCAGCTGCCTGACGAGTTGAAGCAGAACCGGCTCACGCTCACCGCGATACTGAAATCCAGGGAACCGCTACGCTACAGCCCCGCCGGCATCCCGATCCTGAACTGCCGTCTGGTTCATCAATCGGAACAGGTCGAAGCAGGGTTGCCCCGCAGCGTGACTTGCGAGATTCCAGCCGTCGCAGTCGGTGAAGTCGCGAAGGTTCTGCACTCGAAACAACCGGAAACGGAATGGCAGTTCACCGGGTTTCTGGCCACCAAGCGGCGGTTCGAAACAGCGGAATTGCACATCGTCGAAATCAAGGAAACACCGCGTGCCGGGCCACAAGATACGTGAACCCCACGCGCAACAGTAGATTGGAGATGCAAAATGCCACGTCCCATGGGCGGTAGAGGTAAAGGCAAAGGCAAGGGCAAGGACATGAAGGGCAAGCGCGAAAAGTCGACAAGCCTTTTCAAGCGCAAGAAGTTCTGCCGCTTCACCGCGGATAAGGTCAAGCAGATCGACTACAAGGACCTGGACGTCCTGAAGGACTTCATCCAGGAAAACGGCAAAATCATGCCGGCCCGCCTGACCGGCACCAAGGCCAAGTATCAGCGCCAGATGTCGACGGCGATCAAGCGCGCGCGCTTCCTGGCGCTCGTCCCTTACACCGACCTGCACGAATAAAGGAGAATTTTCCATGCAGATTATTCTCCTCGAGAAGGTGGTCAACCTCGGCGGCCTGGGCGATATCGTCAAGGTCAAGGATGGTTACGCCCGGAATTTCCTGATCCCGCAAGGCAAGGCGAAGCGCGCGACGGCCGAGAACATCACGATGCTCGAAGGCAAGCGGGCCGAACTCGAACGCGCCGCCGGCGAAAAGCTCGCGACCGCGACAGCGCAGGGCGAGAAGCTCGCCGGCCTGATGGTGCAGATCACGCAGAAGGCCGGTGTCGATGGCCGCCTGTTTGGGTCCGTCACCAACGGCGACATCGCCGAGGCGCTCAAGGCGCAGGCCTTCGAGGTCGAAAAGGCGCAGATCCACATGCCGGCCGGTCCGCTGAAGACCGTCGGCGATCATCACGTCACCGTGCAGCTGCACACCGACGTGAAAGTCGAGATCACGATCTCGGTGCTGGGCGACCATAGCTGAGCGGGGCCGGAGCGCGGCAGATGCGCCGAACTCCGACGCTGTTTGCAGGAGAATCAGGCCGCGGTTGCGGCCTGATTCATTTTTGCTGGAACGCGGGGCGCCTGCTTCACGAAACTGACATCGGGGAGGCTGGTGTTCGGATTGGTTCTTCGAAGCGCGTGATGATGGGTATCGCTTTGCTCCACCCATCCTACGTTCGGCTGCCGGCCGATTGCGCGAAATCGAGCTTCAACACGATCAACGCCGCCCCAGCGAGCACGAGGGCGAACCCGCACCAGTCGACGACACTGGGCCGGTCGCCGACCAGCGCCATCGCGGCCAGAACGCCGACCACCGGCACCATCAGCGTGGTCATCGACGAGACCGTCGCGCTGACGCGCTCGCTCATGATGAACCACAGCCAGTACGCCATCGCGGTGCCGGGGACGATGTGGACGAACAGTGCGGCGATCACTTCGATGCGCAACGGCTCCGCGGGAAATCGCTCGCCAAAGGCCAACGCCCCGATCGCCCCGCACGCGGCGCCGACGAGCAGTTGCCACGCGGTGAACACCATCCGCTCGCCGGCCACCGGCCAGCGCTGAAGGTATACCGTGCCCGCCGCCCAGCCGAAGGCCGCGACCAGCGGAAAGACCAGGCCCTTGAGCGCGCGGGCGTCATGGACCTCCAGCAGCGAGACGAACACCGGCCAGGCGAGGACCAGCACGCCGGCCATCCCCAGGCCCAGCGCGATGATCTGGCTGCGCCCGATCCGCTCGCCCATCACCAGCCACGACAGCACCGCCGACATCATCGGCATCGTGAAGGTCAGCACCGCGGCGCGCGAAGTGCTGGTGTTGAGTTGCGCAAACGCAGTCGAGAGGTTGAACACGGCGACCGCGAGGACGCCGCCGATCAGGACGCCGCGCCACGAACCCTTCTGCGGCGTCAGCCGCTTGCCCTGTAGCAATGCGACGAGGAGCAGCAGTATGGCGCCGGTGCCCAGGCCGACCACGCGCAGCGTGAACGGCGGGAACGCCGACAGCGCAATCTTGACCGCGGGCCAGTTGAGGCCCCAGGCCAGCGCGAGCACGAACGGAATCAGGCGCATCGCGCCCGGCGCTTGACGGAATGGCGGTCGCCAGTCGCCTCTGGCCGCATCGAGGCGGTCAGGAGGCGCGGGCGCGCGCGATCAACGCCGACAGCCGCTCGACCTGGTTGCCGGCCGCATCGAAGTTCGCCGGCGCCAGCCACTGCTCAAAACCCTTGCGGATCGCCGGCCATTCGCTGTCGGTGATCGAAAACCACGCGGTGTCGCGGCTGCGCCCCTTATAGACGATCGCCTGGCGGAAGATCCCTTCGAACTGGAAGCCGTAGCGGGCCGCGGCGGCGCGAGAGCGCAGGTTGTTGTCGTCGCACTTCCACTCGTACCGCCGGTAGCCCAACTCGTCGAAGACGCGGCGCATCAGCAGGTACATCGCCTCCGTCGCCGCCGGGGTGCGCTGCAAGCGGGGCGAATACGTGATGTGCCCGGTTTCGATCACGCCATGCGCCGGCTCGATCCGCATCAGCGCCGCGGTGCACACCGCCTTATCCGTGGCCAGGTCGATGATCGCATGATGCAGCGGGTCATTGCCCGTGGTCGCCTTGACCAGGTAGTCGCGGTAGCTCGCGAAATCGGCAAACGGGCCGACGAACAGGTACGTCCAGTCGCGGCTGTCGCTGGCTTCGCTGTACGCCTGGAACAGATCGGCGGCGTGGCGCTCCACGTCTACCGGCTCGATGCGGCAGTAACGGCCGACTATCGCGGAGCGGGGCGGCAGCGGGCGCGGCGACCATCCGGGGACAGGCGGTCCTATAGGTTGCTGATACTCGTTCAGGCGGGCGTTCAACGCGGTCTCCGTGGATGAAGGGCAGGGGCATTCTACGGCATGCGCGCGTCCGTCAAGGGGGGGCGGTCGTAGGATGGGTACAGTAGGATGGGTGGAGCGCAGCGATACCCATCACGTGGGAATCGCCCCCAGCCGCAACGGCCGGCCCGGAACCGAACCCCGGCAACCCCATCGCCATTTCTTCGAATCACACGATGGGTATCGCTGCGCTCCACCCATCCTACGTTAAAATGGCTGCCCCCCATCGCATTGCCCTCCATGCCCAACGACCCGCAACTCGACGCCCTGAAAGTCCCGCCGCACTCGATCGAGGCGGAGCAGTCGGTGCTGGGCGGGCTGCTGCTGGAGAACGCGGCGATCGACCGCATTGCCGATGTCATCTCCGAATCCGACTTCTACAACGACGCGCACCGGCTGATCTACCAGCACATCAACCTGCTGGGATCGCACGGCAAGCCGGCCGACGTGATCACGCTCGCTGAGTCGCTGGGCTCGGTGCAGAAGCTCGATTACGTGGGCGGCATGGCCTACGTCGGCGCTCTTGCGCAGAACGTGCCCAGCGCAGCCAACATCCGGACCTACGCGCAGATCGTTCGCGAGCGCTCGGTGCTGCGGCGCCTCGCGGCGGTGGGCGCCGAGATCAGCGATTCGGCGTTCACCCCGATGGGCCGCTCCGCCGGGAAGCTGCTGGACGAAGCGGAGAAGAAGGTTTTTGACATCGCCGAGCAGGGCGCGCGCGGTCAGGTCGGTTTCCAGGAAATCCGGCCGCTGCTGACCAAGGTCGTCGAGCGGATCGAGGAACTCTACAACCGCGACAATGCCTCCGACGTGACCGGCATCGCCACCGGCTACAACGATCTCGACTCCAAGACCTCGGGTTTCCAGCCTGGCGACCTGATCATCGTCGCCGGCCGGCCCAGCATGGGCAAGACCGCGCTGGCGCTCAACATGGCCGAGAACGTCGCGCTGAATGTCGGGCTGCCGGTGGCGGTGTTCAGCATGGAAATGGGCGCCACGCAACTGGCGATGCGGCTGATCGGCTCCGTGGGCAAACTCGACCAGCACAAGATCCGCACCGGCCGCCTGCACAACGATGATTGGGAGCGCCTCTCCAGCGCGCTGGGCCGCCTGAACGACGCGCCGATACACATCGACGAGACGCCCGCGCTGAACTCGCTGGAACTGCGCGCCCCGGCGCGGCGGTTGCACCGCACGGCGGGCGGACTGGGCTGATCGTCGTCGACTACCTGCAACTGATGCAGGCCGTCACGCAGGGCGAGAATCGCGCGACGGAAATCTCCGAAGTTTCGCGCTCGCTGAAGGCGCTGGCCAAGGAACTGCAGGTGCCCGTCGTGGCGCTGTCGCAGCTCAACCGCGGGCTGGAGCAGCGGCCGAACAAGCGGCCGGTGATGTCCGATCTACGGGAGTGCGTGACCGGCGATACGCTGGTCCTGACCACCGATGGCGCGAGAACGCCGATACGGGAGCTGGTCGGGACGACGCCGGAAGTCTGGTCCATCGATGCCGAACAGAAAATCATTCCCGCGCGTGCAGATCTTGTGTGGTCCAAGGGCATCAAGCCGGTCTTCCGCGTTTCCCTTGCCAGCGGGCGCAGTATCCGCGCGACGGCCCGGCATCGACTGCTGGCAGCGAGCGGGTGGCAGCGCGTGTCGGAACTGGAAGCCGGATCGCGGCTTGCCCTCGCGCGCCACATTCCTGCCGGGACGCCCGCGCGTAGGGTGCGCGATCTTGAACTCGTCGTGGACGCGATTGACCGCCGGTCCCGCTCCCACTCGACTTCGCGGAGTGGGAACCATCCGTCGCCCTATGTAGAGTTGGGTGATCTCCCGGATGTGGACCACTCGGCGCACTCGGACCTTTATTGGGACCGCATCGTCGAAATCCGGCCTGACGGCGAAGAGGAGGTCTTCGATCTCACCGTGCCGGGACCGTCCTCGTGGCTTGCGGACGGAATCGTGAGTCACAACTCGGGAGCGATCGAACAGGACGCAGACCTGATCCTGTTCATCTACCGCGACGAAGTCTACAACCCCGAGTCGACCGACAAGGGCACCGCGGAGATCATCATCGCCAAGCAGCGCAATGGGCCGATCGGGATGGTGCGGCTGACGTTCCTGGGCGAGTACACGCGCTTCGAGAATTTCGCGCAGTCGTTCTGAACAAGCCTACTCGACTCCGATCCTGGCCTCGCGGACGACGCGCGCCCAGCGCTCGACGTCGGCACTGATTTCGGCCGCGAACTGCGCCGGCGTGTTGCCGACCGGATGCATCCCCTGGCGGGGCAGCCGATCGGTCACGTCCGGAAGCGCGAGGATGCGCACCAGTTCGGCGTGCAGGCGGCCGACGGTCTCGGCAGGCGTGCCGGCGGGCGCCAGCACGCCGTACCAGGAGCTGACTTCGAAACCCGGAAGCCCCGACTCTGCGACGGTCGGCACCTCGGGGAGGGCGCTGCTGCGCTGGCTGCCGGTGACCGCCAGCGCGCGGAGCTGGCCGCCGCGTACCAGGGGCGCGACCACACCGGTCGCCGAAAACAGGACCGGTATCTCGCCGCTGATGACGTCCCTGGCCACGCTGCCGGTGCCGCTGTACGGAACGTGGAGGAATTCGACGCCGGCGCGCAGCGACAGCAACGACGCGGCGATGTGGCTGGTCGTGCCGATGCCTTGATTGGCGTACGCGAGCTTGCGCGGCGTCTTGCGGGCAAGCGCCAGGAGTTCCTGCAGGGAACGCGCCTCGAACGACGGCGTGACCGCGACGGCGACGGGAATCGTGACCAGCTTGGAAACAGGCGAAAACGCGCGCACCGGATCGGGGGCATGCGAACCCGGCAGCGCGGGGTTGATCGTCATGCTGTTGGCGCCCACGAGCAGCGTGTAGCCGTCCGGCGCAGCCCTGGCCACGAGATCGGAAGCACGGTTGCCGCCCGCGCCCGGGAGATTTTCCACGACGACCGGTTGGCCCAAGGCTTCCGACAACTTGGCGCCAACCTGCCGCGCCAGCGCATCGATGCCGCCGCCTGCATTGAATGGGACGATGAGCCGGATCGCCCGCGACGGGTAAGTCTCGGCCAGGGCGTCCATTCCTTGCCCTGCGATGGCCACGAGCAGGCATGCGGCCAACGCTCGGTGCCACACGTTCGCGCGCTTCAAGCAGGTCATCATGTGTCGTCCCGCATCGCCAGCATCGCCTCGAAAAGGTCCGGATCGTCCCATGGCGCATCGACCGGATAGTCGCGCAGGTACGGGCTTGCCGGGTCGCGCAGCCATTCCTGCGGAAAGCGCGCGACGATCCGCTCGAATCCCGGCGCCACGTCCTGCGGTATGGCGGAGGGCGCGCCGGTGATCGCCGCATGCAGCGCCGCGGACAAGTCGATGCCGACCAGTTCGCCGGTATGACTGCCCGGCGTCACACGACGGTTGATTTCGAGCAGCGAGAGTTCGCCGGTCCTTTCGCTGACAACATACTCGATGCCGACGATACCTGCAATCCCGAGTCCCGCGATCAACGCCTCGGAGAACGCGCGCGCCTCCGGGTCATGGTAGTAGCGCATTACCGTCGCGGGACCGGTGTCGGGCGGGTCACGCATGACTTTCTCCCGGGTGACTCCGCACAGTTCGTGTCCACTCCAGGCTGCCGACGACCGACCAATGACGTGTCCGGCTACAAACGCCTGGACCAGGAGCCGCGGCGTTGGCGCCCGGCCGAGATCGAGCGCCTGCAGCTGCGTCAGATTGGCGATGGCTTGTGGTATTCCGGCGTCATTGTTGATGATCGCGATCCCCGAGCCGGAGTATCCGTGGCTGCGCTTCAGCACGATCGGGTAGCCATGCGTGTTGGCGAAGGCAAGGGTGGCATCGGCATCGGCGACGATCGCGTACGGCGCAACCCGCACGCCGAGCGCTTCGGCTGCCGCCGGCAGCAGCGTCTTGTCGACGCTCATCGCATAGCATTTCGGGTCGCCGAGCGAATTCCGGACGAGGCCGGCCAGTTCAAGGTGCAGCGCCGGCTGCAGATCGATTGGCGGCGACAGGACCAACCGCTGCATCAGTTGGAACGCCATGTCGTCGCACGGCAGCACGATGCGCGGGTTGACAGCCTTGACCATCGCGGCAAAGGCGTGCAGCCATTGCCTGGCGTCGGCGCCGTCGGGCAGGTGGCCGATCTTGGCGACAAAACGGCTCCTCTCGGCCAGCGAAGCGCGCGGCGCGAGCAGCGCGACTTCGAACCCCGCGCGGGCGAGGCTGCGGGGAATGCGCGCCGTGCCCTGCCAGCGGGAAGCCGTGCAGACCAGCAGGATCGGCGTAGTCATCGGGCGCGGACCGGCTGCGGGATCGACGCCGCGCTCAACGAACGCAGGATCGCTTCGGACACCGGCAACGAATCGGGCGTCACCCGATCGCTGTCCTTCGCGATCGCAGCGATCATGTCGCGCGAGATCGCCGGCGAGAAGTGATAGATGTCCTTGTAGTCGTCCAGGTTCGTCACCCACTCCAGCCGTGGCTGGAAGTCGAATAGCGTCACGTTCGGCAGCCCGCGCACCGCATCGAACACGCTGCGCTTGAACGCGAGGCTCACCTCGACCTGTCCACGTTGCCGGAAGTCTTCCCAGACCAGTGCCGAGTACGGCGGATACACCAGTGAGAAGCGCACCTCCGGATGCGCGCGCAGGATCGGCAGCAGGTTGGCGTCGAAGCTGGCGCGCATGCCCTCCAGCGTCCGCGGCGCCTGCTTGAAATCCCGGTTGATGTTGCCGAGATCGAGGCCGCGCAGCGAGGCCTTGCTCGAGAACTCATACTCGTCGGCCCAGTACCACGGCTGGCCGGCATCGGTCGAATAGCGGCCGCGCTTCGTGCCCAGCGCGATCTCGACCGACCTGCCCAGCGTTTGCGCGTGCAGCAGATAGCGGACGTCGTTCCACGGATTGTCGTCGTAGAGATAGAGCGGCAGCGGGTCGGTGACCACCTGCATTTCCGGCGATCCGGCGAAGGCGTTGAAGTTGAGATCGAGGATGATGTGCTTCGCCTTGCCCGCAGCAATGATCGTGGTCAGCAAATGGCGCAGTTCCCAGGCCGACATCGCGCCCATCGCGAGGTTGATCGTCTTGCCGCCCAGGATCGCCCCGGCTTCCGCGTTGCGGTAATTCTCCATCATCGACGAGCCGGTAATCACCGTGTCGTAGTCGTAGTGCCTGGCAATCCCGGGATTGACGTAGCGCTGCAGCGGCCGGTAATAGCGTGCTTCGTACCACGTCGGCTTCCGGTAATGCTGGAACGGATCGACCGCGAAATTGAAGACCAGCACGGTGCCGGCCAGGCTCGCGCCCGCGATCGCCAGCGCCAGCGCGTAACGCAGCACAGTGCGCCGCTCCAGCAGCGGGAACTGCGGGGCGATCGATTGGTGGGTCGTCGTGGCAGCCATCAGAAATTGAAGTAGAGAAACTCGGTCACGCGGTCGAGATTGAGCAGCGCGGCGACGGCGAGCAGGGCGACGAAGAAGGCGAGCCGCGCCGACCACTGCCAGCGCATCAACAAGGTCTGCGAATTGGGCGCGCACCACGCGATCGCGAAGCCGGCGACCATCACCGCGCCGGTCCACAGCGTCGCGAGTTGGAGATCGATCCCGGCCCGGGTGTACGTGGAAAGGTCGAACAGCGGCGCCCATTGGGGAATCGCGGCGTGCATTCCGGCGCCGCGCGCGCCGAACATCACGCCGATGATGTGCAGCGCATCGTCCAGGCTGGACGCGCGGAAGAACACCCACGCGACGTTGGTGAACACGGCCGTCAGCGCCCAGGCGGCACCCTTCGGCAACGACCAGCCGGCGCGGTCCATGATCTGCACGGCGATGACACCGAGCCCGTTGAACACGCCCCAGGCGACGAAGGTCCAGTTCGCGCCATGCCAGAACCCGCCCAGCGCGAACGTAACCAACACGAACAGCAAAGCCAGCCGCGGCCCGCGCCGGTTGCCGCCCAGCGGAATGTAGAGGTAGTCGCGCAGGAAGCGCGAGAGCGTCATGTGCCAGCGCCGCCAGAACTCCTGGATGTTGCGCGACTGGTAGGGCGAGGCGAAGTTGAGCGGCAGGCGGATGTTGAGCATCCACGCCATCCCCAGCGCCATGTCGGTGTAGCCGGAAAAGTCGAAGTAGATCTGCAGCGTGTAGGCAAGCGCCGCCATCCACGCATCGACGAACTCGACCCCTCCCGCGTGGCCGAAGCCGGCGTTGGCCCAGGGCGCGATTTCATCGGCGACCAGCACCTTTTTCGCGAGGCCGATGATGAGCAGCGTCATCCCGACCCAGAAATTGGCGTTGTTGAACCGCTTGTTCGACTTTTCGGCAAACTGCGGCATCATTTCGCCATGATGCAGGATGGGGCCGGCCAGCAGGTGCGGGAAGAAGCTGACGAACAGGCCGTAGTTGACGAACGAGAGTTCGCGCACCCTGCCCCGATACGCATCGACCAGGAAGGCGATCTGGGTGAAAGTGAAGAAGCTGATGCCCAGCGGCAGGATCACCTGCGGCAGCAGCCAGTGCGCACCCAGCAACGCATTGGTGTTGGCGACGAAAAAGTCCGCGTACTTGAAATAGCCCAGCAGGGCCAGGTTCGCGATGACGCCGGCGGCAAGCGCTACGCGGTGCGGACGCGTGCCGGGCCGCTCCTTCTGCCGCTGCAGCAGCCACCCCACCGCGAAGTTGAACGCGATACTGCCCAGGAGCAGCGGCAGGAACTTCCAGTTCCAGTGCGCATAGAAGAAGCACGAAGCGGCGAACAGCCAGGCGAGCCCCGTCCGCCCCGGAACCCAGCGGTTGAGCGCGAAGTAAACCAGGCATGTCGCCGGCAGGAAGGCGAACAGGAACGCGTAGGAATTGAACAGCATTCCCGGGAGTGTCTTACAGAATCTCCGCTGCGTGATCCGCCAGCCGCGAACGTTCCCCGCGCATCAGCGTGATATGCCCGCTGTGTTCCCATCCCTTGAAGCGGTCGACGACATAGGTGAGGCCGGAACTGCCCTCGGTCAGGTAGGGCGTGTCGATCTGCGCGATGTTGCCCAGGCAGACGACCTTGGTGCCGGGTCCGGCGCGGGTGATCAGCGTCTTCATCTGCTTGGGCGTCAGGTTCTGCGCCTCATCGATGATCAGGAACTTGTTGATGAACGTGCGCCCGCGCATGAAGTTGAGCGACTTGACCTTGATGCGCGAGCGGATCAGGTCGCGCGTGGCGGCACGGCCCCACTCGCCGGCTTCGTCGTCGGTTTTGTTGAGCACGTCGAGGTTGTCCTCCAGCGCGCCCATCCAGGGATTCATCTTCTCTTCCTCGGTGCCGGGGAGGAATCCGATGTCCTCGCCGACCGGGACCGTCACCCGGGTGATGATGA
This sequence comes from Betaproteobacteria bacterium, assembly GCA_016717855.1. Lineage (GTDB taxonomy): Bacteria > Pseudomonadota > Gammaproteobacteria > Burkholderiales > Casimicrobiaceae > PALSA-1005. Next base: position 33,955 of record JADKEV010000010.1, read on the forward strand.
TCTCGCTGTAGACCTTGAACTCGAGCGGAGCATCAGGCCCGCGGCGAGGGTCAGCAGCGTCTTGCCGGTGCCGGCCTGTCCCAGCAGCGTGACGAAGTCCACCTCCGGGTTCATCAGCAGGTTGAGCGCCATGTTCTGCTCGCGGTTGCGCGCGGTGATGCCCCAGACGTTGTTCTTCTGGTGCGTGTAGTCCTTCAGGGTTTCGAGCTGCGCGGTCTTGCCCTTGATCTCGCGCACGATCGCGTACAGCGGCGGGGTGTTGTCGGGGCCTTCCTGGTAGACGAATTCCGATGATCAGCAGCTTGGCACCAGGTCCGGTCACGCGGTAGAACGTATTCCCTGGTGCTGCCAGGATTCCATACCCTGCCGTGCTCGTCCCAGAAGTTCGCCGGCAGCTCGGTCACGCCGGAGAGGAGTTCGGTGTCTTCGAGCACCTTGTCGTTGAAGTAATCCTCGGCCGCGATCCCGATG
>JADKEV010000011.1 GCA_016717855.1 Betaproteobacteria bacterium
TGCCGAGGTTGTCGACTATGAGGACTATCACTAAAGGAAGCCGCAATGCGTATGCATAATCCTCCACATCCCGGTGAAATTCTCAAGTCACTGTGTCTCGAACCGCTGGGGCTTACGGTTACCCATGCAGCCGAGGCTCTGGGCGTCAGTCGCAAGACTCTTTCGTCCATCCTGAATGGTCGCTCGGGCATCAGTCCTGAAATGGCAGTACGGTTGTCGATCGCATTTGATACGACCGCGGAAAGCTGGCTCAACCAGCAAACGCAGTTTGATCTTTGGCACGCCGAGCAATCGCGGAAGCAATTGCGAGTAACCAGGCTGGCTGCGTGACGGCGCCTGACATTGAGGAGGGTAAATGCGCCTGAGCGCCTGTCACAACTTCCACGACTTCCGGGAACTGGCCAGGCGCCGGCTGCCGGGTCCAATCTTCAACTACATCGACGGCGGGGCCGACGATGAGGTGACCTACCGCCGGAACACCGCGAGCTTCGAGCGCTGTGACCTGGTACCTGGAGTCCTGCGTGGCGTGGCGAGCGTCGACCTCTCCGTGACCGTGATGGGACAGAAACTCGCCGTGCCCTTCTATTGCTCTCCGACCGCGCTCCAGCGCCTGTTCCACCATCAGGGCGAACGCGCGGTGGCGGCCGCCGCGGCGAAGTACGAGACGATGTTCGGCGTATCCTCGCTTGGCACGGTCGGACTCGAGGAGTTGCGCGCAGCCCATTCGACGCCACAGATGTATCAGTTCTACTTTCATCGGGACCGCGGCCTCAATCGCGCCATGCTGCAACGCGCCCGTGACGCGGGTGTCGAGGTCATGATGCTGACCGTGGACAGCATCACCGGCGGTAACCGGGAGCGGGATCTGCGCACCGGCTTTTCGATTCCGTTCAGGCTGACGCTCGGTGGCATGCTCCAGTTTGCGCTCAAGCCGATGTGGGGCCTGAACTATGTGACCCACGAACGTTTCAGTCTGCCCCAGTTGGACAAGCACGTCGACATGGGCGGGGACACCATGTCGATCGGACGCTACTTCACCGAGATGCTGGATCCTTCGATGAACTGGAGCGATGTGGCCGAGATGGTCCGGGACTGGAACGGGCAGTTCTGCCTGAAGGGCGTCATGTCGGTGGAAGATGCGAAGCGCGCGGCGGAGATCGGCTGCACCGGCGTCGTGCTGTCGAATCACGGCGGCCGGCAGTTGGATGGCTCGCGCTCGGCCTTCGATCAGCTGGCGGAAATCGTCGATGCCGTGGGCGACCGCCTGGACGTGATGATGGACGGAGGGATTCAGCGCGGCACGCACGTTCTGAAAGCCCTTTCGCTCGGCGCCAAAGCCGTCGGCATCGGACGCTACTACCTGTTCCCTCTGGCGGCCGCGGGGCAGCCTGGGGTCGAGCGCGCGCTGGGGCACCTGCGGACGGAGATCGAACGGGGAATGAAGCTGATGGGGTGCGGCTCGATCGGCCAGCTCTCGCGGGACAATTTACGATTCAGGTAGGTGGGCGCGTTGCGGTGCGGGCCATGGCGATCATTGATGGGTGTCGCTGCGCTCGACCCATCCTACGGGTTCCGCCGTTCTTCGAAGAAGATGATGGGTATCGCTTCGCTCCACCCATCCTACTTTTTCTTCGCGACCATCGTTCCGCGGCAGGCTTTGGCGCCGCACAGGCAGCGGTAGCGGGCCTTGAGTTCCGGCGTGTGGCGTTCCTGGAACACGAAGCCGTAGTCGTAGACCAGTTCGTCGCCGGGCTTGATGGCGCGGATCGATTCGATGAAGATCTTGTCGCCCTCGCCTATCGCCTGGCAGTTGGGCGCGCAGCCGTGATTGATCCAGCGCGAGGCGTTGCCGCCGACCGCGGCGTCGATCACCTTCTTGCCGTCGATGTCGAACAGGAAGGTGTGGAAGCCCCTTTCGCCGTCATCGGCATAGCGGCGGTCGGCGATCTTCCAGGTGATGATCTCCCCGGTGTACTCGATCAGCCGCGTGCCCTTGGGGATCTTGTCGGTCGCGAACACGCCGCGGCCGTGGATCTTCGAATTGCGCACGGCGAACGGCCGCCTGGCTCTCTTGGTCGTCTTGGTTTCGGTGGACATGTGCAATCGTGTGGTCTGGTTGATCGGGAAGTCGCTGTCATTCGTAAGGGGCGCTCATGGGCGGTCGCTCTCCGACCACGCCGTCGCCCTTCCCCGCGAGCGGGGAGAGGGGGTATTCCATTCGCGGGGGGCCGGCTGGCGGGGGGGGGTCACTTCCGCCGGCGCCTTGGCCGCGGCGGCGGTGCTTTGCTGCAGCATCGCGCGCAGTGACTTCAGCCGGTCCTGCCCTTCCTGCTTCTCGGTCTCGGGGTTGTCGCCCTTGCCGGCGCCGGAGTAGCGCACGTCGTCCTGCGCCAGTTCGGCGATGAAGCGCGAAGGCTCGCACGCCTGCCACTCGCGGGCGCGCTTCCTCTTCCGGCAGTGCGTGATGGTAAGCGACAACTGGGCGCGCGTGATGCCCACGTACATCAGCCGCCGCTCTTCCTCGATCTGGCCGTTCTCGACGCTTTCGCGGTGCGGCAGCAGGCCCTCCTCGACGCCGACCAGGAAGACGTGCGGGAACTCCAGCCCCTTGGCCGCGTGCAGCGTCGACAGGCGCAGCGAGTCGACCGACTCGCCCTTGTCGTCCAGCATCGAGATCAGCGCCAGCGTCTGCGCGAGTTCCAGCAGGTTCTTCTGGTCCGCTTCGCCCTTCTTCCCCAGCCAGCCGGTGAAGTCGCGCACCGTCGCCCAGCGGGTCTCGGCCTGCTTGGGGTCGAACTGGTCGAACAGGTAGAGCTCGTAGCCGATGTCCTTGACGAGTTCGTCCAGCAGCCGGGCGACGGGTTCGCTTTCGGCGCGGTGGCGCAGCCGGTTGATGTAGTCGCAGAACGTCGTCAGCGCCGCGCCCTGGCGCTCGGGCAGGGCATCGTGCATCCCCGGCGCGTAGACGGCGCCGAACAGGCTGGTGTGCCTGGAGGCGGCGAGGCCGCCCAGCTTCTCCAGCGTCGTCGCGCCGATCCCGCGCTTCGGCGTCGTCACCGCGCGGATGAATGCCGGATCGTCGTCGTCATTGACCAGCAGCCGGAAGTAGGCGAGCAGATCCTTGACTTCGGCACGCTCGAACAGCGACGTGCCGCCGGACACCGTGTACGGAATGTTCTGCGCGCGCAGCGCCTGCTCGAAGACGCGCGCCTGGTGGTTGCCGCGGTAGAGGATCGCGTAGTCGGCGTATTTGGTGCGCTTTTCGAACTTGTGCGCCTGGATCCGGCGGATCACCAGCTCGGCTTCCTGCTCCTCGTCCGGCGCCGCGATCACGGACAGCGTCTCGCCCAGCCCGTGCTCGCTCCACAACTTCTTCTCGAACAGCTTGGGATTGTTGGCGATCACCCGGTTGGCCGAGCGCAGGATGCGGATGCTGGAGCGGTAGTTCTGCTCCAGCATGATGACCTTGAGCTGCGGGTAGTCGGTGGTCAACCGCGCGAGGTTCTCCACCGACGCGCCCCGCCACGCGTAGATCGCCTGGTCGTCGTCGCCCACCGCGGTGAACGCGGCGCGCGCGCCCTCGCCCATCCCGGCCAGCAGCTGCACCAGCCGGTACTGCGCCGCGTTGGTGTCCTGGTACTCGTCGATCAGCAGGTACTGGATGCGCTCCCGCCACGCGGCCAGGCGCTCGGGCTCGGCCTCGAGCACGCGCACCGGCAGCACCAGCAGGTCGTCGAAGTCGACCGCCTGGTAGGCCGCGAGCGACAGCGCGTAGGCCTCGTACACCTTCGCGTACTGCGCTTCCTGGTCGTTTTCGGCCGCCTTGCCGGCCTCGGCCGGGCCCAGCAGCGCATTCTTCCACTTGCTGATCTGCCACTGCGCGCGCCGCGCTTCGCCCCGGTCGGTGCTCTTGATGATGTCCGCGATCATCTGCTCGACGTCGCTGGAATCGAAGATCGAGAAGTTGGCTTTCAGCCCCAGGTGCTTCGCTTCCGTGCGCACGATCCGGTGGCCCAGCGAATGAAACGTGCAGACGGTCAGCCCTTCGGCGTCGCCATTGGAGAGCAGCTTTTCGGCGCGTTCCTTCATTTCCTTCGCGGCCCGGTTGGTGAAGGTGATCGCGGCGATGTGCTTCGCGGGCACGCCCGAGGCGATCAGGTGCGCGATCTTGGCCGTGATCACCCGCGTCTTGCCGCTCCCGGCCCCGGCCAGCACGAGCAAGGGGCCGTCGAGGTAGCGGACCGCGGCGCGTTGCTGGGGGTTGAGGGGGAAGGACATGACGTTTCGAACGATCGATTCAGATGCCGTAGGATGGGTGGAGCGAAGCGATACCCATCGCGTTCAACCGAATGAGGCGGCGCGCGGGGGGCCGCGGCGGGCGTCGAGCGAAGATGGTCGCTCCGCCACCCCACGGCAATCGGCGGGGTTCGCACACAAAGCTCGGCGGGAGGCGCAGCGGAGGACGTAAAATGCGGGGCGATTCTAGCATGCGTGGTGCGTGCGAGACGCCGCCGCCATCCAACCCGACCACCACCGGACGAACTCCACTCATGGCCACCTACGCCATCGGCGACATCCAGGGCTGTTACGACGAATTCCGCGATCTGCTCGCCCTGACCGGGTTCGACGCCGCGCGCGACCGGCTGTGGCTGGTGGGCGACTTGGTGAACCGCGGCCCGGGTTCGCTGGCCGTGCTGCGTCACGTCAAGGGACTGGGCGCCGCCGCGGTGACCGTGCTGGGCAATCACGACTTCCACCTGCTGCGCATCGCCGCGGGACACGGCCGCGAGCACCGCAGCGACACGCTGGGCGAAATCCTCGCCGCGCCCGACCGCGACGAGCTGGTCGACTGGCTGGCGACGCGGCCGCTGGTGCATCGCGAAGGCCGCTGGCTGCTGGTGCACGCCGGCCTGATCCCGGGCTGGAGCGCGGACCGGGCGGAGGCGCTGGCGCGCGAAGTCGAGGCCGTGCTCGCGGGCGACCGGCGGAGCGCCTTTCTCGACGCCCTGTACGGCGACGAGCCCAATCCCTGGCACGACGGCCTCGCAGGCTTCGACCGCTGGCGCGTGATCGTCAACGTCTTTGCGCGGCTGCGCTTTTGCGACGCCGCCGGCAGGATGGAGTTCAGGGAAAAGCGCGGCGCCGGATTCGCACCCGCGGGCTTCCTGCCCTGGTTCGCGCACCCCGGCCGCGCCAGCGGCGACCACACCATCATCTGCGGCCACTGGTCGACGCAGGAACTCATGCTCACGCCCAACGTGCTGATGCTCGACAGCGGCTGCCTCTGGGGCGGCACCCTCACCGCGGTCCGGCTGGAGGATCGCCGGGTGTACCAGATCCCGTCGCGGCTTCCGGTAACTCCAAAGCCGTTCGGATGAAGCGGTGCGCTTCGGCGGCGACTTCGCGCCGATGGCGCCCGGCAGTGGGCATCGGCGTGCCCAGGTGCAAGCGCACGCGCGTGCGCCGCGCGCGCAGCAACTGCCGCACCGAGTCGAACAGCGAGTCGTCGCCCACATAGGAAGGGGCATCGGAGTGCGAGCCGTCGACGTGCGTGTAGCGGATCGCCGCCGGCAGCACGTGGCCGCCGGCTTCGATCACCGGCTGCAGGAGCGAGCCGTGGAACGGCAGCAGCTCGCGGCCGCTCGTTGTCGTGCCTTCGGGAAACAGCGCGATCACGTCGCCCCCGGCGAGCGCCTGTTCGATCTGCGCGTTGATCCGCGCCGCATCGCGGCGGCGCGTGCGGTCGACGAAAAGCGTGCCGGCGCCGCCGACCAGCAGGCCGACCAGGGGCCAGCGCTTGACGTCCGACTTGGCGATGAAGCGCGACGGCTGCAATGCGTTGAGCACGAAGATGTCCAGCCACGATATGTGGTTGGCGACGATCAGGACGCGCGCGGGGAAGTCGCCCTGCAAGCCCGTGTGCTGGAGCTCAACCGCGAGGATGCGCAGCAGGCGCTGCGACCAGAGCTGCACCATCCGGTTGCGCGAGTCGTGTCCGGCGAACGGGAACACCAGCGCCGTTGTCGCGATGCCCTCGAAGATGTGCAGGATGGCGCGCGTCAGCCGGACACCGCGGACCAGCGCCGGAGTGGGCTTGCGCGGAGGTCGCGTCTGGGGCATCGCAGTGCGGACCGGGCCGCCATCCGCCGGCGGCCCGCGGCGCCTACCAGAGCGCCGCGCCGAATGCGTCGCGGTAGCGCGCGGCGACCGACGCGCGATCGAAGTGGTGGTTCTGGCCGCCGCGGTGCTCCACCTTGATCGAGCCCAGCAGCGAGGCCAGCCGCCCCGTCCGGAGCCAGTCCCAGCCGTGCGCGATCCCGTAGAGCAGGCCCGCCCGATACGCGTCGCCGCAGCCGGTGGGGTCGACGACGTCCTTCGGCCTCACCGCGGGGATCTCGTACGCCTCCTCGCCGGCGACGATCCGCGAGCCGTCGGCGCCCAGCGTGACGATCATCGCCTTGACCTTCCCCGCCAGCTCGGCGCGCGACATGCCGGTGCGCTCCTGCAGCAATTCGCCTTCGTAGTCGTTGACCGCCAGATAGTCGGCCCAGTCCACGAGCCGGCGCAGCTCGTCGCCGTTGAACAGCGGCATCGCCTGGCCCGGATCGAAGATGAACGGGATGCCGGCCGCGTGCAACTGCGCCGCGTGCGCGAGCATGCCGTCGCGGCCGTCCGGGGCGATGATGCCCAGCCGGACAGCGGCCGCCTCGCCGACGCCGATCCGGTGCGACAGACCCATCGCGCCGGGATGGAACGCTGTGATCTGGTTGTCGTCGAGGTCGGTGGTGATGAACGCCTGGGCGGTGAACGTGCCCGGCATCGTGCGCACGTGCGCGTCGTCGATGCCGAATCCGGCCAGGCGCGCCCGGTACGGCTGGCCGTCGTCGCCGATCGAGGCCATCACCACCGGGGCGCCGCCCAGCAGCTTCAGGTTGTAGCCGATGTTCCCGGCGCAGCCGCCGAACTCGCGGCGCATTTCGAGCACCGTGAACGCGACGTTCAGCATGTGCGTCTTCTCGGGCAGGATGTGGTTGCGGAAGCGGTCCTCGAACACCATGATGGTGTCGAAGGCGATGGAACCGCAGATCAGGACGCGGGGTTCGGACATGGCGGGAGGTTTTCGCAGGGAAGTGAAGGAGATGCGGGCGGGGATCCAGGACCGAATGATACCCACATCGGCAGGCGAACCGTAGGGGGGGAGCGACCCCTCACCCCAACCCTCTCCCGCAAGCGGGCGAGGGCGCGGGGTATTACAACGCCACCTTTCCCCGTCCCAGTTCGCGCACCAGGTGCTGCTGCCGCCGACTGACGGGCAGGCGCTCCGGGATGCCCCTGAGCACGACTTCCCAGTGCGTGTCGCCGTCCTCCTCGGACTTGCGCTCGAAACCCTCGATCAGCGCGCGGGCGACGAGGCTGTTGCGATGAATGCGCACGAAGCGGTCGCCGAACTCTTCCTCGAGCTTGGTCAGCGATTCCTCGAGCAGGTACTCGCGCTCCGCGGTGCGGATGGTCAGGTACTTGAGCTCGGCCTTGAGGTAGACGATGTCGTCGACCGGCACCAGGATTACGCGCTGGCGTTCGGACACCGACAGGTGGCGGCGCGCCCTCGGGTTCGCGCGTTCCAGCGCCTGATCCGCGGCCGGCGGCAGCGGCCGCACCTTCTCCAGCGCGGCCATCAGGCGCGCGGTGCGCACCGGCTTGAGCAGGTAGTCGATCGCATGCACTTCGAACGCGTCGACCGCATGCTGGTCGTACGCGGTCGTAAAAATCACCGCCGGCGGCTGCGGCAGCTTGAGCAGGTGCCGCGCCAGTTCCAGCCCGTCCATGTCGGCCATCCGGATGTCCAGGAACAGCAGGTCGGCGTGCAGCGTCTGGGTCAGCGCCAGCGCCTGCCGACCACTCTCGGCCTCGCCGACGATCTCGACCGGATAGGCCTGCGCGCAGTCGTCCAGCAACTCGCGCATGCGCCGACGCGCCGGGGCCTCGTCGTCGACGATCAGCACGCGCGACAGACGGGGGGCGGACGCAGCGGGGTGCTCGCTCATGGGTTGGCCCGGGCTGGTGTGCGATAAGGCATGTGGATGTGGACGGTGAACAGGTTGCGCAGCGCCTTGGCCGACAAGCCGGCCTCGGCATCGAAGTGTAGCGCGAGGCGCTCGCGGATGTTGTCGATCGCGATCCGGTTGCCCGAGTGGTCTTCCTTCGAAGGATAGATCGGGTTCGCCAGGATCGCATGCAGCTCGCCGCGGCGCAGGTAGATGTTGATGGAAATCTCGCTGGCTTCGTTCGACTCCTGCACTCCGTGGTAGACCGCATTCTCGATCAGCGGCTGCAGGATCAGCGGCGGCACCAGCGCGTCGCCGGGCATGTGCTCGACATGCCATTTCACCTGCAGCCGGTGGCCCAGCCGCAGCTTCTCGAGATTCAGGTACTGCTTGCACAGCGCGATCTCGTCGGCCAGCGGAATCAGCGCGCGGTTGTCGGACATCACGGCGCGAAACAGGTCCGCCATGTCTTCGAGCGCCGATTCCGCCTGCTTGGGCTCGCTGCGGATCAGCGACAGCACGGCATTGATGCTGTTGAACAGGAAGTGCGGGCGGATGCGCGCCTGCAGCGCCTGCAGCCGGGCGGCGATCAACGCCGGCGACAGCGCGCGTATCCGGTAGTTGAAGTACAGCAGCACGGTGCCGCAGACGATCAGCGCCAGCACGTACGTCCGCCACCAGGACGCGTCGGCCAGGCGCAGCCAGCGCTGGTCGACGGCCTGGGCCAGCGCCACAATCGCGACGGTCGACAGCATGACGCCCGCGCAGCCCCACGCATAGGGCAGGCGGCGCAGCCACCCGTCCAGCGCGACCAGCGCCAGCAGTTGCAACAACAGCAGAGGCTCGAGCAGGCCGGCGATCTCGACGCTGAGCGGCGCGATGTCCGCGGGCAGCGGCGCGCGCACCAGCGCCGCTGCGAAGCCCATCGCATTGGCGATCAGCAGGATGCGTACGATCACGCCCAGATTCCTGAACTCGGGAAGAGTGGCGAGCGGGCGCTCGCCGACCCGTGGCGGCCGGGGAGCGGAAGGATTTTGCTTTATAATCATCGCTGACATTTCGGCAGTTCAATTGTTGCATTTTTTGCGTTGTTCAACACCCTTCCCATGCCTGAATCTCATACCGCGCCGACCGGCGGCTGGTCCGGGCGGTTCAACGAGCCTGTTTCCGAGCTGGTCAAGCGTTTTACCGCGTCGGTCGGCTTCGATTTCCGGCTCGCCGAATGGGATATCGCCGGTTCCCTCGCCCACGCCCGGATGCTCCGCGCCGTCGGCGTGCTGACCGCCCTGGACCTGTCCGCGATCGAGCGCGGGATGGACGCGATCCGCGCCGAGATCGCGGCCGGCACGTTCGCCTGGTCGGTCGACCTCGAAGATGTGCACTTCAACATCGAGAAGCGGCTTACCGCGCTGGTGGGCGACCCCGGCAAGCGTCTGCACACCGCGCGCTCGCGCAACGACCAGATCGCCACCGACATCCGGCTTTTCCTCCGCGCGGCGATCGACCAGATCGTCGCCCTGGTCAAGGGGCTGCAGAGCGCGCTGGCCGACACGGCCGAGAAAAACGCCGCCGTGATCATGCCCGGCTTCACGCACATGCAGGTCGCGCAGCCGGTCACGTTCGGCCATCACCTGCTGGCCTATTTCGAAATGCTCGAGCGCGACGTGGAGCGGCTGCGCGACTGCCGCAAGCGCGTCAACCGCCTGCCGCTCGGGGCCGCCGCGCTCGCGGGCACCAGCTATCCGATCGATCGCGCGATGGTCGCCCGGGAGCTCGGCTTCGACGCCGTGTCGCGCAATTCGCTGGACGCCGTGTCGGATCGCGATTTCGCGATCGAATTCTGCGCTGCCGCGGCGCTGATCATGACCCATCTGTCGCGGCTGTCGGAAGAGCTGATACTGTGGATGAGCCCGCGCTTCGGCTTCATCGAGCTGGCCGACCGCTTCTGCACCGGCTCGTCGATCATGCCGCAGAAAAAGAACCCGGACGTGGCCGAGCTGGTCCGCGGCAAGACCGGCAGGGTCAACGGCCATCTGGTGGCGCTGCTCACGCTGATGAAGGGCCAGCCGCTGGCGTACAACAAGGACAACCAGGAAGACAAGGAGCCGCTGTTCGACACCGTCGACACGCTGGTGATGACGCTGACCATCTACGCGGACATGATAGGGGGCATCGAAGTGAAAGCCGACCGGATGCGCGCGGCGGCCAGCGAGGGCTACGCCACCGCGACCGACCTGGCCGACTACCTGGTCAAGAAGGGCGCGCCGTTCCGCGACGCGCACGAAACCGTCGCGCGCGCGGTGCGGCACGCTGAAGGCCTGGGTTGCGAGCTTGCGGCGCTGCCGCTGGCGGAGTTGCAGTCGTTCTCGCCGGCCATCGCTGCTGACGTCTACCAGGTGCTGGCGCTGGAGGGCTCGGTCGCCAGCCGCAACCACGTCGGCGGCACCGCGCCCGAGCAGGTCAGGAGCGCCGTTCAGGCCGCGCGCGCCCTGATCGCCTCGTGACCCCGGCGCCGCGAATCCCCAGCAAGCAAAGGAAAATGCAACATGAGCGGAACACAACGACTCGCATTTATCGGCCTGGGTGTCATGGGCTATCCGATGGCCGGGCACCTGGCCAAGGCCGGGCATCAGGTCACCGTCTACAACCGCAGCGCCGCCAAGGCGGAGAAATGGGTCGCGGCGCACGGCGGCGCGGCGGCGCCGACGCCGGCGGCGGCGGCGAAGGCGGCGGACATCGTGATGATGTGCGTAGGCAACGACGACGACGTCCGCCACGTGATCATGGGGCCCGACGGCGTGCTGGCGGGGATCGCCGCGGGCAGCGTGCTGGTCGATCACACCACCGCCTCGGCCATCGTCGCGCGCGAGGCGTACGCCGCCTGCAAGGCGCAGGGCGTCGGATTCCTCGACGGCCCGGTCTCCGGCGGCCAGGCCGGCGCCGAGAACGGGAAGCTCACCATCATGGTGGGCGGCGACGCGGACGTCTACGCCAGGGCCGAAGGCGTGCTGCAGCATTACGCGCGCGCGGTCACGCTGATGGGGGCGCCCGGCGCGGGCCAGCTGACCAAGATGGTCAACCAGATCTGCATCGCCGGCATGGTCCAGGCGCTGTCGGAGGGGATCAACTTCGCGCAGAAGGCCGGCCTGGACGCGGAACTCGTGCTCGACGTGATCAGCAAGGGCGCGGCGCAGTCCTGGCAGATGGAGAACCGCGGCAAGACCATGGTGGCCGACAAGTTCGATTTCGGCTTCGCCGTCGACTGGATGCGCAAGGACCTGGGGATCTGCATCGAGGAAGCGCGCAAGAACGGCGCACTGCTGCCGGTGACCGCGCTGGTCGACCAGTTTTACGCCGGCGTGCAGAAGATGGGTGGCAAGCGCTGGGATACTTCCAGCTTGATCAAGTTGCTCAAATGAGGACCGCGCTCATGAACGGATTTCCAATGGTGTCGAGCGCAATCGGCGCGGTCGCGCTCGCGCTCGCGCTGGTGGCCGCCCCCGCGCACGCGCAGATCAAGGTCGAGAATCCATGGGTGCGTGGCGCCGTCCCGGGCCAGCTCGCCACCGGCGCCTTTCTCGACATCACCAGCGTGAAGGACGCGGCGCTGGTCAAGGCCGAGAGCCCGGTCGCGGCGACCGTCGAGGTGCATGCGATGGCAATGAAGAACAACGTGATGACCATGTACGAGGTGCCGAAGATCGACTTGCCGGCGGGCAAGCAGGTGCGCTTGGCACCCGGCGGCTTTCACATCATGCTGATGGACCTGAAGCAGCCGGTGAAGAACGGCGAGACCGTGCCGATCAGGCTGACCATCGAGTATCCGGACAAGAAGCGCGAGACCATCGACGTCAAAGCCCAGGTGCGTGGACTGGGGACCAGCCAGGAACACCAGCACAAGCACTGACCGGTCGCCGCCAGCGCCATGCAACTGAAGCTCGCCAACCTCGCGGCGCACCTGCAAAAGCCACTGGCGCGCATCTACGTGCTGCACGGCGACGAGCCTCTGCTGCAGATCGAGGCAGCGCAGGCGATCCGCGCCGCGGCCGCGAAGGCCGGGTTTGCCGAGCGCGAGATGCTGGTCGCGGAAGCCGGCTTCAACTGGGACACGCTGGCCGCGATCAACCAGACCATGTCGCTGTTCGGTTCCCGGCGCATCGTCGAGTTGCGCATCCCGACCGGCAAGCCGGGGAAAGAGGGCGCGCGCGTGCTCGAAGCGGTCGGCGCCAGTCCCTCGCCGGACAACGTGCTGATCGTGAGCTGCCCGAAGCTGGACAAGAGCGGCACGGCCAGCGACTGGTTCGTGGCACTCGAAGGCGCCGGCGTCGCCGTCGCCATCCCGCTGCTGGAGCGCGACAACCTGCCGGCATGGATCGCCGAGCGCCTGTCCCGGAACGGCCAGCGCGCGACCAACCAGGTGCTGCAGTACCTGGCCGACCTGACCGAGGGCAACCTGCTCGCGGCGCAGCAGGAGATCGACAAGCTGGCGCTGCTCCTGCCCGCCGGTGAGCTCACGCAGCAAGCGATCGAATCCGTCGTCGCCAACGTGGCGCGCTACGACAACGCCGGCCTCTCCGAAGCGCTGCTCTCCGCCGACACGCTGCGCGTGTGCCGGATGCTGGCGGGCCTCCAGGCCGAGGGCGAAAGCGTGCAGGCCGTGTTGTGGCAGGTGGCCGACGACACCCACGCGCTGCTCGCGGTCGCGCAGGCGGCGCGCGAAGGCCAGCGCATCGAAGGCGCGCTGATGAAGGCCCGGGTCTGGGGCAAGCGGCAGGCCGCGATGGAGCGCGCGGCGAAGCGGGTCGACGGCCGCGCGCTGTCGCAACTGCTGCCCGACCTCGCGCGGCTGGACCGGATCGGCAAGGGAATAGGCAAAGGCGAAGTCTGGGACGAGCTGCGCGAGTACGCGCTGCGGTTCATCGGCACGCTGGCGCCGCGATCGTAGGATGGGTCGAGCGCAGCGACACCCATCATCGTCGATACGACCGAAACCGCGTAGGATGGGTGGAGCGCAGCGATACCCATCATCGTGGGCGCGGACGAAATCGCATCTTGCGCACCGTCTCCCCATCGGAGAGTCATCCCGTCGGCGCATCTCGTATTCGCAGATGGGTATCGCTGCGCTCCACCCATCCTACGGCAACTACAAGTCAGAAGTTCCTACCGATGCGCGATGGGCTTGTCGGTGAACAGGTAGTCCTTGAGCTCGCTGGAGAATCGCGGGTCCTTGCGGCGGATCCATTCGAGCACCATCGACGCGTGCTCCTTCTCCTCGTCCCGGTTGTGTTCGAGGATGGCCTTGAGATCGGCGTCCTTGCAGGCGTCGGCGCGCTGGTTGTACCAGTCGACGGCCTCCAGTTCTTCCATCAGCGAGACGATCGCCCGGTGCATGTCGCGCGTTTCGTCGGACAGTTCATCAATCGGTTCGTGGTAGCCGACACTGGACATTCATTTCTCCTGTTGGTTACGAGGCGCCTGGCAGGGGTCCCTGCCGTCGGCATTCGACTTCACCTGCATTCTACCCGTCCCCCCACAGCGCCTGCATTGCCGCCAGCGCCGCCACGGCCGCGGTCTCGGTGCGTAGCACCCGCGGCCCCAGCGACAGCGGCGCGAACCATGCCTCGCGCGCCAGGCGTTCCTCGTCGGCTGTCAGACCTCCCTCTGGTCCGGCCAACAGTGCGATAGGCCCTGCCGGCGTTTCGAGATTGCACACCCTGGCCCCGCCTTCGAACGAAAGCACGAAGCGCCGCGCCGCCGTGACACCCGCCAGCGCCGCCGCCAGCGACACGACCGGCAGCACTTCCGGTATCCGGTTCCTCCCCGATTGTTCGCAGGCGCCGATCAGGATCTGCCGCCAGTGCGCCTGGCGCTTGTCGGCGCGCTCGCGATCGAGACGGACGACGGAGCGCCGGGTCGCGACCGGCACGATCGCGCTCACGCCCAGTTCGACCGCCTTCTGCAGCGTGTAGTCCATCCGGTCGCCCGAGGACAACCCCTGCAGCAGGGTCACCTGCAACGGGCTCTCGCGGTCGACGGCGCGCACGGCCAAGATTGCCGCTTCCGCCGTGTCGCGCGTGACAGCGGCGAGCGTCGCCGCGGCTTCGCACCCGTCGCCGGCAAACAAGACGAGTTCGTCGCCTGCGCGCAGCCGCCGCACCCGCACCGCGTGATGAAACGCCTCGGCCGGCAGCGTCACGGTCTGTCCCGCCACCAGCGGCAGCGCGCAGTGGAAGCGCGGCGCGCTCAAGCGGCCTCTGCCGCGCGCGTCAGGTGCACGTGCTCGCCGGCGGGGAGGAATCCCGCCCTCAGGTAGACGCCGTTGGCGGTCGGATTCTGCGCGTCGGCGAACAGGTACAGCGGCAGGCGTCCCTGCGCCAGCAGGTGCCGCGAGAGCTCGGCGACCAGCGCCGTCGCATAACCGCGGCCGCGCTGTCCGGGCGGCGTGTACACCGGCGCGATGCGCACCGAGGAAATGGGGGTGTGCCGGAACCCGGCGTGCGCGACGGGAACGCCATCGACCTCCCACAGCCACGCGCCGCCGGTCTGCAGCCGGCGCTGGACGATGTGTGGAATGTCGTCGACCGACTCGCGGACGTTCGCGTCCTCGAAAAATGCGCGCTGCCATGCGCACAGCAGATCGAAATCGGCATCGGACGCCGTGCGCATCGCGCCGGGAACCACAGGTATTTCGTTCACCGTCTCGAGCCGGTACAGGCGCAGCCCGACATGGGGCCGGAACGCGGCGCCGGTGAGTTGCGCGCAGGTCTCGGCCGTCGCCCGTTCGCCGACGATGTCGGTGACGACGTGGCCGCCCTCGGCGAGCGCATGGTGCAGCGTGCCGAGGATCGCGGCCCCGGCGGACGTGGGGAACAGCGTGCCCTTGGCCGTCAGCATCGCGGCGGCCAGCAGTTCGCCGGCGCCGGCGACGGTGAATCCCAATGGCGGCGAGTCGCCGGGCTCGAGCGCATGGCGCGAGGCGATCGCGAGGACTTGAGTGTTGCCCGCTTCGTCGCGTTCCAGGAAGGCCTGGGCGTCGCGCCAGAATGCCGCGGGATCGGCATAGCGGTCGACGCGCACCGGGCCTACCCCGCGACCGCGGCCTGGCGCGCGAGAAATCCGCGCAGCGCGTCGAGCACCGCGTCCGGCGCTTCCGCCATCAACGTATGGCCGGCGGTCGGTACTTCGACCGTCTGCGCGGCGGGGATCGCCTGGCGTAGCGCCGTGGCCGCGCGCACCGGCGTCATCGCGTCGCGCCGGCCGAGGATGAACAGCGTCGGGCACTTGACCGCGGCCGCCGCCGCGAGGCCGTTGGCGTAGGCGTTGCAGGCGGCGAAGTCGGCATGCAGCACGCCGGGCCGCTGCCGCTCCATCAGGCGCTTGTTCTGGCCCATTACCCAGAAACCGGGACCCGGGTTCGAGGGCTTTTGCGAGTAGCTGGAATGCGACCAGATGTTGATCATGTCGATCGCGGCCGGCTCGTCGTCGCGCGTGGCGCCCAGCAGATCGTCGGCGACGCGCATCGGAAATGCCGTGCCGACCAGCGCGATTTTCGCCACGCGCGAGGGTTGCCGCGCCGCGGCTTCGAGCGCGACCAGCGAGCCGCCGCTATGGCCGACGACGGTCGCGCTCGCGACGCCGGCGGCGTCGAACAGCGCGAGCAGCCAGTCGGCCATCGCCTCGATGGATCGAAGAGGCTCGCCCGCGCTGCGCCCGTGCGCCGGCAGGTCGACCGCCAGCACCGCGTAACCGTGATGCGCGAGGTAGCGCGACTGCAGGATCCACACGCTGTGGTCGTGCTGGGCGCCATGCACGAAGGCCACCACCGGCAGCGCCGGGTCGAAGCGCTTGCCGCCGGTGTAGGCGTACGCGCGCGCGCTGTTGACGTCGAGGTACATGGCCGAAGTATAGCGGTTTGCGGCGGCGGTCCGGCACCATCGCCATGCGCCCGATCAGGGACGACCCCCTCCGGTATATTGGGATAGAATTCAGCGCTCGGTGGCGCCCGGTTTTGCGCGGCGCCGATGCCCGCCGTTGCCCGAACAGAGGAGGGGAATGCCATGAAGCTCTACTACCATCCGGTCTCGACCACCTGCCGCCCGATCATGATGCTCGCCGCCGACAGCGGCATCGACCTGGACTACCAGGTCGTCGACCTGTTCACCGGCGAACACATGCGCGACCCGTACCAGGTGATCAACCCGAACCGCCAGGTGCCGGCGCTCGAGGACGGCGACTTTCGCCTGACCGAGAGCTCGGCGATCCTGAAGTACCTGGCCGACAAGGCCGGCTCGCCCGCGTATCCGAAGGACCTGCGGCAACGCGCGCGCGTGAACGAACGGATGGACTGGCTCAACACCGGCTTCTATCGGGACTTCGGTTACGGGCTGATCTACCCGCAGGTGTTTCCGCATCTGCGCCGCGCCGATGAGACGGTGCAGGCCGGCACCGTGCAATGGGGGCGGGACAAGGCCAACGCCTGGCTGAAGGTCCTCGACGAGACCCTCATCGGTCCCGCCAACGCGTACCTGTGCGGCAACGAGCTGACCATCGCCGACTACTTCGGCGCCGCGATGCTGACGCTGGGCGAGGTGATCCACCTCGACTACTCCGCCTATCCCAACATCAGCCGCTGGCTGGCCAACATGAAGGCGGGACCGAACTGGGCCAAGGTGAACGAGCCCTTCTACCAGTACTTCGTCGGGCCGTACAAGGACCAGAAATTCCAGGGACTGTGATGCGAGGAGGCGCGCCATGATCCGCAAACTGCACCACAACGCATACCGTTGCCGCGACTCCGAGGAGACCCGCCGCTTTTACCAGGAATTCCTCGGCCTGCCCCTGGCCGAGGCGTTCGAAATCAACGAAACCAAGTCCGGCCGCAAGACCTCGGTGCTGCACAGCTTCTACCAGCTCGACGACGGGTCCTATCTCGCGTTCTTCGAAGCTCCCGACATGCCGTTCGAATTCAAGGAACAGCACGACTTCGACCTGCACATCGCGCTGGAAGTCGCCCCCGAAGTGCTGCCCGACATGCTGGCGAAGGGTCGCGCGGCGGGCATCCAGACGCGCGGCATATCCGACCACGGGATGATCCACTCGATCTACTTTCGCGATCCCAACGGCTACGTGATCGAGTTGACCGCGAAGATGCCGGGCCACGAAGCCGCGATGGACCCGGCGCGCAACGGCGCCCGCGCGAAGCTGGACCGCTGGCAGCAGGCGAAGGCGCACTGAGGGGCACTTGTCTTCCCTCCCCCTTGGGGAGAGGGACCGAGGGTGAGGGAGGTTCTACGCCCGCTGCCGCAAGACCGTAGGATGGGTGGAGCGCAGCGATACCCATCTCGGTACGTCGCACGGCTCTGCGGAACGTTGCACCGATTTTCGGTCTGTGCGACACGCCGGTCCCGCGCCTCGAAATCGATGATGGGTATCGCTGCGCTCCACCCATCCTACGGCCCGTGATTACGCCTTGCGCGGAGCCTTTACCGCCGCCTTCAAGCCCAGTTCCAGATCCTCGATCAAGTCCTGCGGCGACTCCAGCCCGATCGACAGCCGCATCGTCCCCTCGGTGATACCGGCGGCGGCCAGGTCTTCGGCGGCGACGCGGAAGTGCGTGGTGCTGGCCGGATGGATGACCAGCGACTTCGCGTCGCCGACGTTGGCCAGGTGCGAGAAGATCTTGAGCGCCTCGACGAAGCGGACGCCTGCCGCGCGGTCGCCTTTCAGGCTGAAGCTGAACACCGCGCCGCAGCCGCGCGGGAGCAGGGTCGTCGCCAATTGGTGATCGGGATGACCGGGTAGTTCCGGATACGATACCGACGCCACCGCCGGATGCGCGGCCAGGAACTCAACCACCTTCCGCGCGTTGGCCACGTGCCGCTCCATCCGCAGTGACAACGTCTCGACGCCCTGCAGGATCTGGAACGCGGTGAACGGGCTCATCACGGCGCCGAAGTCGCGCAGGCCCTCGCGCCGCGCCCGCAGCAGGAATGGCGCCACCGTCGACTCCTCGGCGAACACCATGTTGTGAAAGCCTTCGTACGGCTCGGTGAGTTCCGGGAATTTGCCCGACGCGTGCCAGTCGAACGTGCCGCCATCGACCAGCAGCCCGCCGATCACCGTGCCGTGGCCGGAGAGAAACTTGGTCGCCGAGTGATACAGCAGGTCGGCGCCGTGGTCGAAGGGCTTGAGCAGGTAAGGTGTCGTGAACGTCGAGTCGACCAGCAGCGGCACCTTGGCCGCGTGCGCGATCTCGGCGACTTTCGGGATGTCGAGCACGTCGAGCCCCGGGTTGCCCAGCGTCTCGCCGAACAGCATCTTCGTGTTCGGCCGGATCGCCGCGCGCCAGGCGTCCAGGTCGCGCGGATCGATGAACGTCGTCTCGATCCCGAAGCGCGCCATCGTGTAGTGCAGCAGGTTCTGCGAGCCGCCGTACAGCGCGCGCGAGGCGACGATGTGCGAGCCCGCGCCGGCGATGGTCGCCACCGCCAGGTGCAGCGCGGCCTGCCCGCTCGCCGTCGCGATTGCGCCCACGCCGTTCTCCAGCGCCGCGATCCGTTCTTCGAGCACCGCGTTGGTCGGGTTGGAGATGCGCGAATAGACGTGCCCCGAGCGCTCCATGTTGAACAGCGACGCCGCGTGGTCCGAGTCGCGGAACACGAACGAGGTGGTCAGGTAGATCGGCGTGGCCCTGGCGCCCGTCTCCGGATCGGGCGCGCCGCCGGCATGCAGCGCCAGCGTGTCGAAGTCGAGGTATTTGGGTCGGGTCATGGTGAAGATCACCCATTGGAACGTCTGGCCGCATCATAGCAGGGCGGGCAGCGGGCCTGGAGGCGGTCGTTGACACGATACCGTACAGTCTGTACATTATTGCGATGAGCCGCGTGCATCCGCAACACGACACAAAAGGCGCCGAAGAGGCGCGCAAGCAACTGCCGGCGCTGGTCGCCGCCGCCGCCGAGGGTCGCACGACCATCATTACCAGGCACGGCCGCGCCGTGGCGGCAGTTGTTCCGGCGGATTCCATTCGGCCCGCCGCGAAGCAGTCGCCCATCACGCCCATTGCCGGCACGGGCAAGGGCCTGTGGGGAAAGGACAGCACGCGGTCGATCGCGAAGCTGCGTGACGAATGGAGCCGCTAGACGCAGGGTCCTTTCCACCGGGAGCGCTGTTGCTCATGGACAGCTCTCCCATCATCTACACGCTGGAAGCGCATCCGCAACTTGCCGCTCGCTACAAGGCGTTGTTTGCGAGGCACGCGGCAGGAGAGTTTTCACTCGCGGTAACGACCATCACCATTGCGGAAGTGCTGACCGGCCCATTGGGCGCGGGGGAAGACGCATTGGCAAAGCGCTACAGGGCGGTGCTGGAGTCCTGGCACGTGGTGGAGCTCACGGCAGACATCGCCGAGACCGCGGCCAGGCTGCGCGCCAGACATAAGTTGAAATTGCCGGATGCCATCCAGCTGGCGAGCGCCCTTGCCATCAATGCGCACGCGCTGGTGACGCATGATCGGGACTTTGCGAAGGTGCGGGGGATACGGGTTGTAGGATAGTCATCCCGTAGCACCCGGGTTCCCTGCCATGCCTGTGGGCTAGAACGAGGAAGCGAAATGACACCGCTGCGATTGCCCGGAATAGAGGCGTGCGTGTTCGATGCGTACGGCACGCTCTTCGACGTCAACAGCGCGGCGCGCGGGGCGCAGGACGAGTTGGGGCCACGCTGGCAGCCGCTCGCCGAGTTGTGGCGGTCGAAGCAACTGCAGTACACGTGGCTGCGCGGCCTGGGTGGCCATCATGCCGACTTCTGGAGCGTCACGTCCGACGCGCTTTCGTTCGCGCTGGAAAGCTTGAAGGTCGACGACCCGGCGCTGCACTCCCGGCTGATGACGCTCTACCTGTCGCTGCACGCCTATCCCGAAGTGACCGACACGCTGCAGCGCCTCAAGGCGGGGGGCAAAGCGCTGGCGATCCTCTCCAATGGCACGCCGCGGATGCTCGCCTCCGCCGTGAACAACGCGGGCATCGCCGATCTGCTCGATGCCGTGCTGTCCGTCGAAGAGGTCGGCGTCTTCAAGCCCCATCCGTCCGTTTACCGGCTGGCCGCCGATCGCCTGCAACTGGCGCCGGAGCAGATCTGCTTCCTGTCCTCGAACGGCTGGGATGCCTATGCGGCGAAGGCGTTCGGATTCCGCGCGGTCTGGTGCAACCGCTTCGGCCAGGCGCCGGAGCGCATCCCGGCAACCCCGGACGGGCAGATCGCAACGCTCGCGGCGCTGCCGGAAATCGTGATTGCGTGAAGCGCCTAGTCAGGCTTCACGCCCGCAGCACGCAACAAGCTTCCATACGACTCGATCTGTTCCTTCACAAACACCGCGAACTGTTCCGGCGTCGTCGGATTCAACTGAAACAACTGCTTCTCCATCGCCGCAATCACCTCCGGCCGCTTCATCGCCGCGACAAACTCCCGATTGAGCCGATCGACAATCTCCCGCGGCAACTTCGCCGGCCCCACCAGCCCCATCCAGTTGGCCATGCTGAACTGCGGCATCCCCGCTTCGGCAATCGTCGGCACCTCGGGCAGCACACTGGAGCGGCTCTTGAGCGACGTGACCAGCGCGCGCAGCTTGCCTTCCTTCATCGCGGCGAGCGTCGTGGTCGGGGGCTCCCACATCGCCTGGACGCGATTCGTCATCAGGTCGACGACGGCGAGCGGCGCGCTCTTGTACGGCACGTGCAGCATGTCGATGCCGGCGAGCTGGTTCATCTGCGCAAAGGCGACGATGCCGCTGGCGTTGCCCGTGCCGTAGGCAAGCTTCCCCGGGTTGGCTTTGGCGTAGGCGATGAATTCCTGGAACGTCTTGACCGGCACCTCGCTGTTGACGAAAAGGAAGAGCGTGAACCGGCCGATGTCGGTGATCGGCGTGAAGTCGTTGACCGAGTCGTAGGGCGGATTCTTGCGCAGTGCGGGCACGGCGGCGATCGGGCTGCCGCTGCCGATGAAGATCGTGTAACCGTCGGGCGCGGCTTTCGCGGCCTCGATGCCGGCGACCGCGCCATCGCCGCCGGGCTTGTTGTCGACGATGAACGGCTGGCCGATCGAGGCGGAGACGGACTGGGTGAGGATGCGGGTGATGACGTCGGTGGAGGAGCCGGCGCCGAAGGGGACGATTACCCGGATGGGTTTGTTGGGGTAGGGCTGGGCGGTGGCGGCGGCGCTCAGAAGCAGCGAGGCGATCAGCAGTGCTATGCGGTTCATGGGTTCCCCTGTTGACTCACATTCCGGCTCCCGGCCATCGCCGGGACGATGAATTCACTCCGGCTTCACCCCTGCCTCTTTCAGCAGCCTTCCGTACACTTCGATCTGCTGTCTGGTCAGCACGCCAAGCTGCTCCGGCGTCGACGGCGTCAGCGCGAACCCCTGCCTGTCCATTTCCGCGATCACGTCGGGCCGCTTCATTGCCGCGCCAAACTCCCTGTTCAGACGCTCGACAATCTCCCTCGGCATCTTCGCCGGTCCGAACAATCCCATCCACGACACGATCTCGAACTGCGGCACGCCCGCATCGTAGATCGGCGGCACATCGGGCAGCAGCACGGAGGGCGACCGCAGTGTCGTTGCCAGGGCGCGCAGCTTGCCGGACTTCACATGCACCAGGCCAGTGGTGGGCGTTTCGAACTGCGCATCGATGCGTCCGGCGACCATGTCGAGCATCGACTGCGGTCCGCT
Source organism: Betaproteobacteria bacterium (assembly GCA_016717855.1). GTDB lineage: Bacteria > Pseudomonadota > Gammaproteobacteria > Burkholderiales > Casimicrobiaceae > PALSA-1005. The sequence goes on from JADKEV010000011.1 coordinate 21,774, forward strand.
CTTGTACGGGACCTGCAGCAGGTCGATGCCGGCGAACTGCGCGAGCTGCAGGCAGCTCAATTGCGTGGTGACGCTCCCGTTCGCGCAAGTAACCCTGCCCGGTTTCGACTTCGCGTAGGCGATGAACTCCTGCAGCGTCTTCGCCGGCACGTCGGCGTTGACGTAGAAGAACAGCGTGTAGCGCCCGACGTCGGTGATCGGCGTGAAGTCGGCGACCGGATCGTACGGCAGGTTCTTCTGCATGAACGGCGCGGTCGACAGCGCGCTGCTCGTCCCGATCAGCAGCGTGTAGCCGTCGGGCGCCGCGCGCGCGACTTCGGTGGCCGAGATCGTGCCGAGCGCGCCGGCTTTGTTGTCGACGACGATCGGCTGGCCGATCGATTCCGACACGGCCTTGGCAAGTACGCGGCCGATGAGGTCGGTGGCCGATCCCACTGCGAGCGGCAATACCAGCCGTATCGGCTTGTTGGGGTACGGCGCCTGCGCCAGAGCGCACGTCGCGAACAGCGCTGACACGAAAAAGCAGACGATGCGTTTCATGCTCGATCTCCCCGTTGTGAAAATCCGTACTCGCTTGCAGCGGCTTCCGCGCTGACCTTGCGGTTGGCGACATCCGCCGCGACTGCGTCGCGCTCGCGCGTCTTCGGATCCCCGAATCCTGCGCCGCCCGCGGTTTCGACGACCAGCCGATCACCTCGGGAAACCGTCGTCACGCATTTTGACAGTATTTCTTCGGTGCGGCCGTCCTTGCGGTAAATCGTCGCGCGCGACACCGCGCCCCCGCCGCCGCCGGCCGACCCGCGCGCCTGCGTGAAATGCCGCTCGCCGCGATACGTGAACCGGATGTCGTCCGCATGGAATACGTACTCGCGGACGACGCCAAGCCCGCCGCGATGTCGCCCTGCTCCGCCCGAGTCGGCGCGCAGCCCGAATCGCGTCACGCGGAGCGGCGCGTCAATGCCCATCGCCTCGACCGGCTGGTTCATGCTGTTCGAGCCGTCGGTCTGCAGGCAATCGACGCCGTCGCTGCCGTCGCTCGCGCCGGTCCCGGCCGCGACCAGCTCGCTCAGGATGAACGGCGTGCCGTCGGCGCGCTTGCCGCCGAACGCCATCATCAGCGACAGCCCGGCGGATGCGGCCGGGACACGCTTGGGCGCGGCATCGGCCAACGCGCTGACCATCGCCCCGCAGATGCGCTTGATCGTCGCCGTGCGCGCGTTTACTGCGGCGGGCGCGACGGGATTGACGATCGAGCCTTCGGGCAGGTGCAGCGTCACCGGCCGGAAGCAGCCGCCGTTGGTGGGAATCTGCGCATCGGTCAGCGCGCGGACCGCGTAGTACGCCGCGGCGCGGCTGCCCGAAGGCACCGTGTTGAACGGCCCGCGCACCTGTGGATCGGTGCCGGTGAAGTCGAAATGGATGGTGCCGTCGTCGATGGTGACCGCCACTTCGAGCCGCACCCGCTTGTCCAGCTCGACGCCGTCGTTGTCAAGCCAATCGACATAGTGGAACGTCCCCTGCGGCAGCTTGCGCAGCGCCTCGCGCGTCATCAGCTCGGAGCGATCGAGCAGCCGCGTGAAGATGTCGACGAGCTGTGCGGCGCCGTACACTTTGCTGAGCTCGGCCAGGCGGCGCGCCCCGACCGTGCAGGCAGCGAGCTGCGCGTTGAGGTCGCCCATGAACATGTCCGACATCCGGATGTTGTAGCGGAGGATCTGGTCGAGCGTGTGATTGACCACGCCGGCCTCGATGTACTTGAGCGGCGGGATGCGCAAGCCCTCCTGGTAGATCTCGGTCGCATTGGTCGGGACCGAGCCCGGCGTCATGCCGCCGACGTCCTGGTGATGCACCGTTGCGACGCTGAAACCGAGAGGGAAGCCGTCGACGATCACCGGGACGAACAGCGTGATGTCGGGCAGGTGCGTTCCGCCGCAATACGGATCGTTGAGGATGTAGACGTCGCCGGGCGCCATCCCTTCCACCGGGTACTTGGCGATGACCGCCGCGAGCGCAGGGATCATCGTCGCCAGGTGGATGGGAATCGCGGTCGCTTGCGAGATAGTCTGGCCGTCGGCGGTGAAGAGCGCCGCCGAGCAGTCCATCCCTTCCTTGACGATCGGCGAGAATGCGCTGTGCAAGAGCGTCTGCTGCATCTCGTTGGCGATCCCGTCGAGCTTGTTGCGCACCACCTCGAGGGTGATCGGATCGACCGTGGTCTGCATCGTGTTCATGCCGGTTGCTCCCGTGTGAGTAACAGCACTTCGTTGTCGGCGACCGTGGCGAGCCAGCCGGGCTCGACGAGCGTTGTCGTGTCGGTCTGCTCGATGATCGCAGGTCCGCGGATGACCTGGCCCGGCGCCAGGCCGTCGCGGTCGTAGATCGCGGCATCGACGTAGGCATCGGCGCCGTGAAGCAGTATCTTGCGCGTGCCTTTGCTTGCGTCCTTGCGCGCGCCGGTTGCCGACATTGAAATCGGCGCCGTAGCCCGATTCGCCGCGCGCTGGACCACGCGCAGGTTGACGAACCTGGCGGGAGAGCGCGTGCTGTGGCCGCGGATCTTGTCGTGCAATGCGATGAACGCCTCGTAAGCCTTCTGGATCATCGTCCCGGGGTCGGTCAGGTCGAGCGGCACCTCGATGTGATACGCCTGCCCGACGTAGCAGATGTCGGCGCAGTAGCTGGTTGTCACGCGCGATGCATCCACGCCCTCCTCGCGCATCCGCCCCGCGCACTCTGCGCTGAGTTTCTCGCAGACGGCCTCCACCGCCTTCGGATCGGCGACGTCCAGCTTGTGCAGGAACGCGGTCGACGCCTCGTGCTCGATCATTGCCGACAGCAATCCCGACGCGCAGAGCACGCCGGGGTAGCGCGGAACGACGATGGCGTTGATGTCGAGCTCGCGCGCGAGCGCGGTCGCATGCAGCGCGCCGGCGCCGCCGAAGGCGACCAGCGTGAACGAGCGCGGATCGATGCCGCGGCTGATCGACACCAGCCGGATGCCTTCGGCCATCTGCACGTTGACGACGCGGTGGATGCCGAGCGCCGCCTGCTCGAGCGTGAGGCCGAGCGGCCTGGCGACACGCTCTTCGACGGCTTTCCTTGCAAGTGCGGGATCGAGCTGCATCGTGCCGCCGGCGAAGTAGCCCGGGTTCAGCAACCCGAGGACGACGGAGGCGTCGGTGACGGTGGCATCGGCGCCGCCGTGTCCATAGCACGCCGGGCCCGGCTCCGAGCCCGCCGACTGCGGCCCGACGCGCAAGCCCCCACCGGCATCGATCCACGCGATGCTGCCGCCGCCGGAGCCGATCGAATTGACGTCGACCATCGGCACGCGGATCTTGAAGCCGTCGAGCAGGCCTTCAGGACGAATCACCAGTTCGCCGTTCGCGATCAGCGCGATGTCGGAGCTGGTGCCGCCGATGTCGACGGTGATCAGGTTCTGTTGCTGCACGGACTGCCCCGACTCGCGCGCGCCGACGACGCCGGCCGCGGGTCCCGACAGGAAGAGGCGGATCGGACGCTGACGCGCCACGCGCGCCGAGCACACGCCGCCGCGCGACTGCATGATCTGCAGCGTCGCGGGAATGCCGGCGGACTGCAGGTCGGATTCCATGCTGGCGAGATAGCGGTCGAGGCCCGCCTTCACGTACGCGTCGAACGCGGTGACGACGGTGCGTTCGTACTCGCGGAACGTCGAATCGACCTCGGAGGAGATCGAGACGATCAGATGCGGATGGCGTTGCTTGATGTACTCGGCGGCTTGCCGCTCGTGCGCGCCGTTGACGAAGGAGAAGAGGAAGCAGATCGCGATCGCTTCGACGCCCTCGGCGACGAGTTCGTCGACGCTCTTCGCCAGCGACGCCTGGTCCAGCGGCGTGACGACTTCGCCGGCGAGGCCGATCGCCTCGACCACGCCGCGTCGCCGCGCGCCCGGCGCCAGGAAGACCGGCGTCTCCGGCTTCAGGATCAGGTCGTAGATCTGCGTCCGGTTCTGCCGGCCGATCTCGATGACGTCGGTGAAGCCGTCGGTGGTGAGGAGGCCGAGCCGCGCGCCCTTGCGTTCGAGCACTGCGTTCGTTGCGACAGTCGTTCCGTGCGCGAAGCGCACGACGTCGGCGGGGTCGATCTTCCATTCCGGGAGAAGCTTGTTCAGAACCGTGCGCACCGCGGCGCTCGGGTCCGAGCGCGTCGACGGCACCTTGGCGATGTGCAGGCGGCCGTTGTCGTCGATGGCGACGACGTCGGTGAACGTGCCGCCGATGTCGATGCCGATGCTTACTTTCGGATTTGCCATGACGTCCACTCAGTTCCTCTCCATCAACGCGCCAACCGAAACCACCGCATCCACTGCCCAGGTTCCCTCCGCCGTCACTACCACCGGATTCAGATCCAGGCCTTGAATCCGCCCACGCAACGCCCACGCCAGTTGCCCCACCGCCACCAATGTCCGTTCGAGCCCGGCTGCGTCCAGAGCCCGCCCCGTACGATAGCCGTTGAGTATCCCCTTCCGATCCACTGCCGCGATCATCGATTGCGCAATCTCGCTGCTGATCGGCGCCATCTCGATCGCCGGCTTGCCGTAGGCTTCGACGAACAGGCCGCCCTGGCCCAGCAGCACCGCCGGCCCCATCGACCGGTCGGCCTTGACGCCGACGACGAACTCGATGCCGCCTCGCACCATGGTCTGGACGAGAAAGCCGCGCAGCGCAGTGCCGGCGCGCGAACGCATGGCGTCGCATGCGGCGGCCACGGCTTCGGCGCCATCGAGTGCGAGCGCGACGAGACCCAGCTCCGTCTTGTGGGCGACGCCATCCACCACGCCCTTGACGACGACCGGATAGCCGAGGCGTGCGGCGGCCGCAACCGCTTCCGCAGTCGATGCGACACTCTCTTCCGGTACCAGCGGCACGCCGCAGGCGCGCAACAGCGATTTTGCTTCAGCGTCGCCGAGGAGGCCGCCCGCTTCGGGCAGCGCAGGCAATGCACGCAGCTCTTGATCGGTCCCGGAGGAAGAGCGACCCTGCCCCCGGATTGCGAAGCGCCGGTACTGATACAGCGCCGACAGCGCCGACGCGGTCGCCTGCAGGCTGTCGAAGGTGAGCACGCCGTCGTTGCGCAGCGACTCGATCACCGGCTCGGTCGCGCGGCCGCCCTGCCAGCAAACCAGGTGCGGCTTCTTCCCGTAGCGCACGACGTCCTTCTGCAGCGCGTGGCCCTGATCCTGGTACATGTACATCGTCTCGGTGTAGAGCGTGATGCCCACGTTCGGGTCGTCCTGGAACGCAAGCAGCGACTTGAACGTGTTGGGCGCGTTGTTGCCGGGCGGACCGGTCGCCGAATCGTGCGGGTTGCCCACGCGCGGCACGGGCGTCTCGGCCATGATGCGCGCGATGGTTTCCGGCGCCAGATCGGCGAACGGGACGCCGGCCGCGGTGAGCGTATCGGCGACGACGGTCCCGTAGCCGCCCGACTGCGACACCGACGCGACACCTCCCGGCGGCCCGCCGGCCGCGCGGCAGAGCAACTCCGCGGTCATGTGGAGGTCGTCGAGATCGTGGACGCGGATGACAGCATGCCGGCGGAACGCCGCATCCTCGACGTCCCGGTCGCCCGCAATCGCACCGCTATGCGTCAGCGCCGAGCGCGCGCCGACTTCCGACGCGCCTGCCTTGAGCAGCAGAATGGGTTTGCGTGCCTTGCGCGCGCGGTCGGCGAGCGTGAGGAATCTGGAAGCATCGATGAGCTTCTCGGCATAGATCGAGATGCACCGCGTGTTGGGTTCGTCGATCATGTACTCGAGGTAGTCGCAGACGTTCAGGTCGAACTCGCCGCCCGATGACACCAGCGCCGAGAAGCCGGATCCGAACTGATGCGCGCGATCGAGCACCGAGCCCATGATGCCGCCGCTCTGGCTGATCAGGCCGATCCCCCCCCGCGGCGCATGGCCGGCGAGCATGCCGCTGCTCATGGTGAGCGCGAGTTTCGCGTAAGGCGAAACGATGCCGACGCACACCGGTCCGACGATGCGCGGACCGCCCGTTGCCATCCCCGCCGCGAGCTTGCGCAATTGCGCGTGCGCTTCCGCGTCCGCCGTGCCGGGCTTGACGAGGTCGCCGAGCGCGATCGCAAAGCCCACCGCCTTCGCCCGGCACTGCTCGAGCAATCCGGGCACCTGCGTGGGGCCCACCAGCACAACGACGACATCGACCGGTCCCGGGATCGATGCGAGGTCCGGGTAACAAGGCACATCGAAGATCGTCGAGTACTTCGGATTCACCGCGTAGATGCCGCCGCCGAACCCTTCGCGCACACAGTACTGGACGACACGCCCGCCATAGCGTTCCGGGTCGGGCGTGGCACCGACGAACGCGACGCCGCGAGGATGGAACAGCGCGTGCAGCGACATGCGGCTTGCGTCAGGCGAGACCGAGCAGGCGCGCGGCGTTGCCGTACATCCACTTCTCGCGGACGGAATCCTTGAGCGGCAGCTCCATCAGCTCTTCGACCGCGCGCTCGATCGGTTGCATCGGAAAGGAAGTTCCGAACAGCATCCGGTCCTGGAGCACGGTGTTGCCGTACTGCACCAGTGACTCGTAGCCGGAATTCGGCACGTCGAGATACTTCGGGCGCACCGCCGAGACGCCGATATGGACGTTCTTGTGGCGCCACGCGACGCCGATCAGCTCCTGCACCCACGGCCAGCCGGGCGGCGACGCGACGACGCGCAGCTCGGGGAAGTGCACGCACACCTCGTCGAGCAGCAACGGCCGGCCGTGCTCCATCAGGCAATCGGTCGAGAAGTTGATGCTGGCATGGATGTTGACCGGGACGTCGAGCTCGATGCACTTGGCGTAGAACGGATACATCCGCTTGTCGTTGATCGCGAGCTTGAGCTCGAAGCACTGCAGGTTCAGCCCGCGCATCCCTAGCTCGCGCACGGCGAACTCGAATTCCCGCAGCGCCGTCATCCCCTTGTTGGGATCGACGCCGGCCCAGCCGATGAATCGCGGCGAATGCGCCTTACAGAATTCGGCGATCGCCTCGTTGGGCGCCTTGATGCCGAACGTCGTCTCGACATCCTTCGCCTTGACCACGACATGTTCGGCGTTTACGCGGTCGTAGGCGGAGAGATAGCTGGCCAGCGGATCGCCATCCTGCGTCCTGCCGACTTCTGCTTCGCTTTTCTTGTAAACCTGGCGGTAGTTGAGGAGGTGCGCTGCGTTGGGCTCGAACGCCGCGATCGGCGGCCGGCTGTTGAAATCGATGATCTTCAAACCACCCCCTTGCAAAGGACAGGAAATTCAATGGCCCAAGCCCGAGTATCCTTGGCCGCCTGGGCGTAGTCAATATCAGTTTTCGCCGACCAAGGGCCGGCGAGGCGAGGCGGGGCGCGGGCCGCGACTGCCGCCGGAATAGGTTCTAAAATGTCGCATTGAGACGTGAGGCCGCGATGCCATGAGTTCCACCCCCGCCGACAACCTGGAAACCTCAGAGGAGGAACAACAGCATCTGACCATGGTTCAGGAGTTGCTCGCCCGCCAGCGGAGGGTGGAAAGCCTAGTGCATCGGCAGGACATGCCGCGTCATAAACTGGTCGAAGGGTTGGTACACAAGCAGCATCTGGCGGAACTCAAGTCCCTGCTCGGCCGGATGCCGCCGGATCGCGTTGCGCGCATCCTCGAAGCCCTGCCGCAGGATGACAGCATCCTGGTCTGGGAAATGGTGGCGGCGGACCGCGGTGACGAAATCCTCGACGAACTCTCCGACGCCCTGCGCGAGACCCTCTCGGCTGCGCAAGCCTCCCCGCGCAAGCCGATCATGCTCAACGCCTTCGACCTGCAGAACGGCCGCCTGCGACAGATTCCGATCGACAGCCGGGAGGACCTGGCCAGGGCCAAGCCGATCTGGGTCGACCTGGTCGCCCCTTCGCGCGAAGAACGCCGGTGGATCGACGAGATCTTCGGCCTGCGCCTGCCGGACGCCGACGACCTGACCGACCTTGAGGAATCCGCCCGCTTCTATATCGAGGAAAACGGCGAAGTGCATCTGCATTCCGCCTTTCTGCTCGACAAGGAGGACGAATCGCGAAACGTCGCCGTCGCCTTCATCCTGCGCAACAACATCCTGTTCTCGACGCGCGACGAAGAGCTGCCAGTGTTCCGCATGCAGCGGCTGCGCGCGCGCATCCAGCCCGGCTACGTCACCGAAGGCAAGGATGTGCTGATCGACCTCTACGCCGCCGACGTCGAGTACTCCGCCGACGCGCTGGAGGACATCTACGCCGAGCTGGAAGCGGTCGGGCGCACCGTCCTGTCACCCCAGGTCAGCGACGACAAGGCGGCCGAGATCCTGTCGGAAATCGCCAAACAGGAAGACCTCAACGGCCGCATCCGCCGCAACGTGCTGGACACCCGCCGTGCGCTGTCGTTCCTGATGCGCGGCCGGCTGCTTTCGGCCAACCAGCATGACGACACGCGGCAGATCCTGCGCGACATCGAATCGCTCGACGGGCATACGTCCTTCCTGTTCGGCAAGATCAACTTCCTGATGGACGCGACGGTCGGTTTCATCAACATCAACCAGAACAAGCGGGTGTCGAAACTGACGACGATCAGCGTGGTGTTTGTGCCCCTCAACATCATTGCCGGCATCGGCGGCATGTCGGAGTTTTCGATGATGACCAACGGTATTCCCTGGCCGATCGCCTATGGCGCCTTCATCGTCGGCATGATCGCCGTGGGCTGGATCACCTTCGCCACGCTGCGCTTCGTGGAACAAAGGAAGCTGCGGAGAAGTATCGAAGCCAGCCGGCAGCGCTGATCCGCGAGGATAGCCGCTTCAATGGCACAACGCCGGGTATTCCTGGCAGGCTCGCAGCCAGGCGGGCCACGCCCGGTTCATGCGGCCTGCCGCGGAAAACCACGCCGCACCGCCCCCTTTGCGGAGCGTGGAGAAAGCGCTTGACTGGTGGGTGCCGAACTGCTGAGGCAAGCCGCGCGGGCATCGTCGGGCCTCTCCTGCCCGGTGAATTGTTATGAACGCCGATCGATCACGGCCTCAGCTTCGAGCCAGTCGTCGAGTTCATGTCCGTGTGCAAAACCGCGCTGCTCGGCGAGACGGTACGCTACCTCGGCGATCATTTTCTGGCGCACCTCAATTTCGATCAGTGAATGCGGCAGAGTCGGCAAATGATCCGGCGTGCCGACCTCGGCGCAGTCCTCCCTTGTCGGCGCGGAAGTCTGTTTGGTTGTCATAGCGGTCTCCTTGTTCAAGTCAGGTAGGGAACAAGCGCTCACGAATCCAGAGGCAGAACTCGATCGCGAATGCTTCGCTCAAGACTACGAGTGCCGCATGAACGTTTGATGACAGGCGCTCACTTGACCGGCCTTTGCCTTTCACCATCGTTGCCGCGGCACGCTTGGGAACTCGATGACTTGCTCCGAACGATTGGCACCGTGGAAAGGGCGCAAGTGGAACTGACGGGACGACAAGCTTGGTCCCGGAGAGGGCACTCCCTCGCTCGCTGTCACCAAGTTGTCGCAATTCACGTGCAGAGTCACGGTCACTCCGCTCGCACCCGTTCAACGCAAAGGAAACCCTATGCTGCGTTCGTCCATGATTGCCGTAGCCCTGTTCTTCACCAGCGTGGTCGCGTCCGCCGTCCCCGCATTCGTCAACGGCATTGCGATTCCAGGCGATACCAGCGACACGTTCGGCACCACGGCGAACGATGGTCGGGTGGGATTCTTCTCGGACATTTACTACGACCCAGTGCGCGACGAATGGTGGGGACTGTCCGATCGCGGACCCGGCGGCGGTACGCTGAAGTATGACACGCGCGTTCAGCGCTTCACGGTCGATATCGATCCCGCGACAGGCGCGATCTCCAATTTCAAGATTGCCGAAACGATCAAGCTCACGAACGGCTTCACCGGACTCTCGATGAACGGAATTGCGCCCAGCCCGGGAAGCGTGCTCGGCCACGCGCTCGACCCGGAGGGATTCGTAATCAGCCCGAAAAATGGCAACTTCCTGGTGTCGGACGAATACGGGCCCTCGCTCTATGAGTTCAATCGCAAGGGACAGCTGGTCCGCGCCTTCGCTACGCCGGCCAACCTGATTCCGCGCGACTCCGTGACCGGCGTCGCGAACTACGCGGCCGATCCGACGACGAACCCTGCCGGGAAGCGGACCAATCGCGGCTTCGAGGGCCTGGCCGTGAGTCCCGACGGACAGTACCTCTATGCAATGCTGCAGAGCGCGATGCTCGACGAAGGCGGCGGCAACGGGACCGTCAACCGCATCGTCAAGTTCGACATGGATACCGGCCGCGCCGTTGCTCAGTACGGCTACGTGATGGATGCATCGAGCCAGGGTCGCGGCGTTTCGGCCCTGGTGGCGGTCAGCGATACGGAATTCCTGGTGCTCGAACGGAACAATCGCGGCGTCGGCGTAGGCGCCGAGTTCTCTCCGCCCAACAAGCGCGTCTACAAGATCAGCATGAGCGGCGCTACGGACATCGGCAACATCACGCTCGGTGGCGCGACCAATTTCACACCGGTGGCCAAGTCGACCGCGGTCTTCATCGACCTGGGCGCAAACACGCTGCCGGAGCTCGGCAACAAAGTACCCGAAAAGTGGGAAGGCCTCGCGATTGGTCCACGCCTGAACGACGGCAGCTTCATGATGCTTGCCGGCACCGACAACGATTACAGCGTCACGCAGAACGCGAGCGGCGCGCAGTTCGACGTGTACTTCCGGTTTTCCGATGCAGATCCGTACGTCGGCTCAATCCAGTGTCCTCTCGGGACCAGGACGGGTTGCAGCAACACGACGGGCGGCGCGGCTGCCGTCCCAACCGCCGATCACAAGCTGCTGCCGGGCGTGCTCCATGCATACAAGATCCCGGAGGCGGATCTCGTGTCCTACGTCAAGCCAGGAACGCATGCGCTCGTCACCGAGTTCTACAATGCGACGCTCAAGCACTATTTCCGCACGTCCAATCCGGTCGAAGCGCGCAATATCGACAAAGGGTTGGCTGGCGCGGGCTGGCAGCGGACTGGGGACGACTTCTACGCGTTTCCGGCCGCGGTCGGTGCAGCCGGCAGCGATGTCTGCCGGTTCTATACGGCGCAAGCTAATTCCCATTTCCTGACTGCCTCGAGCGCGGAGTGCGCCGCATTGAAGCTTCCGGGCTCTGGTTGGAGCTACGAGAGTGTCGCGTTCAAGGCGGTCGTGATCGGAACCAATGCGCTATGTCCGGCCGGAATGATTCCGGCGTATCGCGTCTACAACAACCGGGCCGCGGCCAGCGATTCGAACCACCGCTTCACGACCGTACTGGCCGACGTCGCGGCGTTGCAGGCCATCGGATGGGTGTACGAAGGCGTGGCGTTCTGCGCGTTGAAGAACCCGGACCAGTGAGCCGCGACGCGCCCTTCTGATCGACGAATTCAGCAGCCGACAGGTTTCGAATTCGCGATCAACCTGAAAACCGCCAAGGCGCTCGGTATCGGGATTCCACTGTCGATTTTCGCTCCCGCCGGCCAGTTGACGCCCGTGGCAATTCGCCGTTCAGTGAATCCGGAGCAGGCGGACATCAACCGGTTGCGCGCCGAGCTGTCGGGGGCCAGGATGGAAGTGGATCGTCGCGCTGGTGCCACCGCCGCGGCAGTCCTGCGCGAGGCGACGACGCGGTGTTCCTGCCGGCCGAGGATGGCGGATACGTGCTGATCGGCCTGCGGCAACCGCTGCCCGTACTTTTCGACGGGATCGCGTGGGGCACCGGATGTGTGATGGAGACTACGCGCATACGGCTGCGTGCGATCGGCGCGACCTGGCGCGAGCCGAAAGTGCTCTGGGACGTCGACCGTCCGGCGGATCTGCCGCGGCTCGACGCGCTATGGCGCGACGAGGCGCAGCGAAGCGCCCGATGGGTGCGCGGCGGCTAGACCTTCAGCACCAGCCGCAGCAGCAGCGCCACCAGCAGCAGCGCGCCGATGCTCGCGGCCCAGATGCCGGCCATCCAGGCCAGGCGGGCCCACAGCGGCGGCTGGGGCGTGCCGGGCCGCGGTGCCGCGATGGCGGGCCAGCGCAGTAGGCGCGGCTTCATGCGTGGTACCCCTCGGCACTGACCTTGCCGCGGAAGACCCAGTATGACCAGGCCGTGTAGCCCAGGATCATCGGCAGCACCAGCGCCGTGCCCCAGAGCATGAAGACCTGGCTGCTGCGTTCGGTGGCTGCCGCCCAGATGGTGACGGCGCCCGGCACGACATAGGGGAACACGCTGATGCCCAGCCCCACGAAGCACAACAGGAAGATGCCCAGCGTCAGCAGGAAGGGTGCCACTTCATGGCCCGCCTTCAGGCTGCGCACGAAGGCGATGCTGGCCAGCGCCACCAGCACGGGCACCGGCGCCACGGCCAGCATGCCCGGCCAGCGCATCCATTTTTCGAAATAGTCAGCGCTGAGGAAGGGCGTGGCCACGCTGACAACCACGATGGCCGCCAGCGTGGCCCCACCCAGCCACCAGGCCATGGCGCGGGCCTGCTGTTGCAGGCGCCCTTCGGCCTTCATCACCAGCCAGGTGGCCCCCAGCAGCGCGTAGGCGATGGCGACACTGACACCCGTGATCAGCGTGAACGGCGTCAGCCAGTCCCACCAGCCGCCGGCATAGGCCCGATCCTGCACTGCGATGCCTTGCAGCAGCGCGCCCAGCACCACGCCCTGCGAGAGCGCTGCCACCAGCGACCCCCCGCTGAAGGCAAGGTCCCAGAATCCGCGATGGGCGGGGTCACGCCAGCGGAATTCGAAGGCCACGCCGCGAAAGACCAGCGCCAGCAGCATGGCGGTGATGGGCGCGTACAGCGCCGAGAAGATCAGCGCATAGGCCAGCGGAAAGGCCGCCAGCAGCCCGCCACCACCGAGCACCAGCCACGTCTCGTTGCCGTCCCACACCGGCGCGATGCTGTTCATCGCCGTGTCGCGGTCGCGGCCGACCGGGAAGCGGCGGAAGAGAATGCCCAGCCCCAGGTCGAAGCCGTCGAGCACGACATAGATGAACACGGCCACGACGATGATCAGGGCCCAGATGACGGTGAGGTCGAAGTTCATGCTGCGCTCCTCAATCGGTGGCCGGTGCGCCGGGCCGCAGCGCCACCGCGGGGGTGGTGCCGGCGGCGCGCCCGGGGATCTTGGGCGGCGCACCTTCATTCAGCGCCGGCGGCTTGGCCATCAGCTTCAGGATGTAGAGAACGCCCGCGCCGAAGACTGCGAAGTACACGACCACGAAGGCCAGCAAGGACGCGGCGACAGCCGGCGCGGCCAGCGGTGAGGCCGACTCGGCGGTGCGCATCAGGCCATGGATGGTCCAGGGCTGTCGGCCCACCTCGGTGGTAATCCAGCCCGCGAGGACTGCGACCAGGCCCGCCGGCCCCATCATCAGCGCGAAGCGGTGCAACCACGGCCAGTCGTAGAGCTTGCCGCGGGCGCGCGCCAGCAGGCTGACGATGCCAAGTGCAGCCATCAGGAAACCCAGCCCCACCATGATGCGAAAGGCCCAGAACACGATGCCCACAGGCGGGCGGTCGGCCACGGGCACGGTGTCCAGGCCGGCCAGCGGCGCGTTCATGTCGTGTTTGAGGATGAGCGAAGACGCCTTGGGGATCTGGATTGCGTAGTCGACGCGGTTCCCGGCGCTGTTCGGAATCCCGAACAGGATCAGCGGCGCGCCTTCGGGGTGGCTCTGGTAGTGCCCTTCCATGGCCATCACCTTGACCGGCTGGTGTTCCAGCGTGTTAAGGCCGTGCAGGTCGCCCGCCACGATCTGCAGGGGTGCCACGATGGCCGCCATCCACATCGCCATCGAGAACATCAGCCGCGCACGCGGGTTGCTGCGGTCCTGCAGCAGGTGCCAGGCGCCGACACCGCCGACGATGAAGGCCGTGGTCAGGTAGGCCGCCAACAAGGTGTGCGCCAGCCGGTACGGAAAGCTCGGGTTGAAGATGATGGCCAGCCAGCTGCCAGCCGAAATGAACTGACCGGCGGCATTCATCGCGTAGCCGGCCGGCGTGTGCATCCAGCTGTTCACCGACAGAATCCAGAACGCGGACACGAAGGTGCCCAGGGCCACCATCAGCGTGGCGGTGAAGTGCAGGCCCTTGCCGACGCGTTGCATGCCGAACAGCATCACGCCCAGGAAGCCGGCCTCCAGGAAGAAGGCGGTCAGCACCTCGTAGGCCATCAGCGGGCCGATGATCGGCCCGGCCTTGTCGGAGAACACCGCCCAGTTGGTGCCGAACTGGTAGGACATGACGATGCCCGAGACCACGCCCATCCCGAACACCAGCGCGAAGATCTTGATCCAGTAGCGGAACAGATCCATGTAGTCCTCGCGGCCGGTTTTCAGCCACAGGCCTTCGAGCACGGCCAGGTAGCTGGCCAGTCCGATGGTGATGGCCGGGAACAGGAAGTGGAAGCTGACCGTGAACGCGAACTGGATACGCGCCAGCAGCAATGCCTCGGGGAGATCGAACATCGTTGGGGTCCTTGCGCGATGCGAATTCGGCCCGGCCGACAGAACAGGCGCGCCTTCGGGGTCTATGCGTTAGTCAGCGGATGCAGGCAAGGATATCCCAAGAACCGTGCCAAAATCTCTCTTACAGAAAAGACCGGCTGGTTCAAAGTCCTGGCGAGCCGCCTGAGCGACGCCCGCCAGTTGCATCCGGCGCTACAATGGCCGCTTCCCCAACGCCCGGTCTCCGCCATGCCCGACGCCTTCATCTGCGACGCGATTCGCACCCCCATCGGCCGCTACGGCGGCGCGCTCGCCTCGATCCGCACCGACGACCTGGCGGCGCTGCCGCTGAAGGCGCTGCTGCGCCGCAACCCGCAGGTCGACTGGGCGCGCATCGACGACGTGCTCTTCGGCTGCGCCAACCAGGCGGGCGAGGATAACCGCAACGTCGCGCGGATGGCGCTGCTGTTGGCCGGCCTGCCCATCGAGATTCCCGGTGCGACGATCAACCGGCTGTGCGGATCCGGGATGGACGCCGTCGGCACCGCGGCGCGGGCGATCCGCGCCGGCGACACGGGGTTGATGATCGCGGGTGGCGTCGAATCGATGACCCGCGCGCCATTCGTGATGCCGAAGGCGGACAGCGCGTTCTCGCGCACCAACGCCGTCTTCGACACGACCATAGGCTGGCGCTTCGTCAATCCGCAGATGAAGAAGATGTTCGGGACCGACGCAATGCCCGAGACCGCGGAAAACGTCGCTGCCGATTTCGGCATGAGCCGCGCCGACCAGGATGCCTTCGCGCTGCGCAGCCAGGCGCGCTGCGCCGCCGCGCAAAAGGCCGGCTTCTTCGCCCGCGAGATCGTGCCGGTCGAGATTCCGCAGCGGAAGGGGGATCCGCTGGTCGTCGAGCGCGATGAGCATCCGCGCGAGACGACGATCGAAGCGCTGGGCAAGTTGAAGCCCATCGTCCGCGAAGGCGGCACCGTCACCGCGGGCAACGCCTCGGGCGTCAACGACGGTTCGTGCGCGTTGCTGCTGGCCAACGAAGCGGCGGCCAGGCGCCACGGCCTGACGCCCCGCGCCCGCGTGGTCGCGATGGCCACGGCCGGCGTAGCGCCGCGGATCATGGGCATGGGCCCGGTGCCGGCGAGCAAGAACGTGCTGGCGCTGGCCGACCTCGAACTGCACCAGATGGACGTGATCGAGCTGAACGAGGCGTTCGCGGCGCAGGGCCTGGCCGTGCATGCGCCAACTCGGGCTCAAGGACGACGACCCGCGCGTGAATCCGAACGGCGGGGCGATCGCGCTGGGCCATCCGCTGGGCGCTTCCGGCGCGCGGCTGGTCACGACGGCGCTCAACCAGCTCGAAGCGATCAAGGGTCGCTACGCGCTGTGCACCATGTGCATCGGAGTCGGGCAGGGCATCGCGGTAATTATCGAGCGCGTCTGACAGGCGCGCCCGGGGCCGGCGCTGCCGCTCCGCGCGATGAACGATCCGCCGCGCCCGACTTCAGTCAGAATGACGGAACACACGGCCTCGCTTCGAAGGCCGTCACAAGGAGGATTCACCATGCAATGGCAAAGAACGGTTTTCGCGCTGCTCGCACTGCTTTGTTCGCCGGCGGTCCTCGCCCAGGCCGCCTGGCCATCCAAGCCCATCCGCTGGATCGTCCCGTACACGCCCGGCGGCATCACCGACAACGCCACGCGCATGGTCGCGCAAAAAGTCTCGGAACAGACCGGGTGGACCATCGTCGTCGAGAACAAGCCCGGCGCCAACTCGATGCTGGGCGCCGACCTGGCGGCCAAGGCCCAACCGGACGGCTACACCTTCCTGACCGTGATCGCCGCGCATGCGGCGAACGCGACGCTCTATGCCGGCAAGATGCCGTTCGACCCGGTGAAGAGCTTCGCCCCGGTGTCGCTGGTGGGCATCGCGCCGCTGATCATGACGGCCAACAACAACCTGCCGGCGAAGGACGTGAAAGAGCTGATCGCGTATGCCAAGGCCAACCCCGGCAAGCTTTCGTTCGGTTCCTCCGGCGTCGGCGCGGCGGCGCACCTGACCACCGAACTGTTCAAGCAGACCGCGGCCGTCGACATGGTGCATGTCCCGTACAAGGGCACGGCGCCGGCGCTGCAGGACCTGATCGGCGGCCAGATACAGATCCTGGTCGACGTGCCAAGCACGCTGATGCCGCACGTGCGCGGCGGCAAGATCAAGGCGCTGGGCATGTTCTCCGCCAAGCGCGTGGCCGGCGCCGCCGAAGTGCCGACGATCGCCGAGGCGGGCGGACCGGCGCTGGAGAGCTCGACCTGGGTGCTGTACCTCGCCCCGGCCGGGACGCCGAAGGACATCGTCGGCCGGATGGCCGCCGAAACCGCCAAGGCCGTCGCCTCCGCCGACATCAAGGGCCGCTTCGAGACCATAGGCATCGAGCCGGTCGGGAATTCACCGGAGCAGGCGGGCAAGTTCCTCGACGACGAGATCGCCAAGTGGGCGAAGGTGATTTCCACTGCCGGGGTGAAGGCGGAACAATGAGGGGAGCGCCCCCTGCCGACGCGGCCGGGGACGCCGGCGACCGGCCGTTCATTCTCGACAACGGCCAGATCCGCTATCTGTATTTCAGTTTCGACTTCATCCAGAGCGCGATGCGCATCAGCGATCCCGACGCGCTGGACCTGCGCTACACGCAGAAGATGATGGCCTTCCTGCTGTTCAACCCGGACCCGCGCCACGTCGCCGTCGTCGGGCTGGGAGGCGGTTCCATCGTCAAGTTCTGTTACCGGCGCCTGCCGCAAGCCCGCGTATCCGCGGTCGAGATCAATGCCCGCGTCGTCGCCATGCGCGACGAGTTCTGCGTGCCCCGGGACGACGCCCGGCTGACCATCATCGAAGGCGACGGCGCGGACTTCGTCGCCGGCCGCGACGGCGACCTCGATGCGCTGCTGGTCGATGCATACGACCGCGACGGCATCGCCCCGACGCTGGCCAGCCGCCGCTTCATTGAGGCCGCGCGCGCGAGCCTCGCGCCCGGCGGTGTGCTGGTGCTCAACCTGGCGGGGAACCGGGAGGGCTTTGCCTCCGTGGTCTCCGAAGTCTTCGACCTGTTCGGCAACCGGGTGCTGGCGCTGCGCGTGCGCCGCGACGAGCACCACATCCTGTTCGCCTTCAGGGACGGGTTGTTTCCCCCGGATTGGCGGCAACTGGACGCGCGCGCGGCAGACCTGCGCCGACGCCTGGGGCTGGACTTCCCCGCCTTCCTGCAAAAACTCGAGCAAGCGGCGCGCACGCAGCAAGCCTGGGCGTTGTGCGCGCCGGAGACGCTGCCCGGGTTCGACGCGGAAGCCGACTGGATGCACGCCGGCCGCGCGCTGGCCGGCGCCGGCAAGCGGCGCGCGCGGCGGCACGAGAAGCCGGACCAGGAACGATGAGCCTGCCGGCATTGCTCGCGGAGTTCGGGATGCCGCCGGGCCTTGTCGTGGAGCGGCAGTTCGTCACGGCGCTGGGGGTGCCCAAGGCGGTCGTGCGCGTCGCGGACAGCGGAGAGCGTTGGTTCGTCGGCAGCCTCGCGGCGAGCTGGCCCGGCATTGAACACATCGACGCGATGTTTCCGCTGCTCAACGACACCGGCGCGTCGCTGGCCACGGTTCGCTGCGGCGTGGCGCTGGGCCGCTATCGGCAAGCGCGCACGGGCAGCTTCGCCGTGCAGCGCGGCGCGCATCATCATTTCGTCCGGCCGTTCTTCGACGGGAGCGTCGCCGCCGCGCCGGGGTTGCGCTCCGCGCAGGCGTGGGCACTCGCACTCTTCCACGAGCACGGCTGGCGCGCCCTGCACGCCGCCGGCCGCGGCGGACGCGGCACGCGGTACGCGCAGTTGTTCCCGGAATGGATACAGCCGCAACTCGCGGCCGCGTTCGAATCCGGGCTGGGACAGGCAGCGGGACCGTTGCGCGCCACCCTGGCCGCGATCGCGCAGCGCGGCGCGCGGGAGGCACACCTGCTGGACCAGTTGCCGCTGTTCCTGACGCACGCCGATTTCCAGGGCAAGAACATCCTGAGCCTGCCGGACGCCGATGCCGGGCAGCCGGGCATCGCCATCATCGATGCCGAGACCGCGCAGGTGCAGTCGCGGCTGTTCGACTTCTACTTCCTGCTGATGGGCGACGACGGCGGGAGCCTGCTCGAAGACTTCGCGGCGTTCCGGGCGCTGTTAGCGGCGTATTTCGAACACGCCCGCGGACTGACCGGCGACGAAGCGCGGCTGCTCGGGTTCGCATTGCAGGCCAAGGCCGCCACGATCGCGGCGTGGACGGCCAGCGAGTACCACGCGGCTGCGCCCGGGCGCCGGCAACTCTACAAAACGTGGTTCCTGCGCGCGTTGCGCTGCATCCAGGTCGTCGACGAACGGGCCGCGGCGCTGCGCGACGCCGCCGAAAGCTTCCGGGCGTCGCCGCGCTGCGCGGCCGCTGCCGGCGCTCCGACCGTGACGGGATACACGCTCGCCGCCGGCCCGGCCTCCTGAGCCGTCAGCCGGCCGCGTCGATCGCGGCGAGTGCGTCGCTGATCGGTGCCGCGGCGCCCGGCCGGACCAGCCGCGCGATTTCACTGCCCTCGCGCAGGAACACCAGCGTCGGCCACAGCTTTACGCCGAACGAGCGGCCCAGCGGCCGCCCGCTGCCGTCGGCGATCTTGATGTGACGCACGGCCGGATGGGCATCGAGCGCCGCGGCAATGTGCGGCTGCGCAGCGCGGCAATGGCCGCACCACGGGCTGCCGAATTCGATCAGCGTCGCTCCAGCCAGCGCTTCGATCTCGGCGCGCACCGGTTCTATTGCCGCGTAGCGGTCGGTCATTGCCATCGGATGCAAATCCTTCCCAGTCAGGACTTCGCGAGCGGCGCCTTCTCGTCGAGCACACGCAGGACTTCGTCGCGACTCAAATCAGGAATCTCGAGCAGCACGCGCTGGATGCCGGCCTCACGGTAGAGCGCAAGCGCGGCCTGATCGGACGGCGCGCTGAATACCGTGATCGAAAGCGTCACCGGATCGCGCCCGGCCGCGACTGCCGCATGGTGCAGGCGCGCCACGGCGCTCCGGGGCTCCCAGCCGCCGCGCGGGCGGGGGAACCAGCCATCGCAGAATTCGACCACCCGCTTCAGGGTGTAATCGGTTTCGCCGCCCAGGAAGATCGGCGGATGCGGCTTCTGCAACGGCTTGGGGTATTGCCAGACCGGATCGAAGTTGACGAACTCGCCGTGATATTCCGCTTCCTCCTGCGTCCACAGCGCCCGCATTGCGAGCATGCGTTCGCGCATCACCTTGAAGCGGGTTTCGTAACGCGTGCCGTGGTTCTCCATCTCCTCGGCGTTCCAGCCCGCACCGATGCCGAAAATGACCCGGCCGCCCGAGAGTTGGTCCAGGCTCGCCACCGACTTGGCCGTCACAATCGGGTCGCGCTGGGACAGCAGGGCGATGCCGGTGCCGAGCTTCAGCGACTTCGTCGCTGCCGCAGCGAACGACAGGCTGACGAACGGGTCGTGGGTGTGGGAGTAGCGCCTGGGCAGTTCGCCACCACTCGGGAACGGGGTGCGCCGGCTGGCCGGGATGTGGGTGTGCTCGCAGAAGAACAGCGACTCGAATCCACGCGCCTCTGCAGCCGCTGCCAGTTCACCGGGATGAATGCCGTAGTCGGTTGGAAAGTGGTAGATGCCTACGTGCACGATTACTTGTCCTTTGGATCGATGCGCCCGCCTGCCACCATATCCGCGGGCTTCTCGCCTATCATCAAGGCGCTCGCGTTGAGGTTGGCGGACGGAATGACCGGCATGCCGGCGCCGACAATGATGTAGTCAAAGGTCTCTTCGCTCATGCAGCCAATGCTAATGCAGCGTCAGCGGATTGGAAAGAACATCTGCCGCGGTTTGCACTTGACCGCTACGCTCGCTCGCAGCCGAAGGGGCGGCATTGCGGCGCCGGGGACCCGAAGCCTGCATCGATACCGGCGTTCGCGACACGCGCAGCCGCCGCGCCGGAACGTTGATGCCGATCAAGCGAGCGCCGCCGCCGCGTAGCATGATGGAAGGAAGGAAAGGCCGCGCTTCGGCGCACCGGACCTCCCGATGGTCAACCAGACGAATGCGGAGCCACCATGCGAACACCGCCGACAATCACCATGCGCCACATGCCGCAGTCGGAAGCGCTCGAAGCGCGAATCCTCAAGAAAGTCGCAAAGCTCGAGGAGTTCCACCCCGAGATCATCAGCTGCGCCGTGACGATCGAGGAAGAGCGGCGCCACCAGCAGCAGGGACGCCTGTTCAAGGTGCGGATCGTGGTCCACGCACCGGACCATGACGTCGTGGTCAATCGCGACAACGATGAGGATCCCTATGTCGCGCTGCGCGACGCTTTCGACGCGGTCGCGCGGCAGCTTGCCGACCGCGCGCAGCAGCTTGCCGACCGCGCCCGGCTGCAGCGCGGTACAATGCCGCCACCCGAATGACATCTGGGAAGGTGACGAGCATGGCAACCGTGAAGCGGGGCAAGTCCCGCGTGCGCGGGAGCGCGAAGCCGGCGCCCGGCAGACATGGCCGCGAACGCGAAGCGGATGTCGCGCCGGATGCGCAGTCAGCCGAGGGCAACAATACGGCCGCCGTCGTGGCGCCGGTGTTCGAGATCGAAGACGCCGCACCGGGCCGCGCGCCGGAAGGCGTGGTCGATGACTGGGCCGACACCGACACGGCCGCCGGCATGGCTGACGAACCGACCGCGGGACGGCGGCGACGTTGAAGGCGGCGGCGGGTTCCCCGGGGCACGCACTCGGGGAAGCGGGTCCGGGTCCGGCGAACAGCCCGTGGAAGCTCGTCGATGCGACAGCCCGCGCAAGCGCGCGGGTGCGCGGATCTGAACTGCGGCGAATGCGAACGGAGAGTGTTCGATGATCAGGAACCGTGTGGTGCGGCGTTCGCTGGCGATCGTGCTGATGATCGCCGGCGGCCTGTTGATGTTCCTGGCCCCGCCGGTGTGGATCGGGGCGATACCGTTTGCGCTGGGCATCGTTCTCGAAGCGGTCGGCATCGGCATCGAGCACCGCGACGGCCAGCGTTGAACTCCGGGCGCCAGCCCCGCCCGCCCGTGCAGGAAAGCCGACGCGGAGCCGGCCTGCGGGGATGGCCGGCGCGCCCGCAGGGAGCCCGCTGATATGTCGGTCGGGAATCTGGCGGTCGCCGCGATCTTCGAGGAGATCGCCGATCGCCTGTCGATCCAGGGCGCGAATGCGTTCCGGATCCGCGCCTATCGCAATGCTGCGCGCATGTTCCAGGAGATGACGCAGGACCTCGAGGCGTTCGTTGCGGCTGGCAACGACCTCGACGACCTGCCGGGAGTCGGCCCCGACCTGGCGGGCAAGATCCGGGAAGTCCTGGCCACCGGCAAGTGCGCACTGCTGGAGCGCCTGCGCGCCGAGATGCCGCCCGCGCTGACCGACCTGCTCAAGGTCCCGGGACTGGGACCGAAGCGCGTGGGCGCGCTGTGGCACGATCTCGACGTGCGAACGCCGGAGCAGGCGCTACGCGCCGCCCGCGACGGCCGCATCCGGAGCCTGCCCGGATTCGGCGAGAAGACCGAGCGCAACATCGAACGGGCGCTGGCGGTGCACCTGTCGAAGGCGGGGCGGCTCAAGCTCGCGCTGGCCGCGCAATACGCCGAGTCGCTGGCCGCGCATCTGCGCGGCGTGCCGGGCGCGGACCAGGTCGTCATCGCCGGAAGCTACCGGCGGATGCGCGAGACCGTCGGCGATCTCGACGTCCTCGTCGCCGCGCGGAACGGCAAGGCGGTCGTCGAGCAGTTCACCCGCTATCCGGGCGTGGCGGACGTGCTGTCGCAGGGTGGCACGCGCGCCAGCATGCGCCTGGCCGGCGGCCTCCAGGTCGACCTGCGCGTGGTCCCGGCGGAGAGTTTCGGCGCGGCGCTGGTCTACTTCACCGGGTCGAAGGCGCACAACATCGCATTGCGCACGATGGCGCAGGAGCGCGGCCTGCGGATCAACGAGTACGGGGTGTTCAGGGGCAAGGAGCGCATTGCCGGCGAGACGGAGGAGTCGGTCTACGCGAGCGTCGGCCTGCCGCCGATACCGCCGGAGTTGCGCGAGGATCGCGGCGAGCTCGAAGCCGCGCGGCTCGGACGCCTGCCGCGGCTGGTCGAATACGCCGATCTGCGCGGCGACCTGCATGCGCATACGACAGCCACCGACGGCCGCAACACGCTGGAGGAAATGGCCGCCGCGGCGCGCGCGGCGGGCTTCGAGTACTTCGCGATCACCGAGCACTCGCGGCGCCAGGCGATGGCCCACGGCCTCACTCCGGAACGGCTGGCGCGGCAGATCGACGCCATCGACTGGATGAATCGCCATGCCGGCGGCCTCCGCATCCTCAAAGGGATCGAGGTCGACATCCTCGACGACGGCAGCCTCGACCTGCCGGACAGCGTCCTGGCCCGGTTGGACCTCGTCGTCGCCGCGGTCCATTCCCGGTTCAACCTGAGCCGGGCCGGCCAGACCGCGCGCATCCTGCGCGCGCTCGACAACCCCCATGTCACGCTGCTCGCCCATCCGACCGGCAGGTTGCTCGAGGAGCGCGAGCCCTACGACGTGGATATGCTGCAAATCATCCGCAAGGCGCGGGCGCTGGGGATCCACCTGGAGGTCAATGCGCACCCCGATCGCCTCGACCTGGGCGACGTGCACTGCCGGATGGCGAAGGACGAAGGCGTCCTGGTGGCCATCAACTCGGACGCGCACGACACCGCCGGCCTCGGCAACCTGCACTACGGCATCGGCCAGGCGCGCCGCGGCTGGATCACGGCCGGCGACGTTTTGAATACGCGTTCGCTGAAGGAACTGCTGCCGTTGCTGGCCCGCCGCCGCGACGGCGGCTCTTGAGACGCTACGAGGCGGCGGCGGAAATCGTCAGGTTCCTCCGCGACCGGCAGTTATAGCGGGGTCTTCAGCTACCCTTTTTCGCCATGTACTTCGCCAGCCCCGCCCGCGCTTCCTTGCGCACCGTGTTCTGCAGGAACGGCGTCCAGCCGAGCAGCTTGCCCGATGTTCCCAGCGCCATCCCGGCCCAGCGCCAAAAGTCGAACGCATCGCGATGGACGGCGATCTTCCCATCGCGGAATTCGAAGGTCGCGTCGATCACGTTGTGCACTTTGCCGCCAGTCTTGGTGAAGGTGTACCACGCTTCCCAGTGCGCGCTGCCGTTGCGGTCGTCGGCGGCGATGCCGCTGGCTTCGATGCGCAGGTCGGTGGCGCGGGCGCAGAGCATCTGCCACATCGCGCCGACCTCGGCCCCGCGCAATTCGGTGAACACCGGATCGCTGAACTGTGCGTCGGCGGCGTAGGCGCGGGCCATCGTGGCGCCGTCCTTCGCGGCGAACGCGCCGTAGAACCCGGTCAGCAACACGGCGTTCGGATGCATCACATCACCGGCCCGAGCTGCCAGGGCACGAACTCGCTCTGGCCGTAGCCGTGCAGCTCGCTCTTGCTTTTCCTGCCCGATGCGGTGTCGAGGATCATCTGGAAGAAGCGCTCGCCGACCGCGTTGACCGTCGTGCTGCCGTCGACGATCTCGCCGCAGTTGATGTCGATGTCTTCCTCCTGCCGGTTCCACAACGCGGTGTTGGTCGCGAGCTTGAGCGACGGCGACGGCGCGCAGCCGTACGCCGAGCCGCGGCCGGTCGTGAAGCAGATCATGTTGGCGCCGCCCGCGACCTGGCCCGTCGCCGACACCGGGTCGTAGCCCGGCGTGTCCATGAACACGAAGCCCTTGGCCGTCACCGGCTCGGCATACTCATAGACGGCGACCAGGTTGGTCGTGCCGCCCTTGGCCACCGCGCCCAGCGATTTTTCGAGGATGGTCGTGAGCCCGCCCGCCTTGTTGCCCGGCGACGGGTTGTTGTTCATCTCGCCGCCGGTGCGCGCGGTGTAGTCTTCCCACCACTTGATGCGCTCGATCAGCTTTTCGCCGACTTCGCGCGACACGGCGCGGCGGGTCAGCAGATGCTCGGCGCCGTAGATCTCCGGCGTCTCCGACAGGATCGCGGTGCCGCCATGCTCGACCAGCAGGTCGACCGCGCGGCCCAGCGCCGGATTGGCGGTGATCCCGGAGTAGCCGTCCGAGCCGCCGCACTGCAGGCCCAGCATCAGGTGCGACGCGGAAACGATCTCGCGATGCACGTCGTTGGCGACCGCCAGCATTTCCTTCACCTGTGCGACGCCCGCCTCGATCGCCTTGCGCGTGCCGCCGCTGTCCTGGATGCTGAACGTGCGCAGCAGATCGTTCTCTTTCAGGTTCTGCGCGCCGAACAGCGCGCTGATCTGGTTCGATTCGCACCCCAGTCCGATGACCAGGACGCCGGCGAAGTTGGCGTGCTTCGCGTAGCCGCCCAGGGTCCGGCGCAGCACGTCGATCGGCTCGCCGGTGCTGCCCATCCCGCAGCCGGTGCCGTGCGAGAGCGCGACGACGCCGTCGATGTTCGGATAGTCGGCGAGCGCGCCGCGATCATGGCCGTCGGCGCGGAAGTGGTCGGCGATCGCGCGCACCACGGTCGCCGAGCAGTTGACGGTCGACAGCAGCCCGATGTAGTTGCGTGTCGCCACGCGCCCGTCGGGGCGGACGATGCCCATGAACGTCGCCGGCTCGGCGACGTACTGCGTGGGCCGGGCTTCGCTGCCGAACGCGTAGTCGCGCGCGAACTCGCCCATCGCCAGGTTGTTCAGGTGCACTTGCTGTCCCGGCAGGATCGGACGCGAGGCGAAGCCGATGATCTGGTTGTAGCGCTTGACCGGTTCGCCCTGCGCGATGGCGCGGGTGGCGACCTTGTGGCCCGGCGGGATGAGGCCGGCAACCGTGATGTTCTCGTCGCGCAGCAGCGTGCCGCTGACCAGTTGCTGGCGGGCGATGACGACGTCGTCCTGCGGATGCAGGCGGATGGTGAGTGAGGCGATAGAGAGCATCGGGATGACCTTCACAAAATGCGGCACCCGCTGAGGCACCGGGCGCGGGCCGGTGCGCGGTACGCCGCGGCTCAGAAGAACTTGCGCGGCAGCCAGAGGGCGATCGACGGCACGTAGGTGATCAGCGCCAGGCTGAACAGCAACGGCACCAGCCAGGGCAGGATGGCTATTGTAGTCCGCTCGAACGACAATCTGGAAACCCGCGCCAGCACGAACAGCACCATGCCCATCGGCGGATGCAGCAGCCCTATCATCAGGTTCAGCACCATGATCAGGCCGAAATGGACGGGATCGATGCCCAGTTGCAGGACGACCGGCATCAGTACCGGCACCAGGATCGTGATCGCCGCGGTCGGCTCGAGGAAGCAGCCGACGAACAGCATCAGCAGGTTGGCCAGCAGCAGGAAGACCCACTGCGAATGCGTGAAGGCGAGCACCCACATGGTCACCGCGTCGGTGACCTTGGTGGCGGTGAGCAGCCAGCCGAAGATCGACGCCGCCGCGACGATGAACAGGACCGTTGCCGTGGTCTCGATGGTGTCCATCGACACCTTGGCCAGCATCCGCCACGTCAGCGTCCGGTACCAGACCAGCCCGAGAAAAAGCGCCCAGACGACCGCGGCGATCGCGCCTTCGGTGGGCGTGAAGATCCCGGTGACCATGCCGCCGATCAGCAGCACGGGCGTCATGATGGGCATCACCGCGTTGAACTTGAACTTCCAGTCGGCGGCGAGGATCGCCGCCAGGCCGATGACGAATGCCAGATTGGAGTTCATGCCGGATTGCACGGCGCCCCAGATCGCCGCCGGCGTCCCAATGACGACGCCGAGTTCGAGCAACGCCTTGCCGATCCGCAGCCAGCTGAACCCGATGTCGCTGCCCCAGTTGTTCTTGTGCGCGTAGTACGCGACGGTCAGCATCATCAGAAAGGCCATCACGACGCCGGGCACGATACCGGCCAGGAACAGCTGGCCGATGCTCACGTTGGCCATCATCGCGTAGATCACGAAGGGCAGCGAGGGCGGGATGATCGGCCCCAGCGTCGCCGACGCGGCGGTGACGCCGACGGCGAACTCCAGGTCGTAGCCATGGTCGCGCATCGCCTTGATCTCGATCGTGCCCAGCCCCGCCGCGTCGGCGATCGCGGTGCCCGACATGCCCGCGAAAATCACCGAGCCGATCACGTTGACGTGCCCCAGCCCGCCTTTCATCCAGCCGACCAGCGACAGCGCGAAGTTGTAGATCCGGTTGGTGATGCCGGCGTGGTTCATCAGGTTGCCGGCCATGATAAAGAACGGCACGGCCAGCAGCGGAAAACTGTCGATCCCGCTCACCATCCTGTGGATCACGGCGAACGGCGGCATGTCGCCCGAGAGAACGATATAGAGCAGCGACGCGCCCGCCATGGCAATCGCCACCGGCAGGCCGGAGGACATGAACGCCAGGAAAGAGACCAGCAGCGTGGCGGGGGTCATATCGTTTCCGTGATCGCGGTTTCAGGGCGTTCCAGCACGCTGTAACCCTGCTTCCAGTGCCGGATTGCGACCTGGACCGAGCGCACCGCGGCGCAGGCGAAGCCGAACATGCACACGCCGTAGACCAGGTTCATCGGCAGGTCGATGATGGTCATCTTGTAGGAGCCCATTTTCTGCATCATCTGCCAGGTCAGGACCGTGGCCACCGCGAAAAAGACGATCCGGATGATGTCGACCAGCGTCGACAGGATGCGCGTGAACCACGCCGGCATGAACCGGTAGAAGACGTCGACATGGATGTGGGTGTTGGTGCGCACCGCCGCCGCCATCCCGACGAACACGACGCAGATGAGGAGGTAGCGCGCGATCTCCTCGGTCCACGCCGCCGAGTCGTTGAGCACGTAGCGCGTGAAGAACTGGTAGAAGATGTTGAGCGCGAGCAGCCAGAAGAAGCCGAAGGCGATCCAGGACTCGAAGCTGTATTGCGTCAGGTCGACCGGATCATCGGTGACGTGGAACTCGTCGTCGGCGCCGAGGACCTTGGCGTCGGCGGCGGAGTGGGTCACTGCGGTCTGGCTGTTCACGGGCTGTCCTGTCGCGTGGGTTCGTCTCTTGCGCCGCGCACGACTGCGCGGCAGCCCCGGCGCCTCGCGCCGGGGCCTATCGCTCACTTGATCGCGACGATCCTGTCGTAGTCGGCCTTGGTGTAGCCCTGCGATTCGGGCGCAAAATTCTTCACCACCGCATCGACGAACGACTGGCGGTTGATCGCCACGATGTTGATGCCTTTCTTCTTGAACTCGTCGACGAGTTCCGCTTCGCGCTTCTTGATGTCGTTGGTCGCGTTGGCGGCGGCTTCCTGCGTGACGTCGGTGAAGATCTTCTTGTCCGCGTCGGTGAGCTTGTTCCACACGTGCGGGGCGATCTGCGTCGCCAGCGCGTCGACGATGTGGCCGGTCAGCATGATGTTCTTCTGCACTTCATAGAACTTCTTGGCTTCGATCGTCGTCAGCGGATTCTCCTGCGCCTCGACGGTCCCGTTCTGCAGCGCCAGGTACACCTCGGCGAAGGCGATCGGCGTCGGGTTCGCACCGCAGGACTTCGGCGTCGCCATGTACGCGGGCACGTCGGGCACCCGGATCTTCAGGCCTTTCATGCCGGCGCAGTCGGTGAACGGGCGGTTGGACGACGTGTGGCGGGCGCCGTAATACGTCACCGCGGTGACCTGGATGCCGGTCTGCTTGCGGTATCCCTCGGTCAGTTCCTTGAACACGTCGCTCTGGGCATACTTGAGCAGGTGATCGGCATCGCGGAAGATGAACGGGTAGTAGCCCACGCCGATGCGCGGATAGCTGCGCGCGGCGAAGGACAGGCCGGAGATGATCATGTCCACGGTGCCAAGCGTCATGCCCTGGTTGATGTCGCTTTCCTTGCCCAGCGAGGAAGCCGGGAACACGGCGATGTCGTAGCGGCCGGCCGTGCGCTTCTTGATTTCGTCGGCGGCCCAGACCGACCACTTGTGATACGGCTCCGCGGTTTCATACACGTGCGCCCACTTGAGCTTGGTCTGCGCCAGCGCGACGTTGGAAGCCAGCACGGCGGCGCCGGCGGCAATGAACAGCTTGGTCATCAATTTCATGCTTGCTCTCCTGGAAAAATGTGATCTACGCACAAACCAACTGCACCTTGGTACTCCGGGTCTTGTCCTTCGCGATGTTGAATGCCTCGATCGCGTCGGTGATCTTGTGCTGGCTGGAAATCAGCGGCCGCACGTCGATGCGCCGCTCGCTGATGTACCGCACCGCCCAGTCGAAAACGTTGCCGAAGCGGAAGCTGCCGATGTAGTTCAGCTCGCGCGCCATGATCTGGTTGGCCGGGAAGTGCATCCCCTCCGGCGGCAGCGTGCCGACCTGCACGATGGTGCCGCCCTTCCTCGTGGCTTCGAGGCAGCTCATCAGCGCCGCCGGGCTGCCGGCGACCTCGAGCGCCACGTCGACCTCGCCGATGGCCTCGGCCAGCGACGTGCCGGCGGGCAGCCGGTCCACGCGCAGGCCCACGTCCGCGCCTATGCTCTTCGCGACGGCGAGCGGATTGTCGACCACGTCGGTGACGATGACCTTGACCGCGCCGAACAGCTTCGCCGCGAGCACCGTCATGCAGCCTATGGTGCCGGCGCCGGTCACCAGCACCGTCTTGCCCACCAGCGGCGTGCCGATCCGGTTGACCGAGTGCAGGCCGACCGAGAACGGCTCGCAGCAGGCGAGTTCGCCCAGCGTCACGTCGCCGGCGACCGGCGTCAACTGGCGCTCGCCCATCAGGAAGTACTCGCGGAACATGCCCTGGACGTGCGGGAAGATGCTGGCGCTGCCCAGGAAGCGCATTTCGCGGCAGAGATTCTCGCGGCCGTCGCGGCAGTTGTCGCACTTGCCGCAGGGGTGCGACGGATTGATCGCCACGTTGTCGCCCTCCTTGACCCGGGTGACGCCGGCCCCGACCCTGGCCACCACGCCCGAGGCCTCGTGCCCCGGCGTCATCGGTTCGCGGATCTGGAAGCTGCCGACGCGGCCCTCGAAGAAATAATGCATGTCGGAGCCACAGATGCCACCCGCACCCAGGCGCAACAACACCTGCCCGGGGCCGGGTTCGGGCATCGCAGTCGGCTCGAGGCGCATGTCGTTCGCCCCGTGAATCTTGCAGTCAATCATCGTACTCCTCTCGTCGCAATTAGCATGCGTAGTTGCCGCAACCGGCCCGGGCGCGACCCGTTTTGTGCGGGCACGCGCGCGCCGCCGGGATGCACGAGGCCCGCCGCGCGCCCCTTCACCGGCCGTCCCAACTCTTGCTGAATCGCTTCGACGCCTGGTCCATGTGCTGGTGCATGGACACGCGCGCCAGTTCCGGGTCGTGGCCGCGGATCGCATCGAGCACCGCGGTGTGCTCGCGGATCGCGGCGGACCACGACTTCGGGTTGTCGAAGTGATGATGCAGCTTGGTGAACAGCGGGCCGCCGCGTTCCTCCCACAGGCCCATCACCACGTGCACCAGCGCCACGTTGTTGGTGGCCTCGGCCACCCGCAGGTGAAAGAGCCGGTCCGCTTCCAGCGGCTGCGCCATCTTGAGGGCGTCGGCCTCCATCTGCTGCAATGCCTCGGCGATCTCCGCGATCTGCGGCCGCTTGGCCTCCTTTGCCGCCAGCGCCGCGCACTCGCCCTCGATGGCCTTGCGCGCGCGGATCAGGTCGAACGGCCCCGCGTGATGGCCGCCATTCGACACGTGCAGGCCGCCGATGCCGGACGCGGCGTGGACGTAGATGCCGGAACCGACGCGCACCTCGACCAGCCCTTCGACTTCCAGCGCGATCAGGGCTTCGCGCACTGACGGCCGGGACACCCGCAATTGTCTGGCCAGGTCGCGTTCCGGCGGCAGGCGGGCGCCCACCGCGTACTCGCCGGACGTGATCAGGCCGCGGATCTGTTCCGCAATCTGGCGATAGAGGCGCCGGGGTTCGATGCTGGTCAGGGGCATGGGGTGGGCAATGGGACGGCTGCGCCGTTCTCAGAGACGCGAGGCTAATCAATTAGGGCCAAGCGGTCAAGTGGTAATACCAATTTGGTGGCCCCGCCGCCGCCCGGTTGTTAAACTGCGGGCTCGACCCGAACCGGCCACCTTCATGTCCCAGACCACCATCACCGCGCTCCGCGCGACGCCCGTCACGGTTCCCCTCGAGGCGCCGCTTCTGCACAGCAACGGCGCGCACTGGGGCCGCTTCGTGCGCACCATCGTCGAAGTCGAGACGGCGGACGGCTATGTCGGCCTGGGCGAGCTGGGCGGCGGCGGCGAATCCGTCGAGCAGGCGATCGCGGGCCTGCTGCCCTACCTGCGCGGCCACGACGTGTTCAATCTCGAGGCGATGCGTTTCGCGATCTGCAACCCGACGGCGAGCCTGTACAACAACCGGACCCAGCTTCACGCCGCGATCGAGTTCGCGTGCCTGGACATCATCGGCCAGAAGCTGGGGATTCCCGTCTGCGACTTCCTGGGCGGCAAGTTGCGCGACGCGGTGCCGTTCGCCAGCTACCTGTTCTTCCGCTACGCGAATCCGGAGACGGGCCGGGGCGAGGTGCGCACCGCGGAGCAGCTGGTGCAACATGCGCGGGAGCTCAAGGCCGAACACGGCTTCACCTCGCACAAGCTCAAGGGCGGCGTCTATCCGCCGGACCACGAACTCGCGGCGTTTCGCGCGGTGGCCCACGCGTTTCCCGGCGAGCGCGTGCGCTTCGACCCCAATAGCGCGTTCTCGCTGGCCGACGCAATCCGCTTCGGGCGCGGGATCGCCGACCTCAACAACGATTA
Source organism: Betaproteobacteria bacterium (assembly GCA_016717855.1). Taxonomy (GTDB): domain Bacteria; phylum Pseudomonadota; class Gammaproteobacteria; order Burkholderiales; family Casimicrobiaceae; genus PALSA-1005. Next base: position 53,134 of record JADKEV010000011.1, read on the forward strand.
CTACGAAGACCCGGTGTGGGGCATGGCGCAGCTCTCGCGACTGAAGGAGTTCGTCAAGATACCGACCGCAACGAATACCGTCGTGGTCAATTTCGAGCAGCTCGCCGAGAACGTGCGCAACGGCGCCGTCGACGTGATCCTGCTCGACACCACGTTCTGGGGCGGCATCCGGCCGTGCATCAAGGCGGCCGGCGTGTGCGAGACCTTCGGGCTGGGCGTCGCCGTCCACTCCTCGGGCGAACTCGGCATCCAGCTCGCGACCATGCTGCACCTGGGCGCCGTCGTGCCCAACCTCGGGTACGCGGCGGACGCGCACTACCACCACCTGACCGACGACGTGATCGAGGGCGGCAAGATGCGCTACGTCGACGGCGCGATCGCCGTGCCTTCCGCGCCGGGGCTGGGCGTGAAGCTGAACCGCGACAAGCTGCGCCAGTATCACGAATTGTTCAAGGAACTGGGCGGCTATCCGTACGACCGCGACCCGGGCCGGCCGGGGTGGTATCCGTTGATTCCGAATGCGCGGTGGGCGGATCCGGGGGTGGCGATGGTGCCGAAGCTGCGATAGGTTCGGATGGACCAGGACAAGCTTGCGAAGGCATGGGGAGAATGGTTCCATCTGGGTGTCCGATCAGAGCATGGCCGTTGGCGAGCAGGCGAATGTGTGATGAGCGACGAAAAAGGGGCAAAATGCAAGGAAATGGCTGTTACTTTGACGATCAGGAGTAAGACGGAATGCACCCCTTGATTCAGGAGAAGCGCGAAGATATTGTCGCGCTCTGCCAGCGCTATCACGTGCGCAATCTGGAAGTGTTCGGCTCCGCTGCGCGCGGAGATGATTTTGACGAAGCCAGCAGCGATGCCGACTTTCTCGTCGAATTCGAACCGCATGGCAATCTATCCCCGCTCGAAGAATTCTTCGGATTCCAGGCGGACCTTTCCCGTTTGCTGGATCGTGCCGTCGACCTGGTTGAGGCACGAGCTGTTCGCAATCCGTACGTGCTGGCAAGCATCAATCGCACGCGAGAAGTCGTCTATGCAGCGTGACCCTCGTGCTTACCTCTGGGATGTGCGTCAAGCCGCAGACGCCATCATTGGCTTAGTTGCTGGGATTGATCTGGAAACGTACGCGAACTCGCAATTGGTTCATTCGGCGGTGGAACGACAGTTCCAGATCATCGGCGAAGCACTTAACCTGTTGTCGAAGTCCGACCCTGTTCTGGCAGGAGAAATTCCGCACCTCCCGCAAATCGTTGCCTTTCGCAATCTCTTGATTCATGGCTATGCTGCGGTGGAGCATCCAAGAGTCTGGCGAATCGTAGGGGAGTCCTTGCCGGCATTGCGCACAAAGGTCGCGGCGCTACTGGATGAACTGGACCCGCCCTGATAGTGATTCGCGACTGGCAGTACTTGCTTGTTCTCAAATACTATCGTCTATCTATTTCAGATTGGCGAACACATTACTACCCCTTCTGGAATCCATCCTTCACTCACCATCCGATCGAATAGCGACTGAGTCAATACATACCGATGATTACTATCATTGAGAAGCGCGCGGTTGTTGTAGAAGCGGTAAACCGGTCTCGTCTGTGCGCTCGTACAACCACCGCCCGCGGGAAGCAGTATTCGAAAAGCCGAACCTTCAACGTTCCACCTGGGTTGTGAACTTGGAGTGGTACTTGCCAGCATCAGCAAATAGTCACACGGACAATCCTGTAGGGCGGGTTCAGTGACGGTTTTTCGGAATTTTAGGATGCATAAGATTTTAGTCGCGGAAACGTCATGAGAAGAAACAGTTGCTTGCGCATTGCCGAACTCAGGATGGCCGGCCCGAGGGCCGGCCTTTCGGATGTCTATCGGCGCACCACTTCTTGTTAGGCCGCAATCTCAATCATCCAAGCGATGAAGAACTTCATACTATTGGCGCTCGTGGTCGCGGCTGGGTGGTACGGCTATGGGCAGTATCAAAAACGATCACAGTTGCCGGCTGGACTGATGGACAAAGCGGCGTTGCGCGCGACATCACGGATTCAGTTTAATTGCGACGGTCGAATTTACTGTTCGCAAATGACCTCATGTGCTGAGGCCACGTACTTCCTCCAGCACTGTCCAGGGACCAAGATGGACGGAGACAACGATGGTGTTCCGTGCGAGAGGCAATGGTGCAATTAGTCGTGTTCTTGGCCGCGCATCGGGTGTGGCGTCCGTTGCGGCCTAACCCGGCGGTCAAGCTGACAAACATCGGCGGGGCACACCTGCTTGTTTCGTTGGCGTCCAGCACGCCGCTGTTTGCCGCTTACCTTTTACGTTAGGCGTCACAAACCGGCGAACAAGGAACTCATCCGCCATGGAATACGATGAAGACGCAGCACGCGCGAAGCGAACACAACTCTTGGCAGCTGCTGAACTCGGCCCGGTCGGGCATATGCTCCCAGAGAGCGCGCGCAGCCGGCTTGTAGATGCGTTCGCCAATGTCACGCCGCCCGAAGAGCCTGATATCACTATCGGGCTCATCACCATAAACTCCTTCTACGACGCACCGAAGGCGAGTTCCAGAAAGCCAGGCAACGTACTCCTAAACTGGAGATAGCTTCTTGACGTTGTTCCTGATGTGTCGCTGGCCGGCCTCGGCGCAGCAACGTTGCCGGTCGCGCCACAAGTCGCTGTGGCCCTTGCTGGCCTCTACATTTGGAACAAAGTCTGGCGCGGCGCAGTTGAAGAGTTGTCGGACGTCGAAGCGGTCACGATTCTTGCGCTCTGGGAGCATAGAAACGAGAAGAACAAGATCTCAGAGCAGGATGGCTTCGTAAGAACCAACGAAGTCCGAGATCGTTATGCCCTTCCTCCGCTAACCGCGAATCAATACGCGTCTGCGGTCAACCGACTTGTCTCCCTCGAGTGCATAGAGCTTGAAGGCGGCATCATCTGGTTGCGAGAGTGGGTCCGAAAGAAGTACTCGTGAGGTGGGGCAGTGACGCCCCCTCGCTCAAGCGGAGCGCCAACGGCAGGCTACCAAGCCCGGGCTGGTGGTACGCGGCGCCAAGGACAAGGGGCCAGGCTTGAATTTCCGGCGGAACGTGAAAGAATCAACTCCCTCCGCGCGTCCTCGGTCTTGTGATGGAGTGGGGCGAGATGCACCAGTCCGAGTTGATGGAGAACTGGACTACACTCGCCGAAGAGGGTATTTTCAGGCGCATCGCTCCGCTGGTTTAAGGAATTCGCAAATGATCTGGGTGACCGACGCCAAAGCAATTCCGGACTACCGGCTGTGGGTTCGCTTCTCGGACGACACCGGAGGCGAAATCGACTTGAAAGACTTCATCGCTTCAGATTCGCGCCCGATCGTTGTCGCACTTCGCGATCAAACAGCGTTCGCCTCGATCCGCGTGGAAATGGACACGGTGGTCTGGACGAACGGCTTCGATCTTGCACCGGAGTTCTTGTACGCCAGAGCGAAGGCCCGCGCAGCTGCCTAGGGACCGCGGTCAACACTCGGCAGCCTGCGCCCTCTAGGCCAAGCCGGGACCAGTCGACATTCGCCGTCACCATCTGGACGGACTCTCCGACACCGATGCGCTTCCTCCACGCCTCCGACCTCCACCTCGACAGCCCGCTGCGCGGCCTCGACCGCTATGAAGGCGCGCCCGTGGCGCGGCTGCGCACCGCGACGCGGGCGACGCTGGAGCGGCTGGTCGACCTGGCGGAGGCCGAGCGGGTCGCCTTCGTCCTGCTGGCGGGCGACCTCTACGACCGCGACTGGCAGGACTTTCACACCGGCCTGTTCTTCCGCGGGCAGATGGCGCGGCTAGACCGCGCCGGCATTCGCGTGTTCATCGTCGCCGGCAACCACGACGCGCAGGGCGTGATCAGCCGCCAGCTGATCCTGCCGGCGAATGTCACCGTATTCTCCAGCCGCGCGGCGCACACGATACGCATCGATGAGCTCGCGGTCGCGATCCACGGCCGGAGCTTCCCCGATCGCGCGGTGGACGAGGATCTGGTGCCGTCGTATCCGGCGCCGGTGGCCGACTGCTTCAACATCGGGATGCTGCACACCAGCCTGAACGGCCGGCCGGGCCATGATCCCTATGCGCCGACCGACCTGGCCACGCTCGCGGCCAAGGGCTACGACTACTGGGCGCTGGGTCACGTCCATGCGCGCGAAGTGGTCGCGGAGGCGCCGCGCATCGTGTTTCCCGGCAACCTGCAGGGCCGGCATGCGAACGAGACCGGCGCCAAGGGCTGCGAGCTGGTGACGGTGGAGGCCGGGCGGATCCTGGCCGAGTTCGTCCCCCTCGACGTGGTCCGCTGGAACCAGGTCACCGTGGCGCTGGATGGCGTGGAGCGGCTGGAAGCGCTCGGCGACGCCTTCCGCGGCGCGCTCGCGCCGGTGCTCGCCGGCGCCACCGACCGGCTGCACGCGGTGCGCGTCACGCTACGCGGCGCGACCGCGCTGCATCTGCTGGAAGCGAAGCAGCCGGGCACGCTGGCGGCTGCAGTGCAGGCGGCGGCGCAGGACGTGAGCGGGGCCGAGGTCTGGATCGAGCAGGTGCGGCTGTCCTTGACGACGCCGCTGGATCGTGCGCAGGCGGCGCAGCGCCAGGACGCGGTCGGCGAACTGATCCGGCTGGTCGATGCGATTGCGGCGGGCGATGCGGAGTTGGCGCGGTTCGCCGATGCCGAACTGGGCGACCTGCTGCACGCGCTGCCGGCCGAGGTCACCGCCGGCGCGGCCGCCGGCGACATGCCGCACCTCGACGGCGCGGGCAAACCCGACGACCCGGCCGACCTGCGGGCCCTGCTGGCCGATGCCGAAGCGACGGTGCTCGCGCGCATCACAGCCTCGGGTGCGACCGCGGCGGACGGCGCATGAAGCTCGTCCGGCTGCTGCTGCACGCGTTCGGGCCGTTCACCGACAAGACGATCGACTTCGCGGCGCGCCCGGACAACCTGAGCGACCTGCACCTGATCTATGGCCCGAACGAGGCCGGCAAGTCGTCGGCGTTGCGGGCGATCACCGACCTGCGCTTCGGCATTCCGCTGCGCTCGCCGGACGATTTCATCCACCCGATGGCGCAGATGCGCGTCGCCGGCGTCTTCGCCGACGACCACGGCGAACAGGTCGGGCTGGTCCGGCGCAAGGGACGCGGCGCGACGCTGTCACGCTTCGATGTCGCCACAGGCCTGCCCGATCCGCTGCTGCCGGTGCTGCGCGAACAGGAACTGGCGCTGACCGGCGGCGTGGAGCGCGGCGAGTTCGAGGCGATGTTTGGGTTGAACCATGCGCGGCTGCGCGCGGGCGGCGACCTGCTGCTCAAGGGCGAGGGCGAGTTGGGCTCGGCATTGTTCGAGGCCAGCGCCGGCACCCGCGGCATCGCGAAGATCCTGGCCGAGCTGGACGAGGACGCGAAGAAGCTGTTCAATCCGCACGGCCGCGCGCAGAACGCGACCATCAACGAGGCGCGCCGGCAACTGGACGAACAGCGCAGCGCGTGGCGGGCGGCGCAAACGCCGCCGCGCGAATGGCAGGCGCTGCATCGCGCGCATGAGGAGGCCAGGGCGGCGTTGGCGGCGGTCGACGGCGCGATCGAAGTGCTGCGCCGGCGCGGCAACGAGCTGGCCGAATTGCGCACGGTCGAGCCGCTGCTGCGGCAGCACGAGCGGGCGCTCGCGGATCTCGCCGCGCTCGCCGCCGCGCCCGAACTTCCCGAAAGTGCGCGCGAGGGGCGGCTGGCGGCGGAGCAGGCACAGCGGCAGGCCCGGCAGGCGCTGCACGATGCGCAACTGGAACTCGATCGCTGCGCGAAGGCGCTCGCCGCGCTGACGATCGAGGCGCCGCTGCTCGAGCATGCCGAGGCGATCGAGCGGCTGGCGGCCGGCGTCGAAGGGGCCGCGCGCAGCCGGATCGAGGCCGCGCAACAGCGGACGATCGTCGAGCGCATCGACGCCGAGTTGACGGCGGCAGCGGCGCGGATCGCGGCCGGAGAGGAACTCCGCGCAGTGCTGCACGCGGCGCCGTCGGCGGCCGATCGCGTGGCCCTGAATCAGCACCTGCAAGCGATCGGCCTGCTCGACGAGCGGCTGGCTAACCAGCGCGAGCGCGCGCGGGAACTGGAGGAGGACTTGCACGCCGATGCAGAGGGCGCACCCGCCGCGCCCGACCCGACCGTGCGGCAAGCCGTGGGCGAGGCGCTGCGGGCGGCGCAGGCGCTGGGCGATGTCGCGCGCCGGCGGCGCGACCTCGACCGCCAGATCGGCGATCTCGAGGGCCGGCTGTTCCAGTTGCTGGCGGACATCGGCGCCGGTTCCGAGCAGGCTTTGCGGCAGGCCCAGCCCTTGCTCGACGCGCAGATCGCCCAGGCCCGGCAGGCGCTGGCCGAACTCGACGACGCGATGCGCGACGCGCGCGACGAGGATCAGCGGCTCGATCCCCAGCTGGAAGAGCAGCGGATGCGCCAGCGGCAGCTCGCCGCGGCGGGTGAAGTAGTCACCGCCGAGACCTTGCGCCTGGCCCGCGCGCGGCGCGATGACGGCTGGAACCGGATTCGCCGGGCCTACGTGGAGCGGGCCGATGGCGCCGCCGCGTCGCCCGCTGCGCCGGACGCCGCGTTCGACCCGCAACGGCCGCTGCCGGACGCGTTCGCCGCCGCGCAGGAAGAAGCCGACCGGCAGGCGGATCTGTTGCGCGCCGACGCGCAACGGGCGGCCGCGGCCGAGGAATGTTCGACGCGGATCGGACAGATGGTCGCGCGCCGCGGCGAACTGGCCGCGGTGGTCGCTTCGCTGGCGGCGCGGCGCGCGGACGTGCTCTCCGGCTGGACGGCGAGCCTGGCGCAGGCCCGCCTGCCCGCGCTCGACGCCGACGCGTTGCGCGAATGGCAGGGGCGGCGCGAGGCTGTGCTCGAGCTGGCCGGGCGCCTGGCGGAGTTGCGCGCCGAGCGCGAGGCGGCGCTGGCCGAAGCGGCCGCCGCTGCCACTGTACTAGCCAGCGCATTTACCAGCGCATCAACCACTGCATCGACCATCGCACTGTCCGGCCCGCCGGGCGCCGCTGGCCAGGCGCCCGCCGGGTCGAATGCGGCGGATGCGGCCGTGGCGCTGCCGGCGCTGATCGGTCACGCGCTGCAATGGGAGCAGAAGGCCGCGACCAGCGACGCCGAACACGGCGCGCGCGCCAAATTGCAGCGCGCGCAGCAAGCCGAGCGGAAGAAGCTCGACGCGCTGATCCAGCAGACCGGGACCGAATTGCAAGGCCACGTGGCGGCGCTCGCCGCCTGGCACGCGCGGCTGTTCCTGCCGGCCGCGAGCGCGCCGGAGACCGTGCAGGCGCGGCTGGAGGAACTCGATGCGCTCGCCCGGCAGGCCGCGGCGCTGAACGACGCGCGGCAGGCGCACGGTCATCACCAGGCGGTCGTCGCGGACATCGCGGTCCGCGCCGCGCAACTCGCGGATCTGCTCGGCGAGAAGGCGCCGGTGGCGATCGACGACTTCGCTGACCGGCTGAAGAAGCGGCTGCTGGAATCGCGCCAGAGCGAGCAGTTGCGCGCCGCGCTGCTCCGCGAGCGAGACCGGGCGCAGCAACTGCACAAGCAGGCCGAGGCGGAACTGACGCTTCAGGGCGCAACGGTGGCGCGGCTCTGCGCGGCGGCCGGCGTCGCCACCGCCGATCTGCTGCCGGAGAAGGAGGAAGGCGCTGCGGCCAGGCGCCACGCGCAGTCCCGGTTGTCCACTTTGGCGGAGCAACTTGGCCAGGCGTCGGCGCGCCCGCAAGCTGCGTTGCGCGAGGCGCTGGCGGGCCGCGACGCCGTCGCCATCGAGAGCGAGCGCGAGCGGTGCCGGCTGGAACTGGCGCAGCGCGAAGCGGAGCAGGCCGCGGCGCGGCAGGCCGAGGAACAGGCGCGGCGCGCGCTGGAGGCGATCGACACCTCGGACGCCGCCGCCGCCGCGCGGGAGGCGATGGAATCGGCCGCCGCCCGCTTCCGTGCGGCGATCCGGCCCTGGGCGCGGCTGCGGCTTGCGCACGCGCTGCTGGGCGAGGCGCTGAACCGCTTTCGCGAGCGCGCGCAGGCGCCGATGGTCACCGCGGCATCGGAATACTTTTCGCTGATGACCGGCGGCCGGTACCGGCGGCTGGTCGCCGACGAGATCGACGGCAAGCCGGTACTGCGCGCGGAACAAGAGGACGGCGTCCGAAAGAGCGTCGAGGCGATGAGCGACGGCACGGCCGATCAGCTCTACCTGGCGCTGCGCCTGGCGGCGCTCGACTTGCGCCGCGCTTCGCACCCGCACCTGCCATTGGTGCTCGACGATGTGCTGATCACCGCCGACGACGGGCGCGCCGCGAACATGCTGCGCGCGCTGGCGCGCTTCGCCGAGGGCGGGCAGGTGCTGATCTTCACGCACCACCGGCATCTGCTCGACGTGGCGCGGGCGGCGCTGGGCGAGCGGGCGTTCGCGGTGCACGAACTCTAACTTCAGGCCCGGCGCCGCCGGTTTTCAACGCAACAGGGGAAAAAGACATGATCTACAAAGGCAGCTGTCACTGCGGCAACGCTTTCGAAGTCGACGGCGAACTCACCGGCGCCATGGCCTGCAACTGTTCCATCTGCTCGCGCAAGGGCGCGCTGATGTGGTTCGTGCCGCGCGACAAGCTGCGCGTAACTTCGGAAATCGACGTCGGCACGTACACCTTCAACAAGCATGTGATCCAGCATCACTTCTGCCGGAAGTGCGGGATGCATCCGTATGGCGAAGGCGTCGACCCGAAGGGCAACCGGATGGCGGCGATCAATATCCGCTGTCTCGAAGGCATCGATCTGGCCGCTATCCCGGTCCAGAATTTCGATGGCCGGTCGCTGTGATGGCAGCGCTGGTCCGCGTTCGCGCAACTCATCCGGCCCGGCTATCGACAACGAGGCCTGTTTCACGCTATGCTTTCGGTCAGGTGGTCTGACCAATTCCTGGTCCCGCTTCACTCTTCCCCAAGCAATTCATGCCCAATCAGATCGATCTCGCCGGCCGGACCGGCATCATCACCGGTGGCGCGCGCGGCATCGGACTGGCGATCGCGGAGCGTTACCTGGCCTCGGGCGCCCGCGTTGCGCTGTGGGATGCGGACGCGACGGCGCTCGCCAACGCTCACGACAAGCTGGCGGCGAACGCGGGACGTGAGCGGATCGTCACCTGCCGCGCCGACGTCACCAGCCAGCCATCGGTCGAGGCGGCGTTCGCGGCGACGCTGCAGGCGTTCGGCAAGGTCGACATCCTGGTCAACAACGCCGGCATCACCGGACCGAACGTGAAGACCTGGGAGTATTCGGCCGCGGATTTCCGCAAGGTCATCGACGTCAACCTGGCCGGCGTGTTCATCGGCTGCAAGGTCGTCACCCCGCACCTGATCGCCAATGGCTATGGGCGAATCGTCAACGTCGCCTCGGTCGCAGGCAAGGAAGGCAATCCCAATGCGCCCGCGTACAGCGCTTCGAAGGCCGGCGTGATCGGCCTGACCAAGTCGCTGGGCAAGGAATTGGCGAAGACCGGCGTGCTGTGCAACTGCATCACGCCCGCCGCGGCCAAGACCGACATCTTCGACCAGATGACGCCGGAGTTCATCGCCTTCATGCTCTCCAAGATCCCGATGGGCCGCTTCGTCGAGGTCGGGGAGATCGCCGCGCTGGTCGCGTGGCTGTCCTCGGAAGAATGCTCGTTCACCACGGCCGGGGTATTCGACATCACCGGCGGCCGTTCAACCTACTGAACCGACGATGAACAAGATCGATCTGAATGGACGGGTGGCCATCGTCACCGGCGGGGCGCGGGGCATCGGGCGCGCGATCGTGGAACGCTTCCTCGCCTCGGGGGCGAAGGTCGCGATCTGGGACGCCGATGCCGCGCGCACGCAGCGCACGCTGGGCGAACTCGCGGCGGGCGCCGCGGTGATCGGCTGCGACGCCGACATCACCAGCGAGGACTCGCTGCGCGCCGCGCTGGCGGCGACGATCAAGGCGTTCGGGAAAGCCGACATCCTGATCAACAACGCGGGGATCGGCGGGCCGAACACGACAACGTGGGAGTATCCGACCGAGGAGTTCCGCCGCGTGGTCGAGGTCGACCTGGTCGGCGTGTTCCTGGGCTGCAAGGTGGTGGTCCCGCACCTGATCGACAACAAGTACGGCCGCATCGTCAACGTCGCGTCGGTCGCCGGCAAGGAAGGCAATCCGAACGCGCCGGCGTACAGCGCGGCCAAGGCCGGCGTCATCGGCCTGACCAAGTCGCTGGGCAAGGAACTCGCGAAGACCGGCGTGCTGTGCAATTGCATCACCCCCGCCGTCGCGCTGACCGAGATCCTGGCGCAAGGGTCGGAGGAGCACAAGCAATACATGCTGTCCAAGATTCCGATGGGGCGCTTCCTGGAAGTCGACGAAATCGCAGCGATGGTGGCGTGGCTGTCGTCGGAAGATTGCTCGTTCACCACCGGCGCGATCATCGACATCACCGGCGGCCGGGCGACGTATTAGCTCCCTCGCCCCGCTTGCGGGAGGATGGGTGGAGCGGCGATACCCAGGCGGGGATATGACAGCCCGCCCCGCGAGAACGGTGCGATTCGACGATGATGGGTATCGCTGCGCTCCACCCATCCTACGAAAGCAGACAATACGAAAGCAGACAACGAGGAGCAACATGGCAGGAAGACTGCAAGGCAAGACCACGATGATCACCGCCGCGGGCGCGGGCATCGGCCGGGCGACGGCGATCGCGTTCGCGAACGAAGGCGCGACGGTGTACGCGACCGACGTCAACGACAAGCTGTTCGCCGACTATCCGAAGCTGCCCGGCCTGCACACGGCAAGGCTCGACGTCCTCGACGACGCGGCGGTGCGGAAGATGATCGGCGAGTTGCCGCCGCTGCAGGCGCTGTTCAACTGCGCCGGATTCGTGCATCACGGCACCATCCTCGACGCCACCGACGACGAGTGGAACTTCGCGTTCAACCTCAACGTCCGCGCGATGTACATCGCGGCGAAGACGGCGCTTCCGAAGATGGTCGCGCATTTCGAGCAGACCGGAACGACCGCCTCGATCATCAACATCGCCTCGATCTGCGGCAGCATCAAGGGCCTGCCCAACCGCTTCATCTATGGCGCCTCGAAGGCCGCGGTGATCGGGCTGACCAAGTCCATCGCGGCAGACTTCGTGACCAAGGGGATACGCTGCAACGCGGTCTGTCCCGGCACCGTCGACACGCCGTCGCTGCAGGATAGAATCAACGCCTTTCCCGACCCGGTCGAGGCGCGCAAGATGTTCGTCGCGCGGCAGCCGATGGGACGCCTGGCGAAGGCCGAGGAAATCGCGCCGGTCGTGGTATTCCTCGCCTCTGACGAATCCGTGTTCGCCACCGGCAACGCGTATACGGTCGACGGCGGGATGACGATCTAGCAGAATCCGATCACTGTTCACACCAAGGAGAACGACAATGAAACTCGTGCGCTACGGCCCCAAGGGCCGCGAAAAACCCGGCATCATCGACGGCGACGGCAAGCTGCGCAGCCTGGCGAAGATCGTCAATGACATCGATGGCGAGGCGGTGTCGCCCGCCGGTCTGGCGAAGATCAAGAAGGCCAACGTGGCCAAGCTGCCCAAGGTGCCCGGCAAGCCGCGCATCGGCGCCTGCGTGGGCAAGGTGGGCAAGTTCGTCGCGATCGGGCTCAACTTCAGCGACCACGCCAAGGAAACCGGCAGCCCGATCCCGAAGGAGCCGATCGTGTTCAACAAGTGGACCACGTGCATCGTCGGCCCCAACGACAACGTGGTGCTGCCCCCCGGCTCGGTGAAGTCCGACTGGGAAGTCGAGCTCGGCGTCGTGATCGGCCGCAAGGCGAGTTTCGTCTCGGAGAAGGATGCGCTGAAGTACGTCGCCGGCTATTGCACGATCAACGACGTGTCCGAGCGCGAGTACCAGCTCGAGCGCGGCGGCGGCCAGTGGGACAAGGGCAAGGGCTGCGACACGTACGGGCCGATCGGGCCGTGGATGGTGACCAAGGACGAGATCAAGGACGTGCAGAACCTGGGCATGAAGCTCTCCGTCAACGGCGTGGTCAAGCAGAACGGCTCCACCGCGACGATGATCTTCGGCGTCGCGCACCTGGTCAGCTATCTGTCGCGCTTCATGACTCTCGAACCCGGCGACGTGATCACCACCGGCACGCCGCCCGGTGTCGGACTGGGCATGAAACCCACGCCGCAGTTCCTGAAGGCCGGCGACGTGATGGAAGTCTGGATCGACGGGCTGGGCTCGCAGAAGCAGAAGGTCGTGGCTTCGAAGAAGGCCTGAGCGGAACCATCGCGAGCGGCCGGCCGCACCCAGCGCCGGCCGCTTTGCATTCCATGCGGAACCTGTCGAACACGTCATGAGCGCGCTGCGCCCCATCCTGCATCCGCCGCTCGAACCCTATCGCCGGGGCAAGCTCGCGGTGGATGCGTTGCATACCCTGCCCTGGGAAGAGTCGGGCAATCCGAAGGGAATCCCGATCGTGTTCCTGCACGGCGGACCCGGCGGCGGCACGTCGCCGCGCCACCGGCAGTTCTTCGATCCGGCGTTCTACCGGATCGTGCTGTTCGATCAGCGCGGTGCGGGGCACTCGACGCCGCCGGGCGAGTTGCGCGACAACACGACCCGGCACCTGGTCGCCGACATGGAGAAATTGCGCGAGTATCTGGGCATCGACCGGTGGGTGGTGTTCGGCGGCTCGTGGGGATCGACGCTGGCGCTGGCGTATGGCGAAGCGCATCCGGAGCGCTGCTTCGGCTTCATCCTCCGCGGCATCTTCCTCGGCCGCAAAAGCGAGCTGGACTGGTTCATGGAAGGCATGGGCAAGTTCTATCCGGATGTTCGGAAACGGTTCGTCGAGGCGCTGCCTGCCGCGGAGCGCGACGATCTGCTCGGCAACTACTTCCGGCGCCTGACCGACCCCGATCCGGCGGTGCACCTGCCGGCGGCGCATGCGTGGAGCCGTTACGAAGGCGCGTGTTCGTCGCTGTTGCCCAATGCCGACCTGGTCGCGCACTTCGACGACGACAGCGCCGCGCTCGCGCTGGCCCGGATCGAAGCGCACTATTTCGTCAACCGGATCTTCCTGGATGAGGGCGCGCTGCTCGCGGACATCGGGCGCATCCGCGACCTGCCCTGCATCATCGTCCAGGGCCGCTACGACATCGTGTGCCCGCCGGTCTCGGCGTTCGAACTGCATGCTGCCTGGCCCGAGGCCGAACTCAACATCGTCGCCGACGCGGGGCACTCCGCGTGGGAACCCGGAATCACGAAGGAACTCGTCGCGGCGACGGAGCGGATGAAGGACTTCCTCGCCCAGGCGGCATGCGCGGCGGTGCGGCAGGCGTGAAGGCGCAGGGCCGTGGGATGGGGAGACCGTAGGATGGGGAGACCGTAGGATGGGTGGAGCGCAGCGATACCCATCACGTAATGCGGAGCGGCGTGGACAGGTGACGCGCAGACGTCGATTCGTGGCGATTGGAGGGTCTTGTTGCGACTCGACGATGATGGGTATCGCTGCGCTCCACCCATCCTACGGGGACGAGGGGCGCGCCAACAGCCGGCACGGCACTTGCTAGTTACATGCATGGCTTCGAACATTCATCCGCGGCCTATGCTTCTCCGTCTGTCCATTGAATCTCCCGTGAGCGCGACACTGAAATGACGAATTGGCGACAGTGGGGACAGCGCACCGGCGCCTACTTGCGCAGGTTCCTGGCCCGCATGCGGCGCGCGACGACGGACGACGCCCGGGAAACGCCTCCGGCGGGAGGCGAAGCAACCGCGGTCGTGCGCGACGCCGGCCCGCAGCGGGCCGCGGAGGCCGCGCCGCAGGCCCGCGCACCCAGCGCTACACCTGCGCCCGCCGCGGCACCATCGACGCCGGCGCCGGCCGCAACGCCTGCAATAGCCGACAAAGTGCCGCCGGCAACCGAAGCCGGCGAGCCTGCAGCGAAGCCCGCGCGCGCCGGGACCTGGAGCAACGACAGCATCACCGCGCTGACCGGCAGCATCGATCTCGCGCCGTGGGTCTTGCCGGTGCGCACGTACCGGATCTACGAACCCGTCGCGCTCGCCGACCAACCCAGCGTGCTGGTGGTGTTGCACGGCTGCCGGCAGACCGCCGACGACATCGCCGAAGGCACGCGCCTGAACGAGCACGCCGACGAGCGCGGCTGGCTGGTGGTCTACCCCGAGCAGGCGGTCGCGGCGAACAAGTACGGGTGCTGGAACTGGTTCGATCCGGCGAATGCCCGGGGCCAGGGCGAATGCGCGCTGGTGGTCGCGATGCTCGATGCGGTGCGCGCACGCTACGGACTGGAGCGTGCGCCCACTTTCCTCGCCGGGATGTCGGCCGGCGGCGCGCTGGCCAGCCTGCTCGCGCTGCACTTCCCCGATCGCTGGGCGGCGGTCGCGATCCACTCGGGACTGCCATTCGGCGCCGCGACCGACATCTGGGGCGCGAAGCGCGCGATGCGCGAGGGCGCGCGCAACCTGCTGGCGGCGCGCGCGCTGCGCCTCGCCGCGCCGGACGCGCCGCCGGTGCCTGCGCTGATCCTGCACGGCAACGAAGACGACGTGGTCCATCGCATCAACGCCAATCTGCTGGTGCGCCAGTTCCTGGGCTGGAACGGCTACTTCACCGAGGCCGAAGAATGGGAGGGCGCCGCCATCCTGTCGGTCGAGGACCGGCCGGTGCTGACACGGTACGGCCATCCCTACATCCTGCGCGACTATCGGCTGCCGGACCGGGCGCCGGTGCGCGAATGCGAGGTGGTCGGCATGGGCCACGCGTGGAGCGGCGGCGATGCCGCGCTGCCGTACCACGACGAGCTGGGTCCGGACGCGAGCGCGCTGATGGTGGAGTTTTGCGGGTATCGCAGGCGCGCCGGGGTCCCGGGGGGTTTGCCGGCGTGGCCGCGGTCCAGGCCAGCCGCCAGCCGTCCGGGCACGGCGACCGAAGTACTTCCCGCTCAGAAGCGCGCCCGTTGCGTGGCGGGATCCCGAAGACCGCAAGCCGACGTTCCGCCCGCCGCCGCGGCCGGCTGGACCCGTCGATGAACCCGCACCAGCCGGACCGCAGCGCCGAGGATGATCGACGAACCCCCGTCGCCGAACTGGAATCGCCACCCGCCGGGGGCACATCGGTCGCCGACCAGGCTGGCCCCAGGTTCATCACCCCGGTCAACGCACTCACGGACGCGAACGTGCTGGCGGCGGCCAGCGCGCGGCTGGGCCTGACCGCGCGACCCGTACACCTGATGGACGCGGGCCGGGACCAACATGAGGGGTCAACGCCGGGGCCACCCAGTTTCACCCTCCCGCAACGGGGCGGACCCACTGCGCCAGCACTTTCGCGTGGCGCCAGCAGCATCCACAACGCCGGTCGTCAGCGCGGCCCACGACTTCAGGCCGCCCGTGGCGCTGCCTCGGCCCGCCTTGGCGCAAGGCGCGGCGGCGCTGCGCCGGTACGGCTCTTGGCATCCGTTGGTACGCGCGAGGCGCAGCGCGGAGGTCGCAAAGCCGCCCACTGGCCAAGCGGTTTCGGGGCGTGCCGCGTGCCCGTCGGGCGCCGGTTTCCCGGATACATCGCGCCCTATGAACCAACCGCTGCTTCGAACCCGATCCGGTACCGCAGCGCCATCGTGTGCTGGTGAATCTGCCTCCCGGACCCGCGTTGGAGCTCGAGCTCGACGTGCCGGAGGAGGCGGAGGCCCGCCACCATCCCTGCCGACCGGCGCGGGCACCTCGCGACATCGACGTGGTCATTCCCGACCGGGAGGGCTGCTGGCCCTGGCGAACGCCCTCGTCGAGACGGCATCTACCGGCGGCGCGCGGCCGTGCCCCCGGCGCACTGCGCTGCTGCCCGACCGGCGGCACGGCGCCAGTCTGGGCTCGCTCGGTTCAGCCCAAGGGGACCGCCGCCGCATCGCGAGATCCTGGCGGCCAAGCCGCGCGAGACCGGCCATGGCCAGGGCACGCGTCGGGGCGGGCCAGTCGCTGCTCTTCAGGGAGTCCGCCGCCGCAGCGCCGATTTCTCCGGTCCGCACCGGCGCTTGCTCGACCTGGGGCTGGTGACAGAGGAAAGCAGCCAACACCAGTACCGCTTCGTCGACATCGTCGACCCGCAGACGCGCGCGCCGCTGTTCCGGATCGAACACGAAGTGCGCAGCATGACGCACCCGATGTTCCGCAGGCCGCTGGTCAACCGCAATCCGCGGCAGAGCGCGATCCACTATCGGCCGGGATGCGATCCCTTCATTGTGCCTACACCTTGAAACGGGATTTCCTCTCCGCGTGATCTGACCAACGTCGTCCTATCCGTAGGATGGGTGGAGCGCAGCGATACCCATCGCGTCGAGCCGTCCCGGACCGGCCTTTTTCACGGCGGTGCTTCGGCGTAGACTTCAGGCATGAACGAAGCCGAAGGTCGTTTCACTGTCCTGCGCCAATCGGCGGATTCGGCCGCGGTCAACGCGATCGAGCATCTCGTGCGCGAAGCGACCGATCGCGACCTCAACCGCATCAACGTTTTCGATTTCGCGGCGCGTTACGGGGTTGCCGAAGACCGCGTCATTGCCGCTTTCCTGCACGCCTCGCGGCTGGGCCTGTTCGACATGTCGTGGAACCTGCTCTGCCCGGGCTGCGGCGGCGTGCTCGATGCGAACGCGACCCTGAAGACCGTGCGCAAGGCGGTCTACAACTGCGCGCTGTGCGCCGCCGGCTACGAAGCGACGCTGGACGAGATGGTCGAGGTAACGTTCACCGTGAATCCCCGGGTGCGGCGGATCGCGGCACACGATCCGCCTTCGCTGCCCCTGTTGGAGTACATGCGGCAGATCTTCTGGGGCTCAGGCCTGGCGCTGCCGGAAGACTCGCTTGCATCGGTGCTGAGCGAGATCACCCTGGAAGCCGTCGAGTTGCCGCCGGGCGAGAAGGCCATCCTGTCGCTGCAATTGCCGGCCGAGTTTGTCATCGTGTTCGAGCCCGTGACGCACGCCGCGCAGTTCATCGACGTGCAGGGCGAGCCGACGCGCGAGCGCCGCGACCTGGCGATGGTGTTCAACAATGTGCAGGCGCCCACCGGCACGGTGCAGATGCAGCCAGGACCCCTGCGCCTGTCGCTGGAGAACCGCACCGCCCTGCGCGTGCTGCCGGGCGTCTGGCTCGCCGGACATCAGCTGCACGAGTTGCTCGGCCGGCGCAAGCGCTTCCTTACCGCCACGCAACTGTTCACCAACCAGACGTTTCGCGACATTTATCGCACCGATACCCTGGACCTGGATCAGCGCCTCAAGATCACCAGCCTGACATTCCTGTTCACCGATTTGAAGGGATCGACCGGGCTCTACGAACGCGTCGGCGACCTGGTCGCCTACGACCTGGTGCGGTCCCACTTCAGCGTGCTCAACGAAGTGGTGGCGGGGGAGTCAGGCGCGGTGGTGAAGACCATCGGCGACGCGGTGATGGCGACCTTCCTCACGCCGGATCGCGGGCTCGCGGCGGCGCTCAGGATGCGCGAGGCGATGCGGCAGCTCAACGCCGAGCGCCGGAAAGAAGACCTGCTGATCAAGATCGGCCTGCACGAAGGGCCATGCCTTGCGGTCATGCTCAATGACCGTCTCGACTACTTTGGGCAAACGGTGAACATCGCCGCGCGCGTGCAGGGCCTGGCCGACTCGCACGCGATCTTCGCGACTGAGCCGGTGGTCCGGCACCCGGCCGCGAAGAAACTGCTCAGCGAACGCGGCCATCTGCCGACGGAAAGGCGCGCGATGCTGCGCGGGATTTCGGGCGAGCTCACGGTTTACGCAATTTCCTGAGCGGGACAGTCGCTGCTCTTCGAAGAGCCCGCCGCAGTACCGCTTCCCTGCGACGGCCGCTGGTCAACCGCAATCCTCGCTGGTTCCCGTTGCCCCATCCTACTTCGTCCCCACGCCCCTTCCCAGCCGCCCGATCGCCACATTCACCCCGATCGACAGCACGAACAGCACGATCACCAGCGCGTACATCTTCGGCATGTCGAACAGCGCATAGGCCTGGATGACGAGATAGCCGAGGCCGCGGTTGGAGAGCTTGGTCTCGGCCAGCAGCGTGCCGACGATGGCGACGCCTAGCCCTAAGCGCACGCCGTTGATGATGGGTTCGCGCATCGCATGCAGGTAGATCTTGGTTACCATCTGCCACGTGGTCGCGCGGAAGCTCCGGCCCACGCGTATCAGCACGCGATCGATCTGGCGCATGCCGGCGGCGGCGCTGATGGCGACCGGGAAGAAGCACGACAGCACGCCCATCGCGACCTTCGATCCGGGGCCGACGCCGAACCACATGATCATCACCGGAAAGAAGATGATCTTGGGCGTGGGGCCCAGGTAGAGCAGCAGCGACTCGAACGCTTGCGAGAGGAACCGGTTCGCGCCCAGCGCGATCCCCACGGCCAGCCCGGCGGTGCCGCCGATCAGCAGGGCGACGCTGATCTCGCCCGCGGTGACGCCCAAGTTGCCGTAGAAGTCCGCGCTCGCGAGCAGCTTGCCGAGCGCGGCGCCGATCTTCAGCAGCGACGGGATCACGTCGCGGAACAGCAGGCCCGACGCGGACAGCGCTTCCCACGCGGCGAGCACGACGAGGACGATCGCCAGCCGCAGCCTGGCGATGCCGAGCGCGGCGACGGGCAGAGGAGCGGCGGCGCTCACTCGACCGGCCGCAGCCACCGCTCGATGCGCGCGGTGACGTCGAAGAACAGCATGCTGGTCAGGATCACGAAGCCGATCGCGCCGTAGGTGCCGGGCAGGTCGTAGCGCTCGGCCAGTTCGTTGATCAACTGCCCCAGCCCGCCGAAGTTGATCAGGAACTCGACGCCGACGATGTTGATCATCGCGAAGATGAGTCCCAGCCGCAGGCCGACGAACACCGACGGCAGCGCGGCGGGCAGCAGGATCTTCCAGAACTGCTGGGACGGCGTCACCTTGAAGCTGCGCCCGACGTTGAGCAGCACGGCGCGCGTGCCGGCCAGTCCCTCGATGGTCTTCAGGATCACCGGCGCCAGGCCCGCGACGAAGCCGATCATCACGATCGTCGTCGCGCTGCGGCCGAAGATCACCAGGAACAGCGGGTACAGCAGCACGATGGGGGCGGCCGCCATCGCGCCCACCCACGACTCGCACGCCAGGCGCAGGCCCCGGAACTTGAAGAACAGCACGCCGATCGAAATTCCGACCACCGCGATCATCACGCTGGCCCACAGGACTTCCTGCATGGTCTGCAGGAAGCGGTCCAGCACGTGCTCCTCGGCGATGATGCGCGGGATCGAGGCGATGATCTGCGAGGGCAGCGGCACGATGAACTGGTTGACGAGACCGGCGCGGATCAGCGCCTCGACCAGGACGAAGAACGCCACGGTCGCAGTGACGCCGACGGCGCGCGCGCCGTTTCTCGAGCGCGCCCAGTCCTTCAGCCTCATGGCCTGTGGCCGCCGCGGAGCACGCGCGCCTCGTCGGCCGCGATGCCGCGGCTGGCCTCTTCGCGCAGGTCGTGCCAGATCTCGGCGACGCGATGCCCGAACGCTTCGCTGGAGACGACTTCCGAATCGCGTGGATGCGGCAGGTCGATGTCGACGATGCGCTTCAGGCGCCCGGGCCGGTACGTCATCACCAGCACGCGGTCGGAGAGTTGCACGGCCTCGGTCAGGTTGTGGGTGATCAGCAGCGTCGTTTGCTTCAATTCCTGCTGGATCTGCAGCACCTTGTCCCCCAGCAGCAGCCGCGTCTGCTCGTCCAGCGCCGCGAACGGCTCGTCCATCAGCAGGATCCGCGGCTGCGAGGCGAGGGTGCGCGCGATGGCGACGCGCTGGCGCATCCCGCCCGAGAGTTCAGCGGGCAGGCGCCGCTCGAACCCCTGCAGGCCCACCAGCGCGACGAAGTGCGCGGCGCGCTCCTGCCGCCCGGCCTTGTCCATCCCGGCGATTTCCAGCGGAAACGCGACGTTGTCCAGCACCGTGCGCCAGGGGAACGTCGACTCTTCCTGGAACACCATGCCGATCGACGGATGCGTGCCGGAGACCGTCGCGCCGTCGACGCTGACGCGGCCTTCGTAACCGCCAAGCAGGCCGCCGATGATGTTGAACAGCGTCGACTTGCCGCAGCCCGAGGGGCCGATGATGGACACGAACTCGCCGGCCTTGACGCTGAACGAGAAGTCCTCGACCGCGGTGACCACGCCTTCCGGGGTGGGAAAGTGCTTCGAAACGTGCTCGACCGCGAGCAGGGCGTTCGCGGCCGGAGCGGATGCATCGCTGTTCAACATCTCGATGATTCAATCATGCCGCAGGATGGGTCGAGCGCAGCGACACCCATCCTACGGCGATTCGACGCGGACCTTCCGCATGGGACGGAGCCGTTGCCGGACCCAAGATGCGACGCATCCGCTTACCGCGGCGGGATCTGGATCAGCGTGTCCAGTTGTTCCTTGGTTAGCGGCGCCGCCGTGTACTTCAGCGTCACGGCGTCGGGCACGATGGTGTCGAGGCCCACGATCTTGTCCGGGTCGACCGCGGCCTTGGGGAAGAAGCCGTCGCGCGTGCGCTTGGCGATCGACACCGGGATGCCGACGAAGTCCGAGTAGATCTTGAACATCTCCGGGTTGTCGCTGTACATGTAGTCGACGGTCTCGCGGTACGCCTTCATGAAGCGCTCGAGCACCGGCTTCTTCGACTGCAGCGTCTGCACGTTGGTGATCAGCAGGCGCACCGTCTGGCCCTTGAACACCGTCGCGTCGTTGCCGCTGGCGACGATGCGGATCTTGCCTTCGTCGAGCTGCTGCAGGCCGAAGGGCGGCGCCGACCAGCCCACGTCGATCTGGCCCGACATCACCTGGGTCAGCGTCGGCGCCGGGCCACCCGTGGCGGTCGGCTTGGCCTTCAGGTCGTACTGCCTCATGAAGGCGCTCACGATGCCGTGCGTCGACGAACCGTTGGTCGAATACGAGATCGTCTTGCCGTCGGTGTCCTTCAGGGTCTTGATCGGCGATGCGCTCGGGACGTACCAGTACAGATCGCTCGCGCCCGTGGTCTCGGCGCCGATGATGCGCACTGGCGCGCCCTTGGAGAACGCGCTCAGCACGCCCATGATGCCGGGCGCGACGCCGATCTCCACGCTGCCCGAGATCACGGCCTGCTGCGTCTCGCCGCCGCCCTGCGTGTAGAGGATCTCGAGATTGATGCCATGCTTCTTGAAAATGCCGGCGCGCTGGCCGACTTCGCAAATCGACGTATCCCAATTGCCGCGCTGGCCCGCGGCGACCTTCAGCGTGTCCTGCGCGATTGCCGGTGCGAAACCGGCGCTGGCGGTGAGAACCGCGAGGGCGGCGAGCGCTCTGCGGACGAGTCTGGACTTGATCATCAATGCCTCCTGGTGGGTGCGCTGCCCGCCGCTGTTGTCCGCGGGAAGCGTCGCTGGTCATGGTACCGGGTTCTCCGACCCGCAGGGCGAAGTATTGTGTGCAGTGGGCCGGGCGTCAATCCCTCCGATATAATCGGATCCACCCCTCAATTCGCGCGACCCCGGGATTCCATGGCCAGCGCCGAACCCAGACCGAGAACCATGAGCACTACTCACTCCGGCCGCGGCCGATGATCTGGCTTCTGGCATACGCCGTGTCCGGGGCGCTGGTGGGATTTCTTGCCGGCCTGCTGGGCATCGGCGGCGGGATGACGCTGGTGCCGGTGCTCGCCGCGCTGTTCCTCGCGCAGGGTCTGTCTTCCGATCACAACGTCCATCTCGCGCTGGGCACCGCGATGGCGTCGATCATCTTCACTTCCAGCGCGAGCGTGCGCGAGCATCACAAGCACCTCGCTGTCGACTGGCAGGTCGTGCGCCGGATGGTGCCCGGTATGCTGGCTGGCGCGCTGATCTCGACGATGGCTTCGGGCTGGATTCCGCAACGCACGCTCGCGTTGGCGTTTGCCGTGATCGTCTACGCAGGCGCGACGCAGATCTTCCTGGGCACCAAGCCCAGCGCGCACGCGACGATGCCGGGCCCGCTGCCGGTGTTCGGTGTGGGCGCGGTGATCGGCATCATCTCCGGGCTGGTGTCGGCGGGCGGCACGTTCCTGACCGTGCCGTTCATGCTGTACTGCGGCGTGCGCATGCACACGGCCATCGGCACCGGCGCGGCGATTGGCATCCCGGTCGCCGTGGTCGGCACCATCGGCTACATCGCCTCCGGCTGGCGCGTCGCCGACCTGCCGCCATGGAGCCTGGGCTTCGTCCTGCTCCCGGCGCTCGCGATGCTGGTGCTGGGCAGCGTGATCACCGCCCCGATGGGCGCCCGCTACGCCCACAAGCTCCCCGTGCCCACGCTGCGCCGCGTCTTCGCGTGCCTGCTCTACGTGCTGGCAACGAAGATGGTGGTGACGTACTGGTGAGCCCCGCAGGATCGCTTCCGTAGGATGGGTGGAGCGCAGCGATACCCATCTGGTGGATTCGCATGGCATCGCGACGGCAGTACGAAATCTTGTTTTGTCGCCTCCGCGGCGCTCTCCGAATGCGAAGATGGGTATCGCTGCGCTCCACCCATCCTACGGTGCTTGTGACGGCTCAAGCTCCCTCGCCCTTGGTCCCTCTCGCCGAGGGAGAGGGAAATCAGCCGCGCATCCGGCTGCCGCTGGGATCGTATAGCGCCCCCCGCACCATCGCCGCCGGCCGCCGCTCGCCGAGCAGTTCGACTTCGAAGCCGCTGTCCGCATTGGCCAGCGCGACGGGAACGTACCCCAGCGCGATCGACTTGCCGACGCAGTGCCCGTAGCCGCCCGAGGTGATCCAGCCGACGACCTTGCCGTCGTGCCACACCGGTTCGTCGCCGATGGCATCGGCTTCTGCCGCGTCGACCACGAACGTGACCAGGCGGCGCACGCCGCCCGACTGCTTGTCGCGCAGATAGCCGTCCCGCCCGATGAAGTCGCCCTTGCCGAGATTCACGAAGCGCTCGAGGCCGGCTTCGACCGGTGAGTAGATTGGCCGGAACTCGCGCGCCCAGTTGCCGAAGCTCTTTTCCAGACGCAGCGAATTGAGCGCGCGCGAGCCGAAGTGGGTCACGCCCAGGTCAGCGCCGGCGCCCAACAATGTTTCGTACAGCGCGAGCTGATAGTCGGCCGTCACCCAGATCTCGTAGCCCAATTCACCCGTGAACGAGATGCGCCCGATCTTCGCGGGCGCCATGCCGACCGTCGTCTCGCGGAATCCGAGGAACGGGAACGCGGCGTTCGACATGTCCGCGCTGCACACCCGCGCGAGCAACTCGCGCGACTTCGGCCCCGCGATCGCAAAGCCCAGCAATTCGGTCCGCAGCGAGCGCAGCGTCACGCCATCCCGCGGCAGCCGCGCCTCCAGCCAGCGCAGGTGATACTGCTCGGCGACGCCGCTGCCGAACACGTAATAGCGCCCGCCGCCCGCATTGGCGACGGTGAAATCGCCGATCAGCTTGCCGCGCTCGTTGAGCATCGGCGACAGTGTCATCCGCCCGGCGCGCGGCGCCTTGTTCGCGAGCACGTGGTCGAGCCACGCCTCGGCGCCGGGGCCGGTGACTTCATAGCGCGAGAACGTCGAGATCTCCAGCAGCCCGACCCCGTTGCGCACGGCGCGGCATTCCGCCGCGACCGGCTCGTGCGCGTTCGAGCGGCGATACGTGACGTCCTCGACCGGCGCCATCCATCGGGGGCGAACCAGAGTGCGTGCTCCAGCCCGAACGCGACGCCGAACACCGCGCCCTTCGCCTTCAGCCGGTCGTACACCGGCGTCATCCGCAGCGGCCGCGCGGCGGGCAGTTCCTCGTTGGGGAAGCGGATGCGGAAGCGCCGCGAGTAGTTCTCGCGGACCTTCGCGTTGGTGTACGCCATCGTCGCCCAGTCGCCGAAGCGCGCGACGTCCATCGCCCACACGTCGAACCCCGGATCGCCATCGATCATCCAGTTGGCCAGCGCCAGGCCCACGCCGCCGCCCTGGCTGAACCCGGCCATCACGCCGCACGCGACCCAGTAGTTGGAGAGTCCACGAATCGGGCCGATCAGCGGATTGCCGTCGGGCGCGAACGTGAACGGCCCGTTGACGATGCGCTTGATCCCCGCGCGCTCGAGCGCGGGAAAATGCTTGAACCCGACTTCAAGGCTGGGCGCGATCCGGTCCAGGTCGGGCGGCAGCAACTCATGCGTGAAATTCCACGGCGTGTCGCGCTCGGCCCAGGGCACGCCGCGCTTTTCGTACGTGCCGATCAGCATCCCCTGGCCTTCCTGGCGCATGTAGATCTCGCCCTCGAAGTCGATGACGTGGAACATCTCGGTGGGTGAAGCCTTGACTTCGGGAATCTCACCGGTGATCAGGTACTGGTGCTCCATCGCCAGCACCGGCAACTCCAGCCCGACCATGCGGCCGACTTCGCGCGCCCACAGGCCGCCCGCGTTGACCACGTGCTGCGCGTTGATGTTGCCCTTGTCGGTGATCACGTCCCAGGAGCCGTCGGTGCGCTGCTTGAGCTCAGTGACGCGGGTGAAGCGATGGACTTCGGCGCCCATGTTGCGCGCGGCCTTCGCGTACGCTTGCGTCACCCCGGCCGGATCGACGTGTCCCTCCAGCGGGTTGTACAGAGCGCCCACGAAGTGCTGCTTGTCCATCAACGGAAACAGCCGCGCTGCTTCGTCGACCGAGATGATCTCCATGTCGAGGCCGAGGTAGCGGGCGCGCGCGCAGGCGAGCTTCAGGAAGTCCATCCGCGCCGGCGTCCCGGCGAGGTCGACCCCGGCGGTGATGTGGATGCCGCAGGACTGGCCCGAGGCCTCCTCGATTTCCTTGTACAGGTTGATCGTGTATTCCTGCAGCTTGGCGACGTTGGGGTCGCCGTTCAACGTATGCATCCCGCCCGCGGCGTGCCAGGTCGAGCCCGACGTGAGTTCGTCGCGTTCGAGCAGCACGACATCCTTCCACCCGCCGCGGGCCAGATGATAAAGAACGCTGGCGCCGACGACGCCGCCGCCGATGACTGCTACCTGGACATGGGTTTTCATGCGTCGTCTTTCTGATCGAAGGAGGTCAAGGCGAGAGGTTACCGGATTTGCCGCAGGGAGTGCCGTGTGACCGCGCATCCCGCCATTGGACACGCTCTGCTATTCTCGGAGACGTCGCTCCGCCGAAGTTCGAAAGGACACCGCAATCAAATGAAGACCATACGCTGGGGAATGATCGGCTGCGGCGACGTCGCGGAAATCAAGAGCGGGCCCGGTTTCTACAAGGCCGACCACTCGACGCTGGTCGCGGTGATGCGGCGCAACGGCAAGCTGGCCGAGGACTATGCGCGGCGGCATGGCGTGGGCCGCTGGTCCGACGACGCGGAGGTCATCCTCCGCGCGCCGGACATCGATGCCGTGTACATCGCGACGCTGACGGACAGCCATCGCGACTACACGTTGCGCTGCGCCGAGGCCGGCAAGCACGTGTACGTCGAAAAGCCGATGGGGATGACGCACGCCGAGTGCCAGGACATGATCGCCGCGTGCGCGCGGGCCGGCGTCTCGCTGTGGGTCGGCTACTACCGGCGGGCGTTGCCGCGCTTCCTCGCGGTGAAGTCGCTGGTCGAGTCCGGCGCGATCGGCACGGTGCGCGCGGTGGTCTCGCGCGTCTCCCAAAAGCTGCCGCAGATGACGCCCGACAACCCGATACTCTGGCGCGTCGACGCGGCGAAGAGCGGCGGCGGTTTCTTCTTCGAAGGCGCGTGCCACACGTTCGACTTCCTCGATTGCATGTTCGGGCCCATCGTCGATGTGCGCGCGATTGCCGCGAATCAGGCGGGGGCGTGGGCGCCGGAGGACATTGTCGCGGCCACCTGGCGGTTCGACTCCGGCATCGTGGGCACGGGTCTCTGGTGCTACGCGGCCGACCACGATCACGAAATGAACGAGATCGTCGGCAGCACGGGCCGCATCCGGTTCTCGACGTCGCAGCCGGTGCCGATCCAGCTATTGCGCGGGTCGGCGGTGGAAGAGTATCCGGTCGGCGATCCGCCGCACGTGCATCAACCGCTGATCCAGTCGATCGTCGACGAGTTGAACGGTCAGGGTCGTTGCCCCAGCACGGGCGAGACGGCGGCGCGCACCGCCCGCGTAATGGAACAAATCCTGATTTGACCCCTATTTGACTTGAGTCCCCTATATCACCCACTCCTTGACGACGAACACGGCGGTCGCCAGCACAGACGTGGCCAGCAGCACCTCCCGGGGCGCGATCCGGTGCCCGAGCGCGCGCAGCACGAGTTTCGAGATGCCGAGTCCGGCCAGCGTCCCCGGCACCAGAGAGGCGGCGAGCGCCAGCGTGCTGCCGGTGAACCGCCCGCCAAGATAAAGCGCCGCCAGCGAGAATACCGTCGACAGCCACAGGAACACCGCCAGCGTCGAGCGGATCGCCGCGAGGTGGCTGCCCCCTATCATCAGCATGCCCAGCGGCGGGCCGTTGACCGAGGTGGTCGTGCCGCAGAGGCCGCAGACCGCGCCGACGATGCCGGTAACCACCGGCGTGCGCGGGACCTTCGCCCTGATCGCGACCGCCGCGATGCCCCCAAGCAGCACGGCGACCGTGAACGCGACGAACGCGTCGCGGCTCATCAGCGTGAGCGCGATCATGCCCAGCACGGTGCCGGGAATCGCCCCGACCACCGCCGGGACCAGGATGGAGCGGTCGATCTGCCGCCACTCTATGGTCGACAGGAACGAGACCAGCACAAGATGCGCGATCAGCAGCGGCGCCGGAACCAGCCGGTCATCGAGCGCCAGCAGCAGCGGCAGCGCGATCAGGTTCATGCCGAAGCCGACCGAACCCTGTATCGCGGCGCCCAGCGCGACCGCGCCATTGGCCAGCAGGATGATCTGGAGTTCGGTCACGAGTGCCGGCAACCCGTCGCCGGGTCAGGGCAACAGCTCGATCTCGATGAACACGAATTCGGTGGCGTTGGCGTTGACGACGTTGTGCTCGACCCCGACCTCGCGGGCATAGGGCTGGCCGGCGTGCAACTCGGCGTGGCGGTTGCCGGCCTTTTCCTCCAGCAGCAGCGTTCCAGTCGTCATCGGGACGACGACGTAATCGTGCTCGTGGCGGTGCCAGCCGGTCTCGGCGCCGGGGGCGAAGCGCCACTCGGTGACGATCGCCCGCTGGTTCGAAAGCATCAAAGTCGGCACGGCCTTTGGTCGTTCAGTGGTCATCGCGTTCTCCCTTTCGGTTTAATTCCAGCGCTCCTTCACCCGGCGCTCCACCGCCAGCGCGGCGGCGAAGAAAAGTATCGACACGACCATCGCCACCGCCGTGGCGCCGAAGGCGCGCTCCATGTTGAAATCGGATTTCGTCTCGGCGAACAGGTAGCCCAGCCCCGCGGTCCCCATCAGGTATTCGGCGATCATCGCGCCCAGCACCGCGTGGCCCGCGGCCACGCGCAGCGCGACGCTCCAGTTGGGCACCGCGGCCGGCAGCGCGAGCCGCAGCAAGCGCGCGGGCGTGCGCGCGCCCAGCACCCGGAACAGGTCATCCGCGCCGGCCGGCAGCGCCTTCAGGCCCGAGGTGGTGAACACGAACGCCGGAAAGAAACAGATGATGACGACGATCGCGAGCACCGTCGAGAAGTCGTACCCGAGCAGCCGCGCGACGATGGGGATGATGGTCACCACCGGGACCGAGCTGAACAGCACGGTGAGCGGGGTGAGCATGCCTTCGAGCACGTCCGAGAGCCAGGCGAGGATCGCGAGCCCGGTGCCGAGGGCCATCCCGAGCACCAGCCCGATCACCGCGGCGCCGATGGTGTAGACGGCGTTCTTCCAGTACACCTCGGGGAATCCGATCAGGTCCTGCAGCACTCCAAGTGGGCGCGGCATCACGATGGCATTGAAGTTCATCGCCGTGACCCAGGCCTGCCAGACGATGATCAGCAGCAGGATGCCCCAGCCGTTGCGCAGCACGGCTACGGCGGTGCGTCCGATGGCGTTCATCCGCGTCCCACTTTCCCGTTCACGCCGGCCACGCATCGGAGATCATCGTTCGGTCGCCTCAGGCAAAGCGCGCGTAGCAGGCGCGCTCGAGCAGGCTGAGCGCCGAGTAGAGCGCGAGCGAGGTCGAGGCGATCAGCACGACCACGCTCCACAGAAGCGCGATCTGGAAATTCTGCATCGCGTTGACGATCAGCACGCCGAGGCCGCGCGGCGCGCCGAACCACTCGCCGATGATGGTGCCGATCAGCGCGGCCGGGACCGCCAGCTTCAGCCCCGTCGAGAGCGAGGGCAGCGATGCCGGCAGGTCCAGGTGCCGCAGGCGCGACAGGCGCGAGGCGCCGAGCACGACCAGCAGGTCGCGGTGCCCGCGCGAGGCGGCGGCCAGCCCTGAACTGGCGGCCACGTAGATGATGAATGCCGCGTGCGCAGCGGCGATCGCCGCCGCGGTCGATTCGCGCGACAGGAACACGATGAACACCGGCCCCAGCGCGATCGACGGAATCGAATTCACCACCGCGGCCAGCCGGTCGGTGCCCGGATGCGCGATCGGGAACATGTGCGCGCCGACCGCCGCGCCAAGACCTAGGACGATCCCGAGGAGGTAGCCCGCGGTCATCGCGGCCAACGTCGCAGACAACGCGCGCCCCAGCAGCGGCCAGCGCTCGGGGTCGGCCAGCAGCGCGATCACATCGGTCAGCGGCGGCCAGCTCAGCCCGGCCAGCCGGTAGTACCCGATCGCCTGCCAGGCGCACAGGAAAAGCAGCAGGCCGGCAATGCCCAGCGCCGCCCTGGCCGGGCCGCTCCGGTTCGCGCCGCCGCGGCTCATGGCCCGGCTCCTTTGCCGCAGCTCACGCTCGGTCTCCGTCGAAGCGGCTCATGACTCGCCCCCACCCGCGACCGGCTCGTTCTCCGCCGCCGCCGGCTCGAGCAGGTCGGCCAGATGATCGTAGAGCGCATGAAAGGCGGGGGTGCGCATGAGTGCGGGCATGCGCGGCCGCGGGAAGTCGATGTCGAGGTTCTCGATGATGCGCCCCGGCCGCCCGCTCATCACGACGATCCGGTCGGCGAGAAACAGCGCCTCGTCGACGCCGTGCGTGACCAGCAGCGTGGTGATGCGGCTCTCGGTCCAGATCCGCTGCAGCTCGATGTTCATGTAGCGGCGCGTGACCGCGTCGAGCGCGGCGAACGGCTCGTCGAGCAGCAGCACTTCGGGGCCGAGCACCAATGCGCGCGCGATCGCGGCGCGCTGGCGCATGCCGCCCGAGAGCTGGCGCGGCCGCGCCTTCTCGAAGCCTTCCAGGCCCACGAGCCTGATCAGCGCCGCGATCTTCGCGTCGTCCGGCTTCACGCCCGCGACCTGCAGCGGCAGCGTCACGTTCTGCCACACCGACAGCCAGGGCAGCAGCGCGTGATCCTGGAAGGCGACGCCCAGCCGGTGCGCGCCCGCCAGTTCCCGCGGCGGGCGGCCGTCTATGGTGACGGTGCCGGCGGTCGGCTCCTCGAGCGAACCGATCAGCCGCAGGATCGTGCTCTTGCCGCAGCCCGAGGGTCCGATGATCGCGACGAACTCGCCCGGGCGCACCTCCAGCGACACGCCGGCCAGCGCCTCGACCGACTTGCCCTTGCCCAGATCGAAGGTCTTCCTCGCCCGATCGACGTGAATGGCGGCAGTCACTTGGTAATGTCCTCCAGCCGCCGCATCAGGCGGGGCAGGCGCTCGGCCGCCAGCGCCTTGATCCGGGCCACGTCCATGGTCAGGATCTCGCGGTCCCGCATCACCACGCGGCCGTCGATGATCGCCGTCTTCACGTCGCGCCCGACCGTGGTGTTGGCCGCGACGAACATCGGGTCGTACACCGGCGCCTGGTCGGGCTGCTCGCAGTCGACGAGCAGGATGTCGGCCTTCTTGCCGGCCTCGAGCGTGCCGATCTGGTCGGCGAGCCCCAGAGCGCGCGCGCGCCGCCGCGGGTCGCGATGGCGAGCATCTCCTCGCCGCTGGTCAGCGTCCGGTTGTGCCACGGCGTGCCGAACAGCGCGCTCTGCCCGACTCGCGCGATGTGCGCTGCCTGGAACAGGTCGAGCGGGCCCCAGGATGCCGCGCCATCGGTGCCCAGGCCCACGTCGACGCCGCGGCGCCACATCTCCAGCAGGCGCATCGGGCCGATGTGGTAGTTGTTGGTCGCGCAATGGCAGGCCGAGGCGCGGTGCTTGACGTAGAGGTCCATCTCCTCCGGCGAGAGCATCACCGAATGCGCGCAATGCAGCCGGCGGTCGAACACGCCCATTTCCTGCATGAATTCGGCCGGCCGCTTGCCGAACTTCTCCAGCGCGTAGTCGATTTCGTACGTCCCTTCGCACAGATGGGTGTGGATCTTGACGTCGTGCTCGCGCGCGGCGGCGCCCATGTCGCGGATCAGCGCCGGCGAGCACACCATGATCTGCCGCAGCGAGAGCCAGGCGCCGACGCGATCGTTGCCGCGCCAGCGCTTGACCAGGTCGACATTGCGCTTGAGCGCCTGGCGCGTCGTCATTTTCATCGACGGGGGCACCCAGTCGCCCTGGTCCATCGTCGAGAGCGCGACATAGCCGCGGATGCCGGTGTCCATCGCGGCGCGGCCCATGTCGTCGGGATGCGGCCCGCCCGCTTCGGCGAAGCAGGTGGTGCCCACGCTGATCATGTTCGTGTAGGCGAGCAGCCCCGAAAGGTAGACGTCCTCGGGCTCGAGCATCGCCTCGAACGGGATGTAGTAGTTTTTCCAGACGGGGTTCTTGAGCGTGCGCTTGCGCGCCAGCGCGACGATCTTGCCGCGGAGCAATTGCTGCGCCGTGTGGAAGTGCGCGTCGATCAGCCCGGGCATCGCGATGGTGCCGCGGGCGTCGATCACCGACTTCGCGCTGACCTGCGCCCTGGCGTCACGCGCGCGGCCCAGCCATTGGATCCGCCGGCCCTTGATCGCGATCGCCCCATCGGCGATCTGCGTGTTCTGCGCATCCATGACCACCACCGCGCAGCCGCGCAGCAGCAGGTCGACCTCGAGCGGGCCGTCCGCGGGTCTGGCCGCCATCGCCGGTCCCTATTTGCGCAGCGTGCGGTAGACCTCGTCCATGATGCCGAAATCCGCCAGCTGGGCGACCGGCGGCAGCGTGGTCCGGCCGGTCGCGCGCGCGGCTTCGTACATCGGGCCGGAGAGCGTTTCCGGATCGAGTTCGAGCAGGCGCCGGGTCGGCGCCTTCGGGTTCTTGGTCAGGCCGATCTGCACCTCGTTCTGCCGCGCCTGCTGCTTGGGATTCAGTCCGAGGTCCACGCCGTATTTGGACAGCACCAGCTTGGGCGCCAGCGCCGGATCCTTTTCGTTGTCCATCCAGCCGCGCGTGAGCGCGCGCATGAACGCCACGACCCGCGCGCGATCCTTCTGCAGCATGTCGCGGGAGGTGAACAGGCCGCTCGCGTAGGTGTGAAAGCCGAGCGCGTCGAACGAGACGAAAAAGAAATCCTTGTCGCGCACCAGTCCCATGGTCTCCAGCGTGATCGCCTGGTTGGTGAGGAAGGCGGTGTAGCCGTCGCCCTGTTTGGAGAGCAGCGGCTCGGGGGAGAAACCGGCGGGGACGAACTGCACGTCCTTGGGCAGCTTGTTCAATGCCAGGACCGCCTCGATGCCCACGCGCTCGGTGGGTCCCTGGGCGAGGATCTTCGCCCCGACGATGTCGGCCGCTTTGCGGATCGGCTTGGCCGCCAGCGACAGGATGCCCAGCGGGGAAACCGGAAACGTGTGGCCGATCAGCACGAAATCGTTGCCCTTGCCCACCGCGTCGATGAACGGAAACCAGTTGGCGTAGCCGATCTCGGCCTTGCCCGCGGCCACCGTCACCAGCGGCGCCGGCGCGTTCGGCCCGCCGGGTATCGCCTTGACGTCCAGTCCCTCGTCGCGGAAGTAGCCCTTGTCGATCGCGATCCACAGGCCCGCGTACTCGACGTTGGTGATCCAGGTCAGCGCGACCGATGTCGGCTTCAGGTTCTGCGCCAGCGCGCGGCCGGCAAGCAGCGACGGGGCTGCACCGATGACCATCGATCCGGAGGCAGTCTTGAGAAAAGTGCGGCGGGAGAGTGTCATGGGCATCTTCCTAGGGGCGTGAGGGGCAAAGCGCCGTCAAATTGTACACGCCCCGGCAGCGGCTATTGCAGGCGACCGCCGCGCCACGCGGGCGCTTACCGAAGGCTTTCCAGGAAGGGCATCGCCGCTGCGTAGGATGGGTGGCGCGAAGCGATACCCTCTCGTTAAATCGTACGGACCCGGTGTCGCGCTAATAGGCGCTAATAGGGGTCTGACCCAAATTAGCCCATCCGCCGCTGCGGCGCGATCTCCGCCATCCGCCTGACTACCTCTGCGGGGCGACCGGGGGGCGTGAAGCCCGCGCAGCCAGGCGATTTTCCGGGGGAATCTTCCGTGGGGGCCGGCGCCGATTGTGATGCGCGGCCAAGTCCCCTACAATGCGCAGCCGGCCCCTGCGCGACGTCCCCCGGATGCATCGCAGCGCAACCACCGCCGGTCATCGGCGCCGCAGAGGGCGATGCGATGGACCCGCATGCCGCAACAGGAAAAGGAGATTCCCGTGCACCTGCCATCCCGCGCCGCCCGTGCCATTCGTAGCGGCCTGCTGTTTCTAGCTGCAATCGCCGGCAGCGGCGCCGCCACCGCAGCTTCCTGGACTTATCTGGAAGGTCCGTTCGGTGGCCAGCCGCTTGCGCTCCTGATCGACGCCGCCGGCAATACCTGGGCCGGCTTGAACAGCTCGGGCGTGTACTCGCGCGCGGCAGGAGCGACGCGGTGGACGCTGCGCCCGGGGCTGCCGACCCAGAGCAACGCGCAGTTCGCCATCGGCGGCACTGGCACGACCTACGTGTCGGGCTCGTCGGGCGTCTATGCGCTGCCGGCGGGCGCCACGACCTGGACCAAGGTGAGCGGCACCGACGGCCTGCCCGGTCAGGCCGGGAGCGGGATGACCTCGGATGCGCAGGGCGCCGTCTACGTCGCGATGAACAACACCGGCGCGATCTACAAGCTCGCGGCGGGCGGCGCCACGTGGACCACGGTCGGCGCCGGACTGCCGGCCGATGGCATGGCCAACAACCTGGTGTTCGACGGCGCCGGCAACTTCTGGGCGTCGCTCTACGGCAAGGGCGTGTACAAGCTGCCCGCCGGCGGCGCGACATGGTCGGCCATGAACTCGGGGTTGGCCAGTCTCAGTGTCCAGGCGTTGGCCGTGGTCGGCAACGACCTGTTCGCCGGCAACCAGTTCGGTGGCGCATACAAGCTCGCCAACGCGAGCGGCGGTGGCGCGACTTGGGCGGCATGGAATGGCGACAGCCTTACGTCAACCGCTGCCGTCTACGACTTTGCCGTGGGCGCCGGGAACACGCTGTACGCGGCGGGCTACGGCGCCGTCCACGCGTTGCCCAGCGGCGCGACGACATGGACGGCGGTGGGCACGGGGCTCGGCCCGCACGGCCCGAGCTACGCGCTCGTCTACTCGAACGCCGATGGCGCGCTGACCCTGGGTAACGGCAGCGGCATCTTCGTGTTGCCCGCAGGGGTCACGGCCTGGCAACGGGCCAACGAAGGCATGACGGCAAGCACGATCAATGGCATGGCTTTCGCCCCCAACGGCGACCTCTACGCGGGGACCTTCGGGCAGGGCGTCCAGCGCCTGGCGAACGGAAGTGCGGTCTGGACCGCCGTCGACCCGTCGCGTACCGATCCGACCATACGCGCGATCGTCATCGACGGCCTGGGCACGGTCTACGCCTCGTCGCAGGGCACCGTGGTCAAGCTCTCTGGCGGCACATGGAGCACGGCGGGAACCGGGCAGGGCGGTGGTTTCTCCACCTCGCTCGCGGTCGATGCGGCCAACGGCGTATGGTCCGGACAGAATGGCTCGGTAATGAGGCTGGCTGCCGGCGCGTCGGCCTGGGTGGAGATGGGTTCGGGGCTCCCTGACGACACTGTGAACGCGCTGGCTTTCGACGCCGCGGGCAACGCCTACGCCGGCCTTGATGACAGCGGCGTGTATGTCCTGGCGCCGGGCGGCCAGACCTGGATTCCCCGCAACACGAACCTGGGCAGCCTGCGCGTGCGGGCGCTGGCGCCCGATGGCGCGGGCGGCATGTACGCGGGCACCGCCAACGGTGTGCTCCAGCTCGTGGCCGGCGTATGGCAGGGCGTGGGCATGGGGCTTGTGGCCGAGGTGCAGGCGCTTGCCCGGGACGCCAATGGAGATCTTTATGCGGGTATCGAAAATACGCACGCCTGGAGGCTGCCTGCCGGCAGCACCGGCCCCTGGACGCAGGTCAGCCGCGGCCTGGGCAGCCGCTCGGTCATGGCCCTTGCCGCCAGCGGTGGCCGTGTCTATGCCGGCACCAGCGCGTCGCGCGGTTCGCCCAGCGGCGTCTTCGTGTTCGTGCCGCAAGACTCGGTCGTGGAGTTTTACAACACCAATCTCGACAACTACTTCATCACCGCCAATCCAGACGAACAGGCGGCGATCGGCAACGGCTCCGCCGGACCCGGCTGGACGACGACGGGCGACTATTTCAATGCGGGCGGCACGTCGCTGGTTTGCCGTTTCTACGGCAGCCTGACGCCGGGACCCAATTCGCACTTCTACACCATCGACCCCGCCGAGTGCCAGTCGCTCAAGGACCTGCAGGCATCGACTCCGGCCTCGGAAAAGCGCTGGAATTTCGAGAGCAACGATTTCGCCAGCTCGGCGCCCGTGGTCGGGCAGTGCGCGGCGGGAAGCGTGCCCGTCTACCGCGCATACAACAACGGCTTCACGCGCGGCGTCGACAGCAACCACCGGATCACCGCCAACCACGCCGCGTATCTGGCCCAGGTCGCCAGGGGCTGGGCCGGCGAAGGCGTGGTGATGTGCGCGCCGTCGCGGTGAGCGCATAACCGGAGCCTCCGGCTCCGGGTTTCTTGGCAAACCGGGTCGCGGCCAGACCCGCATCACCGCGCTTCTCGACAGGGGCGCCGGGCGTACGGGTTTGCTCCCGCGCGCCCGGCCCGGCACCTGATCGCACGCCGCGGCCGTCGCCTTCTGGCTGCCGGCATTGGCCGGCCCTCCGCCTGCGTAGTTTCCCTGTGTTTTTCGCTTTTCCCACGCTGCAATGCCTGCTATGCTGATGGCATGTAAAACTATCTTATGAAGAGTTTGATCCGCGTCAGGACCGGTCCGGCGCGAGCGGTTGACCATTGGCTGAGCGGACTTGAGTTTCAACTATGCAGATCGGGCATTGCGATGCCCTAGGGGAGAGTGTGGTCATGTTTGAGTCGAAGTTATTCTTTCGTCATGTTCTGTTCACAATGGCGGTCGTGGTGGGCGCACAGGCGATGCCGGCCCAGGCAGTGTCCATCACCGTGGATGCTCCGGGCTGCACCGCCGGTGGCGCGCTGTCATGGACCGCGGCAAATCGGACCGTGCAGTGCCTGGGCGGCTCTCCAGCCACGGTGGGCAACATCACCGTGGTCGTGCCCGATTGCACCTCCGGCTTCGCGCTCGCCTGGAACGCCACGGCCAGAACCGTCAGCTGCCAGCCGGCCGGCGGGCCGACGACACCCGCGGCCAGCGTGGCGATCGTCTTCAGCCTTCCCAACTGCCTTGCGGGCGCGGTGACCTGGTCCCCCGCGGCGGGGATCCTGAGTTGCCCCGCCGTGGCGCCACCCGCCAGCATCGCGACCTTCAGCGGCAGCGGACAGGCCACCGCGGCCGGCACGCCCTTCGACAATTCGCTGATCGCCATCGTCCGCGACGCGGGGGGCAATCCGCGCGCGGGCGTCGATGTCACATTCCACGTGCCCCAGTCGGGCGCCGCCGCGACGTTGTTCCAGGCCACCGTCGTCACCGACGAGGACGGACTGGCGAGCGCCAGCGCCAGCGCGAACATGGTGTTGGGCGGGTACGCGGTGACCGCGACGGCCGCGGGCTTGCCGGCGACAACCACGTTCGACCTGACGAACACGGCTGCCGTAGCGCCCCCGGCCGCGACGCTGAACATCGACAAGAGCACGGACGCGGCGTACGACTCGCTGACCGACGGCTTGCTGATCCTGCGGCACATGTTCGGCCTGCGCGGCGAGGCGCTGACCGATGGCGCGCTGGCGGCCACGGCCCTGCGCAACGATCCGGTCGCGATCGCCACGCTGCTGGACAATATGTCCGGCGCGCTCGACATCGACGACAACGGCGCGGCCGATGCGCTGACCGACGGCATGCTGGTTCTGCGCTACATGTTCGGCATGCGCGGGGCGTCGCTCGTCAACGGCGCAGTCGCGGCCAATGCCCGCGCGGCAACCCCGGCGGCAGTCGAAGCGAGGCTGCAAGCGCTGACGCCCTGAACGGGCGGTAGATCACAACGGGCCGCGCTGCCGCCGCACAGGCGCCGCGGCCCGTGTTGCATCGGGCACCGTACAATGCCCGCGTTCCCCATGCCGAATGCCATCCTGAATCCTGCCGACATCGAAGCGATCGAGCGGGCGACCGTCGCCGCCGTCGCGCCGCAAGCCATCGAGGAACTCGGCGGCTGGCTGCTCGCCTTTGATACCGGCGCCGTCAACCGGGCGAAGTGCGCGGTCCCGCTGCGGCATGCGGCGCCGGATGCCGCGGTGCTGCCGGCGATCGAGGCGCGCTATGCGGACCGGGGCATGCCGGCGCTGTTCCGGATTCCGGACTCACCCGCGTTTGAGGCGATGCGCGTTGCGTTGACGGGCCGCGGTTATGGCGCGGGGCGGCCGACGCTGGTGCAGGTCGCCGCCGCCGCAACCGTGGCGCGGGTCTCGTCCGCCGCAGCCGTGGAACTCGCCGCGGCGCCCGACACCTCGTGGGCCGCGGTGTTCCTGGGCGCGGGCTTTGACCCCGTTGACGGCGCCAGCCGCGTCAAGGCACTGGGCCGGACGCCGGGCTCTCTCTACGCCAGCGTGCGCGAAGACGGACGCGCGATTGCGGCCGGCGTCGGCGCATTCGGCTACGGATGGGCGAGCGTGCACGGGATGCGGACCGGGCAGGCGCGCCGGGGCGAAGGCCTTGCCGGGCGCGTGCTTGCCGCGCTGGCCGCCGCCGCTCTGGAGCGGGGCGTCGAACGGATGTTCCTGCAGGTCGAAGCGGAGAACCCGCCCGCGCTGGCGCTTTATCGCCGCGCCGGATTCGCGACCGCCTGGGCCTACGAGTACTGGCAGCGGGCGTGACTGTCCGCCCCGGGGCGCAGCAGCCAACCGGCGAGCGCGCTGTCCATCGACGCCGCATGGACCGGAAACCACTCGGCGAGGGCGGCGACCAGTTGCCGGCCCAGCGCCAAGTCGCCGCCCGCCACGCGTTCGCCGACGACGCGCACCGCTTCGAGGACGCGCAGGTGTTCCATCTCGTGACAGGGCGCGGGTGGGAAGTCTGTTTCGCGCATCCAGGCCGATTCCTGGTCGAAGTGCTGTTGCGTGTGCGCGGCGAACCGCGCCAGCAGCGCTGGAAATTCCTCGTCGCCCGCCTGCAGCAGGGTGTCGATGAAGGTCACGAACTCCCGGTGCGTGTCGTCCATGCGCGCATGCCCGAGTTCGAATGTGTCGGTCCACGGATAGGAAGTGAGCGGTGCGGCCATGTCGTCCAGTCTGATGCGCACCGCGGCATGCGGCGCCGGAGGATTCTAGACCCTGGCGGCAACGCTCAACATTGTTGCAGATCAAATTCGCGGCGGGTATTCAGTGTGGCGCGCACATCACGACACCCTCCTTGATCCAACCCTGCGTACCCATCGCGTTGAACGTGGCGAAATCGGTCGTGAAGCGATGGTTCGAGTCGTGGTTCAAGTAGCCGTTGTTGTACGCGCGGTAGACCGGCAGCGTGAACGACGGGCACGCCGCACCCGGCTGCACGATCCAGTACGCGCTTGTCGTCTCCAGCGTCCAGCCCGGATCAGTGCGCACCGCGGCGCACTCCTGGGCGACGACGGTGAAGAAGTGCGAATTCGGCCCCCCTGCCGCCTGGTTGCCATAGAAGCGGCATACCGGGCTGGCATTGGGCATCGGCCCGGACTTCCACGCCTTGAAGGACTGCCCCGTCCGGCTCCAGCCCGGGCCCGCCAGGCCGTTGTCGATGCCGGTCGCCTCGGACGCCGATGCCGTGATGAAGTAGTGACCGAGGATGCTGTTGAAGAATTCCACCACCATCACGTCCGGCGCCGTCGCCGCGGCGGGCTGGATCATCCCGTACTTGTCGCTACCCGGCATCGTGAAGAACACCGTGCCGTCACTTTGCCGGACGACGATCGCGGCTGCGGTTCCGGCGTTCGAGGGCAGCGCGACATCGGTGGCCACGCCACCGGTCGTGATCTGCCCGACGCGCGTCTGCAAGGTCGCCATGCCGCTGTCGCCGGCGTACCAGAGCGTGCCGTCGGGCGCGCTGGCGAGTGACAGCGCGATTGTGCCGGGAGCGGGGTCGTAGGCGACCGCGCCGTTGGTCGTCAGCTTGCCGATCTTGGTGCCGCCCGCGTACCAGACGAGATTGTCCGGCCCGATCGTCACGTCGTAGATCTTCTGGCAGGTGACGGGAAACTGCACCAGGATGTCGAACAGCGGCGAATACTCGTAGATGCGGCAGGCATCGTAGTCGCCGAACATCAAAGTGCCGCCCTTGGTCGCGAGCCCCCGTATGTGATGCCCGGCCGCCACGCCGATGACTGTGCTGACCGCGCCCGCAGGCGTGACGCGATAGACTGCACCGGCCTCGTACGCGGCGACGTAGATGTTGCCGTCACTGGCGAACACGATGCCATCGGGCCGCGCACCGGCGGGCACCGGGTACATCGACACCGCCTTGGTTGCGAGGTTGGCCTTGCCGACCCGGTTGCCCCAGTAGTCGGTAAACCAGACGTTGTTGTTGTTGTCGAACGCCAGCGCCGTCGCCTGCACCGTGGGCGGCAGGTCGATCTTGTCGATGGCGATCGCCGGCGGCAGGACCGCGCCGTAGTCGCCGGGAAAGTACAGCAACTCCACGATCATCCCGATGCAGGGCATCCAGACTCCACCCGCCGCGCTCACCGCCACCTTGCGCGGCTCGTTGCAGCCGAAGAATGTGTTGCCGATCGTGACCGTCGTCGCGTGCGTGCAGGCGGCGGCCAGCAGCAGTCCCGCGCAGAGTGCTTGCAAGAGGCGTTTCATGACTGACTCCATGATCCTTGATGCGCCCCGAACCCCTCTCTCGTTCCGGCGCACTGGAACCAGTATGCGCGCGAAGCATGGCGGCCGAAACCTCCGCAGCTCGATTCCTTGTGCTGCATCAAACGGCCGCGCATCCAGAAAGCGCCTGCCTGAGAAAAAGCCGCGATCGCCGGCTGCCCACGGCGCGGGCGCAGCGTTTGCTAACGCTGCGCGGACGATCCGGCAGTGCGGCCGGCCAGGATCAGGTCGGCCGCGCGCTCGGCGAGCATCATCACCGCGGCCGCCGTGTTGCCCGAGGGCACCAGCGGCATCACCGATGCATCGACGACCCGCAGCGCGTCGACGCCGCGCACGCGCAGCTCGGGCGTCGTCACGGCATCCACCGCGGTTCCCATCGCGCAGGTGCCGACGGCGTGGAACATCGAGTCGGCCGCCGCGTGCACGTACTCGCGCAGGGCTTCGTCGGAAGCGACCGCGGCGCCGGGCCGCAACTCCTCGGCGGCCACGTCGCACAGCGGCGCCGTCGCGAACACGCTCCGCAACAGCCGCACGCCGTGGACCAGTGGCTCGACGTCGGCCGGATCGCTCAGGTGGCCGGCGACGATGGCCGGCGCCACCTTTGCGTCGGGCGAGCGCAGCGCGACGTGGCCGCGGCTCTTCGGCCGCAAGAGTCCCACCATCGCCATCACGCCCTCGTGCTTGTGGATCACGTAGCGGCCGCCGCGATAGTCGCCGCTGGACGGGCGGAACACGAGTTGCAGGTCGGGCCGCCCGACCTCCGGCGACGAGCGCACGAAGCCGTTGACCTGGCTCGCGGTAACGGCGAGCAGGCCCTTCCGCTCACGCACATACCGCGCGACGTGGCGCAGCAGGCGCACGCCACGCGCCTCGCGATTGAACGACGGCGCCGTCGTGCGAAAGACGAGTGGCACCCGCACGTGCTCCTGCATGTTCCGGCCGACCGCGGGCAGGTCGGCGACCGGGGCGATGCCCAGCGCGCCAAGCGCCCCCGCCGCGCCGATGCCCGAGAGCAGCAGGATCTGCGGCGAGGCGACGGTGCCGGCGCACAGCAGCACTTCGCGCCGCGCGCCTATCGTCTCGACGCGATGGCCGTGGCCGAACTCGACGCCGGTCGCGCGCCCATTCTCGACGACGATCCGGCGCACCAGGCTCTTCGTGAGCACGCGCAGGTTGGGCCGCGCCCGTGCCGGCGCCAGGAACGCGCTGGCCGCGGACACGCGCACGCCGTCGCGCATCATCACCTGGGTGAAGGCGATGCCTTCCTGCGTCGCACCGTTGTAGTCGTCGTTGAAGGGGATTCCCGCCGCCACGCACGCCTCGAGGAAGGCCCGCGAGAGCGGGTGCGGCGAGACGATCGGGCCGATCCGCACCGGACCGGTCGAGCCGCGAAACTCGCGCGTGCCGAACGGGCTGTCCTCGAACTTCTTGAAGTAGGGCAGCACCGATTCCCACGACCAGCCGCTGCCGGCGATGGCGCCCCAGGCGTCGTAGTCGGCGGCCTGACCGCGCGTGAAGGTCATGCCGTTGATGCTCGAGGTGCCGCCCAGCACCTTGCCGCGCGGCCAGTACAGCCGCCGCCCACCGAGCGCGGCTTCGGGTTCCGTGAAGTAGCGCCAGTTCAGGCGCGGATGCGCGAACAGCTTGGCGACGCCGGCCGGCATGCCGATCCAGCGGCTCGTATAGTCGTCCCCGGCTTCCAGCACCACGACCTCGCAGGCCGGATCGGCGGACAGCCGGTTCGCCAGCACGCACCCGGCGGTCCCGCCGCCGATGATCACGTAGTCGGCTTCCTGCATGAGGCTAGCCCTTCTCCGGCCAGGCCGGCCGCCGGTGGCGCAGCGGCTCTGCTGCGTCCGCGCCCGGAAAGACGAAGGCGAGGTCGTAGACGTCCGCGCCGAAGTCGGCCGGCAGATCCGCGAGGCTTAGCGCCGCTTGCAGATGCGCCAGTGCT
Source organism: Betaproteobacteria bacterium (assembly GCA_016717855.1). Lineage (GTDB taxonomy): Bacteria > Pseudomonadota > Gammaproteobacteria > Burkholderiales > Casimicrobiaceae > PALSA-1005. Next base: position 94,371 of record JADKEV010000011.1, read on the forward strand.
GCCGCGGCGGCTTCGCGATCCAGCGCCTCGAGCAGCAGCACCGTGTCGAAGGCGCGTGGCGCGGAAGGTGCGGCCGGCGCGGATGATGGCGCGGATGGCGCGGACGGCTGCTGCCAGGGAACCGTGGGCGGCCCGCCCTGACCGCTGCCCCAGTGCGCGGCGGTGACGCCGGGCAACGTCAGCGCGTGCGCGAGCGCGGTGCCGGTCCGGTCGTCCGCGACTCCATCGCCCTGCGTGCACAGGCAAGCGATGGCCGCGCCGATGCCAATGCCCGCCGACTGCCGGACGGCGCAGGGCGCGCGGACGAAATTGCTGAAGTCGGGCCGCATGGCCGCGGACCACGGCGTCGGATTGCGCAGCAGATCCTGATACTCGGCGCTGTCGAACACGTCCAGGCCGGCGACGTCGTACAGCGTGAAGTAGCGGTGGCTCGTCCGGCGGCGGTTCACGTAGCGGCGCGCGCCGTGGATGCCGGTCACCGCGACGCGTTCCGGCACGTGCTCCAGCGTGTGCCACTGGTCGTACTCGCGCTCGCGCGCCGCGGCGATGTCGTTCCAGAGCGCGAGAAACGCCTGACCGTGCAGAGGCATGGCTGCCGTTGCCCGGCCGCGTCAGAGTCCGCCGCCGGCCAGCCAGGCGCGGCCGCGCGCGTACAAGGCCTCGACTTCCGGTCCCTTGAGCCCGGGCATGTCGCGCTTGACGGTGTAGCCAATCCGGGTCTGCAGGTAGGCGAGATGCCGGTAGCCTTCGGGAAAGCCTTCAAGAAGCTCGCGATCGAGCTTCAGCACGGCCGTCGGCTCCACCGGATCGATCCGGTCCTTTTCGTAGATCGGCTGGCGCAGCACGACGCCCCAGCGCCCCGCGCGCTTTTCGAAGAAGTCGTAGAAGCGGCCGGTGCACACGACGTCGCAGCGCACGCCTTCGACGTCCCCGCGCTGCGAAATCGTCATCTTGGTCTGCGCAATCGCGCGCGCATCCGGATGCCCGGCGGCGAGGTCGATCGTGGTTCCGCCGAGGAAATGCAGGATGCTCACTCCCCTTGCCCAGCCTTCGCGGCTGACGCGGATGAACTCGTCGGCGGTGCCCTGGAACCACGTCGCCATCATCCGCCCGTCGTCGTGCCAGACGGTGCGGAAGCGCTCCCAATCGCCGGCGTCGCGCCAGAGCGCCCAGTTCTCGATGGTGTCGCGGATGAGCAGGCGGTCAGCTTGTTCCATGTCGGTCATCGCACGTTTCCTGTCATCGGGCTGAATGCGGGCGGAGGGCGGCGCGGGGTCTGCTTGCTGCTTGTACGCTAAACTACCCGGCGAACATAAAATACCACATGGGGGAGTCCCGATGACCGTCATCACCAACATCGAAGACCTGCGCGTGCTCGCGCAAAAGCGCGTGCCACGAATGTTCTACGATTACGCGGATTCGGGCTCGTGGACCGAAGGCACCTACCGCGCCAACGAGGCGGACTTCCACAAGATCAAGCTGCGCCAGCGCGTCGCGATCGACATCGAAACCCGGTCGACGCGCACGCGGATGGTGGGCGTCGACGTCGCGATGCCGGTGGCGCTCGCGCCCGTCGGCCTGATCGGCATGCAGCACGCCGACGGCGAGATCCTGGCCGCGCGCGCGGCCGAAGCGTTCGGCGTCCCGTTCACGCTCTCGACGATGAGCATCTGCTCGATCGAGGACATCGCCACGCACACCAAGGCGCCGTTCTGGTTCCAGCTCTACGTGATGCGCGACCGCGATTTCATCGAGCGGCTGATCGACCGGGCCAAGGCCGCGAAGTGCGGCGCGCTGATGCTGACCCTCGACCTGCAGATCCTCGGCCAGCGGCACAAGGACCTGAAGAACGGGCTGTCGGCGCCGCCCAGACTCACGCTCCCCAACATCCTGAACATGATGACCAAGCCGCGCTGGGGCCTCGGCATGCTGGGCACGAAGCGGCGCCAGTTCGGCAACATCGTCGGCCACGTCAAGGGCGTCGAGAACATGGGTTCGCTCTCCGAGTGGACGGCGAAGCAGTTCGACCCGCGCCTGAACTGGGGCGACGTCGAGTGGATCAAGAAGCGCTGGGGCGGCAAGCTGATCCTGAAGGGCATCCAGGACGTCGAGGACGCGAAGCTCGCCGTCGACACCGGCGCCGACGCGCTGATCGTCTCCAACCACGGCGGCCGCCAGCTGGATGGCGCGCCGTCGTCGATCGAAGCGCTGCCGCCGATCGCCGACGCGGTCGGCTCGAAGATCGAAGTGTGGATGGATGGCGGCATCCGCTCCGGGCAGGACGTGCTCAAGGCTGTCGCACTGGGCGCGAAAGGCACGCTGATCGGGCGCTCGTTCGTCTACGGACTGGCCGCGATGGGCGAGGCGGGCGTGACCAAGGCATTGCAGATCATCCACAGGGAACTCGACCTGACGATGGCGTTCTGCGGGCACACCGACATCCGCAATGTCGATCGGGGGATCCTGCTGCCGCGGTAACGGGAAAAAGGGTCAGGCTCGAATTTCCATGCCGTAGGATGGGTGGAGTCGTAGGATGGGTGGAGCGCAGCGATACCCATCATCGCCGTGTCGCACGAAACCGTGGTCTCCTATTGTTCCGCGGACACCCGCTCCGCCGCGACGATGCGCTCCAATATCCGCCGCGAGTTCCGTCCACCGGCGTCGATGTTCAGGCTGAGCAGTTCGCGCCCGGGGCGCGCGAGCAGGTTGCGTTGCTGCGACTCGAGCATTCCCAGGTCTTCGCTGAAGATCTTGCCTTGTCCTTCGCGGATCGCCGCGGTCAGCGCCTTGTCGCGCGGATTGAAGTTGCGCGCCATGCCCCAGAAATACCACATCGAATGTTCGCTCTCGGGCGTGAGGAAATCGACGACGATCGCATAGGCCTTGTGCTTCGCGTCCGCGTCGTAGCCGCCGTGCCCCGCATGCGCGACGCCGACTTCGATCATCACGTGGCTGGGCGGGGTGAAGCGGCAGATCTGCCAGCGGTCGACGGGGACGTCGTCGGCCAGGTGATTGCCGCGCAGCGCCGCGCGCCAGAACGGCGGCGGCATGATGTTGTGCATGAAGCGGCTGGTGACGACCTCGTCGCCGTCCGCCTTGGTGCTGACCGGCGCTTCGTCGATTTCCTTCTGGCCGATGCTGTCGGCGTGGACGTAGGTCTCGTGCGTCAGGTCCATCAGGTTGTCGATCATCAGCCGGTAGTCGCAGGCGATGTGGAACAGCCCGCCGCCGTACGCCCACTCCGGATTGCCGGCCCAGTGCAGCGCGGGGATCGCCGCGGCATCGTCTGGCCCAGGTGGCGTGGCGGTGCCGTCGACGACCTTGAAGTCCGACAAGATGCGATGGGGAAGCCGGACTGTCGCCCAATCGCCCCAGCGAGCCTACATCGCCTCGACCAGTTCCCGGCCCTTCGTGAACGCGAGATCTTCCGTCACGGACTGCGTCGAATAGAAAACTTCCGGGTCGGAATCCGCGCTGGCGCAAGGCGGTGCGGCCGGATCGGTGCTCCCTTCGGTAACACGGACCTTGAAGTCCCACTGATCCCCGTGGCCATCGAGCTCATCGTTGTCGTGCGCGCGCAGCGCCGTGCAAACGTGGATCTGCTTGCCTTGATATTCCTGCGTCTTCCATGCTGGCGCAACGTCCCGCGCCACGTTCGCTTGTGTCGAGTTGTCCATCGCGATGGCCTGATGTGATTGCAGCGGGTTGAGTGGATGCGATGCGAGATCCCAAATGCGCATGATGCGCGAAGTGCACGGGGGATTCAGTTCGCTGACGCACATATCACGGTGGAAATGGAAAAGGGGTCGGGCTCAAGTTCGAGCCTGACCCCATTGTTCCCTCTGTTCGAACACGATGGGTATCGCTTCGCTCCACCCATCCTACGGCAGTCGTTACGGCAGTCGCGGTCAGCGCACGGTGGCGCGAGCTACTTGGTGTATTGCTTGATCAGCGCCCGCGCTTCTTCGAGCAGCTTCTTGCCGTCGGCGCCCTTGGCTGCGGCTTCCTTGATCCACTCGTCGTCGACGCCGGCAGTCGCCTTGACCCACCTCTGGTATTCGGCCTCGGGCAGCGTGTAGAAGGTGTTGTTGCGATCCTGCGCGACTTTCTTCAGCGGGGCGACGACGTCGTCGAAGCCGACTTCGCCGGCCCATGCGGAGGTCGCCAGGCCGCTGTTGGCGTCGATGACTTTCTTCAGGTCGGGCGGAAGGCTGTCGTACTTTGCCTGGTTCATCCCGAAGATGAAGATGGAGTTCGAGATCCGCGGCGACCCGGCCGGCACGTCGAGGTGGTACTTGGCGATCTCGGAGAGCTTGATCGCGGGCGTGCCTTCCCAGGGCACCGCGGCGCCGTCGACCACCGACTTCGACAGCGACTCGGGCACCTGCGGCAGCGGCATCTGCACCGGCGTCGCGCCGAGCGAGGCGATCATCTTCGAATTCGCGCGCGTTGCGGCGCGGATCTTGAGGCCCTTCATGTCCTCGAGTGTCTTCGGCTGCTTGCTGACGAAGTGGAACAGCGCGCCGTCGTGGACGTGCATGAACAGCGGATGCACGCCCTTGAACTCGTCCTGCGCGTACTTCTGCACATAGGCATACAGCGCCTGGCTGCCGCCCTTGGCCGTCGTGGTCATCCACGGCAGCTCGAACACTTCGGACTTGGTGAAGCGCCCGGCCGAATACGTCGGCAGCGTCCAGATGATGTCCGCGACGCCATCCTTGACCTGGTCGAAGAGCTGCGGCGGCGTGCCGCCCAGCTGCATGGCCGGATAGATCTGGCATTTCAGCTTGTCGCCGGACTCCTTGTTGATCTTGTCGCACCACGGCTGGATCAGCTTGACCTGCGCGCTCGAAGTGGGCGGCAGGAAGTGGTGCACTTTCAGGATCACCTGTTGCGCGTGCGCTGCCGCGCCCAGGGTCAGCGAGGCGAGCGCGGCCGCGATGGTCCCAAACTGGATTGCGTCGAATCGTTTCATGCGTGTCTCCTTCATTGCGTCGGTTTCAGACGTTGGAAATACTCCGGGTTCTGCGCGACTGCCTCCTTGCGCTAACCCCCGAAACTGCGAACCAGCACCAGCGAAATCGCCGGGAAAAACAAAAGCAGGGTGATGCGAAGGAAGTCGGAAGCCAGGAAGGGCATCACGCCCTTGAACGTCTCCGTCAGCGGCACATCCTTCGCCAGCCGGTTGATGATGTAGACGTTCATCCCGACCGGCGGATGGACCAGCCCGATCTCGACGACCATCAGCGCGAGGATGCCGAACCAGACCGACTTGTCGCCCTGGCTCATTCCCCAGTAGTCGAGACCCATGATCATCGGATAGAAAATCGGAATGGTGAGCAGGATCATCGCCAGCGAGTCCATAACGCAGCCCAGCAGGATGTAGATGACGAGGATCGCGATCATCACGAGTATCGGCGAAAGGCCGGTCCCCTTGACCCAACCGGCGAGTTCGGCGGGCATCTGCGACAGGGCGAGCGCGGTGTTGAGCATGTCGGCGCCCAGCAGCACCAGGAAGATCATCGCCGTCGCCTGCGCGGTGCCGAGCGCGCTGTCGATCAGGCCCTTGCCACGCATGCCGCCGCTGACTACGGCGAGGATGCCGCAGGCGGCGGCGCCGATCGCCGCGGCCTCCGTCGGATTGGCCCAGCCGCCGTAGATGCCGACAATGACGACGACGAACACGAGCAGCACCGGCCCGACCGCGACCAGCGCCTTCAGCCGCTCGGGCCAGGCCACCTTCTCGCCCGCCGGCCCCATGTGCGGCTTCAAGGTGACGATGATGCGCACGACGATCATGTAGCCGACCATCGCGATCAGGCCGGGCAGCACCGCCGCCATGAACAGCTTGCCGATCGACTCCTGCGTCAGGATCGCGTAGATCACCAGCGGCACCGACGGCGGGATCATGATGCCCAGCGTGCCGCCGGCCGCGAGCGCGCCGGTCGAGAGGCTGCCGGCGTAGCCGTGCCGGCGCAGTTCGGGCAGCGCGACCTGGCCCATCGTCGCCGCCGTCGCGAGCGAGGAGCCGCAGATCGCGCCGAAGCCCGCGCAGGCGCCGATCGCCGCCATCGCGACGCCGCCTTTCAGGTGGCCCATGAACGCGCTGACGAAGCGGAACAGCGCACGGGAAAGGCCGCCGTGCGTGGCGAATTGCCCCATCAGCAGAAAGAGCGGAATCACCACCAGGTCGTAATTCGAGAGCCGGGCGTAGGCGAGGTTCTTCAGCGAATTCAGCAGCGTCTTCGGATCCCCGCCCGTCAGGTACAGGTAGCCGCCGGCGCCGACGCCGAACATCGCGATGCCGATCGGCACGCGCAGCACCAGGAAAACGAGCAGGATCGCGAACATCGTCGCGCCGGTGCCGATGCCGCTCACTCGGGGGCTCCGCGGCCAACTGCCCGCAGGTGCTGGGCCGCCAAATAGAAGCCGGCCGCGGCGAGCAGGATGAAGCCGGGCACCATCAACATCTGGCCGACCCACAGCGGCAGGCTCAGGATCATCGTCGTCTCGCCAGCGTCCTTGACCGTCATCGCGCCGGCGAACGAGCGCCACGCGATCAGCGCGCCGAACAGGCCGACCAGCAGCGAGCCGAACGCATCCAGCGCATGGACGAAGGACGGCCGCAGGTGCTGGGTGAAGAAATCGACTTTCACGTCGCCGCCGACCAGGTGGCAATAGGCGAAGAACGAAGCCGCGCCGAACGCCGCGCAGAGCTGCAGCAACTCGACGTCGCCCGGCAGCGGCGCCGAGGCGACCTTGCGCCCGACGATCGAGACGATTGACATGACGACCAGCCCGACAAACACCAGGCCGCCCAGGATGGCGACGAACTTGCAGACGGCCAGCAAGCGCTGTCCGAAGGGACCGAACACGATGGCGCCCGCGCTCAGGTCGCCTGCCACCGGTGCTTTCATGCCGCTCCTCCTTCTTGCCTGGCGCCGGCCACGCTTTGTCCGTGGTCCGGCCCGCCAGTCCGTAGTCTACGATGCCGCGTCTTGTTCCACCGCTCCTTCGCCGCAGCGCGCGCGGATGTCCGCGGGCACCGGCACGGCGCGGATCACGTGCGGATCGGCGCCGGCGCGGGCGGCGAAGATCCGGACTTCCTCGCACTCGACCAGCAGGACGTCCCCGCGCCGGATCCGGTGCCGCATCACGAAACTCTTGCGCCGCCACTCGAGGACTTCGGTATCGACTTCCAATCGGTCGCCGTAGCTCGCCGTGCGCAGGAATCGCGCGTGGGTGTCGACCAGAGGCGTGCCGATCACACCGGTGGCCGGTTCGAGTTCCCGCCAGGGGGGCACGCCGCACCGGGCGAAGAAGTTCCGGCTGGCCGCATCGATCCAGCGGTAGTAATTGGGAAAGTGGACGATCTGCGCCGGATCGCAGTCGCCGAATTCGACACTGACCGCGTAGGTGTGGACGTAGTGCATGGGGTTGGCCTTCACGATTTTGCAGCCTTTGCAGCCATTGCGCGGGGATCCGGCTTGCGCATGAAGCGGATGGGGACTTCGGGCACCGGCCGCGGCGGAGCGCCATGCGCGGCGAGCGAGCGGTCAAGCGCGATGCCGCCTTCGTCGGCCAGCGCGGCGACGCGGGCGCTGCGGATGGCTTCGGCACGGGCTGTGGAGTCCACCGCGGTGGATGGGCTGGCCGTGCTGGCGGCGCCGGCGTCGGCGCCGCCAGCGAGGTGCGCGATCACGTGCAGCAGGTTGTTCTTGCCGCGCTCGTTGGTGCTGCCGTAGCCCTTGATCAGGCGGCCGCACTCGGCGATTTCGTTGCCCAACGTCCAGTCGAGCCGCGCGCCGGTTTCGAGCGCGCCCAGCCAGCGCTCGATCGCCTGCTGCTCCTGCGCATACCGGCTGCCGTGACGGCGGAGGCCCTTCAACCCGGCCAGCGCGCGCAGCGCCAGCATCCCGGCCACGCCGTGCGTGCCGATCTTGAGCGGCAGGGCAAACGACGGCTTGCCGCGCGACTGGCGGCCGCGGTCCCAGCGCACGAGGGCGCCGGCCCAGCGCGGCGGCAACAGCGCGGCGACTTCCGGAATCCCCGGTTTGAAGTAATCGTAGACACGCAGCAACTCGCCGTCAGCCACCCTTACTTCGCGGCGCACGCGTTCGGCGCGGCTGGCGCGGGCCTTGAGTTCGGCGACGCGGACGATGTCGTCGTACGCCATCCATAGCGCGAGATAGCGAGCCGTGGTGCGCGTCGTCGCCCAGTCCCGCGCACCACTGGCATTCGCCGTGACGCCCGCGCTCTCGGCGGCGTACACCCGGTCGAGGCGCGTCAGGTAGAGGTCCCGGTAGGCGGCGTCCTGATACTCGAGCAGCCGCGCGCAGCCGAGCGCCAGCATGTCGTGAACGGCGGAGGGGAAGCGCGCGGCCGCGGTGGCGGTGAGCGCGGTGACTGGCGCTGCGGCGAACGATGACGTGGTCGACGGCGATGCGTCCGATGGCGATGCATCAGTCGGCGATGCGGTCAGCAGCGGCGCCGCCCCGCCCAGCACACTCCCGACGAACGCCACCCGCTCGCGCTCGGCGCTGACGTGGTCCCAGGCGCGGGCGAAGCCGCGCAGGCTCGCTTCGGCGCCCTTGCCGCCGGCGCGGATGACGGCCTCGCACGCGTCGCGCGGCACGGACAGCACGCCGCTCGCGGCAATCGCCCCGAACATCACCGCGCTGACGATCGTGCCCGACTCGCGCGTGAGCCCGTCCATGTCGACGAGGTGGTGCGTCAGGCTGTGCTCGCGCACGATCCCGGCGAGCGGCGCCGGGGGCACCCGGCCGTCGGCCATCTGCATCCGTTCGTTGGTCGTCAGCACGCGCGCCGACGAGGTGATGATCAGCGTGCGCGCCTTCGACGCCATCCCGTTGCCGATCTGGCGGACGGTCTCCAGCAGTTCCGAGGACACCAGCGCGTCGAGCGCGCCGGGCACCGGGTAGAGGCTGAACACGGGTTGCCGCCCGCCGAGGTCGGCGACCGGCACCGGGAAGACTTCGACGTAGTAGGTGGTCGCGCCGGTGCGCTGCGCGACGCCGGGGACCGACGTGCTTTGCGCGGCGTAGCCGGCTTCTCTCGCGGCGGCGACCAGCCACTCGCTGAGCACGCCGCCGCCTTCGCCGCCGAGCGCGCACAGCAGCAGCGTGATGGGCTCGGTGCCGCCGCGGCGCTCGTCCATGGTCGCGTTCATGCGGTCCGCAGCGCCCGCACCAGCGCGCCGCGCAGCCGGTCGGCGAGGCGCTCGTGCCACTTCGGATGGGTGACGACTTCGGCGCGGTAGAAGCTCGGGCACAGCGTCGCCGCGTGCGCGTTCTCGCCGCACAGGCCGCAGCCGACGCAGCCGTCGATCACCGTCGCCACCGGATCGACCTTCAGCGGATCCGGGTTGTCCTTGATCGTCAGCGTCGGGCAGCCGGACAACCGTATGCAGGCGTGGTCGCCGTTGCAGACGTCCTCGTCGACGCCGTAGCGCACGCGGACCACGCGCTCGCCGCGCTCGCGCAGCGACGCGAGCCAGGGCCGGATACGCCGCTGTCGCTCCAACTGGCATTCGCCCTCGGCGATGATGACCTTCAGCCCCGCGAACGGCGCGGTGAACGCCTCGATCAGCGTCTTCCGCATCGCCTCTACGCGATACGTGTGGACGGTGCGCATCCATTCGACGCCCAGGCCCTTGAGCGTCGTTTCGATCGTCTGGTTGGTGTGGGTCAGGCTGCCCAGCTTGTCGGCGGTCTCGGCGCGCGCCTGGTCGCTGGGCGTCGAGATGATCTCCTGCGTCCCGGTCGCCGACGTGTAGCCGTTCTTGAAAATCAGCAGGACTGCGTCGTCCTTGTTGAATAGCGCCGACTGCACGCCGGTGATGAGCCCGTTGTGCCAGAACCCGCCGTCGCCCATGATGGCCAGCGTGCGCCGCTGCATCATCGGTCCGACGCCGGCGCGGCTGGCCAGGCTCATCCCGTAGCCCAGGATCGAGTGGCCCGAGGAAAACGGCTCGAAGGTCGCGAACGAATGGCAGCCGATGTCGGCGGCGATGTGGACGCGGCCGACTTCCGCCTGCGCGAGTTTCAGCGCCGAAAAGACGGGCCGTTCGGGGCAGCCGATGCAGAAGCCCGGCGGGCGCGGCGGCAGCGGGCGGTCGAGCCGGCCGGCGACCTGCGCGCGGCGTTCACGGTTGGCGGCGAGCCACGCCTCGACCGGCGCCGTCGCGGTGCCGGGCAGGTAGTGGCGGACGAATTCCAGCAGGCCGGCGGCGATCACCTCGACCGAGTACTCGCCGGCCTGGGGCAGGAAGTCCTTGCCGTGCAGCGGCGTCTGGATGTCGCGCCGGCGCAGCAGCGTCGCGATCTCCTGCTCGATGAATTCCGGCTGCCCCTCCTCCAGCATCAGCACGCCGCGCTTCGGCCCGCAGAATTCGGCGATCTGCTCGGGCACCAGCGGAAACGTGACATTGAGCACGAGGATGGGCACGTCGGCCCCGCCGAACGCGTCGGCGAGCCCGAACTGCTGCAGCGCGCGGATCAGCGCGTTGTAGAGGCCGCCCTGGACGATGATCCCGGTGTCGGCGTGGCGGCCCGGGAACAGTTCGTTGAGCCCGCGCTCCACGATCTGCCGCCGCGCCGCCGGGATCCGCTCGGATGCCTTCAGCTTCTCGTGGCCGAAGATCACCGGCGGGTGCGCGAGCTTGGCGTAGTCGAAGGGCGCCGGTTCGTCCAGCAGCGCGCGCGTCGACATGGCGGGCGCGATGTTGTCCTTGCAGGCGAAGCTGCCGCGCACATGGCAGGCGCGGATCCGCAGTTGCAGGATCGCGGGCATGTTCGAGGCCTCGGACAAGCGGAAGGCTTCCTCGACCATCCGCACCATCAGTCCCAGGTCGGGGCGCGGATCGAACAGCGCCAGCGAGGACTTCAGCGCGAACGCCTGCGTGCGCTCCTGGATCACGCTGGCGCCCTCGCCGTAGTCGTCGCCGACGATGATCAGTGCGCCGCCACGGACGCCGGGCGAGGACAAGTTGGACAACGCGTCGGACGCGACATTGGTGCCGACGACCGACTTCCACGTCACCGCCCCGCGCAGCGGGTAGTGCAGCGACGCGCCCAGCATCGCGGCGGCCGAGGCTTCGTTCGAGCACGCCTCGACGTGGACGCCGAGCTCGTCCATGTAAGGCTTGGCCTGCACCATCACGTCGAGCAGGTGCGACACCGGCGCGCCCTGGTAGCCGCCGACATAGGCGACGCCGGCCTGCAGCAACGCCTTGGTGATCGCGAGGATGCCTTCGCCATGAAAGGTCGTGCCGGCGCCCTGGCGCAGTTGCGCGATCTCGTGGGTGAACTGGATTTCCATCGGTCCGCGCCCCGTCCGGGGCCTGCCTCCTGCCATCGTGAGCGTGGCTTGGTCGGCGGACTCTAGTCTTTCCGGCGCGATTCGTCCATGCAATCGGCTTATTGACTACAATTCACGGCATGAATCGCAGGAATTTCGATCTGAACCTGCTGCGCGTGTTCCATGCCGTGTACGCGGCACGCAACGTCCGGCGCAGCGCCGAACTGCTCGGGCTGTCGCAGCCGGCGGTGAGTCACGGCCTGACGCGCCTGCGGCTGCAGTTGAAGGATCCGCTGTTCGTCCGCGCCGCGGGCGGCGTCGCGCCGACCGCCAAGGCCGACCATTTCGCCCGCTTCGTCGAGGCGGCGCTCAGGACCATCGACGTGGCGCTGGTGGAAACCGAGCGCTTCGACCCCGCGCGCTCGGACCGGCGCTTCGTCATGCACATGAGCGACCTGGGCGAGGGCGAGTTCCTGCCCGGGCTGATGGGCCATCTGCAAACCGTCGCGCCGCTGGTGCGGATCGAGGCGATGCAGCTGGCGCCGGCGGACGTGCTGCCGGCGATGGAGCAGGGGCGGATCGACCTCGCGGTCGGCTACCTGCCGCAGGTCAGCGGCATCGAGCACCAGCTGCTGCTGAACGACCGCTACGCGATCGTCACGCGCAAGGGCCATCCGCTGGCGGGGCAGGTGCATCTGGCGCGCGGCTACCGGCGGCTGCACTACATCCTGGTCAAGAGCCACGCGGAACCGGCGAAGGCGCTGCATCGCGTCGGGCTCGAATCGCGCATCCTGTTGACGGTGCCGCACTTCGGCGTGCTGCCCGAAATCCTCGCGCGGACCGACCTCGCGGCGATCATTCCCCTGCGGCCCGCGCTGCGCTTCGCGCGCTCGTTCGAGCTGGCGATCGCCGAGCCCAACCTGGGCCTCGCGCCGCTCAAGGTGCAGCTCCACTGGACCTGGCGCATGCACAACGATCCCGGCCATCGCTGGCTGCGCGAGACGATGGCGGCGCTGTACGCGGAAAACCCGCGCGGCGGCACGCGGACCGCCTAGCGGCCCTTCCACTCCGGCTTGCGCTTCTCCGCGAAGGCCCTCGGACCCTCGATCGCGTCTTCGCCGCGCGCCATCGCCGCATAGGCCGGATAGTCCATGTTGTTCATCGCCGCCGCGAGCGATGGGGCGTCGAGGGATCGCATCACCGCCTGCTTGGTGGCGCGCACGCTCGCCGGCGAGCATTCCAGGATCAATCCGGCCCAGCGGCGCGCCTCCGCCATCAATTGCGCGTGCGGCACCACGGCAGTGACGAATCCGAGACGCAATCCTTCGTCGGCGCCGACGCGCCGGCCGGTCAGCAGCATGCCCATCGCCTGCTTGAGCGGCACGGTGCGCGGCAGGCGCTGGATGCCGCCCGCCCCGGCCGCGAGGCCGACGCGCGGCTCGGGCAGCGCGAACACCGCCTGGTCGGAGGCGATGATGAGGTCGCAGGCGAGCGCGATTTCGAAGCCGCCGCCCATCGCGAGGCCGTTCACCGCCGCGATCACCGGCTTGTCGAGGTCGTGGCGCGCGGTAAGACCCGCGTATCCCTTCGGCGGATGGACCGGGCGCTCGCCGGTGCGCGCGCGCAGTTCGGCGTGGTACTTCAAGTCGTTGCCGGTGCAGAACGCCTTGTCGCCCGCGCCGGTGATGATCGCCACCCACAGGTCGGGGTCGGCGGCGAAGCGGTCGAACTCCGCGGAGAGTTCTTCGTTCGCCATCGGGTGGCAGGCGTTGTAGACCTCCGGCCGGTTGATCGTGACGACGAGCAGGTTCCCGTCGCGTTCGCTATGGCTGTACTGCCCCATGACCCAGCTCCTTCCTTCTTTTCTGGCCGCCAGGGCGGCGCCTACCCGCCCGCGATCGTGAACAGTTCCTGCGGCTCGCGGATGCCCCGCAGCGTGTGGAATCCCAGCGAGACCAGGTTGTCGCCGCAACCCGCCGCCGCGGCGCGGAAGCTCTGCGACACCAGCACCCGGCGCTGCAGCGGCCGGCACATGCCCTCGATGCGGCTCGCCTCGTTCACCGTCGATCCCACGACTGTGAAATCGAGGCGCTCGCTCGCGCCGATGTTTCCGTAGAGCACCTCGCCCAGGTGCAGCGCGACGCCGAATTCGAGCGTCTTCCGGCCGGCGGCGCGGCGCTCGGCGTTGAAGCGCGGGAAGAAGTCGAGCAACTGCCGCGCGGCGGCCAGCGCGTCCGCGCATACCGCCTGCGAGTCACGTGCCGCGAGGTCGAAGGTCGCGAGGAAGCCGTCGCCGAGGAACTTCAGGATCTGGCCGCGATGGTCGAGGACCGGCCGCGCCATCGCTTCGAGATACGCGTCGAGGATCTCGACCAGTTCCTCCTGCGGCACCCGGCTCGCGACGCTCGAGAAGCCGCGCAGATCGCAAAACCAGATGACGGCCTGGATCCGCTGCACAGAGTGCCGGTCGATCCTGCCGGTGAGCACCTGGCCGCCGGCGTCGGCGCCGAGATACGTTTCCAGCAGCGTGCGGGCGACATCCAGCGTCGAGCGCGACTTCACCGCGAGCGCGAGGCAGGGCAGCGCTTCGCCCACCTGCCGCAGGTGCTCTTCAGCAAAGCCGTCGGGCACGTCGGTTGCGGCGGAGAAGAAGATGCCTTGCAGCGGATCCGGGTGCTCGAGATCGGCCGCGCTGTCCGCTCCGTGCGGCGCCAGCGGGGCGCCGCCATCGAAGCGCAGAAGGCGCGCGACGTAATCGGTCATCCCGGCCTCGCGCAGGTCCGCAAGCAACGGGAAGTCATCCGGAGCGCCGGTGTCGAGGCGGCGGCGCAACCTCGTCTCGCCGGTGCGGCGCAGCAGATAGATCGGGCTGCGCAGGTACGCCTGGCTCTCCTCGTCGTTGCGCCGGCGCGGGAATTCGCCGGTCTGCATGCCCTCGGGACGCCAGATGTAGCTGCGCGCGCCGTGGCGCGGATGCAGCGTCCCGAGCAGCATGCTGAATCGGCGTGCCGGAAATCCGGCCTCCACCACGCGGCGGCAGAACCCGTCGACCTGCTCTTCGAGCGGCAGGCCCTGGAGCCCGCGGTCGACGAGCCATTCGGCGAAGCCCGTGAGATCGAGACTGGGTGGATCGCTTGTCATGGCCGCGTGGCCCGGATGGTGCGGGATCGGCCCCAGGGAAGATGCCCAGCTGGGGGGGGGCCTCGGGACGCCGGTCCGAGTCGGCAGGCTGCGCCGGGGCGTCGCTGTTTCCGTGGGTGCCGCCGCGGAGATCATCGCTTTGCCTCTTGTACGATGCTGGAGTGCATTCAGCCGATATTCCAGTGCCGGACGCTTGTCAACCGGGCCTGCGACCGGGTATGAAACTCGCCCTTGACCGAGGTGAAGCAGCCGAGGATGCTCGGCGTTGCCCGGACGTTGTGCGATTGGATTTCCTCTCCCCTTCCGTCCCTGTACGCACAATTCTCATGCTGCAGGAGTAGACTGCCCTAGCGTCAGGAGACAACCGCTTGGTATAGCCGGGTGACGTTTCCGGGTACTTCGATGGACAGGGGAGGAAGTCATGAAGAGGATCTTCAATGCCGTTTCCTGCGCGCTCCTTGTTTGCTTTGCGCCGCTAGTGTTCGCCTGCTCGAGATCGGTCCGGTTTTCTTGAGAGCAAGGCTGACAATTCGCCAGTAACCGGGGTGGTGAACGTGACCTTCTCCCTTTTTGGCGCGTCGATCGGCGGCCTTTCGCTCTGGAGCGAAACGCAGACCGTGACGGTCACCAAGGTGCGGGGGGCCCTGTCCTCGCCCCTTGGCGCGTCCAACGCTTTCGCGCGATCAGGGCGGGCAGCGCAGACGCGCTGTCGGCGAGCGCCACGGTGCCGGTCTCCAGGTGGTGGGAACACTGGCGGGAGCCGCGCCATGGTCGACCGTTGGAGGCCCGACGCAGCAGGCCATCAATCAGCCTACCTGTGACCGGGGTCGCGCCCACGGCCTCGTCCTGACGGCCCCCGCGGTCGGTGACGTCGTCAAGGTGTCGTCGCCGGGCACTGGCGGATGGACGATTGCGCCCGGAGCGGGACAGACGATCGTGGGTGGCAATGTGACGCTCGGCATCCCGGGCTATACCTGGACATCACGGGACAGCGCGAGGAACTGGCTCTCGATCGCCTCATCGGCGGACGGTAGGAAGCTGGTTGCCGTGGATTACGGCGGCCAGCTCTACACGTCGGTCGACAGCGGCTACACATGGACTCCCCGCGACAGCGCCAGGACGTGGTGGTCGGTCGCATCGTCGGCCGACGGCGCCAAGCTGGTGGCGGTGGTGGATACGGGCCAGATTTACACGTCGACCAACAGCGGGGCAAGCTGGACGCCGCGCGAGAGCGCCAGAGCCTGGCGGTCGGTTGCGTCGTCGGCCGACGGCACCAGGCTCGCAGCCGTCGCGTATGGCGGTCTGATCTCCGTCGACCACAGAGGCGGTCCTGGCAATCGAACGCGTCGTCGGCCGATGGCACGAAATTGGTGGCGCTGGTGCAGGGCGGCCAGATCTACACATCCACGGATAGCGGCGTAACCTGCGCGCACAGCGTCCCGGCGCGGTCGCCTCTTCGGGACGGGCCGGCGCTTGCGGTAGCCATGGTCGGCGGGATCACCCACCACAGTGGCGTAACCGGTCAGAGGCCGCTTCTTCCCAACGGCTGCGGAGGGTCCAGCTTGTCGCGGTGGTATCGGGCGGCCAGATCTACACATCGGCCGACGGCGGCGCGACCTGGGCAGAGTCCGATACGCTGCGCGACTGGCGGTCAGTCGCCTCGTCGGCGGACGGCTCGAAGCTGGCGGGTGTTGGGGGATTGGTGGGTCCGTCTGGACCCGCGCAGTACGCGAGTTCGATTGCATCGTCTGCCGATGGCAGAACGCTTGTGGCCTGCGTAGTAGAGGGTCCAATCTACGTGTCGACGGACAGCGGCGTCTCCTGGACAGCGCGTGAAACCAACAGAACCTGGAGTGCGGTCACTTCATCGGCGGATGGCACCAGACTGGCCGCGGTAGTGCAGGGTGGCCAGATCTATACCTCCAGCGACAGCGGTACAACCTGGACGGCGAGAGACACCGCGCGAGGGTGGCAGTCGATTGCCTCGTCAGCGGATGGCCTCAGCCTCTGGGCACAGACGGAGGGGTGAACTGGTCCTGTCCGGCGGGGGCGGGATTGAACTGGTATGCAGTAGCGACCTCGGCGGATTTCACGAAACAGGTTGCAGTGATGGCGGTCGCTTACCGGCCATGCGGGGACCCAGGGCGCCCAAATCTATACGTCGGACGACAGCGGAACCAGCTGGACTCCCCGGGAAAGCGCAAGAAACTGGTATTCGGTTGCGTCTTCCTCGGATGGCACAAAGCTTGCTGCGGTTGATCAGGGTGCGTTTGGTAATGGCGGCAGGATCTACACCTCGAAAGACAGCGGCGCGAACTGGACTGCGCGCAGCATACCGGCCGACTGGAAGTCGATTGCCACGTCTGCCGACGGGACCAGGCTGACAGCGTCCCATGGTGGTACGCTGCTGTTCCCACCGGGCGCGTACATGTTCACCACGTCCATCACCAGCATCAGCGGCGGACAATTCGCCGCGGTCGAGTTGGTTTACATTGGCAATGGCCAATGGATGATCGTTAACCAGCAGGGCTCGATCACCACGCCTTGAGTATGCAGTTCGACCCGCGCCCAAGCTTCTCCGGGGGGGGCGCGGCGGCGTGCGGTGGGAGGCGGCGGGGCAAAGAACGAACGGGCCTGACCCCATTTAGGAATCACTCCGCCAGCGCCCGCATTTCCCGATACAGATCCGCCTTGCCTTCGAAGCCGATGCCGGGCAACTCGGGCAGGGTGACGATGCTGTCCTTCACCTTCACCCCGTCGGGAAATCCGCCGTAGGGCTGGAACAAGTCGGGGTACGACTCGTTGCCGCCCAGTCCCAGGCCGGCGGCGATCATCAGCGACATCTGGTGGCCGCCGTGCGGGATGCAGCGCGACGGCGACCAGCCGTTCGCCTTCAGCATGTCCAGCGTGCGCAGGTACTCGACCAGCCGTAGGCCAGCGCGCAGTCGAACTGCAGCCAGTCGCGGTCGGGGCGCATGCCGCCGTAGCGGATCAGGTTGCGCGCGTCCTGCATCGAGAACAGGTTCTCGCCGGTCGCCATCGATCCGGCGTAGTGGTTGGCGAGTTCCGCCTGCAGCGCGTAGTCGAGCGGGTCGCCCGCTTCCTCGTACCAGAACAGGTCGTAGTCGGAGAGCGCCTTCGCGTATGCGATGGCCGTCGGCAGGTCGAAGCGGCCGTTGGCGTCGACCGCCAGCTTCTGCCCGGGGCCGAGCAGCTTCAGCACCGCCTCGATCCGCTTCCGGTCCTCGGTGAGCGACGCGCCGCCGATCTTCTTCTTGACCACCGAATAGCCGCGGTCGAGGTAGCTCTGCATTTCGCGGGTCAGGCCTTCGATGCCCTGCCCCGGCCAGTAGTAGCCGCCGGCGGCGTAGACGAACACGTTGCGGTTGGGCGTCCCGTTGCCGTAGCGCTCGGCGAGCAACTGGAACAAGGGCTTGCCCGCGATCTTGGCGGTCGCGTCCCAGATCGCCATGTCCAGCGTGCCGACGGCGACCGAGCGCTCGCCGTGGCCACCGGGCTTTTCGTTGGTCATCATCGTCGCCCACGCCTTGTGCGGGTCGAGGTTCTCGCCCGTCGCGTCGAGGAGGCTCGCCGGGTCGGCCTCGAGCAGGCGCGGCCGGAAGCGTTCGCGGATCAGCGCGCCCTGGCCGTAGCGGCCGTTGGAATTGAAGCCGTAGCCGACGACGCGCTTGCCGTCCCGGATCACGTCGGTGACCACGGCGACCAGGCTCAGCGTCATCTTGGAGAAATCGATGTAGGCGTTGCGGATGTCCGACTTGATCGGCTTGGTTTCTTCGCGGATGTCGAGGATCTTCATGTTGTCGTGTGGTGCCGGGTGAGCGCTGCTTGATTAACGGAAGAGCGACGAGCCGCCGCAGATTTGTATGTCCTGGCCGGTGATCGCCGCGGCGTCGGCCGAGAGCAGGAAGGCGGTCAGCGCGGCGATTTCATCCGGCCGGATCAGCCGGCCCAGCGGCGGCACTTTCGGCCTTGCGGACTGCCGCGCCGGATCGGCCAGCATCGCCGTCTGCGTGGCGGCCGGCGAGACGACGTTGACAGTCACGCCGTCGGCGACGGCTTCGGCCGCCCAGCTCTTCGCCAGCGCGATCAGCGCCGCCTTGGTCGCCGCGTACTGGCTGCGCCCGGCCAGCCCTTGCGCGACGCGGCTGCCCAGCAGCACGACGCGGCCACGACCCGCCGCCATCATCGCTGGCACGGCGACGTTGGCGATCACGGTCGCCGCGCCGACATGGAGCCGCCACATCAGCGCGCCGTCGCCGTCATCCAGCTTGCCCAGCGCGCCCACCCGCAGCACGCCCGCCGCGTGGACGAATGCATCGACGGCGCCGGCTGCGCACAACGTGGAGGTCGCAGCGGCGGTCGCCGCGGCATCCGTCAGGTCGACGCGCACCGGCGCGAACGCCGGCTGCGTCAGCAAGGGCGGCGCGACGTCGAAACCGGTGACCCGCCAGCCATCGTCCAGCAGCCGCCCGGCGATCGCCATGCCGATGCCCGAACTGCTGCCGGTGACCAGCGCCCGCCGTTGCCGCCCGCCCTCGTTGTCGTGCTCAGTTGGCACGAATGTTCGCTTCGGTGACCAGTTTCTGCGAACGCGCCATGTCCTCGCGCTGGAAGCGCACGAAGTCGTCGATCGATCCCGGCGTGAGCAGCAGGCCCTGCGGTTCGAGCTTCTCGCGCATCTCGCCGGCGAGCGCCTTGTTCGATTCGGCGTTCAGCTTCTGCGCGATCTCGAGCGGCAGCTTGGCCGGGCCCCAGAGCCCGTACCAGCTATAGAACTCGTAGCCGGGGACCGACTCGGAGACCGCCGGCACGTTCGGCATCGACGGCAGCCTGTTCTTGGAGGTGACGGCGACTACTTTCAACAAGTTGGCCTTCGCGTGTTGCGCCGATCCAAGAATGGGATCGATGAAACCATCGATGCGCCCGCCGAGCAGGTCCTGGTAGGCGGGGGCCGAACCCTTGTACGGGACGACCAGGTAGTCGAAGCCGCCGGCGCGCTTGAGCAGTTCGGTCGACAGGTGTCCCGCCGAGCCGGTCGAGCCGACGGCGAACGACAACTTGCCCGGATTCGCCTTGGCATAGGCAACCAAGCCCTTGACGTCGGTGGCCGGCACGTGATTGCCGATCGCGACCGCCAGCGGCGCCATGGCGATCAGCGCGACCGGCTGGAAGTCCTTGACCACGTCGAACGGCGGCGTCTTCATCGTCATCGGGCTGATGGTGAACGTCGACGCCGTGAACAGCAGCGTGTAGCCGTCGGGCGCCGCCTTGGCGACCGCGTCGGCGCCGATCAGGCCGTTGCCGCCGGGACGGCTGTCCACGACGAACGACTGCCCGGTCTGTTCCGAGAGCTTCTGCGCGAGCATGCGCCCGATCGTGTCCAGCGTGCCGCCGGGCGGGAAGGGGATGATGACCCGGACCGGCTTGTTCGGATAGCCCTGTGCCCATGATGTTCCGATCGCCGCGCACAGCGCGGCGGCAGCGAGGGTGCGAATCCAGTTTCTGCATTGCATTTTTCGTCTCCTTGGTGAATGAACTGCGTTGCTTCGTTGCCTAGCGCTTGAGCAGCCCGGCGTTCGCCACCGCCGCGCGCAGCGCCTGCATCTCCGCCTCGGTTGGCGCTTCGGTCGGCGGCCGGACGGTCGGCGCGTCGATGACGCCGGCCAGGTACATCCCCGCTTTCATCCGCGCATGCGCTTCGCCGGTGGGCTCGCCACCGCCGTAGACCGCGTCCTTGAGCGGCGTGATCACGTCCTGGATCTGCATCGCGCGCTTCAGGTCACCGGCCTTGACTGCCTCCCACAGGTCGCTGATCAGCGCCGGAATGAACGTGGCGAAGCCGACCAGCGCGCCGTCGATGCCTTGCACCATCGAGGCCAGCAGGTACTCGTCGTGGCAGGTCAGGATCGCCTTCGACGGGTCGGCGCCGCGGATCGCGCGGATGTCGGCGGCGTAGCGGTTCATGTCGCGCTGGCCGACCTTGAACGCCTGGACCGCGGGCATCTGCGCGAGTTGCGCGAGGGTTGCCGACGAGTACGACGCGCGGGTCCACGCGGGGTACACGTGTGCGACCAGGTCGAGGCCGATCTCGGCGATCGCCTCGAAGTACTCGGTGACATGGCCCGGCCGGAAACCGAAGCGCAGCCAGTGGTGCGGCGGCATCACGTCCAGCGCCTGGGCGCCCGCCGCCTGCGCCAGCCGCGCATGCTCCTGCGCATCGCGCAGGCCTTCGCAGACGATGGACGAAATGACCGGCAGCCGCCCCTTCAATTCGTCGGCGACGATGCGCGTGACTTCGGCGCGCTCCGCTGGCTGCAGCGAGAACACTTCGCCCGTATGGCCGTTGGTCATCACCGCGACCACGCCCGGCTGGGTGGCCAGCCATGAGGCGAGCCGCCGCAGCGCCGGCTCGTCGATCCGGTAGTCGGGGGTGAACGGGCAGGCGATCGCGGGAACGATTCCGCGATAATTCTGGATGGTCGGCACGGCTGGTCTCCTGTGGTTGCTATGCGTGTACGGGCGGCAGGAGCATGATCCGCAAATCCGGCGCGCTTTGCCAATGCCTGTTTTCTATGCTTTCATGCTTTCAAAGCACTGCCCCAAGCGGAGTCCAGGATGACGATGAACCTCTCATGGCTCGAAGACTTTCTCGCCGTCGCGGAGAGCGGGAATTTTTCGCGCGCGGCCGAGCAGCGCCACATGACGCAGCCCGCGTTCAGCCGGCGCATCCGCGCGCTCGAGGAATGGCTGGGCGTGCCGCTGTTCGATCGCGGCAGCCATCCGGTCACGCTGACCGAGACCGGCCAGTGGTTGCGCACCAGCGCGCAGGAAGTGCTCACCCGCGTCGCGCGCCTGCCGGACGAGGCGCGGACGGTCGCCGATGCAAGTTCCGCGACGCTGCGCTTCGCGGCTACGCACGCGTTGTCGCTGACGTTCCTGCCGACGTGGCTGCGCAGCCTCGAGTCGCGCGTCGCGATCGGGCCGATCCAGCTGGTGTCGGACGTCGCCGCGAACTGCGAAGCGCTGATGGTCCAGGGCCGCGTGCAATTCCTGCTGTGTCATGCGCATCCGCTGGCGCCCGGGCGGCTGGTCGCGGAGGGCTTTGTCTCCACCGCGATCGGCGCCGACACGCTCTTGCCGGTGTGCGCGCCGGCGCGGGCGGGCAAGCCGCGCTTTCCCCTGGTGAAGGGCGCCGCGAAGATCCCGCTGCTCGCCTACAGCGCGGAATCGGGGCTGGGAAGGGTGGTCAGGGCGCTGCGCGCCGAAGCGCTGGACAAGCTCGAAGCGGAGCCGGTGTTCACCGCGCATCTGGCCACGCTGTTGAAGGCAATGGCGCTGGAAGGCCGCGGCGTCGCGTGGCTGCCGCGAAGCCTGATCGAGGACGAGTTGCGCGAGCGGCGGCTGGTCGAAGCCGGCCCGGCCACCTGGCGCATCCCGATCGAGATCCGGCTGTTCCGCCGCCAGGCGGCCGAGTTGCCCGCCGCCGAGGCGCTGTGGCGGGCCGCGGGGGGCGAACAGGCCGGCGCTTGACAGGGTCGGCGTCGACATGTGACCATAATGGCACATATGACCTCAAGCCCGACCCGGATCGCGACCAGCTCGACGCGGTGTTCTTCGCCCTTGCCTCGGAACCGCGCCGGCGCATCCTCGACGTGCTCAAGCTGGAGCCCGGCTGCAACGTGAACCGCGTGTGCGCATTCCTGGAGAACGACATCGGCCGCTTCGCGGTGATGAAGCATCTCGCGACGCTCGAGGCCGCGGGGCTGGTGATCGCCGAGCGCTCCGGCAGGGAGCGCCTGCTCTGGTTCGACCCCACGCCCATCCAATGGATACACGACCGCTGGACGACCGAATTCAGCGCCTATTGGGCGACGCGCCTGACCCGATTGAAATTCAGCGCCGAGAGCGCCGAAGTGACCCGCCTCCCCACCCCCGCAAAGAAAGGACGCCGCCATGCCTGACGACAACGCTACGCCCGACGCCGTGTTCCGGATCGTGATCCAGGCCGACATCAACCGGGTCTGGCGCGAGCTGACCAAGACCGACGAGGCGCAGGGCGCGGTGTTCAACGCGTGGCTGCACACCACGGGGCTCGTGCCCGGCGGGCGCCTGCAGATGCGCACCGGCACCGGCAAGCACGTGCTGGTGGTCGGCGAGGTGCTCGAGTTCGACCCGCCGCACCGCTTCGTGCACAGCCACCGCTTCACGCAGTACGACGATCCAGTCTGCCAGGTTGCTTATGAGTTGAAGCCCGTCGCGGGCGGCGTGGAAGTCACGCTCAGGGTCATCGGCATGCCGGCCGGGACGCCCACCGCCAAGGCCATGCAGCAGGGCGGCGACGCGATCCTCAAGTCGTTGAAGGCGATCGCCGAGACCGGCGCTCCGCCATTGGGCACGCGGCTGATGTACGCCGCGTTCGCCCTGCTCGAGTTCGTGTTGCCCAAGCGTACCCGCAGCGAACATTGGCCGCTGTAACCACGAACCACGTTCAATTCCAAAGGGAGATCAACATGGCAGATCCGCAAGCCGCACTCGCAACACAGATGCGCAACATCGAGACCAAGACCGGCAAGACTTTCGCGCAGCTTTGCAAGCTGATAGCCGATTCCGGCCTGGCCAAAGTCGGCGAGCAGCGCTCGATGCTGATGGAGACGCTGAGCCTGGGCTACGGCGACGCCAACACGCTGGCGATCATGGCCAAGAACGCCGCCGCGCCCGCGCCGGCCGCCGACGCCGACCCGCTCGATGCGATCTACACCGGACCCAAGGCGGCGCTGCGCGCGCTGCACGAGCGCCTCAGCGCCGAAATCGACAAGCTCGGCCCGTACGAAAAGGCGCCGAAGAAGACCTACATCAGCATGCGCCGCAAGAAGCAGTTCGCGATGCTCGGGCCGGCGACCAAGGACCAGGTCGAACTCGGCCTGAACGCCAAGTCGCTGCCCGCGTCGCCGCGGCTGAAAGCGCTGCCGCCCGGCGGAATGTGCCAGTACTCGGTGCGGCTGTCGGGACCGGCCGAGATCAACGCCGAGTTGATGGGCTGGGTGCGCGCGGCGTACGACGCGGCGGGTTGACGGTCTTTCGCGCTACCTGGAAGCCGGAGGCTTTGCGGAAGCGGTCTTCGGCGCCTTGTTCTTCCACGCGCTGGTTACGAGAGACTTGACTGCCGCGGGCTCCGCCGCCGCCAGCGCGATGCGCAGTCCAACCACCTTGCCGCCCCACAGGAGTTTCTCGACGAATTCCGGGTACAAAAGAAGCGCTCGCTCCCGGTCGGCCTCGTCGACGAACAAATGAATGTGCTCTTCGTCCGGTGGGAAGGTGACGAAGATCTTTCCTCTGACGCGGAACGAGGAGAAGTGGTGGTGCGGCTCCTCGGTGACGTCCTGGAGCGACTTGGCATGGAGGCGGACCTGGGCGAGGTTCATGATCGCAACGGAGCAGTACGCGGCAGCATGACATGCACTCAGATCTTGCGCCCGTGCCCGGCCCAGTACGGCTCGCGCAGCTCGCGTTTGAGGGTCTTGCCCGCCGTGCTGCGCGGAAAGTCGGCCATGATCACCACGTCCGCGACGCGTTGGTAGCGCGCGCCGACGCGGCTGTTGATCCAGTCCCGCAGCGCGTCCGGCGTGACGGCGGCCCCCGGGTGGACGATGACCGCGGCGATCGGCGTTTCGCCCCATTTGTCGTGCGGGATGCCGAACACCGCGACCTCGCGCACGCCGGGATGGCGCGCCGCGATCTCCTCGACGTCGCGCGGATAGACCTTTACGCCGCCGGAGTCGATCATGTCTTTCATCCGATCGACGAGGTGCAGGAAGCCGTCGTCGTCGAGGTACCCCAGGTCCCCGGAATGGATCCACCCGTCGCGCAGCGTCTGCGCGGTCAGGTCGGGCCGCTTGTAGTACCCGGACATCGTGATCGGTCCGCGGCCGACGATCTCGCCAATCTCGCCGGGCGCGGCGTCGCTGCCGTCCTCGCGCACGATGCGCAGCCGGTAGAAGGGTGGCGGCGTGCCCACCGAACCGGCCTTGCGGAGCGCGTCGTCGCGGTCGAGGATCGTGACGAAGCCTTCGGTCAGGCCGTAGAGCTCGTAGAGGCGGCCCGGCAGCACGTCGTTCAGCGTGTCCTTGTCCTTCTGCAGCAGCGGCGCGCCGAGAGACAGGATGCATTCGAGCGAGGCGAGGCGCCGCGGATCGAAGCCCGGCGCGCCGAGCAGCGCGACGATCTGCGCCGGCACGAGCATGGTGTGGGTCACCCGCTCGCGCTCGATGATCGCCATCGTTTCCTCCGGCTCGAACTGCCGCTGCAGGATGTACGTCGCCCCGAGAAAGAACGTGGGCATCATGGTGACGAAGGCGCCGTTGAAGACGATCGCGCCCGCGTGCAGGGTCCGCGATTCGGGCGTCACCCGGAACGCCGCGGCCATCAGCGTGCAGTACATCGCGCGCACGAAGTGCGTGTGCATGATGCCCTTGGGCAGGCCGGTGGTGCCGCTGGTGAACATGATGTTGAAGAGGTCGTCCGCCCTGACCTCCGCCGGCACGATGGTGTCGGGCTGGGCGTCGGCCAGCGCCCCGTAGTTGCCGAATTCGCCGGGCGGGCCGTCCACGAGCAGGACGTGCTGAGGCAGGCTCTCGCGGATCTGCGCGAGCACCGGCACCATCGATGACTGGGTGATCAGGCAGCTCGCGTCCGCGCCGCGCAGGAGGCTGGCGAGTCCGGCGGGAAGCAGCAATGGCGACAGGGGCACGAGGGTCGCCCCAATGGTCGGGACGGCCCAGTACGCCTCGAGCAGTTCGCGCGAGTTGGCCAGCACGGTCGCGACCTTGTCGCCGCGGCCCAGGCCAAGCCCGCGCAGCATGTTGCCCACCTGCGCGACGCGCGCTGCGAACTGGCGATAGCTGAGCCGCTTCCCCTCGAAGACGACGGCGGTGTGGTCGGGCCGATAGCGCGCGTGGTGTGCGATCAGGGTTGCGAGTTCAAGCATGTCCTGCGACTCCATCGAAACGCGCCATGCCATCGCGCGTGGCCTTCGACGAGTGGCTCTGCAGCCACTGCAGCGCCGACTGGACCCGGTCGGCAAGCGTCACGACTTCTTGCACCATTGCACCTTGCAGGCAATTCCTTCACCGTCGGGGTCCATTCTCTGGCGCGGACAGTTGCGCAGAAAGAATGTCGCCTCTTCACAGGACGTCATCTGCGTGCAGTAGATCCGGCCGTCGCACACGAACTGTCCCGGAAGGACGCGCACGGCCGCGGGCGGCGCGAAGCCCAGGAACTCCTTGATGCGATCCTCAAAGTAGGTATAGCCGAACCACGCCACGGTCCCGATCAGCGCCAGGATGATGAAGTCCTTGATCATCGCGATTGCCTTGCCTCAGGGCTGGCCTTCCGGGCGAATGCCCAGGACGTCGTAGGCGGGCACCGGGCGGTTGAAGCCTTTCAGGGACAGTTCCCCGACGGGCGACACGTCGATTCGAGACTCGGTCTTCGAGAAAATCCGCGGCGAGATCAGGATCTGGCCATCGGCGGCTTCTCCGCACAGGCGGGCGGCGAGATTGACGACAGTGCCGATGGCGCTGTACTCGAGGCGGCCCTCGAAGCCGATCGTGCCCATGGTCGCGTAACCGCCGGCGATGCCAACGCCGAAGCCGAGCGCGTAGCCATGCTTCTTCCAGCCCTGCGCCAGCGCCGCCACCGATGCGCGCATGCCCAGCGCCATGCGGATTGCCTGCAATTCATGATCGTCGACGGGCACCGGCGCGTTGAACAGGATCATGGCGCCGTCACCGGCGAAGTGCTCGATGGTCCCGTCGTGCGCGGTGATCTCGCGTCCCAGTTCGGCGTGGTAATCGCGCAGCACGTTCATCACCTCCTCCGGCTCCGCCGTCTCGGTGAATCCCGTGAAGCCGCGCAAGTCCACGAACACGACCGTGATCTCCGTGCGCCGCGCCTTGAGCGAGTCGTCCGCGTCGCCCGACATGATCAGGTCGCTGATCTTCGGCGAGAGGAACCGCGTGAGCTTGGACATCTGCCCGATCTTCGACACCTGCTCGGTGACCCGCGCTTCAAGCCGCGCATTCCACTCGGCGATCTGCGCCGCCTGCTCCTCTACCTTGCGGTTCTTGTCCTGGATCTCGCCGTACAGCGCTTCGAGCGTCCGGTTCTTTTCCGTGATGAGCTTGTTCGCTTCCTCGGTCCGCCGCGTCGCATCGAGCAGGTCGCGCTCGGCCTGTTTCTGCGCGGTGATGTCCGTCATCACCGTCACCGCGCCGCCTCCGTCCACCCGGCGGCGAAGGATGCGATACCAGCGCCCGTCCGGGGTGTGATCCTCGAAGCTGAGCCCCGAAGGATTGCGCAAGCTCTCCACGCGCCTGGCGACCATGGCCTCAACGTCGCCTTCGCCGTAGTAACCGTTCTCGGCGAGATAGCGCAGCAGGTCGGCATAGGGACGCCCGGGTTGCAGCAACTCCTGCGGGACGATGTACATTTCCCTGAAGCGATTGTTGCAGACGACGATCTTGAGCTCGTCATCGGTGTAGGCGAGCGCGCCCGGCATGTTGTCGAGCGCCACATGGAGCTGCGCTTCCCTGTCCGCCAATTCCTGTTCAGCCAGCTTCTGGTCGGTGATGTCCGTCATCACCGTCACCGCGCCGCCCCCCTCCACCCGGCGGCGGAGGATGCGATACCACCGTCCGTCGGGCGCGTGGTCCTCGAAGCTCCGCCCCGAAGGGTTGCGCAAGCTCTCGACGCGCCGTGCGACCATTGCCTCGACGTCGCCCTTGCCGTAGTAGCCGTTCTCGGCCAGATAGCGCAGCAAATCGGCATAGGGACGCCCCGGCTGCAGCAACTCCGGCGGCACCTTGTACATCTCCTTGAAGCGCTCGTTGCAGAAGACGATGTTCAGCGCGGCATCCGTATAGGCGAGCGCGCCCGGCATGTTGTCGAGCACCAGATGAAGTTGGACGCCGGCGTCCTGGGGGCGATGGTCGATGGTGTTCATATCCCGGCTCGAGTTGGATCGTGCACGGCCCTGGTTTCGTTGCGCTCAGGCAGCGTTGATCTTGTCCAGCGTGGCCCGGCACCAGGCCTGGTCGTCGGGGTCCAGTGCGGCAAACGCCTGCCGAGCCGTGGCCACGGCTTTCACGGCGCAGGCGCCGTCGCCCAGCGCGCGCGCTGGTAGCGCCAGCACTTCGGCGGCGAAGAACAACTCCAGCGGCTGCGCGCCGTTTTCGCGCACGATGGCGTCGCAGCGCAGTCCGTGTTGGAGCGCGGTCGACGGGTCGCCGGCGGCCAGCCAGCACAGGGCCAGCCGGTACTCGGCGCGCTCGACTTCGAGCCAGGTGCCGGCCCGTTCCCATTGCGTCCGCGCGACCCGCGCGGCGCGGAGCATCAGCTCGCGCCGCGCCGGCTCGAGCGGCGCCAGTTCCTGCAGCGTTGCGGCGATGCCGTTGCTGTTTGCCGCCAACGCGCGCACGCCGGGGTCGGCATCGGGCAGGTCGCCTGCCCGGGCCAGGGCATCCTCCAGAAGCAGCGCTGAGCGCGCCGTGTCGAACGCGGCGAGGTTGCTCGCGGCCATCGCGGTGACCCGGCACTGGTCGCTCGCGGTCATCGCCGCGCGCCCGTCGGCCAGGCCGCCGCACAGGCGCAGGCTGGCGGCGCAGCGCGCGAGCGAGGCCGCCCCCCCGGCGCCATGCACGTTTCGTTCGGCCAATTGCGCCAGGAAGGTGAGGCCCTCCTGCCAGCGGCCCAGATGTTCCCCCAGCACATGGTGCGCCAGCCCGGCAAGACGCAGCACGCCATCGTCGTCCGCCACCAGCTGCAGTCCCTCCGGCAGCCGTTCGGCGACCGCGGCCGCTTGGGCGGCGTGGTCGCTCCAGGCCTGGTCGAGGAAGGCATCGAGCGTGCTCATGGCGTGATCCCGATACGACCGGCGCTTACGGCGCCAAAGGACTGCGCGTCAGGCAACGCCCTCGATGATGCGCAATTCGCGATCGACGGCCTTGCCCAGCACGCGCAGCGCTTCCGTGTACTCGGGACTGTCATGCGCGGCGATCGCCTGCGCGACGCTGTCGAACTCGATGAGAACGGTGCGCTGGCTCAGGCCGTTCTCGTAGACCTGCGCGGGAATCCCGCGCGCGAGAAAACGTCCGCCGGCCTTTTGCAGCGCGGGACCGGCAAGCTTGGCGTAAGCAGCGAGCGCTTCGGGGTCATGAATGGAACGGTAAACGGAAATCCAATACGCTTTGGCCATGGCGGGGATGCTCGTTGTGGAGGACGAGGAATGTTACGCCTGTTCGCGTGGCGCCGCGAGTCTCGCGGAAAAGCCGTAGGATGGGTGGAGCGCAGCGATGCCCATCGTCCAGGAATCGCAGATCCGCGTAGTACACGCCGCAAATCGCCACCATTGCGATGTCAGGCAGGACCTCTTCGAAACGCAGGATGGGTATCGCTGCGCTCCACCCATCCTACACCGCCACCCGCCTGGCAGCCTCGCGCCAGCCGGCGAAGCGCTCCGGCGGAATCGCGCGGAGACCGGCGACACGTTCCAGGGCGAGGCGGACGTCCGCGGTGTTGCCGGCCTTGAGGGCGGCGTCGACGAACAGTTGCTCGAGCACGTCCTGTTGGGCGTGGCTGCCGCCCATCCGGTACATCCCGCCGATCGCCGGACGCATCAGCGCGACGGCTTCGGCGTGGCGCCCGGCGGCGTGGGCGAGCTGGGCACGGGCGATCGGCAGCGCGTAGTCGCGCACGATGGGCGCGACAGTGCCGCTGCCCGCGGCATAGGCGCGCATCGCCTCGACCATGCGCTCGGCGGCGGCGGTGCGGCCGGCGGCCGTCAGCGCCATCATCCAGTGCGGCAGCGTGAACGCGGAAACGCAGTCGCCGATCCGCGCCTCGGCCTTGTCGGCGAGTTCCTCCCAGCGGTTGCCCACATCGACGCCTAGCCGCTGGAGGCGGAAGAGCATCGACGCCGCGTTCTGTACGTCGATGTAGACATCCGGCGAGGCGACGGTGAGCGCCCCGGCGAGGTCGCGGAAGCGCGTGTCGTAGAGCTCGAGCACGGCCGCATGGTTGCCGTGCTCCAGGTTGAACAACGCGCAGTGCCACCAGAGATGGTGCTGCAGGTTGTGGCTGCCCGCCCAGTTCGGTGCGAGACTGGTCAGCCATTCGATGCCTTCGCTGCGGCGGCCCTGCGACTCCAGCACATGGGCGATCGCATGCGCGGCCCACAGGTCGCCAGGGTCGAGTTCGATGGCGCGGCGCCCGGCCGGCTCGGCGGCGAGATGGTTTCCGGTCTCCTCGTGGGCGAAGCAGCGGCAGCCGAGGATCATCGCGTAGCCCGGGATATCCTCGGACCAGGCCGGGAGCACACGCTCGACGGAGGCGACCATGTCCTGCGGGCGGCCGAGCCAGAAACTGTTGAAGTGCGCGAGGCGGAAGGCGACCGCATCGAGCGGATGCTCGCGCAGGATGGCCTCCCACGTGCCGATGGCCCGATCGATCTCGCCCGCCGCCCAGGCGGTCAGCGCGGCGATGTGGCTGCGCTCGCGCGCGGTGGCGCCGAGGCTAAGCGCCTGCGCAGTGCGGGCCTCCTCGGCGGCGACCGGAACGACGGCCTGCTTGAAGGCGAGCATCGCGAAACAGCCCTTCATGCAATGCGCCAGCGCGAAGTCCGGATCCGCTTCCAGCACGGCCTTGAGACGGTCCGGCGTATCGGCGCGGTAGGTGAGGTAGCCGGTGATCAGATGGTCGTACGCGGCAGCGGCCTTGACACTGGCGGTCGAGATGGGGAGGCCGCGATTGTCGAGATGCATGGCGTTGTTTCTTTCCGGGTTTGTCGGGATGTGCGGAGCCAGCGTTGGAACCACGCTCGTATTCTGCCGCATGGCCGTTCCGCCGTCTTCGCAATCCGGTCTAGTTCCGGCTTTGCCCGTCCCTATGCTTCCTGTGGGCGTGCAGAAACCGGCCGAACGTCCTGTCCTTCTTGCGTCGATCGATATAGGACAGCTAGTGGAGCCTGGATTCGTTGTGCAGCTTCAGGTACTCGGCAAGGTGAAGGAACTTGCCGTGCCAAGGCAACGCTTGAGGCTGGCTAACGGAGATGCCGCGCCTTCCAGCCCTTGACGTTGTCCATCCGCCATTGCCACCAGCGCGGGACGTTGGGGCTGTACGCGCGCTCGATGTAGTACGGCACCATCGGCGTGTACCAGTCCCATAGCCGGCGCAGTTCCGCCTCGGGTGCGTCGTGGAGTTCCACTCGCAGGTCGACGATGGGGAAGGTGTGCGTGCCGTAGACGAGCAGCGCTGAGGAGTTCTGGCCTTCCGGCTGGCCGCCTGCATCGCGTCCGGCTTCGACGGCGCGCATCAGCCGCTCGGCCAGCATTGCGCCCGCGCAGGCTTCGAACGCCTGCGCCATCGCTGCCACCACCTGTTCGCCGGCGAGCACGTTGCC
The DNA here is from genome assembly GCA_016717855.1 of Betaproteobacteria bacterium. Lineage (GTDB taxonomy): Bacteria > Pseudomonadota > Gammaproteobacteria > Burkholderiales > Casimicrobiaceae > PALSA-1005. The sequence continues at coordinate 125,305 of JADKEV010000011.1, forward strand.
CGAACAGACATAGCCATCGCCCACGTGATGGCCCGCCCAGATCGCGTTGCGCTTGCCGGTCGCCGCATGCGCGCGGCCGTAGACGTCGACGACCGCGATCTGGCGCGACTCGGGATAGGGGTCGGCAGCAAGCACTTCGCTCACCACCTTTTCGGCGGCTAGTCCGCGCCCGATCAATTCGCGGGCGATCAGGTTGAGCTGGGGATTGGCGACCGCCTGGATGGACGCCGCGCCCATGCCTGGCACCACCAGCGGGCAGCGGGCGCCGACATTGGGAGAATAGGTCGCGATGCCGACGCCGAACTGGCCGGACTTCCTGCAGTGCGCTACGACGGAATAGGTCATGTGAATGGGCTTTCGATGTAGTCCGGTTCAGTCAATCTTGATGTTCGCCTCGAGGGCGATCTTGCGGTAGGTCGCGAATTCGTCGGCGGTGCGCTTTTGCAGCTCTTCGGCACTGCCCGGGCGCACGATGGAACTGGTGGCCTCGATTTTCCTTTTCACCTCCGGGTTCTGCAGGATCTTGACGACTTCGGCATTGAGCCGGGCGATGATGGCTCTGGGCGTTCCCGCCGGCGCATACAACGCGTTCCAGGTGTCGAGGTTGAGTGCCGCGTACCCCTGCTCGGCGAGGGTCGGCACCTCGGGCAGCGCCGGGACCCGCTCGGGCGAGGCCACGCCGTAGGCGCGGAGCTGGCCGGCCTTCACGTAAGCGATCTCGGTGGGCAGCGTGCCGAAGTAGAACTGCACGCGATTGGTCAGCAGGTCCTGGTTCACCTGCGGCGCGCCTTTGTACGGAACGTCGGTAATCGTCGTGCCGATCAGGCGCGCGAACATCACGCAGGACAAATGGGTGCCCGTGCCTGTGCCGTGGTGCCCGCAGTTAAGCTTGCCGCCGTTGGCCTTGGCGTAGGCGACGAACTCCTTCAGGTTCGCCGCAGGGATGGCGGGATTGGCCACCAGCACGATGGGCAGCCCCGCGACGAACGCGATCGCTTCGAAGTCCTTCGGACCGTAGGCGGCGTTCGGATTGAGCGCGGGAACGATCACCGACGGCGCGCTGCCGCCCATGACCAGCGTGTAGCCGTCGGGCGCCGCCTTGGCGACGTACGCGAGCGCGATCGCGCCACCCGCGCCGGTGCGGTTCTCGACGACGACCGGCTGGCCCAGCACCTTCGAGAGCTCGTCGCCGACGATGCGCGAGAGCAGGTCGGTGATGCCGCCCGCCGGGTAGGGCGAGACCAGGGTGATGGGGCGGGCGGGCCACGGCTGTGCCGTGGCAAACGGTGACAACAACGAGATCGCTAGGCCGGTGGCCATGCACAACGCACGCAGGATTTTCATGAAGCGCTCCGTTTGAAAGAAATCAGATGTCGTCCCCGCCGGGAACCTTGGCCATGCCGGCGGCGATCGCCTTCAGGCGCTCGCCGGCCGCGGCCAGCCGCTGGTCGGTGAAATGCTTGCGCGATCCGGTGCAGGCGATCGCGGCCAGCCTGCCGTCGGGCAGCCGCAGCGGCACGCCGACACCGGTGAGTTCCGCTGTCCAGTCGCCGCCGAAGCAGTAACCCCTGGCGGCGAAACGCGCCATCTCGCGCTCTATCCCCGCTTGCAATTGCGGCCACCACTCAGGCAAACCGCTGGCGCGCAACTCGTTGAGGATCGCCGCGCGTTCCGGCGCAGGCAGGCCGGCGAGATAGCCGCGCCCGATCGCGGTGACGGCGACCGGTACCCGGGTTCCCACATCCTGCGTCAGCAAGGTCGCGGCCTCCCCGCGCACGCGTTCGACGAAGATCATGTGCACGCCGTCGCGCAGCGCCATCGCCGCGGTGGCGCCCTCTGCCCTGGCCAGAGCCTGCAGGTGCGGGCGGATGATCTGGCGCAGTCCCACGCCCGCCAGGACCGGGTAGCCCAGCGTCAGGATGTGCGGTTGCAGGCTGTATCCTCACCCACCGCAGCGGGGGCCAGATAACCCAGGCGCGACAGCGTATGCGTCAATCGCGAGATGGTTGGCTTGGGCAGGCCGGTGCGTCGTGCCAGCTCCACATTCGTCAGGCGGTCGTCGCCGACGCCGAAGGCCTGGAGCACGCGCAGGCCGCGGGCCAGCGCGGTGATGAATTGCCGGTCGCCCGTTTCGTCGGGCGCGGAGGTCGCAGTGGTTTTCGGCAGCTTGGCAGGCATTTGCAGCCTTCGGGCGCGGTGACGGGGGTCAGGTCGACGGGTTACTCCAGATTCGGAGTTGTCCGTTCGCTGTGCGAAATACAGCTACATACTAATGCAACAATTGAATTTCGTCTAGCGAAATTAAGGGCGATCGCAACAAGTGAAATATCCCTGCGCCAACAGGATCGCGGCCGCGGCGCCGATTGCGCCGGTCACGCCAGGTTCAGACCAGCCACTCCGGCCGCAGCAGGAGGATCCCGCCCAGCGCCAGCATCACTGCGCCGCTGATGAACTTGAGCCAGCGGCCGGCGCGCTCGGTGAGCTTGCCGCTGCCCAGCGCGATGACGGCCACGGCGACCATCAGCGAGTCGTCGGTGATGTAGCCGAGTATGTACAGCAGCAGATAGGCGTAGTGCGCGACGGCGTCCAGCTGCTGCTGGGCCAGCACCGCGGTGTAGATTGCCGGCAGGCCGGCCGTGCACAGTAGTTCGATGAAGTTGACCACCACGGCGAGCGCGGCCACTGCCAGCAGCGAAGCCGGCAGCCCCGGCGCCTGGATCACCTGCCGCACGCGCGTGTACAGCCCCGGTTTGGCCGAGGAGGGTATCGACAGCGACGGACCGTGGCCCCAGGCCACGAAGTCCTTGACGTTGATCGCGCCGATGACCAGCGCTGTCGCGCCGAGGACCCAGCGCACGGCGTCCGAGAGTCCGACGGCCAGGAAGATGTTCAGCCAGGCCGCCATGAACGCGTAGTACACCGCTCCGCTCACCAGCACAAAGGTGCCGGCGATCAGCGCCATCCGCTTGCGGTCCCGCAGGTGAACCAATAGCGACAGCAGAAACAGCAGAATCCACATCGCGCACGGGTTGAAGCCGTCGAGCAGGCCGAGCGCGAGCGTGAACAGCGGCAGGCCGAGGCGCGAGGCGCTGAGGGTGCCGAACAGCTTGCTCTCGACCTGTCCCGCTGGCACGGTTCCCTTGTCCAGCAGCGCGAGCAGGTAACGTCCGGCATGCTCCCCCTCGCCGAAGCCGACCATCACCCGGCCGGCGAACACAAATGTTGGCACGCCGGGCGGCCAGACCCCCGCATCGCGGGAGACGGTGTTGAGCGCGTCGCGGGCCTCGGGGTCCTGGTCGACCGGCCGGTAGACGATGCGCAGCGCCGGCCGTTCGCGGGCGAGTTGCGCGAGATACTTCTTGGCGGCGGCGCAATGCGGGCAGCCCTCGCGCACGAACACCTCGAGCACCGGCGCCGCGGCGGACGCCGATGCGGGTGCCGCATCCTCCGGCGCTGCGCTGGTGCCGAAGGCCAGCGCAAACCCCAGCCCCAGGGCAATGGCGCGCAGCAGCCTGAGCGCGGCGGACGACGTCATCGCAGCATCCCGCGAGCGCCGGACGCCGCCCCTGAACGGAAGCCGCAATCGGGTGGCGTGTCCATGACTGGTTACACGAGGACTCGGCAGAAAACCCGTGACCCGCTCAACCCTCCAGCAGACTGCGCAGCATCCAGGCGGTTTTTTCGTGGACGTCCAGACGCTGGGTCAGCAGGTCGGCGGTCGGCTGGTCGTTCGCCGCATTCACCAGCGTGAACAGCTTGCGTGCGGTGCGCGCGATCGCTTCCTGGGCGGCCACCAGATGGCGAACCATGTCGTCCGACCTGGGCACGCCCTCCACCTCCTTGATCGAGGCCAGCTTCACGAATTCCTTGTAGGTCCCGGGCGCCGGATGGCCTAGCGCGCGAATGCGTTCGGCGATGACGTCGAGCGCATTCCACTGTTCGGTGTACTGGAGCATGAACATCTGGTGCAGGCTGTTGAAGTCGCGTCCGGTGACGTTCCAGTGGAAGTTGTGCGTCATCAGGTAGAGCGTGTAGCTGTCGGCGAGCAATTCGGAAAGGCCCTGTGCGATCCTCTTGCGCTCGCCGGGGCCGCGGGCGGGGTCGCTCGGGGGGGGGTTGGGGGGTCCGGGCTCTTGGGTTTCTTTGTGGGTGTTCCCGGGGGGGGGGGGGGGGGGGGGGGTGTCCCCCCCCGGGCCCCCCCCCCGGGGGGCCCACGCGGCCCCGGGCCGCCCCCCCCCCCCCCTTCCCCCCCCCCCCCCCCCCGGCCCGGGGGCCGGGGCCCCGGCCCCGGGGGGGGGGGGGGCCCCCCCCCCCCTGGCGTCCCGGCGACTTGAAGCGGCAACGGCGCGGCAAGTGGGTTGCGGCCGGCGGTGTGGCTCACGGAAACGTAAACTGGTCACCGCCGCCGGCGCGGCTTGCGTCTCGCATACAGGGCCATCAATGGCGTCACCGAGATGCCGTGGACCAGGACCGACGCGGCAACGGTCGTGAGCGTGATCGCGATCAGCAGGCTCGCCAGCGGCTCCGGCAAGCCGTGATTGATCGCGTACATCAGGTAGAAGATCGAGCCGATTCCGCGGATGCCGAACCAGGAAATCAGGATGCGCTGATCGCGCGATACGCCGCTCGCCCCCAGCAACCCCAGCCAGACGGAAACCGGACGCGCCACGAAGAACAAGAGCAGCAGGAACCAGATGGCGCGGTCAGGCAGATAGGTGTAGGAGAGCATCGCGCCGGTCACCAGCACCAGCACCATTTCGGCGAGTCGCTCGAGTTGTCCGTTGAAGCCCTGCACCGCTTCGATCATGTACACGCCGGCGTGGTCGGAGTGGGTCGCGAGTCCTTTTTCACTTTCCGCGCCGAGGACGACAGTGACTTTCGCCGGGACTGCCGGGTTGCCGGACTTCGAGTGCTCCTTGATCCGTTGCAACGCGAGTCCTGCGGCGAACACCGCGAGAAAGCCCGACGCAAGGCTGAGTAGCGCGACGCCGTAGGCGATCGCGATCAGGCCAAGCGCCAGGAATTCGTCGAGCCCGACCGCCTCCTGATGCCGGGTGCGCAGGTACAGCACCAGCTTGCCGATCAACGCGCCAAGGGCGCCGCCGATCGCCAACCCGCCGGCGATGGCCCACACCACATCGACCGCCAGCCAGCGCCAGCCGCCGCCGAAATCGTGGAGGCCAAGCAGACCAAGTCCGAGCAGCACGACCGGAAACGCGGCGCCATCGTTGAGGCCGCCCTCGGCGGTCAGGCCGAAGCGGAGGCGGTCCCGATCCGACGAACCCTCGACCTGGACGTCCGATGCGAGCACGGGATCGGTCGGGGCCAGGATCGCGGCAAGGAGGATTGCCGCGCCCGTCGACAGATCGAACAGGAATATGCCGATGGCCGCGACGAACACCACCGTCAGCGCCATCGACGGGAATGCCAGGCGCAGCGGCAGGTACCAGCGTTGGTCGCGCAGCGGAACGCCGAGTTTCAGGCCGACGGCGAAGAGCGAGATGAGCAGCCCGACTTCCGCCACCTTTTCAAGCTCGGCGGAGTGCAGGAGTGGATCCGGCGTCAGCAACGCCCATCCGGCCGGGCCGAGCGCGTAGCCGATGGCCAGAAAGAGTATCCCCGGGCTCAACGGCAGGCGCTTGAGCAGCGTGCCGAGCAGGGCCATCGTGATCAACGTGGCGCCGATGATGAGCGCCCAGATGGCGAAAAGCATCGAGGATTCCGGAATGCGCGGTGGCCGGTTGCGCCACTCGCACGCGCCTGTTGTGCAGAATGGGCAGCCTAGCAGTCAGGATCGAATCGGTCCGTACGGTGACGCACCAAGACTGGAGCACCCAATCAGCGGGCGCATGAGGCCAGTCAAATCCGAGGGAAGAGGTCGACCCGATTCGCAAGAGAGTAAGGACTTCAAAGGAGTGCTGACTCTGACCCGAATGTTCTCCGCAAGTAGCGCACACCGGTCCGATGGAAGTATCGATCGAAAGGGACTACCTGAACCGCAGATCGTTCCAGAGTTTGACCATTTCGGCCACGTCATCCCAATTCATCAAGGGGTCAAGCATCTCGGAGAAGTACCAGCCAATCGACATGGCCCGCCGCTCATGTCGACATGCTCATCCAGCTGGGGCATCAAGAGCGACAGAACGGCTTCATCAGGACAGTTCGAACACGGTTCTGCCTGCAAGGCTGCTCGTTTCATCCAGGCTTTCTCAACCGCTGCAAGGCCGGCCCGCCAGGCGCTTCCGAAACGCCGTTGGGCCTGGAGGTCGGGTCACTTCGGTGCCTTGTGCAATTGCAGTGAAGGAACATTACGCCGACTACTTGATTGCGGAGAGTCCCTGCACGCCGTGGCGCGCGATCGCGCGGGCCACGAATCCGGACGCATTGACGTCTTCCACGAATGCCTTGAGATACGCTGCCGCCGCGCTCCGGTCGCGCGGCGTGCCGAGGCCATGATTCACGGTCATGAACGTGCCTTCGAGCAATCGCGCACCGGGCAGCTTGTCCATGGATTCGAGCAGCGCGGGCTTCAACCCCGCCAGCGCGTCGGCGCGCCGGTCGTTGAAGCAGGCTATCGATTCCCGGAAATTCTTCGTTCGAACCAGCGTGGCGTGGCGCAGCGTTCGCGTCAGGTAGAGCTCGTAACCCGCCTTGTCCGGCGCGGCGATGCGAACGCCGGAGGCATCGACCTGCGCCACGGCACGCAGCGCCGAATCCGCGTGCACCGCGTACGTGGCCTCGATCGCGGTGATCGGCGGCGAGAACGCGATGGTCTGCGCGCGCGCCGGTTCGATCGCGAGTATCGCGACGTCCCAGGTCCCCGTCGCGGCTGCGTCCGCCACCTCGCCCGGCGTCTCGAAGACGACGAACTCGACCGGCACGCCGAGGCGCGACGCCAGCTCGCGCATCAGGTCGACGCTCACCCCGTGCAACTCCCCGGTGGTGGCGTCCTTCGACGTGAACAGGCCGTTGCTGAGGTTCATGCCCGGGCGCAGTTTGCCCGCGGGCGCCAGCCCGGAGCGTGCGGCCTCGTCCGGCGCCGTCATTTCGGCAGCAGTGGCTGAACCGGCCCGGCGGCTCTGGGCGGCGCCGGATCGGTTCCGAGACCCGCCGCGTTGGTGAGTGTGCGTCCGGTGACGATCGCGACTTCGACAGTCCCCGAGAAAAATCCCCCGACAAGCGACGCCCCGGCGGCGATCGGCTCGGACGCGCAACCGGAGACCGCTACGGCAGCCGCGGCCAGCGCGAGACGCACGCAATAGGTGTGCATGGTGTTCATGGATTTGCTCCTTTCCATCTGGTGAGTTGCGCGCGCCGCCGCGAGAGTTCAGAAAATTCGCGCTTGCTCCCTTTCTTCTTTCGACTCAAGGAAAGAAGGCGGCGACGATGTCGGTGCGGTTCGACGTATTGCCCGTGTTGGTCCGGGCGTAGAACGGGACGAAGGTGTTGCCCATCGTGGCCAGTCCCTGGTAGTCGCCGAGGAAGATGCCGTTCGCGTTCGGCGCGATCGCGAGGTCGAACGGGCCATCGACATGCGTCTCGGACCAATGCACGCCGTCGGTCGAGCGCGCCAGCCAGTAGTCGGTCGGCAATGTCGCTGGATCGGCGGTGTTGTTGCGCAGATCGTAGTAGGTGACGCCGATGGTGCCGTCACGCGCGATGGCGATCGCGGGCGTGAACGCCTGCGTGCCGAGATCGGGGCTGACCTGCGCGGGCGCCGACCAGGCGAGTCCGCCGTCGGTCGAGCGGCTGATGAGCACGGCATCGCGCGCGTCGCCGGCCGTCCGGGCGTCCTGCCATACGACGAACAGCCGCCCCTGGCGGTCCACGGTGATTTGTCCCAGGTTGGTGCCATCGCGGATGCGCGTCCCGGTGTCCGGGTCGCGGGTGCCGGCCGACATCACGGTGGCGACATCGACGGGCGCCGACCACGTAACACCCTTGTCGGCGGAACGCAGCAATCGAAGGCGCGGCTGCGCTGCCCCTGGCGAGTTGTCGAATTCGGTAAAGAAGTTGATCAACGTGCCGTCCGGCAGGACGACGATCTGGTTGTTCAAGGTCGACCGGACTGCGCCGGGGTTGTAGATGATCCGCGCCGGTTCCCAGGTATCGCCACCGTCGGCGGTTCGCGCGAACCACGTCGGGCCCTCGGCTTCCGTCGTCAGGTCGACGCGGTCCCAGATCACATAGACGTAGCGCGCGTCGGTCGGATCCGCCGCAATGGTTTCCTTGTCGTTGAGCATCGGGTCGGCGTCCTGCCGCACGAGGATCGGCGTCTCCCAGGTGACGCCGCCGTCGCGCGAGCGGCTGACCGCCAGCGCATTGAGCGAGCCGTCCTCCAGTGCGCGTCCCACGGCGAGGGCGATCTGGAAGGCGGCGCCGTTCGGGGAAAACGTCACCCAGGGGTCGGAGGCCCGCCGGAAGTCCCCATTGTTGCCCGGCGTGCCGCCGGTGCAGCGCGAAAAGGGCGCGGCGGACAGTTGCCACGACCGGCCGCCGTCGAACGATGCGGCGGCAACGAGGCCGCGCGCCGATCCGTTGCTCCAGCGATCCTGTTGCCACACGCCGATCAGGTTGTCCGGCGCGCGCGGGTTGACCGCCAGAAACGGCTCGACCTCCGCATTGGTGTACATGACTCCCGGCGTGTCGAGCTGCTCGCACCCGCTTGTGAATTCGGAAAGTCCGCTGACCACCACGCGTGCGGCACGCGCCGGCGTTGTGATGCCTGAGTCGGCGCACATCACCGTGCCTTCGGCGGCCCAGCCGATCGCGGTCATCTCGACATGGAGGTCGCCGTCGGTGGTGTAGCGATGATTGGAGTCGGCTTGCGCGAAGCGGCGGTTGTAGTTGCGCAGCACCGGCACCGTGGCGGCCGGGCAGGCACCCCCGACGGGGAGCCTGGCGTGGAAGGCGATGCCCTCGAAATGCCACCCGGGATCCCGCTTCACCGCCGCGCACTCGAGCGGATCCGCGGTGTAGAAGTGCGAGTTCGGACCGCCGTCGGCGACATTGCCGTAGAAGCGGCAGACCGGGACGGCGTCGGGCGGGGCCAAGAGCGCGTCCGCATAGGCGCCGAAGACGCGGGCCGTGCGATGCCAGCCGGGTCCGGCGGCGCCACGATCGATGCCGTCGGCCTCCGCGGCGGAGATGGTCACGAAATAGTGATCGAGGTTCGCGTTATAGAACTCGATGACGGGGTCAGCGGCCTGCGCCGCGGCGCCCGCCATGCCGAACGCCAGCGCGACTGCCTGCGCGAACATCTGCCCGATTCCCGAGATTCGCATAGCCCCGACCCTTTCTGCCTGGATTGCCCGTGCGGCGGTGGTGCATGCTAGCAGAGCGATTGACAAAGTGAGCACAAGATCGACTACGCTTGACTTACCATGTGATGCAAATTAGGGTGGACGTTCTCCGTCCTCCCCCAGGATCCCACATGTCGACGCTTTCGCGCGCGTCCGGTCGCGGATGATCGTCGACGTCGCCGCACTTTCCGCCCGGATCTCCGCGAAGACCGTGTGGACCTTCGTGCGCGCCCGCGATGCCGCCGGCCGCACGGGCTGGGGCGAGGCGACGCTGCAGGGCGAAGCCGCCGCGATTCACGCGCATGTCGCCCGGTTGGCGCCGGTCATCGTCAATCGCCCGCTGCCAGCGCCGCTCGCGGCGGCCGCCATGGCCGGCACGCTCGGCGGCAGCGCGGCCGAGGCCGCCGCGATCAGCGCCGTCGACCAGGCGCTCTGGGACATCGCCGCGCAAGAGCGCGGCCAGCCGCTCGCGCACGCGCTCGGCAGTCCCCGCCGGTCCACGATCGAGCTTTACGCCAACATCAATCGCGGCACGCTCGAGCGCAGCCCGGCCGGGTTTGCCACGCGTGCGCAGGCAGCGGCGAGCGGCGGGTTCGCTGCGATCAAGATCGCGCCGTTCGACGACGTGCGTCCAGAGAGCGTCGCGACGCCCGAGGGGCGCCGCCTGATGGCGGCCGGCATCGAACGCGTCGCCGCGGTGCGCGACTCCATAGGGCCCGAGCGGGCGTTGCTGGTCGACTGTCACTGGCGGCTTACCGAGGCCGCGGCCAGCGAGATCCTGCGCGAGCTCGAACCGCTGCGCCTCTACTGGTTCGAATGCCCGCTGCCGGAAGAACCGGGGAACTTTGCCGCGCTGCGCCGGCTGCGCTCGCAGGCCAACGCTGCCGGCGTGCGGCTGGCCGGCTGCGAGTCGCTCACCGGCGTGGCCGCTTTCGAATCGTTCCTCGACGGGGGCGTCTACGACGCGATCATGCCCGACGTGAAATACGCCGGCGGCCTGCTCGAGATCCTGCGCATCGGCGACGCTGCGGCGCGGCACGGCACGATCTGCTCGCCGCACAATCCGAGCGGCCCGATCGCGCATGCGCACAGCGTGCATGTCAGCGCACTGCTGGCCGATTGCCCATTTCTCGAATTCCAGCTCGGCGAAAGCCCGCTGTTCTTCGACCTCATCGACGGCACGCTGCCCAACCCGGAGAAGGGGAGCAGTGCCTTGCCCGAAGGCAACGGACTTGGCGTCGGCATCGACTTCGCCCGGTTGCAGCCGCTGCTGCTCGAAATCGCCTGACCAGTTCCGAACCCGGAGGCCACAATGCTCAACTTCCCTGCTCGCCGCTTATCCCTTTCGTTCCTCGCCTGCGTGTTGAGCGCCGGCGCCGCCGCGCAGCCTATGTGGCCGGAGCCGCCGATCCAGATGATCGTGCCGTTTCCGGCCGGTGGCGGGGTCGACGTGATCGCGCGGCCGTTCGCCGAAATGTTCGGCGCGCTCCTGCAACAACCGGTCGTCGTGATGCCGCGCGATGGCGCGGTGGGCACCATCGGCATGGGCGTGGTGGCCGCCGCGAAGCCCGACGGCTACACGCTGGCGTTCACGCCGAATGGTCCGGTGACCGTGCAGCCGCACGTGATCCCGACCCTGGCGTACAGGATGGACAGCCTGCAGCCCCTCTGCCAGATTTTCGCCGTGCAGTACGTGCTGGCGGTGCGCCCGGACAGCCGTACAGGTCGCTCGGCGAACTGATCGCGGCAGCCAAGGCGCAGCCCGGCAAGCTGTCGTACGGCTTCGGCGGCGTCGCCACCGCGCCGCACCTGGCGATCAGCCAACTCACGAACATTTCCAATTTCTCCACCACTCGAAGCTCCAGAATATTCGCATAAAATTCGAGCCTGACACCTTTTCCCCTTCCTCGCTGATCATGCGCATCGAACTGGACGACCTATCCCGCCCGGCGGTGCACGCGCTGCTGAGCGAGCATCTGGCCAACATGTACGAGCTGTCCCCTGCTGACAAGGTCTTTGCCCTGGACCTGGCGGGGCTGCGTGCGGCCGACATCACCTTCTGGACGGTCTGGGATGACGGGGTTCTGCTCGGCTGCGGCGCGCTCAAGGAGCTTTCCGCCACGCACGGCGAGGTCAAGTCGATGCGCACCCCGAGAGCCTTGCGGCGCCGCGGTGCGGGCCGCAAGGTGCTGGCCCACATCATCGACGTCGCCATGGAGCGCGGGTACGCGATACTCAGCCTGGAAACCGGGTCCCATCCGGCCTTCCTGCCCGCGCAGAAGCTGTACCAGGCATTCGGCTTTGAGTACTGCGGGCCGTTCGGCAGCTACCGGGCCGATCCCAACAGTGTGTTCATGTCCCGGCGCGTGGGTCCCGTTGCGATGTAGCCGATCGCCCGGGGCGTGCCGAGGTGGACCCTGCGCACCCGCGAAGTGCCGGCGAGCCGGCCGGCCCCGTACGCGACACTACATTGGTCGCGTGGATCAACGCAAAGGAGTGACTCATGAAGAAGTTCGTCGCGATTTACCTCGGCGCCGCGTCGGCGATGGATGCGTGGAACAAGCTGGACGAAGCGCAACGCAAGCAGCGCGAAAAGGCCGGCATGGAGGCCTGGGGAAAGTGGGTGCAGGCCAACCAGGCGGCCATCGTCGACATGGGATCGCCGCTCGGCAAGACCAAGCGCATCTCGGCGCAGGGGATCGCGGACATCCGGAACGACATGGCGGCCTACACGATCGTGCAAGCCGCATCGCACGCCGCCGCGGCGAAGCTTTTCGAGAACCATCCGCACTTCACGATATTCCCCGGCGACGCGGTCGAGATCATGGAGTCGCTGCCGTTGCCGGCCATGTGATGCGCCGGGACTCAGTCGAATTTCGCGCCTGACTTCGTTACGACATCCTGCCAGGACCGGATGTCAGCTTGAAACTGCGTTGCCCATTGCGCCGCCGTGAGCGGCGGGTCGACGGGGAGCGAACCGCCCTTGACAATGAAGGAACTGATCTCGGGATCGGCCAGCGCCTTGACCGCCGCAGCATTGAGCCGCTCGACCAGTGCGGCCGGCATCGTGGCTGGACCGAACATGCCGTACCAGCCGACCGTGTCGAAGGGGATGCCGCTTTGCGACAGGGTCGGCACGTTCGGCAGCGCCGGCGAGCGCCTGGCGCCGGTGATCGCCAACGCCTTGAGGCGCCCATCGAGCACGTAGGGGGCCGTCGATACGGCGTCGAGGATGGCGACGTCGACCCGGCCCGACAACGTATCAGGCATCGCGGCCGCGCTGCCCTTGTAGGGCACGTGCGTCATCTCGATCTTGCCCAGCAGCTTCATGCTCTCGCCCACCAGATGGGGCGGCGTGCCCACGCCAAAGCTGGCGAAGCTGAACTTCCCCGCCTGCTTTTTCGCCTGCGCCAGCAGATCGGCGATGCTGTTCATCGGCGAATCCGGCCGCACCAGCACCAGCAGGGGCACCGTCGCGAGTTGGGCGATGGGCGCCAGGTCCCTGGCCACGTCGAAGGAGAGCTTGGTGCCGACGGCCGGCGCGATCGCGAGGCCCGCGGCCGTCACCATGATCGTGTAGCCGTCGCCAGGGGCCCGCGCGACCTGCGCGGCGCCGATGTTGCCGCCCGCGCCGGCCACGTTCTCGACGACCACGGGCTGGCCGAGCGTTGCGCGCATGTGCTCGGCCACCTTGCGCGCGACGAGGTCGGTCCCGCCACCCGGCCCATAGGGAATGACCATCTTGATGGGCCGCGTCGGGTAATCCTGCGCCGATACGGCCGCGGCAGTCATTGCGAGGGTGAATCCCAGAACACACTTTGCAAATGTACGCATGCGGCTATCCCTTTCGATGGATCATTTCCAGACCTGTTTGCAGACCCGGTAGAAATTTCCCCCGAGAATCCCGCGGATGTCGCTCTCGGCGTAGCCACGGCGGCACATCAGCTCGGTGAGCTCTTCGATCTGCTCCGGCTGCGCGAATTTCGTGTGGCGGTTCGGCTTGCCCTGGTTGTCCGGCCAGATGTCCGGCGTGTCCTCGACGGACTTCCAGAATCCGGCCACATCCCTCACGTAATCGAGTCCGATGCCGACGTGCTGCGGCCCGACGAGGTTCGCGATGTGGTCGACATGGCGGAACATCGACTCGCTGGTGGCTTCCATGTCGTCGAGGAACTCGCCGAGGCCGTTGATGCCGATCACCCCGCCGGTCGCGGCGCACCGGCGGATCTGGTCGTCCTTGATGTTCCGGTAGTGCGGGTACACCGAGTACGCGTTGGAGTGCGAGAAGATGCAGGCAGCCGTGCTCAGCTCCATCGCCTCCATCGAGGTGCGATGGCCGCAGTGCGAGCCGTCGACGATCATGCCGACGCGGTTCATCTCGCGAATGACAGTGCGGCCGTAGCGCGACAGGCCGGCATCGGTGGCCTCGCCGCAGCCATCGCCGACGAGGCTGCGCTGGTTGTACGCGAACAGGATGTGGCGCACGCCCAGCCGGTAGAACACCTCGATGCTGCCCACGTCGTTGCCGAGGACGTTGGTGCCCTGGAAGTTGAAGGTGATCCCGAGCTTGCCCTCGCTCCGCGCGAGATCCACATCGGCCGTGCCATAGACCAGCCGGAACTTGTCGGGATGCCTGGCGACCACCGCGTAGACCTTGGCGAGATTGGCAGCGCCATGCGCCCGAACACACGCCAGGTGAGCGAGCAGGCCAACCCCGCCTTCCGGAACCGCTCAGCGTCACGCCTCGATCGCGTGGGCCCCGGCACGCGTCCCAGACACGCGACAAAAGCGGCGCGCCGCGGCCCGCGCCCCCGCCCCCGCGGCGGCCGGGGGGGCGGGGGGGGGGGGGGGGAGCGCTTCATCGTTGGCAACCGGGCAGATGCGCAACGCGATGCGCTCTTGCATCGACGCTGGCCCGGTTCGCGTTCAGCCTCGGAAATCCGCGATCATGGCGCCGCGGCGGCATGCGCCGCGCGGCGCAGACCGGACGGCGGCACCTTGAAATGGCGGGTGAAGGCGTGGGAGAAATGGGAGCAGCCGCCGAAGCCGCATTCCAGGCCGATGTCGGTTACCGCGATGTCGGTGTGCTCGATCATCCACTTCGCGCGCACGAGCCGCAGATGCAGTCGATACGCGCGCGGGGTGATGCCCACGTCGGCGAAAAAGCGGCGCTCGAGCTGCCGCATGCCTATCCCCAGCGGCGCCAGGATGTCGGTCAGCGGATCCGGCTGGGACAGCTTCTGCTCGATGAGCAGCATCGCGCGCCGCACGAGGCTGTCCTTCGCCTGGCGCGTGACCACCGATTCGGGCTGCGGCGTGCTGGAGGGCAGCGGCTGGTTCTCGATCATGATGCGCAGGCTCTTGCTCGCCCGCTCGCGGCCGCAATGTCTTTCAATCAGGTGCGCGGCCAGATGGACAACGCTGGTGCCCCCGGCGCTGGTCATCCGGTTCCCGTCGACGACGAACATCCGGTTGGCGACCAGGCGCAGGCCGGGGAACTCGCTGACGAAATCGTCGCGATGGAACCAGCTCACGCAGGCGACGTAGCCCTCCATCAGCCCGGCCCGCGCCAGCACGAACGAGCCGGTGCAAAGGCCCACCAACGGGACGCCGGCGCCCGCCGCGTTTCTCAGGAAGGCATGGGTGCCGGGCAGCACTTTCTGGCCTCCGTGCAGCAGCCCGCCCACCACAACTATGTAGTCGAATCGCGCCGGATCGCGCATCGCATCCGTGGGCTGAATGGCGGTCCCACAACTCGACGGGATCGGCGCGTCGTTGCCCAGCACCGTCCACTCGCACTCGAGCGGACGGCTGCGATCGCCCTCGTCCGCGGCCAGCCGCAGTGCGTCGACGAACCCGGCGAATGCCGTCAGGGTGAAGCGCGGAGTCAGGACGAATCCGACGTGGAATTTCGGGGGCGCGTGCCGGCCCGCCGGCGCGGCCGCCGCCGCCGGGCGCTTGCCGGCCTTCGCGTTGGGGCTCATCGTTGCACCATGACGCCTAGATTAAACGTTATGTCGTCCAAATGAAAGTGTGGCCGCGGGGCTGTGACTAGCATCCGAACTGCCAGTGAACACCATGCAGCGCTTCTCCCTACTCAGCCTCCTGACCAACGCCCTGACCGACCATCAGGGCTGGAAGCCGTTCTGGCGCGACGCGGCGCCCAAGCCGCGGTACGACGCGATCATCATCGGCGGCGGCGGGCACGGGCTCGCCACCGCGTACTACCTGGCGAAGAACCACGGGATGACGAACGTCGCCGTCCTCGAGAAGGGCTGGATCGGGGGCGGCAACACCGGCCGCAACACCACGATCATCCGCTCCAACTATCTCTGGAACGAAAGCGGCGCGCTGTACGAGCACGCGCTCAAGCTGTGGGAGGGCCTGAACGAGGAGCTCAACATCAACCTGATGTTCAGCCAGCGCGGCGTGCTCAACCTCGCGCACAACCTGTCCGACGTGCGCGAGGGCATCCGCCGGGTCGAGGCCAACCGGCTGAACGGCATCGACGGCGAGTGGCTGACGCCCGAGCAGGTCCAGGCGTTCTGTCCCATCATCGACATCGCCCGGAACGCGCGCTACCCGGTGCTGGGCGCGACGCTGCAGCGCCGCGGTGGCACCGCGCGGCACGACACGGTAGCCTGGGGCTACGCGCGGGCCGCGGACAGCCTGGGCGTGGATATCATCCAGAACTGCGAAGTCACCGGCATCCTGCGCGAGGACGGCCGCGTAAGCGGCGTGCGCACCGCGCGCGGCACCATCCTGGCCGACAAGGTCGGCATCGTCGCCGCCGGCCATTCGTCGGTCCTCGCCGGGATGGCCGACATCCGGCTGCCGCTACAGAGCCACGCGCTGCAGGCGCTGGTGTCCGAACCCATCAAGCCCATCCATCCGTGCGTGGTCATGTCCAACGCGGTCCACGTGTACGTCAGCCAATCCGACAAGGGCGAGCTGGTGATCGGGGCCGGCATCGACGCGTTCAATTCGTACAGCCAGCGCGGGTCGTTCCACATCATCGAGCACCAGATGGCGGCGCTGATCGAGCTGTTCCCGATATTCAGCCGGGTGCGGATGATGCGCACCTGGGGCGGCATCGTCGACGTCTGCCCGGACGCTTCGCCCATCGTCTCGAAGTCACCGGTGCGCGGCCTGTACCTGAACTGCGGCTGGGCACACGATGGCGACGGACAATCCGCACCCGTTGAACGCCGCGTTCTCGCTCGATCGCTTCACGACCGGCGCGTTGATCGACGAGCACGGCGCGGCCGCCGTGGCGCACTGACATGCTGCGGATCGGCTGCCCCTGGTGCGGAGAGCGCGAGGAGATCGAGTTCTCGTACGGCGGCCAGGCGCACCTCGCCTATCCGCAGGATCCGCACGCCCTTACCGACGAACAGTGGGCGCAGTACCTGTTCATGCGCGACAACCCGAAGGGCCTGCTGCGCGAGCGCTGGGTGCACAGCCACGGCTGCCGCCGCTGGTTCAACGTCGAGCGTCACACCGTCACGCACGAGATCACCGCGATCTACAAGCCCGGCGAGCCGCCGCCCGCGAGGCGGGCATGAGCGGCGCCTTTCGCATCCCGGGCGCCGGGCACATCGATCGCGCGCAGCCGCTCGCCTTCCGCTTCAACAGCAAGTCGCTGCAGGGTTGCGCCGGCGACACGCTCGCCTCCGCGCTGCTCGCCAACGGCGTGCACCTGGTCGCGCGCAGCTTCAAATACCACCGGCCGCGCGGCATGTTCACCGCCGGCAACGAAGAACCGAATGCGATCGTCCAGCTGGAACGCGGTCCGCACACCGAGCCCAACCTGCGCGCGACCGAGATCGAGCTCTATGCGGGCCTCGTGGCCGCCAGCGTCAACTGCTTTCCCAGCGTCGACTTCGACCTGGGCGTGCTCAACCGGCTCGCCTCGGCCATCCTGGTCGCGGGCTTCTACAACAAGACGTTCATGTGGCCGAAGAGCTTCTGGAAGAAGTTCTACGAACCGGTGCTGCGCAACGCCTCGGGGCTGGGGGTGGCGCCGGATGCGCCGGACCCCGACATCTACGACCGGCTGCACTGGCACTGCGACGTGCTGGTCGTGGGCGCGGGCCCGGCGGGCCTTAGCGCCGCGCTGGAAGTGGCGCGACAGGGACTGCGCACCGTCCTCATCGACGAAGCCCCGGAGCCCGGCGGCACCCTGCTGCAGCGGCCCGCCCAGATCGGGGGCATTGCCGGCGCCGCGTGGGCGGCGCGCGCCGCCGCGGAACTCGACGGACTGGCGAACGTGCTGGTGCTGCGCCGGACCTCGGTATTCGGCTATTACGATCACAATTACCTGATGGCGCTCGAGCGGCGCACCGACCATCTCGGCCCCGGGCGCGCCCCCGGCATTGCCCGCAAGCGCCTCTGGCACTTCCGCGCCGCACGCGTGATCCTCGCCACCGGCGCGCACGAGCGGCCGATCGTGTTCGGCAACAACGACCTGCCGGGCATCATGCTGGCGAATGCCGCCTGCACGTATGCGACCAGGTACGGCGTGGCACTGGGCCGGCGCGGCGTGGCCTTCGTCAACAACGATCACGGCTACGCACTGGCGCTCGACACGCAGGCGGCCGCAGGCAACCTGTCGCTGATCGTTGACGCGCGGCCGGCCGCGGATCCCGAACTGGCGCGCCGCGCCGCAGGGGCCGGGGTGCGCGCGCTGCAAGGGCATGTGATCGCGCGCGCGCTGGGCGGCAAGCGCGTGCGCGGCGTCGACATCCGTACCTGCGCCGGCACGAATGCAGGGCGCGTCGAGTGCGATCATCTGCTGATCTCCGGCGGCATCAGCCCTGCCGTGCATCTGTTCAGCCAGGCGCCGGGGACGCTACGCTACGACGCGCGCCTCGCCTGCTTCCTGCCGGACCGCGCGAGCCAGGCCGTCGAGGTCGCCGGCGCGCTGAATGCCCGGCTGCAGCTCGCCTCGGCGCTGGCCGACGGCAAGGCCGCGGCGGCCCGCACGTTGGCGGCCCTCGGGCGGGCGCCGGCTGCGCTGGCGACGAGCGCCGCGCTCACCGCATCGTCTGCCGCATCGGCCGGGTTTGTCCCGCCTGCCACGGTTGCTGCGACTGCCGCCGGCACTCCGGCCCCGGGACCGGTCCCCGACGAACTGCATATCGAGCCGCTATGGTCGGTGCAGTCGCTGCTGGGCCGGAAACTCCCGGGCAAGCACTTCATCGACCTACAGAACGACGTGACCGAGTCCGATATCAGGCTCGCCGCGCGCGAGGGCTTTCGCTCGGTGGAGCACGCCAAGCGCTACACCACCACCGGAATGGCGACCGACCAGGGCAAAACCTCCAACGTGACCGGCCTGGCCATTCTCGCCGAGGCGCTCGGCAAGACGATCCCCGAGGTCGGCACCACGACCTTCCGCCCACCGTTCACGCCGGTCACGTTCGGCGCGCTGGCCGGGCGCGACCGCGGCACGTTGTCGGATCCGGTGCGCATCACGCCGATGCACGCCTGGCATGCGGCCAACGGCGCGGTGTTCGAGGACGTCGGGCAGTGGAAGCGCCCCTGGTATTTCCCGCTGCCGGGCGAGGACATGCAGGCGGCGGTCGCCAGGGAAACGCGGGCGCTGCGCACCACGGCCGGAGTGATGGACGCCACCACGCTGGGCAAGATCGACATCCGGGGCGCCGACGCGGCCGAGTTTCTCAATCGCGTCTACACCAATGCCTGGACCAAGCTGGCCGTCGGCAGCTGCCGCTACGGGCTGATGTGCAAGCCCGACGGCATGATGATGGATGATGGCGTCACCGCGCGGCTTGCTCCGGATCGTTTCCTGATGACCACAACCACCGGCAATGCCGCGCGGGTGCTCGACTGGCTTGAGGAATGGCTGCAGACGGAGTGGCCGGGGCTGAAGGTCTACTGCACTTCGGTCACCGAGCAGTGGTCGACCGTTGCCATCGTGGGCCCGAACTCGCGGAAGATCCTGCAAGCCCTCGCGCCGGACATGGATCTGTCGAATGCCGCGTTTCCGTTCATGACTTTCCGCGAAGGCGAGGTCGCCGGACTGCGGGCGCGCGTGTTCCGCATCAGCTTCAGCGGCGAGCTGTCCTACGAGGTCAACGTCCCTTCATGGCATGGGCTCGCGCTGTGGCAAGCAGTTATCGATGCCGGCAAGGCGCACGGCCTGACGCCGTACGGCACCGAGACCATGCACGTGGCGCGCGCCGAGAAGGGCTACATCATCATCGGCCAGGAGACCGACGCCACGGTGACACCGCAGGATCTCGGGCTAGCCTGGGCCGTGTCCACGCAGAAAGATTTCATCGGCAAGCGCTCGTTCGCGCGGGTCGACACGCGCCGCACCGACCGCAAGCAACTGGTCGGCCTGCTGCCACGGGACAAGTCGTTCGTCGCCGCCGAGGGCTCGCACCTGGTCGCGAGCCCGGCACGGGCGGTATTCGACCCCGCCAGCGGCAGCCCCTCGATTGGTCACATCACCTCGAGCTATTTCAGCCCGAACCTGGGGTCCGGTTTTGCGCTGGCGCTGATCGCCAACGGCCGGGCGCTGCGAGGGCAGACGGTGTACTGCGTGCGAGATGCCGGCCCGCAGCCGATGACAGTCGGCGACCCGGTGTTCTTCGACCCGGAAGGAAAGCGCCGTGATGGCATCGACTGAACGCGCCAGCCCGCTGGCGGCGTGGCCCGCGCGATTCGCGGCGGCGAGCGCCTCGGCCACGGACTTCACGATCCGCGAACTGCCGTTCACCACGCAGATCAACGTTCGCGGCAATGCCGCCGATGCGGCCTTCGCGGCCGCGACGCAGGCTGTACTCGGACATGGGCTGCCGGCCGCGGCGAACACCTGGGCCGGAACGGCGGAACGCGCCGCGCTCTGGCTCGGCCCCGACGAGTGGCTGGTCGTCGCGCCCGATGGCATGAACGAGTCCATCGTCGCGGCGCTGCGCAACAGCCTGGATGGGCAGCACGCCGCGGTCACCGACGTGTCGGCCAACCGCACGGTCATCGAGATCGCCGGCAGCCACGCGCGGGCGGTTCTGGGCAAGGGCTGCCCGCTCGACCTGCATGCGCGGGCATTCAGCCCGCCGCAGACGGCGCAGTCGCTGCTGGCGAAGGCGCAGATCCTGCTGCAATGCGCGGACATCCGGCCGGCGTTCCGGCTGTATGTCCGCATTTCGTTCGCGCCTTATGTGGCGGAATGGCTCATCGACGCCGCGACGGAGTTCGCTGCCTCGCGCGGGCTCGACGCGCAGCGCATCGCAGCCCGTTTGGCCTGAAGCCGGCCGTTCCCGGGACACGGCCGCCCACAGCAGTGGTCCGTGCGCCGGGGCGAGGCGCGGTGGCCGGGTGGGTTCACCGCGGGGGACGCCGCTAGTAGCCGGCAACCTCAGTTTGCGAAAGTCTTCTTCAGAAAGCCAATCGCCGCCTGCGCGGCCTTGTCGCGTGCCCGGTGGCTGCCCTCGACCGTGGCGCCGACCGCGCCGCAGCTCTTGAGCAAGGCGGTGTATGCCTCGCCCTGCAACCGCGCGCCGCTCGTGCCGTTGTACGCGTACAGGGTATCGATGTCGATTTCGAGCGGGCAATCGGCCTTGGTGCGCGTTGCACCGCGGACGTAGTAGCGCTTGAGGTCGTCCGCATCGAACTTGTGTTGCGCTCCTTCGAGCACCACGAACTCGACCGGCGTGCCGGCCTTGCCGATCTTGTCCGCGTAGTCCTGGCACGGACCGATCGGTGTGTAATCGTCAGCATCGCCATGAATGAACAGCATCGGCGCCTTGGAGAACACGCCGGGTTTCACTACCAACCGGAAGATTCCGGCGCAGCCGCCGGCGTAGGTCGGAATGAAGGCGGCATAGCGCAGGCCGTCGGGCAGCTTCTGGGCGGCGATGATTTTCTCGACGGACGCGCGTAGCGTGGCGATGCCGCCGCGCGAGAAGCCCATGATCGCGATGCGTTTCTGGTCGATGCGCGGGTGGGTGGCGAGCAGCCGGAGCGCGGCGAACGCATCGGCCAGGTCGGCCGCGAACGGCACCTGCGACTGGTCCTCGGCGGTGCTCGGCACGCCGCGCGGCCCAAACATGTCAAGCGTGAAGACCGCGATGCCTGCGGCGTTGAACTGCTTCGGCCAGTAGTCCAGCTCCGCGTTGTATATGCCGCCCGATCCATGCACCAGGACGACGGCGGGCGCCTTGTCGTTGCCCGGCGGCAGGAACAGGTGGCCGACGATGTTCACCGTCTCGCCGCCCTTGTTGCCCTGCATCAGCTCGCCGAGGGTCTTTGGCGTCCAGCTTGCAAACGCGTAGCGCCCGTTCGCCGCTCCGCTCGCGAAAGTGGTCACGACTTCGGGCGCCTGGGCGTGGGCGGGGAAGGCTGCAAACAGGGCCGCGAACGCGGCGAGTGCGCGGGCGTAATGCCTTATCGATGCGGGGGCATGCATGACCGCTCCTCAATTTGACGTCTCACGATTCGGTCGCGCACCGGCCCGGACTCGAAGGCGTGACGGCTTTGCACAATGCCCGCGCCGGCCCGCGCGCTACATCGTCACCGCCTGGGCCTTGTCAATCGATGACGAGACCGCCGCTGTAGTAACCCTGGACGACGTTGATCAGCGACAAGCCAGAAGCATTGGCGAAGGCTACCATCATGCATCGCGTCTGGGCTGTCACGGGTATGGCCAGTCCCGTTGTGATGCCGCTGCTGATCGTACCCAGGCCAACGATGCCGGTCAGCGCGGGAGACAATGTCACGCTAGCGCCGGCCATCGGGGAAAAGAGATTGTCCGGCAGCGGCGAGCAATACAATTGGCCTGTCATGCTGACTGTCGTTCCGACCAGCGCCATCGCGAACGTCGTGCTGAAGTAACCGTTGATCGCGGTAATCGTCCCGTTGCGCGGGATCGAGAACGCCATGTTCGAACCGACTCCCGGACTGCCGGTCAGGTCGATGATCGGGCCGAGCGGCAAGCCGGAAAAAGAACTGCCGAAGCCAACACCCGCGGTAGTGCCGGCCAGACCGCCGGCTATCGTCGTGACGGTGATCGGCGCACCCGACGCAAACGGGATGATAGTGCCGCCAGCGGAGGCGCCGTTGGCCCCTGTTGCTCCAGTGGCGCCGGTTGGGCCCGGCGCGCCTGTGGCACCCGTCGCGCCAGTCGAACCTGTCGCGCCCGTCGCACCTGTCGCGCCCGTCGCACCTGTCGTCCCCGCGCCCCGCACCCGTCGTCCCCGTCGCACCCGTAGCACCCGTAGCACCCGTAGCACCCGTAGCACCCGTAGCACCCGCAGCACCCGTAGCACCCGTAGCACCCGTAGCGCCCGTCGAACCTATCGTACCAGTGGCACCAGTCGCGCCAACCGGCAGCGCGCCGGGTAGGCATTTCCCGAGTTGTCCCGTACTCCCATCGAAGCACAGCACGGTGTTCATCTGCCCGGCGGCGGGCAGCGACGGAATCGTCACCGGCCCGCTGCCCTGCACCTGCAGCAACGTCGTCGCGCCGGCGTTGTCCTTGACGACGAAACTGCCGCCCGGAGGCGTGTTGATCTGGACATCGGCCGCCGCCGCATTCGTGCCGTAGACGCTGAGCGCCAGTGCGATCGCGGCGGCCAGGTGCTTGCGTCGAAACACTTGCGTCTGCATCGCAAACTCCCTCAGGGTAATCACGTGCGCCGTCGGCGCGACCAGGTTCCGCCGACGACGGCGGCGAGCAACAGTATCAGGGCCAGCAGGCCCACCGGACTCAATGTCGGAATCCGCGCATAGTCGGGCGCGCCGAACCAGCGGTTCGCGTTGCCGCCCCCGCCTTCGTTGGTTAGATACGGCGCCAGCCAGATGCCGGTCGCCCAGACGTCGGTGACGCCAACGTGCGCGATGGACTGCCCGCCGAGCAATTGTATGTAGGCGACCACGCCCGGCACCGAACTTGCGAACTGGACCGGGTTGGGCGTCGTGCCCTGGATGCTGAGGAAGTGCGCGATGGTCTGTGTCGAGCCCGATGCGAACTGCCAGGTCTTGCCGGAGCTGCTGGTGAAGCTGACGTCGTAGAAGGCGGTGTTGCCGCTGACGACCGCGGGGTTGACGCCGCAGATATCGCTGAACGCGACCTGGCTGGTCCCGGCGTTGAAGGTGCCGTTGTTCGACCAGTTCCCCCCGACGCTGATGACGCTGGTGCCGGCGTCGATCGTGCCGCCGGGCTGGATGATCAGGTTGCGGACGTTGGTGACGGGCGCGGAGTTGGTCTGCAGCGTGCCGGCGACGATCAGATCGGTGCAGCCCAGGTCGAGGCCGCCGGCGGCAAGGCTCATGAAGCCGCCAGTGGGGATATTAACGTCAGCGCGCACCGGCACGGACCACAGTGTCGCAAAACCGACGGCGATGACCGCGGCAAGCCGCAACACTCCCCATGATGGGTCTTTTACCGCTTGGCCTGTCGCAGTCGCTGGCATTGTGCCTCCTGTTTGGACTTGCGGGACCGACAGGATCAGTCCGGGCACAAGCTGCATGGAGTTTAGAGAAGATCGGATGGATGCACAAGCGCGTTTGCAGGCGGTGCGCAGGGAGCGAGGCAGCGGCGCGTAAATGCCACCGCCACGCGATGCGGGGCGGCCGCGCGCTGTTCTCCGTGGCCATGACACGGCCTGTCAGAAGATAAAGTTGAACGTCAGCCAGGTCTTGTCGACCTGCTTGCCGCCGGCCAGCCCGTCGCCGGGGCGGAAGCGCGCATGTTGCAGTTGCGCCGCCAGATTGCCGCGGATCTTGAATTCGCCGCCTATATTCACCTCTCGCCCGAATTCCAGACCGCCGAAATCGGAGCGATAGCGATGAAATTCGGCGCGGAAAACGAGCCTGTCGTCGAGAAACTCGCTGCGCACCGTGGCCCAGGTGTCGCGCAACCCGAGTGCAGGAGTGGTCGTGAATTGCAGCGCCCAGCCGTTAAAGGCATACAGGTCGGTAAGCGGTGTCTGCAGACCATACACACCCTGGTTGCTGCCTTTGACTTCGTGGTCCAGGCGCAGGCCTCCCAACATGTTCGACACGCCGGCTCCAAGACGCCAGTAAGCAGCATTGATGCGTGAATCGCCCCCTGCGTACGAATCCTGCCTGCCAACTTCGGCGATATAGGAAATGGCGCGTTCTCTTTCCGGATCTCCGACCGCGAAGCTGCCCTCAGCGCGCACCCCGAGCGTACGATGCGAATTATTGGCGAATCCGGTGATCGTTGCGCTCCTGTCCTGGTCGAGAAAGTAGCCGTACAACGAAATGCTGTGGCCCGGCACCGGGTTGTGGGCCAGGTCGAACAGGGTAAGCCGGATCTGGGCCTGTTTGCCCAGCGCGGTGCGAATGCGCTGAAAGTAACCCACTTGCGCCTCGGTCGCGGGCAGGCTGGTGTTCGACACGAGCGCGCCGTTGAATACCGTCGGCGTCTGGCGGAAATCATTGTCGCTGATGAAGCGTTGGTTGCCCAGTCGCACGATCTGTTTGCCGGCGCGAATGCGCGTGGAGGGCAGGCCGGAATAGTCCAGGTATGCTTGATTCAGATCGCTGTTGCGCGGATCGGGCAGTAGAGGATAGGGAGAAGTGCCGGCGAGCGCCACATTGTCGTTGAAATCCTTGGCGCCGATGTGGTCGGTGTGAATCGCGTCGATGGCGAGCTTGAAATCGGACGACAGCCTTCGTTGCCATCCACCCACCAGGCGTACGGTCCAGCCTTCGGTACGGCGGGGGCGGTCGCTTTCTTCAATGTTGTTGTAGCGCAGCCGCACCTGTCCGTAGAAATCGTCGGCGCTCAACCATCGATCGACGAAGCCTGTCGCCTCGGCCGCCGGCTGCGGCATGCCCTGCGCCGAGGGTTCGGGTGTCCAGCCTGCCGCCAGTAACCATGCCGCCCCACAGGCTAGCAGCGCCCGGTTGCGGCGCAAGAATGCGCACGGCCCGGCGGACACCGCCGACACCGGCTTGTGACGGCAGGAACGCAGTGCGAGGCAGATCACAGTAGAAGAGGCTGTCATGGTTGCGGGCAGAGGGTAGAATAGTTCGAGCCGAATCCGATAGCAATCGGAATAACAACCATTGAAAATTCGCCGGATGATCCAGTCGAACATTCCGAGGTCCGGGGTTGCAATTGCCGCCATGCTTTGCGGCGTGTTGCTGGCGGTCAGCCAGGCGCCGCCGGCCCGGGGCGCGACAATCGCGGCGCACGTACGCTCGCCCGCAGGCGCCGCCATCGCCGACGCCGTCATCTATGCGCTGCCCGCGGCATCATTGCCGCTCCCCAAGCCCACGCTCAAAATTCCCATCGAACAGATCGACCGCGAGTTCGTACCTTATGTAAGCGCGGTCCAGACCGGCACCACCATGGTATTTCCCAATCGCGACCCCATTCGCCATCACGTCTATTCCTTTTCGCGCGCCAAGACATTCGAGATCAAGCTTTACAGCGGCAACGCGCCGAGCGAGATTCTGTTCGATCAACCGGGCGTCGTGACACTGGGGTGCAACATCCACGACTGGATGATCGCCTACGTGCAGGTCGTCGATACGCCGTACTTCGCCAAGACCGATGCCCAGGGCGGCGCACAACTGGTCAATGTTCCGCCCGGAAAATATGAACTCAAGGTCTGGCACCCCACCCAGAAGGGTGGCGGGGAGCCGCAAGCCGTTGTCGTTGGCCAGGCCGGAGTGGCGGCGAGCTTTGTGCTCGATGTGGCCCCGCGCAAGCGGCGTTACAAGCCGCCATTGGACAAGATGCACTATTGATGAACCCGGCACTTGGCCATCCATAGCGTCCGGCAGCGCATCATCTTTCTGTTTGTATCGCTGGTGGTGGCGATCCAGGTGATCGCCCTGGGCCTCATCACCACCGCGAATCAGCAAGTCGCGCGCGACTCCAGCACCGCCGCGCTGCAGCGCGGCGAACGCATTTTCCAGCGGCTGCAGCAACAAAGCCAGGCACAACTCGAGCAGGGCGCCGCCATACTCTCCGCGGATTTCGCGTTCCGCGAGGCGGTTGCCACCAACGACACCGCCACCATCGCCTCGGCGTTGCGCAATCACGGAGCCCGCGCCAAAGCCAGTGCAATGATGCTGATTTCGCTTGAGCGCGTCGTCCGGGCCGACACGCTGCTCCCCGAGCGCGTCAACACACCATTCGCCTATCCGGATCTGATCAAGGAGGCCGAGAAGGACGGCAAGTCGTCGGCAACCGTGTCGATCAACGACGTGTTGTTCCAACTCGTCGTGGTTCCGGTCCTCGCCCCCGATCCGATTGCCTGGGTCGGCCTCGGCTATCAGGTCGACGACGCTACGGCGCGCGAATTGCAACAGCTCTCCGGAATGGACGTAACCATCGCCAGCGCAGGAAGTGCCGGAGCATGGATACTGCACGCGACGACTTTGCCCGAACCGCTGAAAGCGGACCTGTTGCGCCATTTGCAGGCGCGGGGAACGCTACTACCCAACGAGATCGATCTCGTCGGTGAAACCTATGAAACGCGTGTCACCTCGTTGCCGACAGGGGCCGGCAATTCCACAATTACGATACTGCAACGCCCGCTGGCCGAGGGGCTGCTGCCTTTCCAGCGCCTCAATAGCGCGTTTTTCTGGCTGGCACTGGCAAGCGTAGCGTTGACCATCGTCGGCAGCGCCGTGATCGCGCGCAAGATCACCGACCCGATCAACCGCCTTGCGCTTGCCGCGGACAAGATCCACCAGGGCGACTACAGCTCGCCCATCGTGGTCGAGCAGCAGGACGAGATCGGCACCCTCGCCGCCAGTTTCGACCAGATGCGCGATGGGATCGCCAGCCGCGAAAAGGAAATCCGCCGCCTTGCCTATCGTGATGGCCTGA
Source organism: Betaproteobacteria bacterium (assembly GCA_016717855.1). Classification (GTDB taxonomy): domain Bacteria; phylum Pseudomonadota; class Gammaproteobacteria; order Burkholderiales; family Casimicrobiaceae; genus PALSA-1005. Next base: position 152,449 of record JADKEV010000011.1, read on the forward strand.
CCGGCCTGGACAACCGCGCGATGTTTCAGGAACGTCTGGAACAGGTGATCAGGATCGCGAAACGCGGCGGTTCCTACCCATCGGTCTTGCTGCTCGACCTGGACCGCTTCAAGGCCATCAACGACACGCTGGGCCACCCGGTCGGCGATATGGCCCTGAAGGAGATCGGCCAAAGGCTGGTGGGGACGTTGCGCGCATCGGACAGCGTTGCGCGGCTGGGCGGCGACGAATTTGCCATCTTGCTCCCGACCGGCGATGCGGCGCATGTAGGCACCGTCGCGCGCAAAGTTCAAACCGCGCTTGAAGCACCCATCGTCATCGAAGGGCAGTCGATGGATCTGGGAGCCAGCATCGGCATCGCCTACTACCCGCTGCACGGCGAAGATGTCACCGCACTGATGCGCTCGGCCGACATTGCGATGTACGTCGCCAAGCATGAAAAGAGCGGTTATGCCGTGTTCGATCCAAGCTACGACGAAGATCGCAAATCCAACCTGACGCTGCTTGGCGAACTCAGGCGCGCGGTCGAAAACAACGAGCTCTGCATGCTCTACCAGCCGCAGTTGAAAATAGAACTGGGCCGCATGACCGCGGTCGAGGCGCTGGTACGCTGGCACCATCCCGCAAAAGGACTGGTGGGCCCGGGCGAGTTCATTCCCTTCGCCGAGCACACCGGCTCCATCGGCATCATCACCCGGTGGGTGGTCGCCGCCGCGGTCGAGCAATGCGGCTACTGGCACCGCGCGGGGCTCTCGCTGCGCGTATCGATCAACATTTCCGCGCGGGACCTGCGCGAACGCGAGGGGTTGCCCGCTTTCATTGCCGAAGCGCTGCGGTCGAACACCGTGCCGGCCGGACTCATCGGCCTCGAGATCACGGAAAGCGCGTTGATGGAAGACCCCGCCGGCGCGCTGGCGACGCTGGAGCGACTCCATGCGCTTGGCGTGACGCTGTCCGTCGACGATTACGGGACCGGCTATTCCTCGCTTGCCTACCTGAAGGAGCTGGCAGTCAACGAGCTCAAGATCGATCAGACCTTTGTGATGGGCATGGAATCCGACCGGCAGAATCTGGCGATTGTGAGATCGACCATCGAGCTCGGACACAATCTCGGCCTGTCCGTAGTTGCGGAGGGCGTCGAGACCGAATTCGAGCTGCGCGCACTCACGCGCCTGGGTTGCGACTTCGCACAGGGATACTGGATCGGGAGGCCGATGCCTGTCGACGAACTGGAAGCCTGGCTGAGGGCTGCGCATCCGGCGTAGCAAGCTGGGACTCGTTGGTGCATGGGTCCGATTCCTTGTAGAGTATCGCGATTCCCCGCTACGCCGCCGTCGCGATCAGCGCCGCTCTCAATCATGAAAACTATCGAAGCATCCGCATTCTCCATCGACAGCCTGACCGTGGTCGAGCGCACGCAACCTTCGCCGCGGCGGGGCGAGATCCTGATCCGCGTGAAGGCCGCGAGCCTGAACTATCGCGACCTCGCCATCCTCGCCGGCACCTACATGCCGGACCTGCCGTTGCCGTATGTGCCGCTCTCCGACGCGTGCGGAGTGGTCGAGGCGCTCGGCGAGGACGGCAGTGGCCCCGCGCTGGTCCTGCACCGGATCCGGCCCGTCGTTGACTCGAACTCGATGAGAGAAAATCCTCTATCGCGATGCGCATCGCCACCACGGATTCCGCGGTTCCGTATGATTCGACGAGATGGGTATCGCTGCGCTCCGCCCATCCCACGAGCTGCCGGCTTGGGAATCCTGACTCCGACCCCAATTGCGAAGTTAGCTGATCCGGGCGTTTCGGGTTACGCTACGAGGTTCCATTCCACCACTACCTGAGTCACTCAAAACATGTACCCAAACACCCAGCTTTTCATCGACGGCGCCTGGATGGCGGCCGCTTCCGGACGCACTTTGCCGGTCGTCAATCCCGCCACCGGCGAACAGATCGGCACCGTCGCCCACGCCGAGCGCGCCGACCTCGACCGCGCGCTCGAAGCCGCCGACAAGGGCTTCCGCGCCTGGCGCAAGGTTTCGGCGTTCGAGCGCTCGAAGATCCTGCGCAAGGCGGCCAACCTGCTGCGCGAGCGCGCCGATGCGATCGCCCCGCTGATGACCCAGGAGCAGGGCAAGACGCTGGTCGAGGCCAAGGGCGAGATCATGGCCGGCGCCGACACCATCGACTGGTTCGCCGAGGAAGCCCGCCGCACCTACGGCCGCGTGATTCCGGCGCGCGCCGAAGGCGTCTACCAGCTGGTGATCAAGGAGCCGGTGGGCCCGGTCGCCGCGTTCTCGCCGTGGAATTTCCCGATCAACCAGGCCGTGCGCAAGATCTCCGCGTCGCTCGCCGCCGGCTGCTCGATCATCATCAAGGCGCCGGAAGAGACCCCCGCGTCGCCCGCCGAGCTGATCCGCGCCTATGCCGACGCCGGCGTCCCGGCCGGGGTCCTGAATCTCGTCTTCGGCGTTCCGTCGGAAATCTCCGAGTACCTGATCCCGCATCCGGTGATCCGCAAGATCTCGTTCACCGGCTCGACCGCCGTCGGCAAGCATCTGGCCGCGCTGGCCGGGTTGCACATGAAGCGCGCGACGATGGAACTGGGCGGCCACGCACCCGTGATCATCTTCGACGATGCCGATGTCGCCGTCGCCGCAAAAGTGATGGCCGGCAGCAAGTTCCGCAACGCCGGGCAGGTCTGTGTGTCGCCGACCCGCTTCCTGGTCCAGGAAGGCGTGTACAAGAACTTCGTCGACATGTTCGTCCAGGCGACCCAGCGGCTGAAGGTCGGCAACGGCCTCGAGGCGGGCGTGACCATGGGGGCGCTGGCCAATCCGCGCCGCACGCGCGCGATGGAAGCCAACATGGAAGACGTCGGCAAGCATGGCGGCACCGTGAAGACCGGCGGCCACCGGATCGGGGACAAGGGCAATTTCTTCGAGCCCACCGTGGTCACCGAGCTGGAAAACGACGCCAGGGTGATGAACGAAGAGCCGTTCGGCCCGATGGCGATCATCAACCCGTTCAAGACCTTCGAGGACGCGGTGACCGAAGCCAACCGGCTGCCCTATGGCCTGGCCGCGTACGCGTGGACGAAGTCCGCCAAGACCGCCAACGCGATCGCCTCGTCGGTCGAGACCGGGATGATCACGATCAACCATCTCGGCCTCGCGCTGCCCGAAGTGCCGTTCGGTGGCGTCAAGGATTCGGGTTATGGATCGGAAGGCGGCAGCGAAGCGATCGAAGCCTATCTGAATCCGAAGTTCATTTCGCAGGCGGGCCTGTAACCCGGCTCCGGCGCGGCGGCGGATCTTTCCCCGGATGACCCGCCGCCGCTGTCCGGTCCCCGCGCAGCTGCCCGCGCGTACCCGATGAGGAACCCCATGCTGAAGTGGATTGCCATCCTGTCGTGCGCGTTCTCCGTCGCCGCCGGCGCCGAGGAAATCGGCGCGGTTGACACCGCGTTCATCCTGATCGGCCCCGATCACAAGGTCGTGGTCGAGGTCTTCGACGATCCGCAGGTCCAGGGCGTCTCCTGCTACGTCTCGCGCGCGAAGACCGGCGGCCTCAAGGGCGCGGTCGGCCTGGCCAAGGACCCGTCGCGGTTCTCGATCGCCTGCCGGCAGGTCGGTCCGATCAAGTTCCAGAAGCCGCTGCCGCTGCAAGAAGAGGTATTCAAGGAATCGGCGTCGTTCATCTTCAAGCACGTGCGCGTGGTGCGGATCATCGATCCCAAGCGCAACGCGCTGACGTACCTCACCTATTCCGACAAGATCATCGACGGCAGCCCGGACAACGCGATCACCGCGGTGGCGGTGCTGGACCAGAAGATCCCGCTCAAGTAGGCGGAGCGCAGGCGCAATGGCAGGGAGGCGGCGTTGACCCGGATAGGCCGATCGCCGATACTCGACACCGGGGTCCCTGCAATTTCCATCCCCGGAACCCAACGATTCAAGCGGAGAACTTCATGAACAAGCAACAGTACGAAAAGGTCAGGACCGCCAAGGGCTTTATCGCCGCCCTGGACCAGAGCGGCGGCAGCACGCCGAAGGCGCTCAAGCTCTACGGTATCGGCGAAAACGAGTACTCGGGCGAAGAGGCGATGTATGCGCTGATCCACGCGATGCGCAGCCGCATCGTCACCAGCCCGGCATTCAACGGCGACCGGATCCTCGGCGCGATCCTGTTCGAGCAGACCATGGATCGCGAGATCGAAGGCCGGGGCTCCGCCGACTTCCTCTGGTCGGTGAAGAACGTCGTGCCCTTCCTCAAGATCGACAAGGGCCTGGCCGACGAGTCGAACGGCGTCCAGCTGATGAAGCCGAACCCCGGTCTCGCCACGCTGCTGGACCGGGCGAAAGAGAAGGGCGTGTTCGGCACGAAGATGCGCTCGGTCATCAAGCTGGCCAACGAGGCGGGCATCAAGGCTGTCGTCGCGCAGCAGTTCGAAGTCGGCAAGCAGATCCTCGCCGCCGGCCTCATGCCCATCATCGAGCCCGAAGTCGACATCCACAGTCCCGAGAAGGGCGCTGCGGAGGTCCTGCTCAAGGCCGCACTCGTCGCGCAACTCGAGAACCTCGGCGCGGACCAGAAGGTGATGTTCAAGCTGACATTGCCCGCGGTCGACGACTTCTACGCGGAACTGGTCAAGCATCCGAAGGTCCTGCGCGTCGTCGCGCTCTCGGGCGGCTACAGCCGCGAAGAGGCGAACAAGCATCTCGCCCGCAACCACGGCGTCATCGCGAGCTTCTCGCGCGCGCTGACCGAAGGGCTTTCCGCCAAACAGAGCGACGCGGAATTCAACGCCGCGCTCGATGCATCGATCGGCAGCATCTTTGCCGCATCGGTGACCTGAGGGTCTGGCGGCTGGCGTCTTGCCCGCGCCGGCCGCCGCGCCGCACTAGCGCGGCATCACGCCGGAATGGCCTCCGCCCGGATGGACGCCGTGCGCGGCCGCTCTGCCGCGTGTACCTTCACCCACGCGACGTAGTGATCCATCCAGTCCTGCATGAATTTCCGGCTGGCGGGGCCAATGTCGCCCGCCTGATCGAACAACCCGTCTTTGGCCTGAATGAACGCTTCGGGCTGGTCCAGCGTGGGCACGTCCAGGTACGCGAGGATGTTGCGCAGGTGCTGTTGCGCCATCGCCGTGCCGATGGCGCCGACCGACACGCCGAGCACGCCCGCGGGCTTGCCGGCCCACGTGTTCTTGCCATACGGCCGCGACGCGTGGTCGAGGGCGTTCTTGAGAACGCCCGGGATCGAGCGGTTGTACTCGGCGGTGATGAACAGCAGGCCCTGCGCGGCCCCGATCTCCGACTTGAGGCGCTTTACGGCGTCGGCCGGGTGCGCATCGTCGTCCTGATTGTAGAGCGGCAGGTCGCCGATCTCGACTTGCGAGAACGTGAACTGCGGCGGTGCCAGCTTCACGAGCGCGTCGGCGAGCTTGCGGTTGAACGAGTCGCGGCGCAGGCTGCCGACGACGACGGCGATGTGATAGTTGCTCATTGCGTCCGCCCCCGGCCTACTTGTCGGCTTTGATCGCGATGTGATTTTCAACCGACTTCACGCCTTCCACGGCGCGCGCGATCGCCACGGCTTTGTCCGCGGCGGCCTTGCTTGCGGCGGTGCCACCCAGGTTCACCATTCCCTTGTCGTCCGTGTCGACACTGATCTTGACCAGGCTCGAGAGCTTTTCCTCCGCCAGTTTGGCCTTGACCTTGGTGGTGATGACCGAGTCCTTGACAAACGTCTTGGTCGAGGCCACGGGGGAATCGGCGCCATGCCCCGCCATTGGCAGCAGTAACGCGGCGGCGACGACGAAGCTTGCGGCATGTTTCATGTTCATGTTGTGTCCAATCGTGAAGGTTGACGAATTACACTCACGTTACGAAGGGCTCGCGAGTGCGGCATGGCACGCGAATGGAAACCTTTTTGCGGGCCGCACGACAAGGATGGGCGCATCGCCGGCTTCGGTCGGTGCGCTGACGAACATACCGCGCCCGGGTCGGGTCCGCCGGCAAGGGTAAACTAGCGCGGAAAGAGGAGAGCACGCATGGTAACCATGGAAGTCGACGTGGCCATCATCGGCGCAGGCACCGCAGGGATGAGCGCGTACCGCGCCGCCGGGCATCACGCCAAGCGCGTCATGCTGGTCGAGTCCGACCACTACGGGACCACGTGCGCGCGGGTGGGCTGCATGCCCAGCAAACTCCTGATTGCGGCCGCCGACAGCGCGCATCACGCGCGCCAGGCGCCGCTCTTCGGCGTCCATCCTGGCCCAGTCCGTATCGACGGCGCCGAAGTGATGCGCAGGGTGCGCGACGAGCGGGACCGTTTCGTCGGCTTTGTGCTGGAAGCGGTCGAGGGCTGGCCGGCGGCGGACAAGGTGCGCGGCCACGCGCGTTTCGTCGCGCCCGGCGCGCTGCAGGTCGACGAACACACGCGGATCGCCGCGCGGACGGTGGTGATCGCGACCGGCTCGGCGCCGCACGTGCCCGATGGCTGGCGCGAGGCGCTGGGCGACCGGCTGCTCACCAGCGAGGACGTGTTCGACTGGCACACGCTGCCGGAATCGGTGGCGGTCATCGGCGGCGGCGTGATCGGCCTGGAGCTGGCGCAGGCGCTCGACCGGCTGGGCGTGCGCGTCCGGATGCTGGCGCGGGACGGCAGGCTCGGGCCGCTGACCGACCCGGCGCTCCAGAAAGAGGCGCGCGCGCTGTTCAACCGCGACCTGTCGGTGGTCGACGATGCCCGCGACATCCAGGTGCGCCGGGACGGCGCGCAGGCGCAGGTGAACTATAAATCCGGGGGCATCGAGCACATGGAGTTCTTCGAGTTCGTGCTGGCGGCCACCGGCCGGCAGCCGCGCCTCGACGGACTGGATCTCGCGGCTGCCGGCGTCCGGCTCGATGCGCGCGGCCTGCCGGAGTTCGACCGCGCGACCGGCCAGATCGGCGACAGCGCCATCTTCATCGCGGGCGACGTCAGCGACGCCCATCCACTGCTGCACGAGGCGGCGGACGATGGCCGCATCGCCGGCGACAATGCCGGGCGCTTCCCGGAGGTGCGGGTGCGCCCGCGCCGGGCCCCGCTGGCCATCGTGTTCACGGACCCGCAGATGATGATCGCAGGCGCCAGCTTCGCGGCACTGACGGCGGCCGGAGCCGAGTTCGAGGCCGGCGCGGTGCGCTTCGACGACCAGGGGCGCAGCCGCGTGATCGCGCAGAACCGCGGGCTGCTGCGCGTGTACGGTGCGCGGCACACCGGCCGCTTCCTCGGCGCGGAAATGATCGGGCCGGCGGCAGAGCACATCGGCCACTTGCTGTCCTGGGCGGCGCAGCAGCAAATGACCGTGCAGCAGATGCTCGACAGCCCGTACTACCATCCGGTGATCGAGGAAGGCGTGCGCACCGCGCTGCGCGAACTGAACCGGAAGTTGCGGCTGGGGCCGGTACCGGTCGAGCGCTGCCTGGATTGCGGGCCCGGCGCCTAGCCGGTCCCGCGGTTTCGCGCAACGGGTGAATGTCGGGGCAGTGCATCTGTTATCTTTCGGGTCGGTGGATTTTCAACGGGAACACGCATGAGCAGTCTGGAACAACGCCTGCGCGAACTGACGCCGGAGGCGCTGAAGGGGATGCGCCGCGGCGTCGAGAAGGAAAGCCTGCGCGCGCAAGCCAACGGCTCCCTGGCGCTGACGCCGCATCCGGCGGCGCTGGGCTCGCCGCTGACGCATCCGCGCATCACCACCGACTTCTGCGAGTCGCAGCTCGAGCTCATCACCGGCGTGCATGCGGGCGTCGACGAGTGCATCGCGGAGCTCACGCAGATCCACGAGTTCGTCTACCGCAACATCGGCGATGAGATGCTGTGGGTCGCGAGCATGCCGTGCGGGCTGCCCACCGACGAGACGATCCCGCTGGCGCGCTACGGCTCGTCGAACCTGGGCCGCGCCAAGAGCGTGTACCGGATGGGACTGGGACACCGCTACGGGCGGCGCATGCAAACCATCTCGGGGATTCACTACAACTGGTCGATGCCGCGGCTGTCGAACGACGATTACTTCGGGCTGATCCGCAACTTCCGCCGCCATTCGTTCCTGCTGCTGTACCTGTTCGGCGCGTCGCCCGCGGTGTGCTCGACCTTCGTCGCCGGCCGCCAGCACGAGCTCAAGGTGCTCAAGAACCAGACGCTGTACATGCCGCACGGGACGTCGCTGCGCATGGGCCGGCTGGGCTACCAGAGCGACGCGCAGGCCTCGCTCGCGGTCAGCTACAACAGCCTGGAAAGCTACGGCGCGTCGCTGCAGGACGGGCTCACGCGCCAGTATCCGCTGTACGAGGCGATCGGCGTGCGCAACCCGGGCGGCGAGTACAACCAGCTGGCCACCACGCTGCTGCAGATCGAGAACGAGTTCTACGGAACCATACGCCCGAAGCGCGTCATCTTCCAGGGCGAACGCCCGCTGCACGCGATGCGCGAGCGCGGCGTCGAGTACATCGAGGTCCGCCTGATGGACCTGGATCCGTTCGTCCCCGTCGGCATCGCCGCGCAGACCATGCGCTTCCTCGACGTGTTCCTGCTGTTCTGCCTGCTGTCCGACAGCCCGCCGGACTCGCCGGACGAGATCGCGGCGCTGGCGCGGAACCAGCATCGCGTGGCGGCGCGCGGCCGCGAGCCCGGCCTGCGCCTGGAGCGCGGCGGGGCCGAAGTCGTGCTCACCGAATTTGCCGCGGAAGTGCTGGAGCGGTGCGCGCCCATCGCCGCGGCGCTCGACCAGGCCCATGGCGGATCGGCCTATGCCGGTGCGCTGGCCGGCGCGGCTGGGCTGCTCGGCAGTGCCGATGACCTCCCTTCCGCGCGTGTGCTCGCCGCGATGGTCGCGGATTTCGACAGCTCGTACGTCCGCTTCGTACGCGCGCATTCCGCGCAAACCAAGAGCACGCTGCTGGCCATGCCGCTCGACCCCGGCGTCGAGGCGCGCTTCATCGAAATGGCGCAACAGTCGGTGGACAAACAGCGCGCAATCGAATGCAAGGACACTATGCCCTTCGAGATCTACCGGCAGCAATACCTCGCCCCGGAGCGGCTGACCGTAAAGGCGGGTGCAGTAGCTCCGTAGCTCCGTAGGATGGGTGGAGCGCAGCGATACCCATCGTCGGCGAATCGCACGGAATCGCGAACGAGGCACGCTGAGAGACACGGAACCATGCAGGCGGTGGTTCCCGCACCAGCATGATGGGTATCGCTGCGCTCCACCCATCCTACGGGAGGGAGCCGGCGCTCAGGCATTGATCGTGACCGGCACGCGCATCCTGGCGCCAAGGCGTATCATTTCGCGGTTGCCCCGTCCGGAGATCCCATGAATCGCCTGACCTTCGCGCTGATCCTGCTGTTCGCCGCCGTCGCCCCACTGCCGGCGCTCGCCATCACCGTCGGCCAACCGGCGCCCGAGTTCGCGCTGCCCGACCTTGAGGGCAAGACCTTGAAGCTCTCCGACCTCGCCGGCAAGTTCGTCGTGCTCGAATGGGTCAATCCCGAATGCCCGTTTGTGAAAAAGCACTACAACAGCGCCAACATGCCGGCGCTGCAGAAAGAGGCGGGCGCGAAGAATGTGGTGTGGCTGGCCATCAATTCCACCCATCCCGGCCACAGCGAATTCAAGTCCCCGGCGGAGATGAAGAGCTGGATGGCCTCGAAGAACGCCGCGCCGCAGACCGTGCTGTTCGACCGCGATGGCGGCACCGGGAAGGCTTACGGCGCCCAAACGACGCCGCACATGTACATCGTGGATCTCGAACACGGAATCGCGGAATCGAGGTCAGACCCCTTCTTCCAGTGTCACGAGATGGGTATCGCTGCGCTCCACCCATCCTACGGCTAGTCCTGCGGCACTAGCCGCGTCGCATCGCCCGTCGCGTGACGGGTTGCAATAAGATTCGGGTCTGCCCACCCGAAAGCGCAGCATGATCGTCGTCATTCACGCCCATCCGTATCCGAGCCGTTCGCGCGCCGGCCGCGCGCTGGTCGAGGCGATCCGTCCGCTGCCCGATGTGGAGGTGCGCTCGCTCTACGATCTCTATCCGGACTTCGACATCGACGTGGCCGCCGAGCAGGAGGCGCTCGCCCGCGCCGGACTGATCGTCTGGCTGCATCCGTTCTACTGGTACAGCGTGCCCGGGCTGCTCAAGCACTGGTTCGACAAAGTGCTCGAGCGCGGCTGGGCGTACGGCGACGGCGGTGTCGCGCTGGCCGGCAAGCGCTGCCTCTGGGTGCCGACCGTCGGCGGTGCCGAGGAAACCTACGCGACCGGCGCCACGAACCTGAAGCCGTTTGCGCATTACGTGGATCCGGTGGAGCAGACCGCGCGCTTTTGCCGCATGGTCTGGGAGGAGCCGTTCGTCGTGTTCGATGCGCGCGTGATCCGGCCCGAGGATCTCGCGCGGCACGCCGCGCTGCTGCGCGAACGCCTGCTGGCCTACGGCGGCGCGCCCGTGCGGCCGGCGCTGGAAGGAGCCGCGGCATGATGCTGGACGCGCTGATCTACCTGGCGGCGGCCGTGCTCTGCGTGCCCATCGCCAAGCGCCTCGGGCTGGGCTCGGTGCTGGGCTACCTGATCGCCGGCGCGGCGATCGGACCCTGGGGCCTGCGCTTCGTCGAGGACGTGGAATCGATGCTCCACTTCTCCGAGTTCGGTGTGGTGCTGATGTTGTTCGTGATCGGCCTCGAACTGGAACCCAAGCGGCTGTGGTCGATGAAGAGCGAAGTGTTCGGCGGCGGCGCGCTGCAGTTGGCGCTGTGCGGCGCGGCACTGGCCGGCGGCGGCTGGCTGCTCGGACTCGACTGGAAGGGCGCGTTGATCGCGGGACTGGCGCTCGCGCTGTCGTCGACCGCGATCTCGATGCAGACCATGGTCGAGCGCAACTTCGTCGCCACGCCGACCGGCCGCAGCGGCTTCGCGGTGCTGCTGTTCCAGGACATCGCCGCGATCCCGCTGCTGGCCGCGATCCCGCTGCTCGCCGTGAGCAAGGTCGCGAGCGACGTGCCGGTGTGGCGCGATGCGTTGATCGCCTTTGCCGCGATAACCGGCGTGGTCGTGATCGGCCGCTATCTCACGCGTCCGGCGCTGCGCATCATCGCGGCCACCGACTTGCGCGAGGTGTTCACCGCGTTCGCGCTGCTGCTGGTGATCGGCATCGCGCAGCTGATGTCGCTGGCCGGGGTGTCGATGGCGCTGGGGGCGTTCCTGGCCGGCGTGCTGCTGGCGAGCTCGGAGTACCGGCACGCGCTGGAAACCGACATCGAGCCGTTCAAGGGCCTGCTGCTCGGGCTGTTCTTCATTTCGGTGGGGATGTCGATCGACTTCGGACTGCTGCGCAGCCAGCCGCTGGCGGTCGCGGGACTGGTCTGCGGCTTCCTGGGGCTCAAGCTCGCGATGCTGTGGGTCGTCGCGCGGATCATCGGCGTCACCAGCCGGCAGCGCTGGCTGTTCGCGGTGCTGCTTTCGCAGGGCGGCGAATTCGCCTTCGTCGTGTTCGGCGCCGCGCGCATCGCGGGGCTGCTCTCGAAGGAGTGGGACGCGCTGCTGACCATGGCCGTCGCGCTGTCGATGGCCACGACGCCGCTCTTGCTGATGCTGCACGACTGGTGGATCTGCCCCGAGGCGAAGGACGAGCGCGAGGCCGACGCGATCGACGAGCCCGCCCGGCCGGTGATCATCGCCGGCTTCGGGCGCTTCGGGCAGATCGTCGGCCGCCTGCTGGGCGCGAACAGCATCCGCGCCATCGTGCTCGACCACGACCCGGACCAGATCGAGACGGTGCGCAAGTTCGGCTACAAGGTGTTCTACGGCGACGCGACGCGCCTCGACCTGCTGCGCGCCGCGGGCGCCGCCCAGGCGCGGTTGCTGATCAACGCGATCGACGATGTCGAGGACAGCCTGGCCCTTACCGACCTGGTGCGGGAAAATTTTCCGGAACTGAAGATGATCGCCCGCGCGCGCAATGTCTCGCACTACATCGAACTGCGCTCGCGCGGCGTGGAGATCATCGAGCGCGAGACCTTCGAGTCGGCGCTGCGCGCGGGCCGCCATGCGCTCGAGGCGCTGGGGCTGGACGCCTACCGCGCGCGGGAAATCGCGGACGCCTTCCGCCGCCACAACATCAGTGCGGTCGAGTCGACCATGCCGCTGTTCCGCGATGAGAACAAGTTCCTCACCGCCGCCAGGGCCGGGCGCGAGGAGTTGCAGGAAATGTTCACCCGCGACCGGCTGAGGTTCGAAGCCGAACACGGCGACGACGAGTGGAAATGACCCTGAGGCGCCGGAACCACGGGCCAAATCGGCGATCCGATCGCAATTGGGGTCTGACCCCATCCATCATGACGTGCCCGGCCGTTGCCGTTGCGGCCAGCCAACTGGAGACCAGATGAAGACATCAGCCACGACCCAGGAAGTCCAGCCGAAGGCGCTGGTAAGCCTGGTGCTACTCGCTTGCCTCGTCGGCGCCGCCACGCAGATCTGGCCCGGCGCGGGCATTGCCTCCGACCGCATCGTCGGCACCGAGGACTACCGGGTGCGCATCGTCCCGGTGGCGTCCGGGCTGGACACGCCATGGGGGATGACGTTTCTCGACCGCGACCGGATACTTCTCACCGAGAAACCAGGCCGCCTGCGCGTCGTCGAGGGCGGCAAGCTGCTGCCGCGCCCGGTCGCCGGCTTGCCCGCGGTACGCGTGCACGGGCAGGGCGGGCTGCTCGACGTGACCACGCATCCGCAGTTCGCGAGCAACGGGCTGATCTACTGGAGCTTCGCCAACGGCGACGATGCCAATGTCGGCACCGAAGTCGCGCGCGGGAAGCTGAGCGGCGACGCGGCGGCCGGCTATCGGTTGGACCAGGTCGAGGTGATCTTCCGCCAGCAACCCAAGAACACCGGGAGTCCGCACTTCGGCTCGCGGCTGGTCTGGGACCGCGCCGGCAACCTGTTCGTGACCCTGGGCGACCGCGGGCAGATGCAGGAGGCGCAGAACCTGTCCGGCCATCTGGGCAAGATCGTGCGCATCTCAGAAGCGGGCAGGATCCCCGCGGACAATCCGTTTGCCACGCGGCCGAATGCGCGGCCGGAGATCTTCAGCCTGGGCAACCGCAACGTCCAGGGCGCCGCGCTGCACCCGGTGACCGGCGAACTCTGGGCGCACGAGCACGGGCCGCAGGGCGGCGACGAAGTCAACATCATCCGCGCCGGCCGCAACTATGGCTGGCCGGTGATCACCTACGGCGTCAACTACGGCAGCGGGACGAAGATCGGCGAGGGCACGGAAAAGCCCGGGATGGAGCAGCCGCTGTGGAAGTGGATACCCTCGATCGCGCCGTCGGGGATGGCGTTCTACACCGGGGACAAGTTTCCGAAGTGGAAAGGGAACCTGTTCGTCGGCGCGCTGGCCGGACAACTCATCGCGCGGCTGACCCTCAACGGCGACACCGTCGTGCGCGAAGAAAGGATCCGGGGCACCGGCCGCACGCGCGACATCCGGGCGGGGCCGGACGGCAACCTGTACGTGCTCTCCGAGTCCGAGGGCGCGCTGCTGCGCATCGAGCCGGCGGGCTGAGTCCAGGGGCGGCGCCCGTAGTGGCCGCTCGCCGTGAGCAGCCGCGCACCGCGTTTCCCGCGATCGGCATCCGCGCACCGAACCAACGGCATGCACCCGTAGTCAGTTCATTCATGAACCGCCGCGACTTTCTTGCCTCGCTGCCCGCTGCGCTGCTGGCGCCGGCGGCGGACGCCCTGGCCCAAACACAGCCATCCTTCCGGCGGAACGCTCCGCGCGGCTTCGAGGCACTGCCGCCGATCGGCCTGGGTACCTGGCTGACGTTCCACGTCGGCGACGACTCCGAGGCGCAGGAGCAGCGCCGCCAGGTGCTGGCGCGGTTCTTCGCGGCGGGCGGCGGCATGATCGATTCCTCGCCGATGTACGGCCAGGCGGAGTGGCTGCTGGGCCAGCTGCTGCCGGCAGTCGCGCACGAAGGCAGGCTGTTCACGGCCACCAAGGTCTGGACCCCTTTCGCCGCGCGCGGACCGGGACAGCTCGAGCAGTCGCTGCGTTTCTGGCGCGTGCCGCGCTTCGACGTCGTGCTGGTGCACAACCTGGTCAACTGGCGCGCGCATCTGAAGACGCTGCGCGCGTGGCAGGAACAGGGGCGCGTCCGCTACATCGGCATCTCGACCTCGCATGCGGTGGCCAACGACGAGGCCGCGCGCATCGTGAAGAGCGAGCGCCTGGACGTGCTGCAGATCACTTACAACTTCGCCGATGCGAGCGCGGAGCCGGTGATGAACCTCGCCGCGGAACGCGGACTCGCCGTCGTCATCAACCGGCCGTTCGACGGCGGTTCGCTGTTCGGCCGCGTGGGCAACCGCCCGCTGCCCGCGTGGGCGATGGACATCGACTGCGCCAACTGGGCGCAGTTCTTCCTCAAGTGGATCGTCTCCCACCCCGCAGTGACCTGCGCGATCCCCGCCACGGCGAATCCCGCGCACATGGACGAGAACATGGGCGCCCGCGCCGGCCGCATGCCCGACGCCGCGCTGCGCCGGCAAATGCTCGCCCACTTCGTCGGGCCGTAATCGGGTCCAATTGGGACCTGACCCGAATGGCGCTTACATACATTCCAGGAAGGGCACCGCCACTGCCGTAGGATGGGTGGAGCGTAGCGATACCCATCTCGTCGAGTTGTACGGAACCGGTGTCGTGGCGCGATTTCCCCGTGGCTAACTGCGAACATCGCGCCCGCATGGGCAGATGGGTATCGCTACGCTCCACCCATCCTACGAAGCTAGGATGCAGGTTCTTGTCGGAATTCGGGTCCGACACAGGTACCCCCGCATGGACGGCCGTCCCGCGAATGGCTACCATCGAACTTTCCTCCAGGGACACCGCCATGCTCGACGAAGCGCCGAAGATCCAGTATCGCGATGTAGTACGCCCGAAGGCGGCGCAGGTGGATGCGGTGCGCGGCACGCCGACCGGGTTCCTGGTCGATGCGCTGGGCGGGGGCGGCGCGCTCGACTACCGGATCAAGCCCGCGATTCCCGCGCAGGCGGCGTTTTGCGGCGTCGCGCTGACCTGCGACGCGGGGCCTGCCGACAATCTCGCCGTCGTCGCCGCGCTGAAGTCGGTCCAGCCGGGCGACGTGCTGGTGGCGGCCACCGCCGGCCATACCGGCTGCGCGGTGACCGGTGATCTGGTCCTGGGGATGGCGAAGAATTGCGGCGCGGTGGGCTTCGTGACCGATGGTTGCGTCCGCGACCTGCCCGGCATGCGTGCGGTGGGATTGCCCTGTTACTGCGTCGGCGTGACCCCCAATTCGCCGCATCGCAGCGGTCCCGGCACGGTAGGCTTTCCGGTCACGATCGCCGGCCACCCGGTGGCCAGCGGCGACGTGGTCGTCGCCGATCAGGATGGCGTCGTGATCATCCCGCAAGCGCGGCTGGCTGAAGTCATCGCTCGCCTGCCCGCGATCCGCGAGGCCGAGGCCGAGATGGACCAGAAGGTCCGCGACGGCCTGCGCCTGCCGGCATTCATGCAGGACGCCTGAATTGCGCTAGATGGGGTCTGACCCCGATTCTTACGAGATGGGTATCGCTGCGCTCCACCCATCCTACGGTGCCATCGATTCCCGGGCATCACGACCGGTAGAGGTCGAGCAGGCGGAACTGGTGCGAATCCTGGCGTTCGATGGCGTGGGCGATCAGCCAGTTGGGGGCGCCGATGTCCTTGAGCGTGTGGGTATTGATGCCGGCCATCAATTCCAGCGAGTTCGCTTGGGCGGATTGTTCCGCCCGCTCGCGCCACGTCGACTGGAACGCGAAGAGCGCGGCACGCGTGGCTTCGCCGGTCGCGGCGAAGAAGCGCTCGGCCAGCGAGTGGGACAAGGCGGCGGATGATTGGGAAAACTGGTAGTTCACGATTTGCTCCAATCGGGTTGTTGACGCTGGTAAGGATAGGAGCCCAGGCTCCCCGTGTAAATCGATTTGTTCTTGACGTTTTGGTCAGTTATACTTACCAGTATGTCGCGCCTTCCTCTCAATACCCTGCCTGCGTTCCGGACAGTCGCCGAACTGCTGAACCTGCGCGCCGCGGCTGACGTGCTGCATATCACGCATAGCGCGGTCAGCCAGCAGATTCGCGTGCTCGAGGAACAGCTCGGCTTTCAGGTATTCGAGCGGCGGGGCCGCCGCGTCGTGCTCAATCCGGCGGGTGCGGTGCTGCTGCGCAGCGTGCAGACGGCGCTGGCGCAACTCGACGACGGCGTGCAGGCGGCCGCCGCCACGGCGAGTGGGTCGGCGCAGCGCCTGCGTGTGACGGTGCTGCCGTCGTTCGCGCAACGCTGGCTGCTGCCGCGGATGATGCGCTGGCGCGAGCGGCATCCGGACCTTTCGCTGGAGATCGATGCGTCGCAGGAACTCGTGGACCTGCAACGCGAAGGCTTCCACGCCGCGTTGCGCCAGGGCCGGGGGCCGTGGGCCGGGCTCGAGTCGTACCGGCTGTTCGACCTGCCGATGCCCATCATCGTCGTCGGCTCGCCCGCCGCCGCGCGACGGCTGCAAGGCGCGGAGCCATCCGCGCTGGCGCGCGAGCATCTGCTGGGCGACAGCGAGCCGTGGGAGAAGTGGTTCGCCGCGGCGGGCGTGCGCACGCAAGTCACGCCGGTGGCGATCTTCAACGACTTCGGGATGATGCTGCAGGCGGCCGAACAGGACCTGGGCCTCGCGCTGGTGCGCGAACTGCTCGCCGCCGATGCGCTCTCCGACGGCCGGCTGGTCCGGCTCTCGCCGCTATCGATTACGTTCGAACAGGCGCAGTCCTACCATCTCGTCTATCCGCCGGGCCTGCGCGACTGGCCGCCGCTGGCGTCGTTGCGCAACTGGCTGCAGGACGAGTTCGATCTGTCGCGGGAGATGCTGCACCCGGATGCGAAAAGACGAGCCGTGAAGGCGCCGAAGGCCTGCCTCCGTCGGAAGTCATTCCCTTCCTTCTCCGCTCGGGGAGAAGGGCGGGTTGAGGATAGGGGTCGTGGGGGGGGGGGGCCGGCGGCCGCGTCCTTGCAGGTGTGCCTCCGGGGGGGGGGGGACAACGCGCCGGGAGGGTTGGTCGCGGACCGGCGGGTGGCGGCCACCTTCTTACTCGCCCCTCCCTCGGAGGTGAGCCAAGCTGGCCGGTCTTAGCGCAGGCTGCGCCTTCGCATTCGGGCGGTTGTGAAGTCAAGGGGCAGAGGAGGCTGGCTGCGCGCCTAAGGGAGCGCCGCGAATGAAGACATCGCCGTGTGGCTGCGGACAAGGCGCCACGCTGTTCTTCGATAGCGTCCACTGCACGCTGTGCGGGCGGATGGCCGGCTTCTGCCCGGACCGGCTGCTGCTTGCGTCGTTCGACCCGTATGCGGCGCCGGATCTCTGGCAGGCGGTCACGCCTTCCGGCGGCATCTACCGGCAGTGCGAGAACTACCGCAGCCACCAGGTCTGCAACTGGATGGTTCCCGCGGGCGACCCGAACGCGTACTGCCGCGCCTGCCGGCTGAACGCCGTCATCCCCGACCTCGGGCCGCCGCAGAACAGGGGCTACTGGGCCAAGCTCGAGGCGGCCAAGCGTCGCGCGCTGTACACGCTGCTGGCGCTGGGGCTATCCGTCGCCAGCAAGGAAGAAGATCCGGCGCATGGCCTGCAGTTCCGATTCATGAGCGACAAGGATGCAGGCTCGGAGTTCACGCAACCACTGTGGGGGCAGGAGCCTGTCTACACCGGACACAATAGCGGCGAGATCACCATCAACCTGGCCGAGGCCGACGACATCGCGCTCACCCGCGCGCGGATCGTGCTGGGCGAGCACTACCGGACGCTGCTGGGACATTTCCGGCACGAACTCGGCCACTACTTCTGGTACATGTTCATCGGCCCGGACCAAGGGCGGCTGGCGCAATTCCGCGGCTTGTTCGGCGACGAGCAACAGGACTACCGGCAGGCGCTCGATCGCTATTACGGCGGCGGCCCGCGCCATGAAGCCGGCCCCGACTTCATCAGCGCCTACGCCGCCGTGCATCCGTGGGAGGACTGGGCGGAAACGTGCGCACACTATCTGCACATGATCGACACGCTGGAGACGGCCAGCGACTTCGGCGTGCAATTGCAGGGCTGGCAGATTCCGGCGGCGCCGCTGCCGCAGGCGCTGCCCGCGGGCGGCGGCATGGCCATCGATGCCCCGACGCTGCTGCGCGACTGGATGCGCCTGGCGGTGGGCATGAACGCGCTGAACCGCAGCATGGGGATGCAGGATGCGTATCCGTTCGTGCTGACCGACACGGTCCGGCGGAAGCTGCAGTACGTGCATGAAGTGGTGATGGAGGAGCGGCGGGGAAGATCGTCGTGAGTTGCATCCAACCTGCGGCAAACATGCATGCTCCCTTCTCCCTCGGGGAGAAGGGCTGGGGATGAGGGAGGGCGGCGCCTAAGGCCGAACGGCAGGCGTCTCGATCAGCATCCCGGCCGCGCGCGCGAACAGATACAGCTCGAGCTCCACCAGTTCCTGCGCGCCGAATGGGAACGACTCCGCGCGCACGCCGGTGAGGCAGTTGCGCAGCCGCCGCTGCAGCGATCCCATGCCCTGCCACTCCAGCCGGTAGATCGGATAGCCGGTGGGATGCGCCTGCGGAATGACGCTGCCGCCCAGCCGCTTGCCCGCGTTGTCGTCGTGGCACTGCGCGCAGGCCAGGTCGAGCTGGCCGATGCGCTGCTGGTAGAACTTGCGGCCGCGCTCGCGCAACGGCGCCAGCGCCGGATCCGTCGCAACCACGATGGGCAGTCCGCGCGACTGGAAGGCGACGTACGCCTCGATGCCGAGCAGCTCCTGGCTCTCCGCCGCGAGCGGCTCGGCCTGCTGGTGCCGGGTCCGGCACAGGTTGATGCGCCCGGCGAGATTTACCGGCCGCTGCGCCGCCGCGTCGTAGGCCGGGTAGCGCGCCGCAACGCCCCGCATGGCGGCGGGCGCCGCGCCATGGCAGCCGGCGCAGGACTTTTCGCTCTTGCCGACGGCGCGATTCCACAGCGCCTCGCCGTCCTGCACCCAGAGCATGGCCGGATTCTGCGAGTCGTCCTTCTGCATCGCCTGCGTCGACGGGCTCATGAAGTCGAAGCCGAGCCGCCGGCCGGCGGGCGCGGCGCGCGCGCCGCCGGCGCCCGGGCACGGCGACGAGCAGGCGGCCCATCGCGCCGCGCCGCCGCCATCGAGCGGGCATGACCCCGCGCGTCATGCCACCTTCAGCGCGACGGTCTCGGTCTGCGTGAAGCCGTTGTCGCCTTCCCAGGTGAAGGTCAGCATGCCGCTGCCGGTCGCGACCATGTGGAACGCGAGGTACGGATTGGCGGCGATGGCCGGGAACAGGTCGGCGCTGATGACGAGTTCGCTGGCCGCGCCATCGTTGAAGCGGCAGGAAAAACGCCGGACGATGTCGCGCGGCAGCACCTTGCCGTCGGCGCCGGGCCGGTACCCGGTCTCCATCGGATGCTGGATCAGCGCGCGGATCTCGATGAGCTCGCCGCGCCTGGGCGCCTGCGGGAGGTTGATCAGCGTGCGGGCCATGGTCGTGCTCGCCTCCTCATTCGATGCACGCCGCCAGCGACGATCACGTCCACGCTGTGCGACCAGTAGGTGCCGTCGCTCAGTCCGGCGATGGCGACAAGCTTCTGCGAAGTGGCCAGCCGGATCCGGGTCGACACGGCGGCGCTGCCCGCGCGCGGGCCGAGCCGGAAATTCGCCACGTCGCGCTGCGGGTTGCGCTCGTTGAAGATGGCGATCGTCTGCACGCGTTCTGTGGATGTCATCGGGCTGTCGACCGTCACGGTGACTGGGACGCTGTTGCCGTTGTCGACCATCGCGGAAATGTCGAGCTTGACCTTGCCCTGACGCGCCGGCGCCGCCGGTGTAGGCGTTGATCGCCGCCGCGAGTTCGTCGGGCGTCTGTGTCGTCGTTCATTCCGGTCGCCGATTCATTGCCGCGGCGCGCGCAGCGTGAGCAGGTAAGCCACCACGTCCTCGATCTGCTGCGCGGTGAGCAGCGTGCGCGCCTGCCATGCGGCGCCGACGCGCACCAGTCCCTGGACCCGGTAGTAGGACGGCATGATCGTCGTCGGGTTCAATTGTCGGCCATCGACCAGCCGCAGCCGCAACTGCGCCGCCGACCAGCGGCTGCCGGCGCCGCCCAGGTCCGGGGCGAGCGTGCCCTGGAATCGTTCCTCGGGGATCGGGCCCGAGTGACAGAGCAGGCACAAGCCCGCCTGCCGGTTGGCGACGATCGCCCGGCCGCGCACGGCATCGCCCGGCGCGCCGGTCAGCGGTTCGGGGATGCCGTCATCGGCCACGACATAGGGCAGCGGGGGTGGCGGCGCCTGCGCGAAGGCGCTGCTGCCCGGTCCCATGAGCCCAAGCGCGCCCGCGCCGCACGCCGCCGCCAGCCGGCGCCGGGTTCCGCTCAAGCCTTCTTCAGGCTGTGGTTTTTGAGCGGCAGGTCGCGAATGCGCTTGCCCGTCGCGGCAAAGATGGCGTTCAGCACCGCCGGCGCGGCCACCGCGATCGTCGGCTCGCCGACGCCGCCCCAGAAGCCGCCCGAGGCGACAATCACCGTCTCGACCGCGGGCATCTCGTTCATCCGCAGCGGCACGTAGGTGTGGAAGTTGTCCTGTTCCATGCGCCCGTCCTTGACCGTGCACTCGCCGTACAGCGCGGCCGACAGGCCATAGACGAACGAACCTTCCACCTGCGCCTCGATCTGCTGCGGATTGACCGCGTAGCCGGGATCGGTCGCCGCGACGATGCGATGGACCTTCAGCACGCCGTCGTTGCTGACCGAGACTTCGGCGCAGGCCGCGACGTAGCTGCCGAAGCCCATGGTCACGCACAGCCCGCGGAACACGCCCGGTGCGGTGGGCGTGCCCCAGCCCGCCTTTTCCGCGGCGGCGTTGAGCACGGCCAGGTGCTTGGGACTGTTCGCGAGCAGCTTGCGCCGGAACGCCAGCGGATCCTGCCCGGCCGCGTGCGCCAGCTCGTCGATGAAGCACTCGAGGTAGATCGAGTTCTGGTTCAGGTTCACGCCGCGCCAGAATCCCGGCGGCGTGCTCGGATTGCGCATCGCGTGGTCGACCAGCAGCGCCGGGAACGCGTAGCCCAGCGAAGCCTCGGGTCCGGGCGGATTGAGGCCCTGGAACACGACCGGGTCCTTGCCGTCCTTGATCGCCTGCGGGGCGACGCCGGCCAGGATCGATTGTCCCGAGATGCGCATCTGGAAGCCGGTGACGTTGCCCTGCGCGTCCAGCCCCGCGGTCAACTTGCATTGCGTGACCGGGTGATAGCTGCCGTGCAGCATGTCCTCTTCGCGCGACCAGATCAGCTTGACCGGCGTGCCGGGCATTTCCTTCGCGATCGCGACCGCCTGGCGCACCCAGTCGTGCACCGCGCCGCGGCGCCCGAAGCCGCCGCCCAGCAGCAGCTTGTAGACCTCGCACTGCGCGGGCGGCAGGCCGGCCGCCTCGGCGGCGGCGGCATGCGCGGCCTCGCCATTCTGCGTCGGCGTCCATACCTCACACCGTTCCGGCGTCCAGCGTGCCGTCGCGTTCATCGTCTCCATCGTCGCGTGGTTCTGGTGCGGATACGAGTAGACGGCTTCGACCTTTTTCGCCGAGGCGGCGATCGCGGCGGCTGCGTCGCCGACCTTGTTGCCCACCACCGCGTCCGTCGCGTCGAGGCCGGCCTTCAGGACTTCGGCGAACGCCGCGCTCGAGGCATTGGCGTTCGGGCCGTTGTCCCAGACGATGGGCAGCGCGTCAAGCGCGGTCTTGGCGCGCCACCACGTGTCGGCGACGACGGCGACTGCGTCGTTGCCCACGCGGACCACCTTCTTCACGCCGGGGCGCTTCATCACCGCGGCTTCGTCGACGCTCTTGAGCGTGCCGCCGAACACCGGACAGCGCTTGATCGCGGCATTGAGCATGCCGGGCAGCTTCAGGTCCATCCCGTAGATCTGCTTGCCCGTCGTCTTGTCGACCGTGTCCAGCCGCGCCATCCGCTTGCCGACCAGCTTCCAGTCCTTCGGGTCCTTCAGCGTCACGGCGGTGGGCGGCGTCAGTTTCGACGCCGCCGCGGCGACCTTGCCGTACGTGGTGGTGCGCGACGTGGGCGTGTGCGTGATCACGCTGTTCGCCGCCGTGCATTCGGCGACGGGGACTTTCCATTCGTCCGCCGCCGCCTGCACCAGCATCATCCGCGCCGTCGCGCCGCCCTTGCGCACGTACTCCTGCGATTCGCGGATGCCGCGGCTGCCGCCGGTGGAGAAGTTGCCCCAGACGCGATTGCGCGCCAGGTTCTGCCCCGGCGTCGGGTACTCGGTCGTCACCTTCGCCCAGTTGCATTCGAGCTCTTCGGCGACCATCTGCGCCAGGCCCGTGAGCGTGCCCTGGCCCATTTCCGAGCGGGCGATGCGGATCACCACGGTGTCATCCGGGCGGACGACCACCCAGGCGTTGACTTCCGGCGTCGCGGGGGCGGCCGGCATCCCCTGCGCCGCGGCGTCGCGCGCAAAGGGAATGTGAAAGCCGATGACCAGGCTGCCCGCGGCAGCGGCGGACCCGGCGAGGAATTGGCGGCGGGAGATGGTGGCGCTCATGTCAGGCTCCCGTCGGCATGCTGGATGGAGAGGCCGGCCGACTTGGTGTCGCCGCCCCCGGCGACGACCTTGATCGCCGCGCGCACGCGGTTGTAGGTGCCGCAGCGGCAGATGTTGGTCATCGCTTCGTTGATGTCGGCGTCGGTGGGATTCGGCTTGGCCTTGAGCAGCGCCGCCGCCGCCATGATCATTCCCGACTGGCAAAACCCGCATTGCGGCACGTCGAGCTTGTCCCACGCTTTCTGCACCGGGTGCGAGCCGTTGGGCGACAAGCCCTCGATGGTGACCACTTTGGCGCTCGCCTTCACGCTGGCGGCCGGCACGACGCAGCTGCGCGTGGGAACGCCGTTGATGTGCACGGTGCAGGCGCCGCACAGCGCGACGCCGCAGCCGTACTTGGTGCCGGTCAAGCCGAGCTGCTCGCGCAATACCCACAGCAGCGGGGTTCCCGGGTCGGCCTTGTACTCGCGCACCTTGCCGTTGACGTTCAGTTTTGCCATTAAATTCGCTCCTTGGTATCGCGATGTGCGGAATGGGATGTGCAGCCTCGGGGTGCGCCTGTGGCGGCGGAATCGGACGTGGCCCGATCGGCCAGAATGGTAGGGCAGGCGGCGCGGGAAAGCAATTGATTCGCACTCGTGCTGAATCAGTAGGCGGTCCATTCACGTTATTGACGCCATTCTGGCGCCTGCGTATCGTTCGCCTCGCGGCACCAGCATTCGCCGTTCCGAAGCCGTAGGATGGGTGGAGCGCAGCGATACCCATCATCGCGGCAACGCAACCCGCCGCATCGCGTAGGATGGGTCGAGCGAAGCGACACCCATCATCGTCGAATCGAACCCGACGCCATTCGTCGCCGCGACCCGCCATCAACCAGGAGCCGATGTGAAAATCTGCATAGTGGGCGCCGGATCACTCGGCTGCGCGATCGGCGGCGCCCTGACCGAGGGCGGCTCCGACGTCTGGCTGGTCAACCGGTCGCAGGCCCACGTGGATGCAATGAACGGCGCCGGCCTGCGGATGAAGGTCGGCGACACCGAGCGCACGGTCCGCGTCCAGGCGGCGACCGATTGCGCCGGCATCGGCGTCGTCGACCTGGTGATCGTGCTGGTCAAGTCGTTCCACACCCGCGCGGCGATCGCCGCGGCGCGGGGCATCGTCGGCCCGGATACGATGGTGCTGTCGCTGCAGAACGGCCTGGGCCACGAGGACATCCTGGCCGACGTGGTCGGACGCGAGCATCTGCTGGCCGGCAAGACCTACGTGGGCGGGCAGGTGCTCGCGCCCGGCCACATCATCAGCGCCGCCCGCGGCCGCCACACCTACATCGGCGAGCTGGACGGCAAGGTCACCGCGCGCGCCCGGGCAATCGCCGCCGAGTTCGAGCGGGCGGGACTGGCGACGACGGTCAGCGACAACATCATCGGCACGATCTGGGACAAGCTGCTGGTCAACGTGTCCACCGGCGCGCTCTCCGGCATCACCGGCCTCGCGTACGGTCCGCTGTACGAGATCCCGGAAGTCGAGGCCTGCGCGCTGGCCGCCGTGGCCGAAGGGATGGCCGTGGCGGAGGCGAGCGGTGTGCGCCTGTCCACGAAGGAACCGCGCGAATCCTGGATCAGGGCCGGCGCCGGCCTGCCGCGGGAGTTCAAGGCGTCGATGCTGCAAAGCCTGGAGAAGGGTTCGATCACCGAAATAGATTTCGTCAACGGCGCGGTGGTGCGCTGGGGCGAACGGTGCCACGTGCCCACGCCCGTGAACCGGACCCTGGTCGCGGGCATCAAGGGCATCGAATGCCGGATGCGCAACGGCGCCCCGGCGCCCGGATGATTGTGCGAGTATCACCGCGATGAGCAAGACCCGTATCGCCGTCGTCGGGGCCGGAGCCATCGGCCTCGCGCACATGGCCGTGGCGCGGCAAAGCCCTACCTGCATGTTGTCCGCGGTCGCCGACCCGGCGCCGTCGCCGGCCGCGGCCGCCGCCGCGGTGAGTGCCGGCGTGCCGCTGTACCGCTCGCTCGACGAGTTGTTCGACAAGGGCATGCCCGATGGCGTGATCCTCGCCACGCCGAACCGGTTGCACGTGGTGCAGGCGCAGCAATGCATCGCGGCAGGGTTGCCGACGCTGCTCGAAAAGCCGATCGCGGCCACCGTTGCCGAAGCCGAGATCCTGGTCCGCGCAATTGAAAGTTCCGGCGCTCGCGTGCTCATCGGTCATCACCGCGCGCACAGCCCCATCATGGCGCGCGCCAGGGAGATCATCGGTCAGGGCACGCTGGGCAAGCTGGTATCGGTGATGGGCAGCGCGCTTTTCTTCAAGCCCGACAGCTACTTTGCCGAGGCGCCCTGGCGCCGCGAACATGGCGCCGGGCCCATCCTGGTGAACATGATCCACGAAGTGCACAGCCTGCGCATGCTCTGCGGCGACATCGCCGCGGTGCAGGCGTTTGCGTCGAATGCGACGCGCGGCTTTCCGGTCGAGGACACGGTCGCGATCAACCTGCGCTTCGCCAGCGGCGCGCTGGGCGTCTTCATGCTCTCTGACACCGCCGCCAGCCCGCGCAGCTGGGAGCAGACCTCGCAAGAGAACAAGGCCTACCCCACCTATGCGGACGAGGATTGCTACGTGATCACCGGCACCTTCGGCTCGCTGTCGGTGCCGACGATGCGGCTCAGGACCTACGCCCGGGCGGAGGACCGCTCGTGGTGGAAGCCCTTCGAGGAAAGCGTCGTTGGACTGGCGCGCACCGATCCGCTCGCCGGCCAGCTGGAGCACTTCGGCGCCGTCGTCCGCGGCGAAACCGCGCCCATCGTCAGCGCGCGCGACGGGCTGCAGAACCTGCGCGTCACCGAAGCAATTGCCGAGGCCGCTCGCACGGGCCGCCTCGTCAACGTCGCATCCCCAGCCCCGGCCTGAGGCCGGCAGCCACACCAGGAATCCGCATGATCATCAACCACGAACGCCAGATCACCAAGGCGGTGCTCGCCGAACTCAAGCGCGCCGAAGACCCGCGCTTCCGGCAGATCATGAGCGCCGCGGTGCGCCATCTGCATGCCTTCGCGCGCGAGGTGAAGCTCTCCGAAGCGGAGTTCCAGCAGGCCTGCGCGGTCATCGCGCGGCTGGGCCAGCACACGACCGCGTCGCACAACGAAGTCGTGCTCTGTGCCGGATCGCTCGGGCTCTCGGCGCTGGTGTGCCTGCTCAACAACGGGGACCGCGGACCGGGCGGGACCACGGCCAACCTGCTGGGCCCGTTCTGGCGGGCAGACTCCCCGCGCACCGCGAACGGCGAGTCGATCGTGCGCTCGCCGACGCCGGGCGATCCGATCTTCGTCAACGCCTGGGTGCGGAACACGGGCGGCCAGCCCGTCGCCGGCGCCGAGGTCGATGTCTGGCATTCGTCGTCCGAGGGCCTCTACGAAAACCAGGATCCGGCGCAGGCGGACATGAACCTGCGCGGGAAGTTCACCACCGATGCCGATGGCCGCATATCGTTTCGCAGCATCAAGCCCGTCGGCTATCCGATCCCGGTCAATGGGCCGGTGGGCGACCTGCTGCGCGCGCAAGGCCGTCACAACATGCGGCCGGCGCACATCCACTTCCTCATCTACAAGCCAGGGTACAAGACGCAGTTCTCGCAGATCTACTCGGCCGACGATCCGTATCTGGATTCCGACGTGCAGTTCGCGGTGACGACCGCGCTGATCGGCCAGTACGTCCAGCACGACTACCGCAGCGCGCCCGCGGCCGACGTGAACGGCACGTGGTTCTCGCTCGACCAGCACTTCGTGATCGAGCCCGGCGAGGCCAGGTGGCCGCAGCCGCCGATCACCGGCAAAGCCGAAGCGCCTGGATAATCCGAGGAACGAGCGTAGGATGGGTGGAGCGCAGCGATACCCATCATCGTTGACGCGCCACCACCCCTCACCCCAACCCTCTCCCCGCAAGCGGGGCGAGGGAGACTTTCGTAGGATGGGTGGAGCGAGGCGATACCCATCGCGGTTAAGCTGGACAACCGCGCGCAGACTCCGGTTAGGCAGCCGACCACACCAACGCCACGTGAACCTAAACCAGCGCCACGCCCAACTCCCGGGCCGCCTCAGCAACCGCCGCCGCCGCAACCGCCGAATGCGCAGTGAGCCGCGCGAATCCATGGACCATCCCCGGCACGCGCACAATCCGCGCGTCGACGCCGGCGCGGCGCAGATGTTCGCCGAACGCCTCGCCCTCGTCGCGCAACGGATCGAGCTCGGCGGTGATGATGTGCGCGGGCGGCAACCCCGCGGGCGAGGCGCGCAACGGCGCGATCCGCGGATCGTCGCGGCGCTCGTGCCCACCGATGAACTGCTGCCAGAACCATTGCATGTCGCCGGTCGACAGCGGCCCCGTCCCGCCGTAGCGGCGATAGCTCTCCGAGTCGCACGCCGGATCGATCGCCGGATAGATCAGCAGCTGGAGGCGGAGCTGCGTCCGGCCGCTGTCGCGCGCGGCAAGCGCCGCGGCTATGGCGAGATGCCCGCCGGAACTGTCGCCGCCGACGCCCAGCCGGTCGGCGTCGCAACCCAGCGACGGTGCAAGTTCAGCCAGCGCCGCCAGCGCGGCGGCCGCGTCGTCGCAGGGGCCGGGGAACGGCGTCTCCGGCGCGCGCCGGTAATCGACGCTGGCAATCGCGACGCCGCTGCCGTGCGCCAGTTCGGCGGCCAGCCGGTCGTGCGAGGCGATGCTGCCGATCACCCAGCCGCCGCCGTGGAAGAACACCAGCAGTCCGGGTGGCCTGGCCGACACCGGCCGGTACAGACGCACGGGAAGCTCCCGGCCCGGCAACGCCAGGGTGTGATCGCTCACCGCGAGACTGGCGGTGTAGGGCCGCGCCTCCCTGCGGCCGACTGCTTCAATGCGTTCGCGCCGCTGCTCGGCGCTCGGGTTCGGTGGCAGCGGGCCCAGCTCGGCATTGAGGCGGGCGTAGTAGGTGGCTAGGCCGGGGTCCAGCGGGGAGTCGGTCATGAATTGGCGCTCGCTAGTCAGGCAGGGTCGGGTGGCCGCCGGGGGCAGCGGCCGCTTTCAATCCGGCGAATGATAGACCCTGCGCCAGGTTCGACTTCGTGCATCGGCAACGGGCCGGCCCGCCGTGATGCGATACTACGCGGCGGCGCGCGGCGCCTGCGCGTGCTGCCGCCCGGGTTGTTTCGTGTGCATGACTGAAAGCATGGAGATCGCCTTGAACATCGACATCATTTCCGACGTAGTCTGCCCTTGGTGCTACGTGGGCAAGCGCCAGATCGAGGCCGCGCTCGCGCTGTACGCGCAGCAGAATCCCGGCGCCGATAAGCCGCGAGTCACCTGGAAGCCGTTTCAGCTCAATCCGCAACTGCCGGCCGAGGGGATGAGCCGGCAGGACTATGTGACGCAGAAATTCGGCGCCGCGCGCAGCAAGGATGTCTATGCGCGCGTGACCAGGGTGGGGGTCGAGCATGGCATCCCGTTCGCGTTCGAGCGCATCGTCCGCCAGCCCAATACCCTCGCCGCCCACAGCCTGATCGCGCTCGCCGGCGCGGCGGATGGAGAGGACAACGGCTTGCAGGACCGGGTCAAGGAGGCGTTCCTGCACGCCTACTTCATCGACGGCGTCGACCTGACCAGCAGAGAAAACCTGGTCGCGATCGCCACTGCGGCCGGCCTGGATCGCGCCGAGGCGGAGCGCTGCCTGTCCGACCCGCAGGCGCGCGAAGCCGTCGCGCGGGAAGAACAGCGCGCGCGGGCCATCGGCGTCGAAGGCGTGCCCTTCTTCATCTTCAACGGCAAGCTGGCCGTGTCCGGCGCGCAAGGGGCGGAGGCGCTGCTCGAGGCGATGCGGCAGGCGGAGACGGCGGCGGCGTAGTGAGTGGGATGCCGGCGAGGCGCGGCAAGCTCGGTTACGCGGCAAACTTCCAGGGATCGATCAGCGTGAGGCCACAACCCTCGAAATCGCTCACATTGCGCGTGGCCAGTTTGTGTCCGTGGCACAGCGCGATCGCGGCGATCTGCGCATCGAACTGGGAGATTGGACGGCCGGCGGCGCGCCGCTTCCATACGATGTCCACGTAGTTGGCGACAGCAACTGTATCGAATGGCCGGATCCGGCCTGCGAAGTCCTCCGTGAACATCTCTCCAATCGCAATGTCCAGCGCCTGCCGCCGCTTTCCGGCCGGAAGCAAACGCACGCCCAAACGCATCTCCGCCTCGGTCACGGACGTCACGAAAAGACTCCCGTCCGGTTGCGCGCTCACCCACGCCACCACCGCCGGATTGGGCGCGGCGCGCAGCAACTCCGATAGCACGTTCGTATCCAGCATCGTGCTCACCTGCGTCGCCTGGCTTTTGTTGTACCTGACCCGTCCGGTGCGGCCGCGCCATAGGACGGGACATCCTCGGCCAGCACGAGGGAACGAACAGGTTCGCGGGCAGCGACCGGGAGTTGCACATCGCCCAGCTTTGCGAAACGGCGGCGTATGCGTTCAGCAAGATTCTCTGCCGCCGGTTCCGGCTCATCCAGCACCGCACGCAGGATCTGGCGCGCCTCCTCCTCCATTGACCGGCCGCGCGTCGCCGCTCGAACGCGCAGGCGGCCCTTGAGCCGTTCGTCGAGATTGCGGATGGTAAGAGTCGCCATGGCATTGCTCCGGCATCAAAAGCAGCATTGTATGCGTTGCCAGCATTGGATGCAACGCTGCCGCCCTGCCTGGTCTTGGCGGGCTGGCGTATCAGTCTGCGATGCCCAGTAGACCAAATGCCTGGGCCTCGGGCGATGCGCGCAAATTCGAAACATCGCGCGGACATTAGCTCCGCTTCCGCCACCGCAGCAGGAGCACCCCGATCAGCGCGAGCAGAGCCGCCAGTGCGAGCAGATGTGAACCGGCGAGCGCTGGGATGATCGCGGGGGTGGCGCGCACCGCAACGAAGACCGTCGCGCTGCCCGAACCGGGACTGCTGCCCGCATTGTCCGTGACGACTTGCG
Organism: Betaproteobacteria bacterium; assembly: GCA_016717855.1. Classification (GTDB taxonomy): domain Bacteria; phylum Pseudomonadota; class Gammaproteobacteria; order Burkholderiales; family Casimicrobiaceae; genus PALSA-1005. The sequence continues at coordinate 182,145 of JADKEV010000011.1, forward strand.
ATTCGTTGGCGCCATTGCCGTCGGCGTCGAAATACGCGGTTCCCTGATTGGACACGACCTGCCCATCAACGACGGAATTCGCGACCCGCGCCTGGATGGTGATGGTCACCGATCCGCCGCCGAAATTCCCGCCAGTCCAGCGCACCGTGTTGCCCGGCACGTCGGCGATCGCCGTGCCGGACGTCGCGTTCGCGGAGACCAGGACGAGTTCCGGTGGCAGCGCGTCGACGAATTCGTCGCCCGGATTGTCGCCCTGCGCCGTCGCCGCATTGTTGGTCAGCACGATGGTGTAGACGACAGCCCCGCCGGCGTACAGCGCGCCGGCGACGGCTTTGGTCGCAGATATGGCTGCCGGGGACAGTACGGTGGTGGTGGCGGTGACGGAATTGTTGGCCGGATCGGGATCGCTGGCGGACGAGGCCGTCGCCGTGTTCGACAGGACGGTCCCGCCGGGCAACGACGCCGCGACGTTGACGACCAGCGTAAAGAGCGCGCTGAGCGGGGCCAGCGTGACGCTGTTGCACGACACCGTCCCGCCGGCGCCGACCGCAGGGGTTATGCATGTCCAGCCGGCGGGTGCCGCCAGCGACACGAAAGTCGTGCCCGCCGGCAGCGTATCGGAGAGCGACGGTGAGGCTGCGTTGCTCGGGCCGACATTGCCGATCATGATGTCGTACGTCACTTTGCCGCCCACGAGCACCGGATCGGGCGAATCGATGTTGGTGACGTGCAAATCGGAGGAAGCGGCGACCAAAGTCGACGCGGTGCTGCTGTTGTTGGCGGGATCGGGGTCGGGATCGACAGAGTCGCCCTGCCCCGCGAGCACGACCACAGCGAAACCGCCGTATGCGGTGTTCGTCACCACGGCGCCGGCAGGCAACGACGCGGCGACCTTGACAGTCAGCGTGAATTCCGCGCTGCCGACGGCGAACGGATATTTTTGGCACCGGACTGCGCCGGTACCGCCGACCGCCGGCGTCTCGCACGACCAGCCGGCAGGGGCAGCCAGCGAGACAAAGGTGGTTCCGGCGGGCAGCGCGTCGCTCAATCCTGCGTAGCCCGGCAACGTGAAATCACTCGGACCGGCATTCGTCAAAACGATCGTGTAGGTCAGGTTGGAGCCGGCCAATACCGGATCGGGGGTGTCGAAGTTGGTGACGGACAAGTCTCCGCCGACACGGCGATGGTCGTCGCCGTGTCGCTTTCATCGCCTGGATTTGGGTCCGGCGTGGCCGCATTCGTGACTGCGAGGTCGGCGGCCTGGACTGCGCTCTTCAGGATCGAGTGGGTTGGCGCGGCCACGATCCGCGTGCCGCGTTGCGCGATGGTTGTGGCGTAGCTCGGACGCGGCAATAGACTGTCGACGGCGAGGGCGTCATGCAGCCAGGCGATGGCTGCGAGGACAACGAGCGCAGAAGCCAGGCCAGCCCGGTGGAAGCTGCGAACAGGATTCGAATGCACGTCTCCGGCAGGGTGGGATCGAGAATTCACATCTGTTTGCGCTCCATCGGCCCGAATACTGTTTAAACTGGATCATGGCCGCTTCATTGCACCGACTTCGACCCCAAGGGCACCCTATCATGAATGTCAGGATCATGGCGCTGGTCGCGCTGGTTTGCGCGGCCGTGGCGGCGGGCCACGCGCACGCCGTCCAGACCGTCACCTTCGCGAACCTCACGCGCAATGGGGTGGCGATATCCGGGCCCGTCTTCGTTGCCAACGGCGACCGCGTGAAATTCGACGCGTCGCTGGTGGCCAACGGCGCGTCGAATCCGCCGGGCACCGCCGGCCTGGGGCTGTGCCTGGAATACAAGCGCTCGGCCGCCGGCGATCCCGCGATCGGCAACCTGCTGCAGACGGGGCTCGTGGCCGATGGTGTGCCCACCGCGCTCAACAATTGCGACAAGGCCGGGGCCGCGGCCGTGGCGGGTGCCGACTTCATGGTGGTAAAAGGCTGGGTGGCCCTGAGCGGCGGCTGGCCCAACGTCGCGCTGCCGGTCAAGCTCTACGACGCGCAGTTCACGCTGACCGCGACCCCGGCCGGGCCGATGCGGATCGGTTTCGGTGCGAGTACCGCGGCCGCTGGCCAGACGTTCGCGACCAACGGCCCGCTGCTCCTCTGCGGCAAGCCGATGGTCACGCTCACCCGGAACGCAAACGGTTCCGAGTCGGGCGCTGGCGCCAGCATCACCGCGGCGTTCCCCGCCAACGGCCTGACCACGCTCGTCACGATCAGCGCGATGCCGGTCATGGACGGTCTCGCGGAAGGCAGCGAAACGGTGACGCTCACCGTCGCCGCGGGCAACGGGAACTACGCGGGCGTCGGCAACATCGCGAGCGGCAGCATCGCCGACAGCGCGCCGCCGCCGGCCGTTGTCGAGTATCTCGACACCGCGGACTTTCCGGACTCGCCGGGCGGCCATTTTTTCTATTCGTCCGATCCGGCCGAGCAGGCGGCGGTCGACGCGGGCGCGGCGGGGCAGTTCCACCGCACCGGGCGCGAGTTCCTGACGGGTGGGACCGCGCCGGTGTGCCGCTTCTACGGCTCGCTCGCGCCCGGTCCCAACTCGCACTTCTTCACCGTCGATATCGCCGAATGCGATGCGCTGAAGGCGGCGCAGATCACGCCGGCGCCGGCCACGGTCCAGCAGTGGAACTACGAGCGCATCGAGTACTTCTCCACGCCGGCCATCGCCGCCGCGAACGGCGCCCGTTCCTGCCCGCCGAATACCCAGCCGCTCTATCGTGCCTACAACAACGCGTTCCCACCCAGCGGGCCGCGCAACCCCTGGGACTCCAACCATCGCTTCACGCCGGTGCAGGCCGACATCGCCGCGATGGTCGACCTGGGCTGGCGCGACGAAGGCATCGCGTTCTGCACGGCGCAGTAGGCAAGGGAATTGGTGACGGAATCGAAACGACAATGCGGCACTGACACCGATTCCGCGATTGACCGCCCCTCACCCTGACCCTCTCCCCGCAGGCGGGGAGAGGGAATCGGACGCAAGGACACCGGGCGGCTCGTGACAGTGGTCAGGCTTGCGCCGAGCTCATTATCTTGTTGAAGGTCGGCGACGGGCGCATGATGGCTTCGGCCTTCGCGGGATCGGGCAGGTAGTACCCGCCGATGTCGGCCGGCTTGCCCTGCACGGCCTTGAACTCGCCGAGTATCTTCTGCTCGTTCTCCGCCAGTGCGCGGGCAAGCGGGGCGAAGCGCGCCTGCAGTTCCTTGTCTTCGGTCTGTTCTGCCAGCGCCTGCGCCCAGTACATCGCCAGATAGTAGTGGCTGCCGCGGTTGTCAACTGGCCGGTCTTGGGCGACAGTCCTTGTTGTTGTCGAGCAGCTTGCCGGTGAGCGTCGTCAGGGTCTTCGCCAGGATCTTCGCCCTGGCGTTGCCGGTCTTGATGCTAAGGTCTTCGAGCGGAACTGGCCAGCGCAGAAACTCGCCCAACGAGTCCCAGCGCAGGTGGTTTCTTCCTTGAGCTGCTGGACGTGGCAGGCGCCAAGCCACCCGCGCCGGTTTCGAACATGGCGCCACCGTCCATCAATGGCACGATGGACAGCATCACCGGCGCTGGTGCCCAGTTCCGCTATGATCAGGAACAGGTCGGTCAGATAGTCGCGCAGGATGTTGCCGGTCACCGAGATGGGTGTCACTTGCCGCGGATCACGCGCTCAGCGTGTAGCGCATCGAGCGCATCTGGGACATGATCTGGATAACCCGGGCCCGGTCAGGTCGTAATCCTGCAGGTAGAGTTTCACTTTCTTGATCAGCTCGGCCTCGTGCGGACGGTACTCGTCCAGCCAGAACACGGCCGGCGTGTCGGACTGGCGGGCGCGGGTCACGGCCAGCTTCACCCAATCCCGGATCGCCGCGTCCTTGACCTGGCACATCCGCCAGATATCGCCCGTCTCGACGTTCTGCTCGAGCAGAACGTTGCCGTCAGAAGTCGACGATGCGCGCCACGAAGTCCTCCGGAATCTCGAAGGTCTTGTCGTGCGAGCCGTACTCTTCCGCCTGCTGCGCCATCAGAAGGCCGACGTTGGGCACGGTGCCCGTGGTCGCTGGATCGAACGCGCCGTGATACTTGCGGGAGTCAGAAGCTTCCTGGTAGATCCGCGCGAACGTGGTTCGGGCATCACCGCCTTGGTGTCCTTCAGCTTGCCGTCCGGCCCCACATCTTGCCCCGACGCGGATCATCGCCGGCATCGACGCGTCGACGATCGTCGTTGGGCGCGTGCCGGGTTAGAGATGCCCTTGGCCGGATCGACCATCGCCAGTTCCCGGACGGGACTCGTAGAGCATGGCATCTGTCGTGCTCGATTTCCTCGTGCGGGGAATGCGCGAGGTCTTGATCTTGTCGTAGGACGCTGCTGATGCCGTTGTTCGGGGTTGACGCCCGGTTCCTCAAACGGCTTGCCGTGCTTGGCGAACAGGTCCATATAGAACACCCCGACCGCGTGGCCGAACACGATAGGGTGCGGGACCGCCATCATCGTCGCCTTACGTGCAGCGAGAACATCACGCCGGTCTTCCGCGCATCTTCCATCCTGGTCTTCAGAAGAACTTGACAGCGCCTTCTTGCTCACCGACATACTGTCGATGATCTCGCCCTCGAGCAGCGGCACCTTCGAGCAAGGCACGATGGTCTTGCCGCTCTTGGTGACCAGGTCCATCTCCCGACGTCCACGCCTTCGCCATCGTCATACACTTTTTCGCTGTGGTAGAAATCGCCGCTCCGGACGCGCGCGAGACGTGGGTACAGGAGAGCGGGGCTCCACAGCGCCATCGTGCTGCGGGTTCTTCCGGGCATAGCGCTTGACCGCGGCCGGCGGCGCGGCGGTCGGAATTGCCTTCGCGCAGCACCGGGTTGACGGCGCTGCCCAGTGCTTTCGAATGGCCTCGCCAGTCTTCTTGTCCGCTTCCGTCTTCACTTCCTCCAGGATAGTCGGGGACCTTGTAGCCCTCGGCCTGCAATTCGTGGATCGCCGGCGATCAGCTGGTTGGAGGGGGCGCTGATGGTCGGGCAGCTTGATGATGTTGGTGTCAGGTTGCTTCGTCAGCCGCCGGGTTCGCCAGGTTGTCGGGAACCTTCTGCTGCTCCGTCGGGTAGTCCGGGGGGTTCGACGAGTATCCGCGCGGCCACCGAAATGTCGCTCAGGACGACGTCAATGCCGGCCGGCGCCGTGAAGGTCTTGATGACCGGCGGCAGCAGATACCGTCGCGAGCAGCGGCGCCTCATCAGTCAGCGTGTAGATGATTTTCGATCTACCTGTAGTCCTTGGTTTTTCTCCATACGGGTTGGTTGATCACCGTCAGCGGCGCCACCGGGCAAGTCATTGCCGGAGGCCGTACAGGACCAGGAAGTCCACAGCGGTGGTCAAGGTATCTGACGCCGGGGCTCAGTCAATGACGCAAGTCAATCATGATGCACGTCAAGCAGCGCGTTGGCGACATGCAGTTCCCCAGGAATGCTGGTCTTACGCCGCGCCGTGGCGCAGGTTTGTTCGCGCGACTACCAAGTCCCGTGACGCGGCGCCGCGTAAACACAAGCGTCCCAGCGCGAGGCTGGAGTTGCTTCTCGCCAAGTGATGCGCTGGTGAATTCGACCTTCGGCGTCGGCGGCGGGGCGACCCAGGCCCGGCCGAGAGCGCCGCCAGGTCTCGAAAGTGCGCCTGGGTGGGCTAGCTTTACCGAACTGGAACTCGTGAAGTCGGTGTTCGCCTAACATCGCGGCTAAGGACCCAGCGACTGCCCCGCTATTGCATCGTCAGCTTCCACTCTCTGCGTGAATTGACGGAAGAAAGAGTTCCTTCCAATCTGCCGGCAAATTGCGGAGCGTGCCGATCTGGTTTCATGAACATGGCGTACTTCATCACCGCATTCGGGGTGGTTGGGGATTCCACTGTGGGATCCACCGGATGCCATCAGCTCTTCGACCGTTTCCCTCCCTTGATAATCGCGATGTAGGTTTACGGCAGCTTCGCGGATTTGCCTTGATCAGGGTTATGGCCTGCGAGCGCGGCCAGGAACGCGCCATACATCTTGGGATTCTCGCGGTAGAATTTCTCCGTCGTCTGCACCATCACGTAGGTTGCGGGTCCGCCCAGGACGTCGCCGGAGTTGAGGACGGTATGAATTCCCGGATTCTTCAATTCCAGAGTCGAGAATGGCGGCGAGGTGAAGTGAAGCTTGACCTCGCTCTTTCCACTCAGGAGCGCGATCATCGCGTCCGGATGCTTGACATGGAGATCGTCTGCCTGTCCAGTGAAAAGCCTTGTCCTCACCGAACGCCTGCTCGGCGGCCATTTTACCTGCAACGATGGCGGTCACCGACACCTTCACGCCCGCGAGCGCGATCCGGTCGGTGTCCTTGAGGTCCTTCAGGCTCTTGATCGTCGGGTCGCTCGTGTTGAGAATCATGGGAATCGAGTTCATCGCGGCGACACCGCGAACGTTCAGGTTCCCTTGGTCCGATCCCACATAATCAGGAATCCCGGCGTTCCGATGCCAGCGAAATCGACGTTTCCCGACAGGAGCGCGTCGTTCATACCCGCTGCGCTGGCGAAACGCGACCAGGAGACCTTGACATTCTTCAGTCCGACCTTTTCAGCTTCCTTTTCGATCAGGTTGAAGCGTTCGATCATCAGGAAAGGCAGGTAGGAAATTCCGTCTGCCTTGGCGATTCGAATCTCGGTCACCTCGGCGCGGACCGGGCTCGTCCAGCCAAAGAAGACGGCCTGCACCAGTAAGGCGATGGCGAGGGCAGTGATCGCCCGGTCCTCGGATGCGCCCGGACGACGGGATGCAGCACATCCGGATTCTTCGCGCGCTCTTCCTCGGTCAGCGATCGCCGCCGTCCTGCGCTCTCGGCAACGACCTGCGCATAGCGCCAGGCGTGGCTGTGGACGGCGGACAGCCCTTCCAATTCGGACTTGGCGCGCTGAGGCAGGGCGTCGTACGCCACGGCAACGTTGCTGAACATCGTATCGCCCAGCGCCTGTCCGCGTTCGTCAAAAGGTATCTGGATCGCATGCAGGAAGGTGCAACGGGCGGGCGGATCCTTGTAGGACATGTCGACATGCCACCATTGGCCCGCGTCCGTTGCGCCGATGGGCCGGCCATCCCTGACGATGTTCGACAGCACGAGGATCTTGGGCTGCTCGGGAAGTAGGTATTCCTTGACGACCGGAACCTCGATCGGACCGAAGAGTTCGGCGAAGCGTACCTGGGCGTCAGGGCTGCATTGCTGGCCGCGTAAGACCAGGACGCCGTGCTGGTGCAGCGCTTCGACGAGAGGCGCCGATTCCGCTGGTGTGATCTCATCCAGGTCGCAGTTCAATACCTCCGCGCCTAGCGTCGCTTTCAGCGGTCGTATGTCGAGATCATTGTGCATGGGCGCATCTCCGGATCAACGACAGCGGCAAGCCGCCTCTTATTCGCCCCGTGCCCAGAAGCATGGACGCAGCAATTGTCATGCGCGTGGTTTCAGCCTGGCCGGAAGCGAGATGCGTAGGTCTCCGCGTCATCCTGCGGCGCGTAACCCAACTTCGATATCGCTGCGTCGATGTCCCAATACCGCCGCTTGTTGCCCGATATGGCGTAGAACGTGCCCCATCGAAGGGACGAGTCGAGGGATCGCGAGGCGAGTTGTGCCATGTCACGCGGCGAAAGCCAGGTACTGAGCTGGCGTTCGTTTTCGGGCTCAGGCCGGAAGCTCCCGATGCGAAGGCAGATTGCGGACATCGCGAACTGGTCGACGTACAAGCGCGCCAGGATCTCGCCGATCGCCTTTGACGCGCCGTAGTGGCTGTCCCCGCGCGCAGGGGTGTGCCGGAGTCGCAAGGAATGCCTTCCAGCTCCCACGCTCCTGTCGCGTGATTCGATGATGCGTAGACAATTCTTCCGACTCCTTCCTGGCGCATGGCCTCCAGCACGTGCCATGTTCCCTTGACGTTCACCTCAAGCGCGTCCCTTTTTTGCCAGCGCGTGTCCATCGACACCGCGGCCGCCAGGTGCAGGACTGCATCCATTCCGCGCACCGCGCGGCACGCCACCGGCACCAGGTCAGCAGATCAGCTGCAACAACCTCCTCCGACGGTGCCGGATTCGACGCCAGGCTCACCTGTCTCTGCATCAGGCGCAGCGCGTGTGCGGGGAAAGAAACGGCCGGATCGCGCGGCCGACGCGGCCATCTGCGCCAGTGATCAGAACCCGGCGAGGTGCATGCGCTGGAGTCGACAATCCTTCAGTCCTTGAGGATGGGGTTGCTGGCAGCTGAAGCCTTCCATTTGGCGAGATCAGCCTGGATCTGTGCCTGGAAATCCGCCGGGCTGTTCGCGACGACCGAGGATCCGAAGGCCGTGAAGCGCTTTTCCATTTCCGGATCCCGCATCACCTGCCGCGCCGTCGCATTGATGGAATCGACTATGGCCTGGGGCATTCCTGCCGGCCCGACCAGACCATACCAGACCCCGGACTCGAATCCTTGAAGTCCGGATTCGGACAGCGTCGGAACATCGGGCGCAGCCGAATACCGTTTGAGGCTGGACACGCCGATCGCACGGATCTTGCTTTCCGTGACATAAGGCCACAGCGCCATGGGGTCGCCGAACAACATGTTGATGTGGCCGGCGACGAGGTCGGTCATCGCCGTCGCGGTCCCCTTGTAGGGAACGTGAACCAGCTTGACCCCACCCATCGATTGCAGGAGGTCCCCGGAGAAGTGGGTCGGACTACCGTTGCCTCCGGATCCGAACGAAAGCTTTCCCGGATTCTTCTTGGCATGGGCAATTAGTTCATCGAGATTCTTCACGGAATCGAGGGATGGACCGCCAGCAGGAACGATGTGGAAATTAGATTGCAGAGCGGCGTGAAATCCCTTCGCGGTGTCGAACGGAACTTGGGCACGATCGCCGCGTTGATGGTCATCGCGGTGGTTGCGAGTATCAGCGTATACCCGTCCGGCGCGGACCGGGCGACGTATTCCATCCCGATGATCGTGTTCGCACCCGGCTTGTTCTCGATGACGACCGGTTGTCCCCACTTGTCGGAGAGTTTTTGCCCAACCAGCCGCGCGAGGGAATCCGCAGGGCCGCCGGCGGTGTACGGCACGACGATCTTAACCGGCCGAGCCGGGAAGACTTGCGCTGCAGCCGGGACGGTGGTCAATGCCACCCCGACGACGACGCAGAGTCCCGCCATCGTGTTGATCGCAGCCCGCCAGGGACGCCTGGCATTGGGCGTCGCCATTTGCCGACGGTTGCACTCGTTACCGGATGTCGCTGAAGTCATTTGGTAGATCCTTTCCGTCGGCCCGGAGTGGCCGGAAGCAGGCGACACAAACGCTGCTCCCTCCCACTCTGAGGGCGATTCACATCGAACTTCCAAACCCCGAGTCCCCGATAACGCAGCTCATATCTGTGCCACGCCGATGGTCGTCCCGCCGCACACATAGAGCGTCTGCCCGGTGACGAATCCACTGCGGCTGTCGATGAAGTGCGCCACGGCATGGGCGACGTCCGCAACCTCCCCAAGGCGTCCCACCGGCGTTGTCCGGATCAGCTTTCCCGCCTGCGTTGGCGAATTGTTGGCGCGAAACAGCGGTGTATCGATTAGCCCCGGCGCCACGACGTTCACGGTAATGCCGTGAGGAGCGAGCTCGAGTGCCCACGTCCGGCATAACGCGATGATCGCGGCCTTGGTCGCGGCGTACAGGGAGCGCCCGGCCCGCCCGAGCGCTACGCGGCTAGAGAGCGCGACGATACGTCCATAGCCGGCGTGCTTCATTCCCGGCAACAGCGCCTGCATGCACCGGATCCGCTCTTCAGGTTCACGGCCACGAGGCGATCGAGATCGTCCGGATCCACAGCGTCCGCGCTGGCGATCTTGTTGATCGCGACGTTATGGACCGAGGTTCAGGATCGGACCCTCGGCCAGGACTCGAGTCAGTGCCTCGATGGTTGCCCGCTTGTCGCGCAGGTCCACCGCGACATACGATTCCCGGGCGGCAAGCGTCGAAGGCGGCACAATATCGAAATTGACGGGCTGGTAGCCGTCACCAGCCAGGCGCTCGACGATGCCGCGGCCGATACCCTGGCTTCCTCCGGTCACGAGGATGCGCCGCATTTCTGAAGGCTGATGTTCCGTATCGAGGCCGGTTTTCGAGAGCGCCGCCTTCTTGCGATCTTCGCCGCGAGCCACGGACGGCGCGGAGGCAGCACTTTGAACCTCTTTCATTGGACAGACACGGGTATGGGAACCTCTCCGATGGCCGTCGTGCGATGCATCAGGCGATGCTCGTGATCCGCATA
>JADKEV010000012.1 GCA_016717855.1 Betaproteobacteria bacterium
CATGGCAAAGAAAGTCGTCGGCTTCATCAAGCTGCAAGTGCCGGCCGGAAAGGCGAACCCCTCGCCGCCGATCGGTCCCGCGCTGGGCCAGCGCGGATTGAACATCATGGAATTCTGCAAGGCGTTTAACGCCCAGACCGCGAAGATGGAACCGGGCCTGCCGCTGCCGGTGGTCATCACGGCGTATGCCGACAAGAGCTTCACATTCATACTGAAGACGCCGCCGGCCACGGTCCTGATCAAGAAGGCCGCGAAGGTCGACAAGGGCTCGCCCCGGCCGCATACCGACAAGGTCGGCAAGCTGACGCGCGCCCAAGCCGAGGAAATCGCCAAGGCCAAGATGCCCGACCTGACCGCGGCGGATCTCGAGGCCGCCGTGCGCACCGTCGCCGGCAGCGCCCGCAGCATGGGCATCACCGTCGAAGGAGTGAAGTGATCATGGTCGCTCAAAAGGAACCAAAACTGTCCAAGCGCACGAAAGGCATTCGCGCGAAAGTCGACCGGACCAAGTTCTACCCGGTTGACGATGCGTTGAATCTGGTCAAGGAAACGGCCGTCGCCAAGTTCGACGAGTCGGTCGACGTGGCGGTCAATCTTGGCGTGGACGCCAAGAAGTCCGACCAGACCGTTCGCGGTTCGGTCGTGCTACCTGCGGGGACCGGCAAGACCGTCCGGGTCGCCGTCTTCGCGCAAGGTGCCAAGGCCGAGGAAGCCAGGGCGGCGGGCGCCGACGTGGTCGGGTTCGAAGATCTCGCGGCAAAGATCAAGGAAGGCTTCATGGAATTCGACGTGGTCATCGCCTCGCCGGACGCTATGCGGGTAGTCGGTCAGCTGGGCCAGATTCTAGGCCCGCGCGGCCTGATGCCGAATCCGAAGGTCGGCACGGTTTCGGCCGACGTGTCCACCGCCGTGAAGAACGCCAAGGCGGGGCAGGTCCAGTACCGGACCGACAAGGGCGGCATCGTCCAGGCGACGATTGGACGCGCGTCGTTCACGGTCGATGCGCTCAAAAGCAATCTGCTGGCGCTGGTCGACGCGTTGAACAAGTCCAAGCCCGCCGGCTCGAAAGGCGTGTACGTGAAGAAAGTCAGCGTGTCCTCGACCATGGGTGTCGGGGTCCGCGTGGATCAATCGAGCCTGCAGCAGCAAGCGCAGGCCTGAACAGAATTGCGGCAAGCATTTTGAGGGGGTGCCGGGCAGTGGATCGTCCGGCATGCCGTCAAAGACCGCAGGGGCAGGGATGGGCGGACCAAAGGCAGAGCGCGCAAGCGCGGCCGGCGGCAATCGCGCGCATCCCGGCTTAATCGCTGTCAGTGTGGACGGGCAGCATGGCGCCAGAGGCAAAATCTTCGCCTTCAGCGCCGGATGCTCCGGCCAGACCAGCGCCCTGCGCAGATGGTGCGCCCCTGAACAGGATTCTCCTGGACAAGAGGTCACCGCAGGTTGTGCAGCGACACTGCCGGAACCGGAGTCGGACGCAGCCGCAGGGCTGAGTGAAGACCCTGGCGCAAGGTGGAGCCCGCGCACGTTGGAAGAAAAGGAGTAGGACCTTGAGTCTGAATCTGGAAGACAAGAAAGCGGTTGTAGCGGAAATCGCGAAGCAGGTGGGGACCGCCCAGGCAATCGTCATGGCTGAAAACCGTGGCTTGCCGGTGGCGGCTTTCACCAAGCTGCGCAAGCAGGCGCGGGATTCGGGCGTGTACCTGAAGGTGTTGAAGAACACGCTTGTGCGCAGGGGTGGCTGACACCCCGTTTTCGGGGCTGGCGGGCCAGATGAGCGGTCCGCTGACGTATGGCATGGGTTCCGATCCCGTCGCCGTGGCAAAGGTCCTCAACGACTTTGCCAAGGGCAACGACAAGTTCGTGATCCTGGCCGGCGGCATGCCCAACGCGGTCATGACGGCGAAAGAAGTTTCCGCCCTGGCCTCGCTGCCTTCGCGCAATGAGCTGCTGGCGATGTTGATGGGCACGATGCAGGCGCCGATCACCAAGTTCGTGCAGACGCTCAACGAAGTACCGGGCCGGTTTGCGCGCACCCTCGCCGCAGTCCGCGACAAGCAGGCTGCCGAAGCCTGATTGATCGCGCCAGCGAATATTCCGTTACGAGTTCATTGAAGTTTTTTTGGATTGGAGAAACAAAATGGCTGTTGCCAAAGCTGAAATCCTCGACGCCATCGCCAGCATGACGGTGCTCGAATTGTCGGAACTGATCAAGGAAATGGAAACCAAGTTCGGCGTGTCCGCCGCTGCCTCGGTGGCTGCCGCCGCCCCGGCCGCCGCTGCCGCTCCGGCCGCGGAAGAAAAGACCGAGTTCAACGTGATGCTGATGAGCTGGGGCGAGAACAAGATCAACGTGATCAAGGCCGTACGCGAACTCACGGGTCTGGGCCTGGCCGAAGCCAAGGCGCTGGTCGAAGGCGCGCCAAAGGCTGTCAAGGAAGGCGCCAACAAGGCTGATTCCGAAGCGATGAAGAAGAAGCTGGAAGATGCCGGCGCGAAGGTCGAACTGAAGTAATCAGGTACGGCTTGGGAGGGCCGGCGATCGCTCGCCGGCCCGCTCCCATTCCAGAGGCCACAACCGAGGCGCGCAATTGATGAATGGGCGCCTGGGTTTTGCCTTCTGACCCGACTGCAGAAGGCAGGTTTGGTTCGGGCGCAAGGTGCAATGCCTCGCGTCGTCAGCCATAGATTGGTAGCGGCCAATCGCCAGACCTTGATTCAGTCGTTGCACAGGCGCCCCGATGGGCGCAGTTCTGAAGCCGGATCGCATGCAGTGCCGCCGCGCGCCCACAGGTGCCGCGGTGCATGGTCTTTGCGTCGACGCAACGGAACACGAAATGGAGTCTTCATGACCGTCACTTACTCCTTCACCGAGAAAAAGCGCATCCGCAAGAGTTTCGCCAAGCGTGCTGTCGTGCAACAGGTGCCGTTCCTGCTTGCCACGCAGCTGCAGTCCTACGCGGCATTCCTGCAGGAATTCATCGGTCCGGACGTGCGCAAGAATGAAGGCCTGCAGTCGGCCTTCACGTCGATATTCCCGATCTCCAGCCACAGCGGCAACGCGCGGCTGGAATTCGTCAGCTACGCGCTGGGCACGCCTCCGTTCGACGTCACGGAGTGCCAGCAGCGCGGGCTCACCTTTGCCTCGCCCCTGCGCGCCCGCGTCCGCCTGACGATCATGGACAAGGAAGCGGCGAAGCCGACGGTCAAGGAAGTCAAGGAGCAGGAAGTGTACATGGGCGAAATCCCGCTGATGACCAAGAACGGTTCGTTCGTCATCAACGGCACCGAGCGCGTCATCGTCTCGCAGCTGCACCGTTCGCCCGGCGTGTTTTTCGAGCACGACCGCGGCAAGACCCATTCGTCGGGCAAGCTGCTGTTTTCGGCGCGCGTGATCCCGTATCGCGGCTCCTGGCTCGACTTCGAGTTCGATCCCAAGGACTTTGTGTTCTTCCGCGTCGACCGCCGCCGCAAGATGCCGGTGACGACGCTGCTCAAGGCGCTGGGTCTGAACAACGAGCAGATCCTCAAGGAGTTCTTCAATTTCGACACGTTCCACTTGTCGAAGAAGGGCATCGAACTCGAGTTTGTTCCCGACCGCCTGCGCGGCGAAGTCGCCAAGTTCGACATCGTCGGCAAGGACGGCAAGGTGCTGGTGGCCAAGGACAAGCGGATCACGGCCAGGACGCTGCGTGAACTGCAGGATGCGGGAATGAAGCGCATCCTGGTCCCGGCCGACAACGTGCTCGGCCGCATGCTGGGCGAGACGGTAGTGAACAAGGCCACTGGCGAGATCCTGGCCCCGGCCAACGCCGAGATCACCGAGGAATTGATGATTTCCCTCGGCGAAGCCGGCATCACGGAAATCAGGACCCTTTACGTCAACGACCTCGATCAGGGCGCGTACATGTCGATGACCCTGAAGGCGGACGACACGCCGGACCAGATGGCGGCGCGCGTGGCCATCTACCGGATGATGCGCCCCGGCGAGCCGCCGACCGAAGACGCGGTCGAAGCGCTGTTCCATCGCCTGTTCTTCAACGAGGAATCCTACGACCTGTCCAAGGTCGGCCGGATGAAGTTCAACCGCCGCGTGGGCCGCACCGAGCTGACCGGCCTGGGCACGTTGTCGACGGAAGACATCCTGGCCGTCATCAAGATCCTGGTCGAGCTGCGCAATGGCCGCGGCGAAATCGACGACATCGATCACCTGGGCAACCGGCGCGTGCGTTCAGTTGGCGAACTGGCCGAGAACCAGTTCCGTTCCGGCCTGGTCCGGGTTGAGCGGGCGGTCAAGGAGCGCCTCGGGCAAGCCGAGAGCGAGAACCTGATGCCGCACGACCTGATCAACGCGAAGCCGATCAGCGCCGCGATCAAGGAGTTCTTCGGTTCGTCGCAATTGTCGCAGTTCATGGACCAGACCAACCCGCTGTCGGAAATCACCCACAAGCGCCGGGTTTCGGCGCTGGGACCGGGCGGCCTCACGCGCGAGCGCGCTGGCTTTGAGGTGCGCGACGTTCATCCGACCCACTACGGGCGCGTGTGCCCGATCGAGACGCCGGAAGGCCCGAACATCGGCCTGATCAACTCGCTGGCGCTCTATGCGCGGACCAACGAGTTCGGCTTCCTGGAAACGCCATACCGCAAGGTCGCCAACAGCAAGGTCACCAACGAGATCGACTACCTCTCAGCGATCGAGGAAGGGCAGTACATCATCGCCCAGGCGAACACCGAGCTGGACAAGAAGGGCACGCTCGAGGGCGACCTGGTCACGTGCCGACACAAGAACGAAACCATCGTCGCGACGCCGGACCGTGTCCAGTACATGGACGTGGCGCCGTCGCAGATCGTCTCGGTGGCGGCCTCGCTGATCCCGTTCCTGGAACACGATGACGCGAACCGCGCGCTGATGGGCTCGAACATGCAGCGCCAGGCTGTTCCCTGCCTGCGCGCGGAAAAACCGCTGGTCGGCACCGGGATCGAACGTACGGTCGCGGTCGACTCGGGCACCGCGGTGCAGGCGCGCCGCGGCGGGGTCGTCGACTACATCGACGCCAGCCGGATCGTCGTCCGCGTCAACGACAACGAGACGGTCGCCGGCGAAGTCGGCGTGGACATCTACAACCTGACCAAGTACACCCGCTCGAACCAGAACACGAACATCAACCAGCGGCCCATCGTCAAGGTCGGCGATCACATTGCCATTCGCGACGTGATCGCGGACGGCGCTTCGACGGATCTGGGGGAGCTGGCGCTGGGCCAGAACATGCTGGTCGCATTCATGCCCTGGAACGGGTTCAACTACGAAGACTCGATCCTGATCTCCGAGCGCGTGGTCGGCGATGACCGCTACACGTCGATCCACATCGAGGAGCTGTCGGTCGTCGCGCGCGACACCAAGCTGGGCGCCGAGGAAATCACCCGCGACATTTCGTCGCTGGGCGAGGGGCAATTGTCCCGCCTCGACGACTCCGGCATCGTGTACATCGGCGCCGAAGTCGAGGCGGGCGACGTGCTGGTCGGCAAGGTGACGCCCAAGGGCGAAACCCAGCTGACGCCGGAAGAAAAGCTGCTGCGCGCGATCTTCGGCGAAAAGGCGTCCGACGTGAAGGACACGTCGCTGCGCGTTCCCTCGGGAATTTCCGGCACGGTCATCGACGTCCAGGTGTTCACTCGCGAGGGTCTGGAGCGCGACAAGCGCGCCCAGCAGATCATCGACGACGACCTGAAAGGCTACAAGAAGGACTTCGCCGACCAGCTGCGCATCGTCGAGAACGACGCGTTCGCGCGGATCGAGAAGTTGCTGCAGGGCAAGACCGCCAACGGCGGGCCGAAGAAGCTCGCCAAGGGCACGAAGCTGACCAAGGATTACCTGCACAGCCTGAACCGGCACGACTGGTTCGACATCCGGCTGGCGAACGACGAATCCGCGCAGCAACTCGAGAACATCAAGGACAGCATCAACCAGACGCGGGTCGACTTCGACAAGCTGTTCGAAGAGAAGAAGCGCAAGCTCACGCAGGGCGACGAACTGGCGCCCGGCGTGCTCAAGATGGTGAAGGTCCACATCGCGGTCAAGCGCCGCCTGCAGCCGGGCGACAAGATGGCCGGACGGCACGGCAACAAGGGCGTGGTCTCCAAGATCGTCCCGGTCGAGGACATGCCGCACATGGCCGACGGCACCCCCGTCGACATCGTGCTCAATCCCCTGGGCGTGCCCTCGCGGATGAACGTCGGCCAGATCCTGGAAGTCCATCTGGGCTGGGCCGCCAAGGGCCTGGGCGAGAAGATCAACCAGATGCTCAAGGCCGAGAACAAGATCGCGGACATCCGGAAGCTGATCAACAAGATCTACAACGGCACCGGCCGGACCGAGGCGATCGATGCCTTCACCGACGGTGAAGTCATCGACCTGGCGCGCAACCTGGCGGGCGGCGTGCCGTTCGCCACGCCAGTCTTCGACGGCGCGACCGAGAAGGAAATCCACAGCATGCTCGAGCTGGCCGGCCTCCCCACGTCGGGGCAGGTCACGCTGATCGACGGCCGCTCCGGCGAGTCGTTCGACCGGCAGGTCACGGTCGGCTACATGCACATGCTGAAGCTCCACCACCTGGTCGATGACAAGATGCACGCCCGCTCGACCGGACCGTACTCGCTGGTGACGCAGCAGCCGCTGGGCGGCAAGGCGCAGTTCGGCGGCCAGCGCTTCGGCGAAATGGAGGTCTGGGCGCTGGAAGCGTACGGCGCGGCCTACACGCTGCAGGAAATGCTCACCGTCAAGTCCGACGACGTCAACGGCCGCACCAAGGTCTACGAGAACATCGTCAAGGGCGAGCACAAGATCGAAGCCGGCATGCCGGAGTCCTTCAACGTGCTGGTCAAGGAGATACGCTCCCTGGCCATCGACATCGACCTGGAACGCAACTAATTCGGAGTGACATAAATGAAAGCATTGCTCGATCTATTCAAACAGGTCACCCAGGAAGAAGAGTTCGACTCGATCAAGACCGGGCTGGCATCGCCCGACAAGATCCGGTCGTGGTCCTACGGCGAAGTGAAGAAGCCGGAAACCATCAACTACCGGACGTTCAAGCCCGAGCGCGACGGCCTGTTCTGCGCCAAGATCTTCGGGCCGGTCAAGGACTACGAGTGCCTGTGCGGCAAGTACAAGCGCCTGAAGCACCGCGGCGTGATCTGCGAAAAATGCGGCGTCGAGGTCACGCTGGCCAAGGTGCGCCGCGAGCGCATGGGCCACATCGAACTCGCCTCGCCCGTCGCCCACATCTGGTTCCTGAAGTCGCTGCCCTCGCGCATGGGCATGGTGCTGGACATGACGCTGCGCGACATCGAACGCGTGCTGTACTTCGAAGCGTTCGTGGTTACGCATCCGGGTATGACGCCGCTGGCCCGCGCGCAGCTGCTGACGGAGGACGACTACATCGCGAAGATGGAGCAGTATGGCGGCGACTTCTCGGCCAGCATGGGCGCCGAGGGAATCCGCGCGCTGCTGCACTCGCTCGAGGTGCCGTCCGAAATCGAACGGCTGCGCAAGGAGCTCGAAACCACGGGTTCCGACACCAAGATCAAGAAGATCGCCAAGCGGCTGAAAGTGCTCGAGGCGTTCCACAAGTCCGGCATCAAGCCGGAGTGGATGATCCTGGAAGTGCTGCCGGTGCTCCCGCCCGAACTGCGCCCGCTGGTGCCGCTCGACGGCGGCCGCTTCGCGACCTCGGACCTGAACGACCTGTACCGCCGCGTGATCAACCGGAACAACCGGCTGAAGCGCCTGCTCGAACTGAAGGCGCCGGACATCATCGTCCGCAACGAAAAGCGGATGCTGCAGGAAGCCGTCGATTCGCTGCTGGACAACGGCCGCCGCGGCAAGGCGATGACGGGCGCGAACAAGCGTCCGCTGAAGTCGCTGGCCGACATGATCAAGGGCAAGGGCGGGCGTTTCCGCCAGAACCTGCTGGGCAAGCGCGTCGACTACTCGGGCCGTTCGGTAATCGTCGTCGGCCCGCAGCTCAAGCTGCATCAATGCGGGCTGCCGAAGAAGATGGCGCTGGAGCTGTTCAAGCCCTACATCTTCAACAAGCTCGAAACCATGGGCCTGGCAACGACCATCAAGGCCGCGAAGAAAATGGTCGAGATGGAAGAGCCGATCGTGTGGGACATCCTCGAGGACGTGATCCGCGAGCATCCGGTGATGCTGAACCGCGCGCCGACGCTGCACCGCCTGGGCATCCAGGCGTTCGAGCCGGTGCTGATCGAAGGCAAGGCCATCCAGCTGCATCCGCTGGTCTGCACGGCGTTCAACGCCGACTTCGACGGCGACCAGATGGCGGTGCACGTGCCGCTGTCGCTCGAGGCGCAGATGGAGGCGCGTACGCTGATGCTGGCGTCGAACAACGTGCTGCTGCCCTCGAACGGCGAGCCGTGCATCGTGCCCTCGCAGGACATCGTGCTCGGCCTGTACTACGCTTCGCGCGAGAAGGTCAACGCCAAGGGCGAAGGCATGATGTTCGCCGACGTCGCCGAGGTATCGCGCGCGTACGAGTCGCGCCAGGTCGAGCTGCACGCCAAGGTGATGGTGCGCATCCGGGAAATGACCAAGGATAAGGATGGCGTGCTGCAGGAGGTGATCAACCGGTACGACACCACGGTGGGCCGCTCGCTGCTCTCCGAGATCCTCCCGCCGGGCCTGCCGTTCTCGACCATCAACAAGCCGCTGAAGAAGAAGGAGATCAGCAAGCTGATCAACATCAGTTTCCGCCGCTGCGGCTTGCGCGAAACGGTGATCTTCGCCGACAAGCTGATGCAGGCCGGCTTCAGCCTGGCGACCAAGGCAGGATTCT
Organism: Betaproteobacteria bacterium; assembly: GCA_016717855.1. Classification (GTDB taxonomy): domain Bacteria; phylum Pseudomonadota; class Gammaproteobacteria; order Burkholderiales; family Casimicrobiaceae; genus PALSA-1005. The sequence continues at coordinate 8,856 of JADKEV010000012.1, forward strand.
CCTTCGCCGCCGGTGACATGTTGATTCCCGTCGAGAAGACGGACATCATCGGCAAGGCCGAAAAGGAGGTCAAGGAGATCGAGGGGCAGTACACCTCGGGCCTGGTCACGCAGGGCGAGCGCTACAACAAGGTCGTCGACATCTGGGGCCGCGCCGGCGATGACGTCGCCAAGGCGATGATGAGCCAGCTCGGCACCGAGCACGTCAAGACGAAGGACGGCAAGGACGCGACCCAGGAAGCTTTCAACTCCATCTACATGATGGCCGACTCGGGCGCCCGCGGTTCGGCGGCGCAGATCCGCCAGCTGGCCGGCATGCGCGGCCTGATGGCCAAGCCGGACGGCTCGATCATCGAGACGCCGATCACGGCGAACTTCCGCGAAGGCCTGAACGTGCTGCAGTACTTCATCTCGACGCACGGCGCGCGCAAGGGCCTGGCCGACACGGCGCTGAAGACGGCGAATTCGGGCTACCTGACCCGGCGCCTGGTCGACGTGACGCAGGATCTGGTGGTCACCGAGGACGATTGCGGCACGATGAACGGCGTGAACATGAAGGCGCTGGTCGAGGGCGGCGAAATCATCGAGGCATTGCGCGACCGGATCCTTGGCCGCGTGGTGGCCAACGATGTGATGAGCCCGGAAACCGGCGCCCTGTTGCTCGAATCGGGAACGTTGCTGGACGAGGACATGGTCGATTCGATCGAGGCGCTCAGCATCGACGAAGTCAAGGTCCGGACGCCGCTCACTTGCGAAACGCGGTACGGGCTGTGCGCGCGGTGCTATGGCCGCGACCTGGGCCGCGGCTCGCTGGTCAATGTCGGCGAAGCGGTCGGCGTGATCGCCGCGCAGTCGATCGGCGAGCCGGGCACGCAGCTGACGATGCGGACTTTCCACATCGGCGGCGCGGCATCGCGTACGGCGAGCGCGTCGCAACTCGAGTCGAAGAGCAACGGCGCGATCCGGTTTTCGCCAGCGATGCGCTATGTCACCAACGCCAAGAACGAACAGGTCGTGATCGCGCGTTCGGGCGAGGTGACGGTGCACGACGACAACGGCCGCGAGCGCGAGCGCCACAAGGTGCCGTACGGCGCGACGCTGCAGGTCAAGGACAGCGAGATGGTCAAGGCCGGCAAGGTGCTGGCGACGTGGGATGCGACCGCGCGGCCCATCATCACCGAGTATGCGGGCACCGTGAAGTTCGAAAACGTCGAAGAGGGCGTGACCGTGGCCAAGCAGACCGATGAAGTGACCGGGCTGTCGACGCTGGTGGTCATAGATCCCAAACGCCGGGCCGGCATGGCGGCCAAGGGCGTGCGGCCGCAGGTGAAGCTGCTGGATGCCAAGGGCCAGGAGATCAAGCTCGTGGGTTCAGACGCACCGGTCAACATCACGTTCCAGATCGGCTCCATCATCACCGTGAAGGACGGCCAGCAAGTCGCGGTCGGCGAAATTCTGGCGCGGATTCCGCAGGAAACGTCGAAGACGCGCGACATTACCGGGGGCCTGCCGCGGGTTGCCGAGTTGTTTGAGGCGCGCGCGCCGAAGGACGCCGGCACGCTGGCAGAAGTCACTGGCACCGTATCATTCGGCAAGGACACGAAGGGGAAGCAGCGCCTGGTCATCACCGACCTGGACGGCATCGCGCACGAGTACCTGATTCCGAAGGACAAGCACGTCACTGCGCACGACGGCCAGGTCGTCAACAAGGGCGAGTCGATCGTCGACGGACCCGCCGATCCGCACGACATCCTGCGCCTGCTGGGGGTCGAGGCGCTGGCGCGCTACATCACCGACGAAGTGCAGGACGTCTACCGCCTGCAGGGCGTGAAGATCAACGACAAGCACATCGAGGTGATCGTCCGGCAGATGCTGCGCCGGGTCTCCGTCGACGATGCGGGCGACACCCGCTTCATCGTCGGTGAACAGGTCGAGCGTTCGGATCTGCTGGACGAGAACGACCGGGTCAAGGCCGAAGGGCACGACAAGAAGCCCGCCAGCTACGAGCACATGCTGCTGGGCATCACCAAGGCCAGCCTGTCGACCGACTCGTTCATCTCGGCGGCGTCGTTCCAGGAAACCACCCGGGTCCTGACCGAAGCCGCGATCATGGGCAAGAAGGACGATCTGCGCGGCCTGAAGGAAAACGTCATCGTCGGCCGGCTGATCCCGGCGGGCACCGGACTGGCGTTCCATAACGCGCGCAAGCGCCAGCGGGCGCTGGAAGCTGCGGGCGCGCTCGTGGTGCCGGACGCGGAAGTCGCCGCCGAGGAGACACCGCTGGCCAGCAACGCCTGACATTGCCGCACGCCGCGGAGTCCCCGAGGGCCCGCCTTTTTCTGCCCTTCCCTGGGAGAGGGGGGGGATGAGCGTTGGTGCGCCGATGCGCTGACGATGGGTCCGCTCTCCTCGGTCCCTCCCCAGGGAGAGGAAGGGGGGTTAGGCGCGACGTTCGCGCCGCAGTTCGTGTTGAGGTAGGCGCTGATGTCCGACCAGCCGGCTCGTAGCGCATTGTCGCCGATCGCGCCGTTGGTCACGGCCGTGCCGGTCAGCCCGAACAGCGCGCGGATGACCAGCAGGCCGTCGGTCAGCGCGTCCTGCGCGCCGTTGAGGTCGATGTCGAGTGTGCAACCGAAGCCGGGTATCGCACCGGTGCCGACGCGAAACGTGGCGGCCACCGCGCCTATGTGCACCGTCGACTCGGTGATGACATCGGGCGCCGCCGATGCGGTGTGGCGCACGCAGACATAGTAGGGAGTGGGCCCCAGCAGGGGCCAGGAGCCGGCGGTGAATCCGTTGCCGGTACGGTCGCAGCTGCTGCAGTTGGCGGCGCTCGATGCGCACCAGGTGCTGCCCGGCTGGCCGTCCACGTAACCCGTCGCATCTCCCGTCGGCGTGACCTTCGCCGGCGCCGACGTCTGCACGCTCGAGGGCAGCGCGCCGACGATAGCGGCAAAGGCGAATGGGGCGGGATTGGAGTTCCCGTCGCGGAGATCGGTGCCCAGCGCGCTGATGAAGCCATCACTGCCGCCGCCCAGCAGCGGCTGTATTCCCGTTGGCGCGGCGCCCGCGAGCGTCGTGGACGCGGTCGCGCCGGCGACATACACAGCGGAATCGGTGAGCGCCACCGCCTGGGCAATCTCGGAGCCTGAGCCGCCAAGGAACGTTGCCTGCTTGACGCCCGCAAGCCCCGCGTCGAAGCGCGCGACGTAGGCGTCGTTGCCGACAGCCTTCACTGCCTGGATTCCGGACGCGGTTCCGGGAAGATTGGAGGACGTAGAATAGCCCGCTATGTAGACCTCGCCGGAGTACTTGCTGATGGCCAGGGCATTGGCGAAATCGTCCCCGCTGCCACCGTAGTAGGTGACCGCCTGCAATCCCGAGAGGTCCTTGTGCAGAAGCGCGACGAACGCGTCGCTGAGTCCGCCGGTGTTGAGCTGACCCGCCGGCTTGCCCCGCAGATTGATGGATGTCGTGTCGCCAGCGACATAGACATGACCATTGAGCGGATGGATGGCGACGGCATTGATCTGGTCTGTGCCTGTGCCGCCGAAATAGGTGCTCTGGACCAGGGTCGCCAGGGTGCCGTTGAAGCGGGTCGCAAAGCCGTCGCTGGTGCCGCCGCCGTCCCGGAGCGCGCCATTCGCGGTTCCGGGCAGGTTGGTCGAGTCGGTGACCCCGGCCACCACGATATCGCCGGTAAGCGGGTCGCGGGCGACCGCGAGCGCGCGGTCGGTGCCGCTGCCGCCAAAATACGCGGCGCTGGTCAGCGCCGCGAGGTTCGCCGAAAACCGCGCGACGAAGGCATCCTGGCCGCCGCCGGTGCTGGTTGTTCCGGACCCCAGCGTCAGGTCGCTCGAGGTCGTGGCGCCGGCGACGATGACGTCGCCGCCGAGGTTATCAATGGCCAGCCCGAACGCCTCTTCGTCGCCGCTGCCGCCGTAATAGCGCGCGCCCAACACGTTGCTTAGCGCTCCGTCGAAGCGGGCAATGTACGCGTCGAATGTTCCGCTCAGGGTGCCGGTCATGTTCAGCAGGCCGCTCGCGCTGGAAGTGGTGCCGGCGATATAGATGTCGCCTGACAAGGGCAGTATCGCAATGGCGTTGGCAACGGTCAGGCTGCCGGCGTAGTAGCTGGCGCGAACCAGGCTCGTCAATCCGGCGTTGTAGCGCGACGAACGCGTCAGTGCCGCTGGGATTCGTGGTCTGCGCTCCCGTGCCGGTCCCCGGAAAATTGGTCGAGACGGTCGAGCCGGTCACGTAGATATCGCCACTGCCCGGATGGACCAGCATCGCGCGTATCGCGTCCGCCCCGTTTCCACCCGAGAACGTACTCCGGATGAGCGGATCGATGATCAGCGGCAGGGAGCGATCGTAGTCACCGGTGGCGAAGCCGTACCCGGTGCCGCCGGCGAGTTCGTAGCGCACGGGGACCAGGGTCCGGATGCCGCCGCGTTCCTGATAGGCGACGGGCGCCGTGAACTGCACCGCCCCCAGCCCGGTGGCGATGATCAGGCCGCCGTCCGCGGCCAGCGACAGGCTCCCCGCCCCGTCGATCCGGGCGCGGATTCCGCGCACGTCAGCGCCAGGCGCGACCTGAAACAGCTTTTCAATGTTGTTGCCCGCCGTCCGCACTTCCAGCGAAATTCCGTGCGCAACCTCGCCCAATCCGACGCTTTCATACGTCGGGAGGTCCGGGCGCGTTGCCGCTGCCGGGCCGACAAAGCTGGAGACCCTGGCCGCCGCGGGCCGCATACCGACCGGAAGGGCGGGAGCGGTGGTGAAAGACTCCGACAGCGTCCAGCCGGTGACCGCGGCAGGCCTGCCGCGGGGTGCTGGCCGTGGCTGCTGCGGCTGCCGGCGAGCGAATAGACCAACCGCCCGTCCCCGGTCACGAACACCGTCCCGGCAAAGGTCCTGGCATAAAATGAAACGCGGCTGTCGACCTGCCCCTGATTGGCGATGAACGGGACGCCGATGCTGGCAAGCCGCGCGCCAGTCGATGCGGCCACTGCGAACGAGCCGGCGGACGCAGCGAGAGCGATGAGGCCGGAGACTAGAAGTTGGAGTGATGGGAGTTTGGGTTTGCCTGTGGCGGTTGCTTGCATGAAAAATCCTGATCTATCCCCATCCTGGGGCCTGCCAAAAGATGCCGACGGCATGAAGCGTACATTCTACGCGATGTGTGCCCCGTTGTTCTGCGGCAGGCCTACACACCGCAGGCCCACGGGATGGAGTCAGTCCGGAGCGTTGCCGGGGACGGTCGGCGCCACGATCCGCCATGCGGCAAAGCCAGTTGGTGTTTGACATCGGCACCTCTTTCCCGCATAATCGACAGTCTTTTCGCCCCTCGGCCGCTGCAGTACGCGCATTTAGCGACCGGGAAGCCAAGCGCGTCGGCCAATCGTAGCCGGCGGTGTGTGCGGGTCGGAGCCTGGGCAATCGGGTCTTCGACACGCGGAATTTAACAGGGATTTTGGTTATGCCGACCATCAATCAATTGGTGCGCAAGGGCCGTACGCCCCCCGTTTCCAAGAGCAAAGTACCGGCGCTCGGTCAGAGCCCGCAAAAGCGTGGTGTTTGCACCCGCGTCTACACGACCACCCCGAAGAAGCCGAATTCCGCGTTGCGCAAGGTCGCCAAGGTGCGCCTGACCAACGGCTTCGAGGTCATCAGCTACATCGGTGGCGAAGGTCACAATCTGCAGGAACACTCGGTGGTGCTGATCCGCGGCGGCCGCGTCAAGGATCTGCCGGGCGTGCGCTATCACATGGTGCGCGGGTCGCTCGATACCGCGGGCGTCAAGGACCGCAAGCAGTCGCGCTCCAAGTACGGCGCCAAGAAGCCCAAGGCCGCCTGAGGCCGCAAAGGCAATCAAGCCACCCGGGAACCGAGCCGGCCGTCAGCGTGCGCTGGCGGCGGAATGATCCGAATCAGACCAAGGACCACCAGCCATGCCTCGTCGTCGCGAAGTACCCAAGCGCGAAATCCTGCCCGATCCCAAGTTCGGGAACGTGGAGCTCGCGAAGTTCATGAACGTCGTTATGACCCGCGGCAAGAAGTCGGTCGCGGAGAATATCGTTTACGGCGCGCTGGAGCAGATTTCCAAGAAGGGCGGAAAGGATCCGCTGGAGATCTTCACGACCGCGCTGAACAATGCCAGGCCGATGGTGGAAGTGAAAAGCCGCCGGGTCGGCGGCGCCAACTTCCAGGTTCCGGTCGAAGTGCGTCCGGTCCGCCGGATGGCGCTGGCGATGCGCTGGCTGCGCGAAGCGGCGCGCAAGCGCGGCGAGAAGTCGATGGCGCAACGGCTGGCGGCCGAATTGATGGAGGCCGCGGAAGGCCGCGGCGGCGCCGTGAAGAAGCGCGAGGAAGTGCACCGCATGGCGGAGGCGAACAAGGCCTTTTCGCACTTCCGCTTCTAGGTCTCCCGAATCGTCAGCCGGCAATGTGGCCGGCTGCGGATGCGGAAAGCCCGAGCTGCCACAAGCACCGCAGCCCCTTCCGCATCCTTGCCGCTGAACGCCGGGCCGTTTCGCAGTCCGGCGCAGCGCGGCAATTGAAAGAGTTTAGTTAGGAAAAGAACATGGCACGCAGGACCCCAATCGAGCGTTATCGCAACATAGGCATCAGTGCGCATATCGACGCAGGCAAGACCACGACCACCGAACGGATCCTGTTCTACACCGGCGTCAATCACAAGATCGGCGAAGTCCACGACGGCGCCGCGACGATGGACTGGATGGAGCAGGAGCAGGAGCGCGGCATCACGATCACCTCGGCCGCCACGACGTGCTTCTGGAAGGGCATGGCGAACAACTTTCCCGAGCACCGGATCAACATCATCGACACGCCGGGCCACGTCGACTTCACGATTGAAGTCGAGCGGTCGATGCGCGTGCTCGACGGCGCCTGCATGGTGTACGACTCGGTCGGCGGCGTGCAGCCGCAATCGGAAACCGTCTGGCGCCAGGCCAACAAGTATGGCGTGCCGCGCCTGGCTTTCGTGAACAAGATGGACCGCGTCGGCGCGGACTATTTCAAGGTGCTACGCCAGATGAAGGAGCGCCTGAAGGCCAACCCGGTTCCCATCCAGATTCCGATCGGCGCCGAAGACAAGTTCGAAGGCGTGGTCGACCTGGTCAAGATGAAGGCGATCTACTGGGATGACAGCACGCAGGGGATGAAATTCGAGTTCCGCGACATTCCGCCGGAACTGCTCGAGCTGGCGACAGAATGGCAAGGCAAGATGGTCGAAGCCGCCGCGGAAGCCAACGAAACGCTGATGAACAAGTACCTCGAAGGCGATGAGCTGACAACTGTGGAAATCCAGCAGGGCCTTCGCGAGCGGACGATCAAATCCGAAATCACCCCGATGTTGTGCGGCTCCGCGTTCAAGAACAAGGGTGTCCAGGCGATGCTCGATGCCGTCATCGACTATCTGCCTGCGCCCACCGACGTGCCGCCGGTGACGGGCGAGCTCGAAAACGGCAAGGAAGCCGAGCGCAGGCCGAGCGACGACGAGCCGTTCTCGGCGCTGGCTTTCAAGATCATGACCGACCCGTTTGTCGGCCAGCTGACCTTTTTCCGGGTGTATTCCGGCGTCGTGAAATCGGGCGACACGATCTACAACCCGATCAAGGGCAAGAAAGAACGCATCGGCCGGATTCTGCAGATGCACGCCAATCAGCGGGAAGAAATCAAGGACGTGTACGCCGGCGACATCGCGGCGGCCGTGGGCCTGCGCGAGGCGACGACCGGCGAGACGCTGTGCGACCCGACCAAGGTCATCATCCTCGAGCGGATGGAATTCCCCGAGCCGGTGATCTCGCAGGCCGTTGAGCCCAAGACCAAGGTCGACCAGGAGAAGATGGGCATCGCCCTCAATCGCCTGGCGCAGGAAGACCCGTCGTTCCGCGTCCATACGGACGAGGAGTCGGGGCAGACGATCATTTCCGGCATGGGCGAGCTGCATCTCGAGATCATCGTCGACCGGATGCGCCGCGAGTTCGGCGTCGAGGCCAGCGTGGGCAAGCCGCAGGTGGCGTACCGCGAGGCGATCAAGAAATCGGTCGAAGTCGAAGGCAAGTTTGTCAAGCAGTCGGGTGGGCGCGGCCAGTACGGACATGTCTGGCTGAAGGTCGAGCCGCAGGAGTCGGGCAAGGGCTTCGAGTTCGTCGATTCGATCAAGGGTGGCGTGGTGCCTCGTGAGTTCATCCCGGCGGTCCTGAAGGGGTTGATGGAGACGTTGCCCAATGGCGTGCTCGCCGGCTTTCCGGTCGTGGACGTGAAGGTTACGCTGTTCGATGGCTCCTACCATGACGTGGACTCGAACGAAAACGCGTTCAAGATGGCCGCGTCGATCGGCTTCAAGGACGGCATGCGCAAAGCCAATCCGGTCCTGCTCGAGCCGATGATGGCGGTCGAAGTGGAAACGCCCGAGGAAAAGATGGGCGACGTGATGGGCGACCTGTCCTCGCGCCGCGGCATGATCCAGGGTATGGAAGACATCGCCGGCGGCGGCGGCAAGGCGATCCGCGCCGAAGTGCCGCTGGGCGAGATGTTCGGCTACTCGACGACGCTGCGCTCGCTCACGCAGGGCCGCGCCACGTACTCGATGGAGTTCAAGCACTATTCCGAGGCCCCGAAGAACGTCGCCGAGGCCGTGATCAACAAGAAGACGTGAGTTGATTTCGTTTGACTGACTAAGCAATCGTACTTAGTGAAATTGGAAAGGTAGAAAAATGGCCAAGAGCAAATTTGAGCGGACGAAGCCGCATGTGAACGTGGGGACGATCGGGCACGTGGACCACGGGAAGACGACGCTGACGGCGGCGATGACGATGGTGCTGGCGAAGAAGTACGGTGGTGAGGTGAAGGCCTACGACCAGATTGACGCGGCGCCGGAAGAGAAGGCGCGGGGGATCACGATCAACACGGCGCACGTGGAGTACCAGACGGCGAACCGGCACTACGCGCACGTGGACTGCCCGGGGCACGCGGACTACATCAAGAACATGATCACCGGGGCGGCGCAGATGGACGGGGCGATCCTGGTGGTGTCGGCGGCGGACGGGCCGATGCCGCAGACGCGGGAGCACATTCTGCTGGCGCGGCAGGTGGGGGTGCCGTACATCATTGTCTACATGAACAAGGCGGACATGGTGGACGATGCGGAGCTGCTGGAGCTGGTGGAGATGGAGATCCGGGAACTGTTGTCGAAGTACCAGTTTCCTGGGGACGACACGCCGATCATCATCGGCAGTGCGAAGATGGCGATGGAGGGGGACACGAGCCCGATGGGCGAGGGGTCGATCCTGAAGCTGGCGGAGGCGCTGGACACGTATATTCCGCAGCCGCAGCGGCTGATTGACGGGCCGTTTCTGATGCCGGTGGAAGACGTGTTTTCGATTTCGGGCCGGGGCACGGTGGTGACCGGGCGGGTGGAGCGGGGGATTGTGAAGGTGGGGGAAGAGCTGGAGATTGTGGGCTTGAAGCCGACCTTGAAGACGGTGTGCACGGGGGTGGAGATGTTCCGCAAGCTGCTGGACCAGGGGCAGGCTGGGGACAACGTCGGGGTGCTGCTGCGGGGGACGAAGCGGGAAGAAGTGGAGCGTGGCCAGGTGCTGGCGAAGCCGGGCTCGATCACGCCGCACACGAAGTTCACGTGCGAGGTTTACATTTTGAGCAAGGAAGAGGGCGGGCGGCATACGCCGTTCTTTCCGGGGTACCGGCCGCAGTTTTATTTCCGGACGACGGACGTGACGGGGAGCGTGACGCTGCCGGCGGGGACGGAGATGGTGATGCCGGGGGACAACATCCAGATGGAAGTGGTGTTGATAGCGCCGATTGCGATGGAAGAGGGCTTGCGGTTTGCGATCCGCGAAGGCGGCCGGACGGTGGGCGCCGGCGTCGTCGCCAAGATTCACGAGTAATGAGGGCGCCGGCACCTTACGGTCGCCGGCAACCAACCCAAAGAGGCAAGACATGGCAATGCAAAACCAGAAAATCCGGATCCGCCTGAAGGCGTTCGACTACAAGTTGATCGACCAGTCGGCCCTGGAGATTGTCGAAACCGCGAAGCGCTCCGGCGCCGTGGTCCGGGGGCCGGTTCCCCTGCCGACGCGCATCGAGCGCTTTGACGTGTTGCGTTCGCCGCACGTGAACAAGACCTCGCGCGACCAGTTCGAGATCCGGACGCACCAGCGGCTGATGGACATCATCGATCCGACCGACAAGACCGTCGATCAGTTGATGAAGCTGGACCTTCCGGCGGGCGTGGACGTCGAGATCAAGCTGCAGTAATCGAGCCGCGGCGGACGGGATGTCCGTCGCCCGCAGGCACTATTGGCCCCGCCGATCAATCGCAATCGGCGGCAATGAGCAAAAGGAAATGGACATGAGTCTAGGACTAGTCGGGCGCAAGGTTGGCATGACCCGCATTTTCACCGACGACGGCGCCGCCGTTCCGGTGACGGTGCTGGATGTCGCCAACAACCGCGTCACGCAAATCAAGACGCCGGACAATGATGGCTACGCGGCCATCCAGGTTACCTACGGCAAACGCCGCGCCTCGCGCGTGACCAAGGCCGCCGCCGGTCATCTGGCGAAGGCAGGGGTCGAGGCGGGTGAGGTGCTGACCGAATTCCGCGTCGCCGAGGACCAGCTCGCCGGCTTCCAGCCTGGCGCCGTGGTCACGGTCGACATGTTCGCCGTCGGCCAGAAGGTCGACGTCACCGGAACGACCAAGGGTCGCGGGTTCCAGGGCGTCATTACCCGCCACCATTTCAGTTCGAATCGCGCATCGCACGGCAACTCGCGTTCGCACAACACGCCGGGCTCCATCGGCATGGCGCAGGATCCGGGCCGGGTGTTTCCGGGCAAGCGGATGGCCGGCCACCTGGGCGACGCGCAGCGCACCACGCAGAATCTGGTGGTCGTGCGCGTCGACACCGAGCGCGGACTGTTGCTGGTCAAAGGCGCTGTCCCTGGCGCGGACGACGGGCTTATCGTCGTGCGGCCGGCGGTGAAGGGGGGAAAGAAGTAATGGAACTCAAACTGATCAATGCGCAGGGACAGCAGGCCGCCACGGTATCGGCGTCCGACTCGCTGTTCAATCGCGACTACAACGAAGCGCTCGTGCACCAGATCGTGGTCGCCTTCCAGGCCAATGCGCGCAGCGGCAACCGGGCGCAAAAGGGCCGTGCGGACATCAACAAGTCGCACAAGAAGCCATGGAAGCAAAAAGGCACGGGCCGCGCCCGCGCCGGCCAGGCCAACAGCCCGCTGTGGCGCGGCGGCGGCCGGATCTTCCCGAACAAGCCGGACGAGAACTTCTCCCAGAAGGTCAACCGCAAGATGTTCCGCGCCGGCATGGCTTCGATCCTGTCGCAACTCGCCCGCGAAGGCCGGCTGGCGGTGGTCGAATCCCTGATACTCGATGCGCCGAAGACCAAGCTGCTCGCCGACAAGATCAAGGCGATGGGATACGGCAAGGTGTTGATCGTCACCGACAGTTTCGACGACAACCTGTACCTGTCCTCGCGCAACCTCACGGATGTGCTGGTCCTGACCGCGCATCAGATGGACCCGGTCAGCCTGGTGCACTTCCCGCAGGTGCTGCTGACCAAGGGCGCGATCGCCCAACTCGAGGAGACGCTGGCATGAGTACCGTCAAGTTCAATCCCGAGCGTCTGCACGTCGTGCTGCTCGCTCCCGTGATCTCCGAGAAGAGCACGCTGGTCGCCGAGAAGAACGACCAGGTCATCTTCAAGGTGGCGCGCGACGCGACCAAGCCCGAAATCAAGGCGGCCGTCGAATTGCTGTTCAAGGTCGAGGTCGAGCGCGTCCAGGTGGTAAACACCATGGGCAAGGTCAAGCGTTTCGGCCGCTTCACGGGCCGGCGCGACCATGGCAAGAAGGCCTATGTGTGCCTGAAGCCGGGCCAGGAAATCAATTTCGCGGTGGAGGCATAACATGGCTCTCGTAAAGACGAAACCAACCTCGCCGGGCCGCCGGTCCATGGTGAAGGTGGTCAATGCGGACTTGCACAAGGGCGAGCCGGTCGCGTCCCTGGTCGAATCGCAGAAGCGCGGCTCGGGCCGGAACAACCTCGGCCACATCACCACCCGGCACAAGGGCGGCGGGCACAAGCAGCACTACCGGATCATCGACTTCAAGCGCAACAAGGACGGGATCCCGGCCAAGGTCGAGCGGCTGGAATACGACCCCAACCGCAGCGCGAATATCGCACTCCTGCTGTACGCGGACGGCGAGCGGACCTACATCATCGCGCCCAAGGGCGTGACGGCGGGGACCCAGCTGCTGAACGGCGTCGAAGCGCCGATCAAGCCGGGCAACTGCCTGCCGATCCGCAACATCCCGGTCGGCACGACGATCCACTGCATCGAGATGCAGCCGGGCAAGGGCGCGCAGATCGCGCGCTCGGCGGGCACCGGGGTGCAGCTGCTGGCACGCGAAGGCTCGCACGCGCAGTTGCGCCTGCGCTCAGGCGAGATCCGCCGGGTGCACATCGACTGCCGCGCGACCATCGGCGAAGTCGGCAACGAAGAGCATAACCTGCGCTCCATCGGCAAGGCCGGCGCCAATCGCTGGCGCGGCATCCGGCCGACGGTGCGCGGCGAAGTGATGAACCCGGTTGATCACCCGTTGGGCGGCCGCACACGCGGCAACCGCCATCCGGTATCGCCCTGGGGCCAGCCGGCGAAGGGCTACAAGACCCGCCACAACAAGCGCACCCAGCACATGATCGTGCGCTCGCGCCATGCGGCGAAGAAGGCTTAAACGGAACTAAGGGCTAAACCATGGCACGTTCAATCAAGAAAGGCCCGTTTGTCGACGGGCACCTGCTGAAAAAAGTCGAGGCGGCGAGCGCCACCAGCGACAAACGCCCGATCAAGACCTGGTCGCGGCGCTCGACCATCACGCCCGATTTCGTCGGCCTGACCATTGCCGTGCACAACGGGCGGCAGCACATCCCCGTCTATGTGTCGGAAAACATGGTCGGCCACAAGCTGGGCGAGTTCGCGCTGACGCGCACGTTCAAATCGCATCCGACCGACCGCAAGTCGGCGCCGGCCGCCAAGAAGTAAGGAGACCATCATGGAAACCAAAGCGATATTGCGCGGCGTGCGGCTGTCGGCCCAGAAGGGCAGGCTGGTCGCCGACCAGATCCGCGGCCTTCCCGTCGACCGGGCGCTGAACGTGCTCGCGTTCAGCCCCAAGAAGGGCGCCCGGATCATCAAGAAAGTGCTGGAGTCGGCGATAGCGAACGCTGAGCACAACGACGGCGCCGACATCGATGAATTGAAGGTCCAGACGATTTATGTCGAGAAGGCGGAGAGCCTGCGCCGTTTCACCGCGCGCGCCAAGGGGCGCGGCAACGTGATCCTGAAGCAGACTTCGCACATCTTCGTCACGGTCGGCGACGCGAAAGCCGCCAGGAAAGGCAAGTAATATGGGACAGAAAATACATCCGACCGGGTTTCGCCTTTCCGTCACGCGGAACTGGAGCTCGAAGTGGTACGCCAACAGCAAGACGTTCGCGAACACGCTGTTCGAGGACCTGAAGGTCCGCGAGTACCTGAAGAAGCGCCTCGCCCACGCCAGCGTCGGCAAGGTCACCATCGAGCGGCCGGCGAAGAACGCGCGGATCACCATCCACAGCGCGCGTCCGGGTGTCGTCATCGGCAAGAAAGGCGAGGACATCGAAACGCTGCGCGCGGTCCTGCGCAAGATGATGGGTGTCGAAGTCGGCCTGAACATCGAGGAGATCCGCAAGCCCGAGATCGACGCCAAGCTGATCGCCGACTCCATCGCGCAGCAGCTCGAGAAGCGGATCATGTTCCGGCGGGCGATGAAGCGCGCCATGCAGAACGCGATGCGCCTGGGCGCCCAGGGCATCAAGATCATGAGCTCGGGCCGCCTGAACGGGATCGAAATCGCCCGGTCGGAGTGGTACCGCGAAGGCCGCGTGCCGCTGCACACGTTGCGCGCGGACATCGACTACGGCTTCTCCGAGGCGATGACGCAGTACGGAGCGATCGGCATCAAGGTATGGGTGTTCAAGGGCGAAGTTCTGGCGACGAACGAAGCGCCGGTGATGGAACGCACGCCAAATCCGACGCGCGAACCGCGCAAGGACGCGCCGGCGGCCCCCAAGCGCGTCCGCAAGCCGCGCGCCGAACCCACGGTGACGGTCAAGGAAGCGGCCCCGGCAGCGGAAGCAGTGCCTGCCGCCGCCATCATTGCGGCCAAGGAACAAGCGGAGTAAGCCATGCTACAACCAGCACGCAGAAAGTATCGCAAGGAACAAAAGGGCCGGAACAAGGGCCTCGCCACCGTCGGCACCAAGGTGTCGTTCGGCGAGTACGGGCTCAAGGCGATCGGTCGCGGACGCCTGACGGCGCGGCAGATCGAAGCTGCCCGGCGCGCCATGACCCGCCACATCAAGCGCGGCGGTCGCATCTGGATCCGGATTTTTCCGGACAAGCCGATCTCGCAGAAGCCCGCCGAAGTCCGGATGGGCAATGGCAAGGGGAACCCGGAGTACTACGTCGCGGAAATCCAACCCGGCAAGGTGCTGTACGAGATGGACGGCGTGGACGAAGCCCTGGCGCGCGAGGCGTTTGCGCTCGCGGCCGCGAAGCTGCCGATCCAGACCACGTTCGTGCACCGGCTGGTCGCGTAAGGCGAGAGGAATCGAAAAATGAAATCATCGGAACGCAAGAAAGACCTTCGCGCCAAGCCGCCGGCTGACCTGCAGAAAGAGCTGATGGAATTGCTATCGGCACAGTTCAAGCTGCGGATGCAGAAGGCCACGCAACAACTGACCAACACCAGCCAGATCCGCCGGACCCGCCGCGACATCGCCCGCGTCCGCACGATGCTGGCCCAGGCGGATGCAAAATCGGCCAACACCGGAGCCAAGGCATGAGCGACATTCAAACCGAGACCGCCGCGGCCACGCCCGCGCCCGCCAACTCCCTGATCCAGACCCTGACAGGGAAAGTGGTCAGCGACAAGATGGACAAGACGGTGACCGTGCTGGTCGAGCGCCGGGTCACGCACCCGCTGTACGCCAAGGTGGTCAAGCGCTCGAAGAAGTACCACGCGCACGACGAGGCGAACGAATGCAAGGAAGGGGACATAGTCGAAATCAAGTCGACGCGCCCGGTCTCCAAGACCAAGGCGTGGGTCGTTTCGCGCCTGATCGAGAAGGCACGGCTGGTCTGATGGACCGCCAGGTGCGGGCGCAGCGGCGCTGGCACCAACAAATCAGCGGATAGGGCTTGCGGTAAGCCGGCTTCTTCCGCTATAATTCGACCTTCGCCGACCTTCTGGCGATTCATCCCGAACGGGATCCAAGACTGGCCGTCAGCGCTGCAATCTGGCCGCGCAACGGGTTAAGTTGGAGAGAAAGACAATATGATTCAGATGCAATCGATGCTGGATGTTGCAGACAACACCGGCGCGAAGCGGGTCATGTGCATCAAGGTGCTCGGTGGCTCCAAGCGACGGTACGCGAACATCGGCGACGTGATCAAGGTCAGCATCAAGGATGCTGCGCCCCGCGGACGCGTCAAGAAGGGCGAAGTCTACAGCGCCGTCGTGGTCCGCACTGCCAAGGGCGTGCGCCGCAGCGACGGCTCGCTGCTCAAGTTCGACGGCAACGCCGCCGTGCTGCTCAACAACAAGCTGGAGCCGATCGGCACCCGCATCTTCGGGCCGGTGACGCGTGAGTTGCGCACCGAGCGCTTCATGAAGATCGTGTCACTCGCTCCCGAAGTCCTGTAAGGAAATCGCGATGGTCAAGATTCGCAAGGGCGACACTGTCATCGTCATCTCGGGACGCGACAGCCAGCCGGCAAAGCGCGGCGTGGTCAAGCAGATCTACGACAACGGCACGGTGCTGGTCGAGGGCGTGAACCTGGTGAAGAAGCATCAGAAGCCGAACCCGATGAAGAACCAGCCGGGCGGCATCATCACCAAGGAAATGCCGATCCAGATCTCCAATGTCGCGCTGCTAAATCCGGCGACCGGCAAGGGCGACCGGGTGGGCTTCAAAGTCGAGAACGGCAGGAAGATCCGCGTGTTCAAGTCCAGCGGCCAGGCCGTCGGCGCATAGCAACCAGGAAACTACATGGCCCGCCTCAAGGAATTTTACAAAGAAACCGTCATGCCGGCGCTGACCCAGCAGTTCGGCTACAAATCGGTAATGCAGGTCCCGCGCATCACCAAGATCGTCCTCAATATGGGCGTGGGTGAAGCGGTCGGCGACAAAAAACTGCTCGACAACGCGGTTGCCGACATGCAGAAGGTCTCCGGGCAGAAGCCGGTGATCACCAAGTCGAAGAAGTCCATCGCGGTGTTCAAGATCCGCGAAGGCTACCCGATCGGCTGCATGGTGACGCTGCGGCGCGAGCGGATGTACGAGTTCCTCGACCGCCTGGTCACGGTCGCGCTGCCGCGCGTGCGCGACTTCCGCGGCGTGTCCGGCCGGGCGTTCGACGGCCGCGGCAACTACAACATGGGTGTCAAGGAACAGATCATTTTCCCGGAGATCGAGTACGACAAGATCGATGTCCTGCGCGGAATGAACATCACCATCACCACGACCGCGAAGTCCGACGCGGAAGCCAAAGCGCTTCTGGCGGCGTTCAAATTCCCGTTCAAGAACTGAAGGCCGGAGCCCATCAATGTCAAAACTGTCACTGATCAACCGCGACCAAAAGCGCCGCAAGCTCGTCAAGAAGTACGAGCCCAAACGCAAAGCTCTGGAGGCGCTGATCGCCGACATGAGCAAGCCGATGGAAGACCGGTACGAGGCGCGCCTGAAGTTGCAGGCGCTTCCGCGCAACGCCAATCCGACCCGCCTGCGCAACCGTTGCCGCATCACCGGCCGTCCGCGCGGTGTGTACAGCAAATTCGGACTGGGTCGCAACAAGCTGCGCGAGCACGCAATGCGCGGCGAAATCCCCGGCTTGACCAAGGCCAGCTGGTAACGAGAGGTTGATCCAATGAGCATGTCTGATCCCATCGCCGATATGCTGACGCGTATCCGCAATGCGCAAATGGCCGAAAAGGTCAGCGTAGCGATGCCCTCGTCCTCGCTGAAAGTGGCAATAGCCAAGGTGTTAAAGGACGAAGGCTACATCGACGATTTTCGCGTCGCCGGCGAAGCCGTCAAGCCGCAGCTGGAAATTGCGCTCAAGTACTACGCCGGGCGGCCGGTGATCGAGAAGATCGAGCGCATCTCCAAGCCGGGCCTGCGCATCTACAAGGGCAAGGAAGATCTGCCGCGCGTCATGAACGGTCTCGGCGTGGCGATTGTGTCCACGTCCAAGGGAGTCATGACCGATCGCAAGGCGCGCGCTTCCGGCATCGGCGGCGAAGTCCTCTGCGTCGTGGCATAGGGAAGATGAGGGAAAACATTTCATGTCACGCATAGCGAATTATCCGGTTCCCGTTCCGCCCAAGGTCGACATCACCCTGGGCAGCGGCGAGATCGTGGTCAAGGGCCCGTTGGGCAGCCTGACGCAGAAATTCGGCGGCGATGTCGAGATCCAGCGGGACGGGGATCAGCTGCTGTGCCGCGCCCGCAACGGCGGGACACAAGCCGACGCGATGTCGGGCACGTTGCGCGCGCTGGTCGCGAACATGGTCAAAGGCGTCACTGACGGCTTCGAAAAGAAACTCACGCTGGTCGGCGTCGGCTACAGGGCCCAGGCCCAGGGCGACAAACTGAACCTGGCGCTGGGCTTTTCGCACCCGATCGTGCACATGATGCCCAAGGGCGTCAAGGTCGAAACCCCGGTGCAGACGGAAATCGTCCTCAAGGGGATCGACAAGCAGTTGGTGGGCCAGGTCGCCGCAGTCGTCCGCGCCTATCGTCCGCCCGAGCCGTACAAGGGCAAGGGCGTGCGGTACACGGGCGAAAAGGTGGTCCTGAAAGAAACGAAGAAGAAGTAAGTCGCGGACACTAGAGAAGCGCTATGAACACTAAAGAATCCCGGTTACGCCGTGCCCGTCAGACGCGGGTGCGCATCAGCGCCCAGAAGGCCACGCGGCTGGTTGTACACCGCACGAACAGCCACATCTATGCACAGATCATCGCGGCCGGCGGCCAGAAGGTGCTGACCAGCGCCTCGACGCTCGAGGCTGATCTGAAGAAGGATCTCAAGAACGGCGGCAACAAGACGGCGGCAACGGCCGTGGGCAAGCGCATCGCAGAAAAGGCCAAGGCGCTCGGCATCACGGCGGTGGCTTTTGACCGCTCCGGATTCAAATATCACGGCCGTGTCGCGGCGCTCGCTGAAGCAGCGCGCGAAGCCGGGCTCACGTTCTAATCGGGGTTGATGATGGCAAAAATGCAGAACTCCCAGTCGGAAAAAAGCACCGACGGCCTGCGGGAGAAAATGATCGCGATCAACCGTGTCACCAAAGTGGTGAAGGGCGGGCGCATCCTGGGTTTCGCGGCGCTGACGGTGGTCGGCGACGGCAACGGCGCGGTGGGCATGGGCAAGGGCAAGGCCAAGGAAGTGCCGGTCGCCGTGCAGAAGGCGATGGAATCGGCCCGGCGGAAGATGATCAAGGTGAGCCTCAAGAACGGGACCCTGCACCATGCGGTCGAAGGACGGCACGGCGCCACCAAGGTCTTCATGCAGCCCGCGTCGGACGGCACCGGCATCATTGCCGGCGGCCCCATGCGCGCGGTGTTCGAGGTCGTGGGCGTGACCAACGTCCTGGCGAAGTGCCACGGCTCGACCAACCCGTACAACCTGGTTCGCGCCACGCTGAACGCGCTGGAAGCGATCTCGACGGCCGGGGAAATCGCCGCCAAGCGCGGCATGACCATCGAACAGATACTCGAGGCCTGATCATGGCGGAAGCAAAGACAGTCAAGGTAACGCTGATCAAGAGTCCGATCGGCGCCAAGAAGAACCACGTCGCCAGCGTGCGCGGCCTCGGCCTGCATCGCATGCACGAAACCGTGGAACTCAAAGATACGCCGGAAGTGCGCGGAATGATCAATTGCGTGAATTTCCTGGTCAAGGTCGGTTGATCACCGCCGCTCGCGAACACAACGAATAGGTCACGTCATGCGTTTGAACACTATCAAGCCCGCCGCGGGCGCAAACAAGAACCGCCGCCGCGTCGGCCGCGGCATCGGCAGCGGCTTGGGCAAGACGGCCGGGCGCGGCCACAAGGGCCAGAAGTCGCGCTCGGGCGGCTTTCACAAGGTCGGTTTCGAAGGCGGCCAGATGCCGCTGCAGCGCCGGTTGCCCAAGCGCGGCTTCGTGTCACTGACGCGCAACGACACGGCGGAAGTCCGCCTGTCGGACCTGGCACGCCTGCCGGTGGACCAGATCGACCTGCTGGCGCTCAAGGCCGCCGGCATCGTGCCGTCGTTGGCGAAGGCGGCGAAAGTCATCAAGTCCGGCGCGCTGACGAAGGCCGTCACGCTTCAGGGCCTGACGGTCACCAAGGGCGCCAAGGCGGCGATCGAAGCCGCCGGCGGCAGCATAGCCGAATGATGGAGAGTACGAAGCGTGGCGATTAATCCTGCACAGAAGGCAGGCGGAAAGTACGGCGACCTTAAACGGCGGCTGCTGTTCCTGCTTGGCGCCCTGGTTGTCTACCGGATCGGCACGCACATACCCGTTCCGGGTATCAACTCGCAGGTGCTCGAGGAACTGTTCAAACAGCAGCAGGGCGGAATACTCGGGCTGTTCAACGTGTTTTCGGGCGGTGCGCTATCGCGGTTTTCGCTGTTCGCACTGGGGATCATGCCCTACATTTCGGCGTCCATCATCATGCAGCTGGCGACGGTCGTCGTGCCGTCGCTGGACGCGCTGAAGAAGGAAGGCGAGGCGGGCCGCCGCAAGATCACCCAGTACACGCGCTACGGAACGTTGTTCCTGGCCTTGTTCCAGGCGATCGGCATTTCGATCGCCCTGGAGTCGCAGCAAGGCCTGGTGCTGGAGCCGGGACTGGTGTTCCGGATCACGGCGGCGGTGACGCTGGTGACCGGCACGTTGTTCCTGATGTGGCTGGGCGAGCAGATTACGGAGCGGGGGCTGGGCAACGGAATTTCGCTGATCATTTTCGCCGGCATCGCGGCCGGATTGCCGTCCGCGCTGTCGGGATCGCTGGAGCTCGTGCGGACCGGCGCGTTCTCGATACTCGTCGCGCTGTTCATCTTCGCGCTGGTGCTCGGCGTGACGTATGCGGTGGTGTTCGTCGAGCGCGGCCAGCGCAAGATCCCGGTGAACTATGCCAAGCGCCAGATCGGCAACCGGCTGTACGCGGGGCAGGCGTCGCACCTGCCGCTGAAGCTGAACATGGCCGGGGTGATCCCGCCGATCTTCGCGTCGAGCATCATCCTGTTCCCGGCGACCATATTGCAGTGGTCCGGAGGCGGCGCAGCCGAGGGTGTCCGCCGGGTGCTGTCGGATATCGCGGGCACGCTGACGGTCGGACAGCCGGTGTATGAGTTGATTTACGCCTCGGCAATCATATTTTTCTGCTTTTTCTACACGGCTCTGCAGTACAACCCGAAGGAAACGGCGGAGAACCTGAAGAAGAGCGGCGCGTTTGTTCCGGGCTACCGGCCGGGCGACCAGACCGCGAAGTACATCGAGAAGATCACGCTGCGGCTCACGATGATCGGCGCAATCTACGTGACCCTGGTTTGCCTGATCCCGGACATGCTGATCGCCTGGCGGAACGTGCCGTTCTACTTCGGCGGCACGTCGCTGATGATCATCGTGGTGGTCAGCATGGATTTCATGACGCAGGTGCAGGCGTACATGATGTCCCAGCAATACGAGAGTTTGCTGAAAAAGGCGAATTTCAAGGGCGGCCTGCCGACGCGCTGATGTCCAAAGAAGACGTGATTCAGATGCAGGGAGAAATCCAGGAAACGCTGCCCAACGCGACGTTTCGGGTGAAGTTGGAAAATGGCCATATGGTGCTGGGCCATATCTCGGGAAAGATGAGGATGAACTACATCAAGATCCTCCCGGGCGACAAAGTGACGGTCGAGTTGACGCCTTACGACCTTAGCCGCGCGCGTATCGTGTTTCGCGCCAAGTGATTTGCTGAGCTGAAAAGGAAAAGCGATGAAAGTGCTCGCTTCTGTAAAGAAAATCTGCCGTAAGTGCAAAGTGATCCGCCGCAAGGGCGTGGTTCGCGTGATTTGCGAAGATCCGCGCCACAAGCAACGTCAAGGCTAATTAGGACATAGATTATGGCTCGTATTGCAGGCGTCAACATCCCCAACCACCAGCACGCGTCGATCGCGCTGACCGCAATCTACGGCATCGGCCGTCCGCGCGCGCGCAAGATCTGCGACAAGGTCGGCATTGCCCACACCACGAAAGTCAAGGACATCGACGACGCGGCGATGGACAAGTTGCGTGACGAGGTCGGCAAGTACACGGTCGAGGGGGATTTGCGGCGTGAAGTGACCATGAGCATCAAGCGGCTGATGGACCTGGGCTGCTATCGCGGGACGCGCCACCGCAAGGGGCTGCCAGCGCGCGGACAGCGCACCCGCACCAATGCTCGCACCCGCAAGGGACCGCGCAAGGCAATCGCCGGCGCGAAGAAGTAAGGGACTGATCAGACATGGCAACCAACGCTAAGACCGCCGCCACGCGCGCGCGGAAGAAAGTCAAGAAGAACGTGACCGAGGGCATCGCCCACGTGCACGCGTCCTTCAACAACACGATCATCACGATCACCGATCGCCAGGGCAATGCGTTGTCGTGGGCAACTTCGGGCGGCGCCGGCTTCAAAGGCTCGCGCAAGTCGACGCCGTTCGCCGCGCAGATCGCCGCGGAAGCCGCGGGCAAGGCAGCGCAGGAGTGCGGCGTCAAGAACCTGGAAGTGCGGATCAAGGGCCCGGGCCCCGGCCGCGAGTCGGCGGTGCGCGCGCTGAATGCGATCGGATTGAAGATCACGAGCATCCAGGACGTGACGCCGATCCCGCACAACGGTTGCCGGCCGCCGAAGCGCCGCCGGATCTGATGCGGGCGGCATCAACTTTTTTTCTCGAAACCAACGTCTGACCAGGGTCCGCAGCACCGATCCGAAGCCAGGCATCAACATCAAGCACAGGGATAGCAATGGCTCGTTATACAGGCCCCAAATGCAAGCTAGCGCGACGGGAAGGCACCGACCTTTTCCTGAAAAGCGCGCGTCGATCACTCGACTCCAAGTGCAAGCTGGATACGCCGCCCGGTCAACACGGGCAGAAATCCGGGCAGCGTCTGTCCGGTTACGGCTTGCAGTTGCGCGAGAAACAGAAAATCCGCCGGGTTTACGGGCTGATGGAGCGGCAGTTCCGCCGCACGTTCGCCGAAGCGTCGCGCCGTAAGGGTTCGACCGGCGAGAACCTGCTCAAGCTGCTCGAGTCGAGGCTCGACAACGTGGTGTACCGGATGGGTTACGGCTCCACGCGCGCCGAAGCCAGGCAGCTGGTCAGCCACAAATCGATCGTCGTCAATGGCGGAGTCGCCAACATCCCTTCGATGTGGCTGAAGCCGGGCGACGTGGTATCGGTGCGGGAGGCCGCAAAGAAACAACTGCGGATCCAGGACGCGCTGATGCTGGCCGAGAAGATCGGCTTCCCGAGCTGGGTCGAAGTCGACATCAAGAAAATGGAGGGCACTTTCAAGGGCGCCCCCGACCGCTCGGAGTTCGCGCAGGACATCAACGAAAGCTTGGTCGTCGAGTTGTACTCGAAGTAACCGGCAGTCCGGGAGGCGCCGCACTCCGGCGGCATCCGGTCCGTTCGTCCGATTGCAACGTAGAGGCAAGGATCATCTATGCAGAGCAGTGCTTTTTTGAAGCCGCGTATCATCAACGTCGAGCCGATCAATCCGTTCCATGCGAAAGTCGTCATGGAGCCGTTCGAACGCGGGTATGGCCACACGCTGGGCAACGCGCTGCGGCGCGTGCTGTTGTCGTCGATGCCCGGCTATGCGCCGACCGAGGTCAGCATCACCGGCGTGGTGCATGAGTACTCGACCCTCGACGGCGTCCAGGAAGACGTCGTCGACATCCTGTTGAACCTGAAGGGCGTTGTGATGAAGCTGCACAACAAGCCCTCGGCGATGCTCAAGCTGGTGAAGTCGGGCGAAGGTGTGGTCAAGGCGGCCGACATCGAAACCGGCCACGACGTGGAAATCGTCAACCCGGACCACATCATTGCCCACCTGACGGCCGGCGGCAAGCTGGAAATGGAAATCAAGGTCGAAGGCGGGCGCGGCTACCAGCCGTCGACCGCGCGGCCGAAGGCCAGCGAGGGGCGCAACATCGGCCACATCCTGCTCGACGCCTCGTTCAGCCCGGTCAAGCGCGTCAGCTATGCCGTGGAGTCGGCACGCGTCGAACAGCGCACCGACCTGGACAAGCTGGTGATGGATATCGAGACCAACGGCGCCATCGATCCCGAGGAAGCGATCCGCTATGCGGCCCGCATCCTGGTCGACCAGCTGTCGGTATTCGCCGCCCTCGAAGGCACGACGCTGACGACGGAGGAACGCCGTTCGCCGCAAGTCGATCCGATGCTGCTGCGCCCGGTCGACGACCTGGAGCTGACGGTGCGATCGGCCAATTGCCTGAAGGCCGAGAACATCTACTACATCGGCGACCTGATCCAGCGCACCGAAACGGAGCTGCTGAAGACGCCGAATCTGGGCCGCAAGTCGCTCAACGAAATCAAGGAAGTGCTGGCTTCGCGCGGGTTGAACCTGGGCATGAAGCTGGAGAACTGGCCGCCGGCGAACCTGGAGCGCCCATAAGGCGCTTTCGGATCCCCGCACTAAAGAGAGAACATCATGCGTCACCGTCACGGACTTCGTAAGCTCAATCGCACCAGCGCGCATCGGCTGGCCATGCTGCGCAACATGACCAACTCGCTGCTCAAGCACGAGGTCATCAAGACCACGCTGCCCAAGGCGAAGGAACTGCGCCGCGTCGCCGAACCGATCATCACGCTGGGCAAGAAGCCGTCGCTGGCCAATCGCCGGCTGGCCTTCAACCGCCTGCGCGACCGCGACATGGTGGTCAAGCTCTTCGCGGAACTGGGGCCGCGGTACGCCACGCGCAACGGTGGTTACCTGCGCATCCTGAAGTTCGGTTTCCGGCAGGGCGACAACGCGCCGATGGCGCTGGTCGAACTGATGGACCGGCCGGAAGTGACGGCGGATGCCGCCAAGGAACCGGCGGCGACGGAATAGTCCAATGCGAGGCGGGCGCATCGGGCGAGGTCCATGATCGCGGGTGCCGCCGGATTCGCAGGCAGCAACAAGAAAAGGCCACGCGGATGCGTGGCCTTTTTTTCCCGCGCAGCCCGATCTTGTCGTGCATCGAACAGTGGGAAATTGGTCGGGGTGAGAGGATTCGAACCTCCGGCCTCTACGTCCCGAACGTAGCGCTCTACCAGGCTAAGCTACACCCCGAAGTCACTGCCTGCCCGGACAATGCCGCCGGCCGGCAACGCTTTTTGCGGATCAGGCAGAACGCCTGACCGCGAAAGTCGCCAATTGTAGCAGAGAATCCTTGTGAATTGAATCAGGCAGCAGTTGCAGCGCCGCAGTCGCCCGCTCGGACTCCTCGGCCGCCACCTGCCGCGCGTACGCGAGGGCGCCGGTCGACTCGATCGTCGCGTGGATCTCCGCGAAATCCTGCAGTCCGCCCTCGGTGATCGCGTGGCGCACGATCTCACGCTGCGCCGGCGTGCCCCGGGTCATCGCGTGGATCAGGGGCAGCGTTGCCTTGCCTTCGGCGAGGTCGTCGCCGAGATTTTTTCCGATCACCGACGCGTCGCCCGAATAGTCGAGCACGTCGTCGATCAGCTGGAACGCCGTTCCCAAGTGTGTCCCGTAGCTGCCCAGCGCCTCCTCCAGCGCGCGATCGGCACCCGCCAGGATGGCGCCCAGCCGCATCGCCGCTTCGAAGAGTTTGGCGGTCTTCCGGCGCACGACATCGAGATAGCGTGCTTCGTCGACGTCGGGGTTGCGGCAGTTGAGAAGCTGCAGCACTTCGCCTTCGGCGATCACGTTGGTCGCGTCGGACAGCAGCTCGAGAACGCGCATCCGGTTCAGGCCCACCATCATCTGGAACGATCGCGAGTACAGGAAGTCGCCGACCAGGACAGAGGGCGCGTTGCCGAACTCGGCGTTGGCCGTCGGCCGCCCGCGGCGCAGCGAGGATTCGTCGACCACGTCGTCGTGCAGCAGCGTCGCCGTGTGTATCAGTTCGACCACGGCGGCCAGCAGGTAGTGATCCCGCCCCTGATAGCCGCAGGCGTCGGCAGACAGGACCAGCAGCGCCGGACGCAGGCGCTTGCCTCCGCTGTTCACGATGTACTCGGCGACGTTCCGGACCAGTACGACGTCCGAATGCAGCGCCTCGCGGATGACTTTGTCCACCTCAGCCAGGGCTGGGGCAAATCGGGATTGGAGCAGGGCGTAGGCCAAGATGGGAGAGGGGAAACGATGCGGCCGCAATTATAACCGGCGGGCCGGGGCGGGGCTCGCGCAATCCTTGCATTACAAGCGGAATTTGACCTTGGAAGCGGGAAACGCTATAATCAAAAGCTTTCCTCCGTACGGATTTGGCGAGGTTCCGATTGCAGGCGCCGCTTCCGGACGGGGCAACGAAAGCTTTTCACACCAGTCAACTGAGGTCTCAACCATGTATGCGGTCATAAAAACCGGCGGCAAGCAGTATCGCGTTGCTCCCGGCGAAAAACTCAAAGTAGAACAGATACCGGCAGACATTGGCAGCGAGGTTGTTATCGATCAGGTACTGCTCGTCGGCGACGGCGATGCGGTGACTGTCGGCAAGCCCCTCGTCGCCGGCGCGACGGTCACGACAAAGGTCCTGGCCCAGGGCCGCGGCGTCAAAGTCACGATTTTCAAGATGCGCCGCCGCAAGCATTACCAGAAGCACCAGGGTCATCGGCAGAACTTCACTGAGCTGTCGATCGAGTCGATCAACGCATAACCGGGGCACACGAACATGGCACACAAAAAAGCGGGCGGATCATCGCGCAATGGCCGCGATTCCCAGGCCAAGCGGCTCGGCGTCAAGGCCTTTGGCGGCGAACTGATTACCGCGGGCAGCATCATCATCCGCCAGCGCGGCACCCGGGTGCATCCCGGTGACAACGTCGGCATGGGCAAGGACCACACCTTGTTCGCGCTGGTCGAAGGGCACGTGAAGTTCGGCGTCAAGGGCGAGCATCAGCGCAAGTTCGCCAGCATCGTCCCGGCGGCCGCGCCCGCTGCCGGCTGAGGCGCGAACGCCGCAATAGGATAGCCCGGCTCCGGCCGGGTTTTTTCATGCGGCGGCGGAAGAGCGGCTGCGGCGGCTACCGCCCTCCTATCGCCGCTCCAGCCACCACAGCATGCCGGCGGCGAGCACGAAGAACATCAACGTCGGGAACACCGCGCTCGGTAGCGGCGGCCAGTCGTAGAGCACGCCGAGATACGTGAAGAACATGTTGAAGGTGTAGAACAGCAGCCCAAGCATGATGCCGCTGAAGATGCGCAGGCCGATGCCGCCGGAACGCCGCTGGAACTGTGCGAACGGCAACGCCAGGAACATCATCACCAGCACCGCCACCGGATAGAAGACCTTCTTCCAGAACGCGATTTCGTAGCGGGAAGTCTTCTGCTTGTTTTCCGCCAGGTAGTCGATGTACTGGTACAGATTGGCCGCCGACATCCTCTCGGGCTGGACCAGCAGCACCGACAGGAACGACGGGTCGAGCACCGATCGCCAGATCATCTCCGGGGAGCGCGTCACGCGGGTCACTCCGCCTTCCATGACGGTCTGGGTGATGCCTGTCAGCTTCCATTGGTTGGAGCCCATGTAGCGTCCGCGTTCGGCGAGGCTCACGCTTTGCAGTCGGTGTTCCGTGTCGAACTCGTAGATCTTCACGCCCAGCAGCGTGGTGTCGGGCAGCTCGACCTGCCGGATGTTGATGAAATTGCGGTCCTGGCGCAGCCAGACACCAGAGCGGAACTCCTGAGCGACGACCTGGTTGCGCGCCTGCAGCTTGAATTGCTGCGCGATCTTCTCGGAATAGGGAACGACGAATTCGCCCAACGCGAACGTGATCGCGACCAGGACCAGCCCCACGCGCGTGAGCGACCATCCGATCTGCGGCAGCGATGCGCCGGACGAGCGCATCACCGTGTACTCTGAATTGCCCACCAGTTGCGCCAGCGCAAACAGCGTGCCGATCAGCGCCGCGATCGGAAACACCTCATAGACGTGCGTGGGAAGTCCGAGCAGCACGTAGAACACGGCCCGGCGGAACGCGTACCCGGCGCTCAGGTCCCCCAGTTCGCGGATGAGATCGAAAAAGGCGAACAGGACGATCAGCCCCACCAGCACCAGCAGGGAACTGCCGAGCACCTCGCGTCCGATGTAGCGGTTGAGGGTCTTCATCGCGGCCGGCGCAGCGCGCGCAGCAAGCTGTGGATGGAAATCTGCCGCCGGAAGACGAACGCGATGATCGCCGCCATCAGGCCATGCGTCATCACCAGCGCGAACGGCAGGCCGATGTTGCCCTGGCCGAGATTGCTTTGCGCAAAGCTGATCCAGTTGTAGTAGATCGCGAAGACCAGGATGGCCACCATCAGGTTGAACGACCGGCCTATCCGCGGATTGACATAGCTGAGCGGAATCGCCATCAACGTGAGCAGCAACGCCATCACGGGCAACGCCAGGCGCCAGAAGATCTCCGCCACCGGCTGCGGGCCCGGGAGCTTGACCAGGTCCGCCGTGGAGGTCGACTTGAGTGTCGGCTCATCCCGCCGCACCGCGCCGGTCTCGATATGCCGGCCGAGCTTGGCAAAGTCCACGATGCGGAACTCGGCGGAACCGGGCTCACCCTCGTAGCGGCGGCCTTTGAGCAGTACCAGGTAGAGCTCGCCCGAGGGCAGCGTGTCCAGGTATCCGGAGAGCGCCGCGGTCACGACGGTCTTGCCGTTCTCGATCGACTGGATAAACACGTTATTGATGCGATTGGACAGCGGATCGAAGCTCTCGATGAAATAGATCACGTCGGACTGCCGGGCTTCCTTGAACAGGCCTGGCGCCAGTGCGGTTGCTTCGTTGCGGGACTCCAGTATCCGCCTGTATTCCTGCGTCTTTTCCTCGGCCCACGGTGAAAGTCCGAGGCTGAGTACCGCGATGATGACGACCAGCGGCGCCGCGAATGTGAAAATCGGCCGGATCCACGCGGTCAGGCTCAGTCCCGCCGTGAACCAGACGATCATCTCGCTGTCGCGGTACGCGCGGGTCAGTACCAGCAGGACCGCCAGGAACAGCGTGACCGACAAAGCCAGCGGAAGGTAGAAGATCGCGCTGAATCCCAGCAGGGCGAAAACGCTGTCGCTAGGCACCGCCCCGCCAGCCGCGAGATTGAGCACGCGCACCAGCTGCCGGGACACGCCGATGGCCAGAACCACCAGAAACACCGCGATCGCGGTACTGGTGAGTTCCCGCAGTAGCGCGCGGCGGAAAAGCATGGAAATTTTGACTTTTTGGGTGTTTTTTGCGGATAATGCAAACTTCTGCCATTTCCGACAAAAAGTGTCTAGGTGAACGGATGGAATTTACCATAAAGAGTGGCAGTCCGGAAAAGCAGCGCACCGCCTGCGTCGTCGTCGGCGTATTCGACAATCGCAAGCTGACGCTCTCGGCGGAACTGATCGATCGCGCCGCCAACGGCTACCTCAGCGAGATCATCCGCCGCGGGGACATGGAGGGAAAGCTCGGCTCGTCGCTGCTGCTGCACAACGTTCCCGGGACTCTGTCCGACCGTGTGCTGCTGGTCGGCTTGGGCAAGGAACGCGAGTTTCGCGAGGCTGAATTCCGCCGCGCCCTGCGCACCGCCGTCAAGCTCCTCAATGAAACGGGTTCTTATGAAGCGGTCATCTATGTAACCGAGGAATCGGTCAAGAAACGCGACATCGGCTGGCGGATCGAGCATGCGGTCGTGATGGCCATGGAGGCCGTCTATCGCTTCGACCAGATGAAGAGCAACCCGCCAGAATTGCGGCGCCCGCTGCGCAAGCTCACATTGTCGGTGCCGCAGCGGAGCAATCTCGCGACCGGCGAGGCCGCCGTCAACCGCGGCATGGCCATCGCCAGCGGCATCAAGCTGGCCAAGGACATGGGCAACCTGCCGGGCAACATCTGCACGCCGACATACATGGGCGAACAAGCGCTGGCTCTGGCCACCGAACTTCCGGTCATCAAGGCCACGGTGCTCGATCGCGCCGAGATCGAAAAGCTCGGGATGGGTTCCTTCCTGTCCGTGACCAACGGCAGCGCGCAGCCGCCGCGCTTCATCATCCTCGAGTACTACGGCGCGACCCGGAAGCAGAAGCCGGTTGTCCTGGTCGGCAAGGGCATCACTTTCGACACCGGAGGAATTTCCCTGAAGCCCGGCGACGCGATGGACGAGATGAAGTACGACATGTGCGGCGCCGGCAGCGTGCTCGGCGTGTTCCGGAGCCTGGGCGAACTCAAGCCGGCGGTCAACGCGGTAGGCCTGATCGCCACCTGCGAGAACATGCCGGGGTCGCGGGCCACCAAGCCGGGCGACGTCGTCAAGAGCATGTCCGGGCAGACTATCGAGATCCTCAACACCGACGCCGAAGGCCGGCTGGTGCTCTGCGACGCGCTGACCTATGCCGAACGCTTCGAGCCCGCGGCGGTGGTCGACATCGCGACGCTGACCGGCGCCTGCCTGATCGCGCTGGGCAACGTCGTCGCCGGTTTGTTCAGCAACAACGACGGGCTCGCGCGCGAGTTGCTCGCGGCCGGCGAAAACTCCTACGACCGGGCGTGGCACATGCCGCTGCTCGACGACTATCAGGAACAGCTGGCCAGCAATTTCGCGGACTTCGCCAACATCGGTGGCCGGCCTGGCGGCGCCATCACCGCGGCATGCTTCCTGTCGAAGTTCGCGAAGAAATTCAACTGGGCGCATCTCGATATCGCCGGCGTCGCCTGGAAGGGCGGCAAGGAAAAGGGCGCCACCGGGCGGCCCGTCGCGCTGCTCGTTCACTACCTTGTCGCCCAGGCGCCGGACGCCGCCTGACGCGAACGCGGCAGGAGTCCAGTGACCGAGATCGATTTCTACACCCACGCCGCGGACCGTCTGCACGTCGCCGCGCGCCTGTGCATCAAGGCGTGCGGCCAGGGCATGCGGGTGCGCGTGCTGACGGCCGACGCGGCGATGACCACGCGCCTGGACCAGTTGCTGTGGACTTCGCCGGCCACCGGCTTCATTCCCCACTGCCGGCTTGCCAGCCCGCTGGCGGCGGCGACGCCCGTAATTGTCGACGAGTCGCCGGAGCACAGCGGACCGGCGGAATTGCTGATCAACTTGCATGGCGGGCAACCGGCGTTCTTCCGCCGCTTTGCGCGGCTGGCGGAGATCGTCTCGTCCGAGGCCGAGGAGGTGGCCGCCGGCCGGCAGAAGTGGCTGTACTATAAGCAGCAGGGCTACACTCTGCGTGCACACAACCTGTCCGCGGGGTAAACTTTCAACACGGCCGCCGGCGTTCGCCGCGGCCCGGTCCCGTCACTCCAGAGTACCCGATGCCATCTGCCCGCGATCTATTGCAGCAAGCCGATACGCTGATGCGCAGCAACCGCAGCGTGGGCGCCGCGGATCCCGACGGGGCGGTCCCGCTGCTGACCGACGTCGCGGTGCCCGGCGGCTCCGGCATTTCGCACAGCCAGCGCCGCGACGAAATCCCGGTGCTCACCAATGCGGTGACCTCGTTTCCGGATCCGGCTTTCGAGATATCCGCGGGGGACGATTCGCTGTCCCGGTTTCCGGCCACCAAAGACGCGCGCGGCGTCCACAGCCAGAGCGAAGCGCGGACCCGATTCTCGGCGACGGCGACGTTGCGCGACAGCACGATTTTCCCGATTTCGCAGATGCCCCAGCCAACGATGCCGGGTGCCGATGAGCTGCTGCGCCATGCGGACCTTGAACCTGCCCGCGAAACGGAGCCGGTTTTTTCGGTGACAGCGATGCGGGCGCAGCTCGAAGAAGCCGGGAACTGGGACGCCGGGATGATCGCGCCCACGCCGGGCGCGCCCGCCCGCGTCGAGCCGGCCTTGCTGGCGTCCGATGCCCTGGATCCCGCCCTGCAGGCACCTGTCGCAGTCGCTATTGCATCCCCGCCGCTTGGCCCGACCGAAGACATGCCGATTGCCGTTACGAACGAATTCGCGCCGGCGGACGCAGTCAAGGCCGGAGACGCGCCGGTTGCAACGGTCGCGGCCGAACCCGCGCCGAGCGCCGCGGAAATCGCCGAGACCGTCTACTACCAGGTGCTCCAGAATCTCGACCTGTACACCGAGCGCGCGCTGCAGGAACATCTGACAACGCATCTGGCGCCCATCCTCGAGCGCGCCAGCAACGAACTGCTCGCCACGCTGCACGCCAACCTCGGCGGGCTGATCCGGCAGTACGTCGCCGAGGCGATCGAAAAGCAGCTCGGCGTGCGCCCGGAGGCCGGCAGGTAGTCCGCAGCGGCAGGGAGAACGAAGGTCGTCGGCTATAATTCCACGCTTTAGCCAGCACTGTGGAAGTCATGGAATTCGCCAAGGGTTTTGAGCCGCGCGCAATCGAGTCGAAGTGGTATCCGAAGTGGGAGCAGAGCGGCGCTTTCAAGCCGTCGTGGCAGCCCGGCGCGGCGCCCTACTGCATACAGCTGCCGCCGCCCAATGTGACCGGCACGCTGCACATGGGCCACGCGTTCCAGCACACCCTGATCGATATTCTGATCCGCTATCAGCGGATGCGCGGGTCCAACACGCTGTGGCAGGTGGGCACGGATCACGCCGGCATCGCCACCCAGATCGTCGTGGAAAACCAGCTCAAGCTGAACGGGCAGTCGCGCCACGATCTCGGGCGCGAGCGCTTTGCCGAGCGCGTCTGGCAGTGGAAGGAAGAGTCGGGCTCGACCATCACCCGCCAGATGCGCCGCCTGGGGACCTCCGGAGACTGGTCGCGTGAGCGGTTCACCATGGACCAGGGCCTGTCCGACGCAGTCCTCGAGACGTTCGTCCGGCTGCACGAGGACGGGCTCATCTACCGCGGCAAGCGGTTGGTCAACTGGGATCCGAAGCTGGGCACGGCCGTTTCGGACCTCGAAGTCGAGAGCGAGGAAGAGCAGGGCAAAATCTGGGAAATCAACTATCCGTTCGCCGACGGCTCGGGCCATCTGACCGTCGCGACGACGCGGCCGGAGACCATGCTGGGCGACGTCGCGGTGGCTGTCAGTCCGGATGACGAGCGCTACGCGCATCTGCTGGGCCGGAAGGTGATCCTGCCGCTGGTCGGTCGCGAGTTGCCCATCATCGCGGACGAATACGTCGACAAGACCTTCGGCACCGGTTGCGTCAAGATCACGCCGGCGCACGATTTCAACGACTACCAGATCGGCCTGCGCCACGGTCTTCCGCTGATCGGCGTGCTGACGCTGGAAGCGAAGATCAACGACAACGCGCCCGAAAAGTACCGCGGCATGGACCGCTACGCGGCGCGCAAGGCGGTGCTGGCGGACCTGGCCGCGCTCGGCCTGGTAGCGTCGGAGAAGGCGCACAAGATGGTCGTGCCGCGCTGCGAGCGCACCGGCGAGGCGATCGAGCCCATGCTCACCGATCAGTGGTTCCTGGCGATGACCAGGCCCGCGCCGGCCGGCCACCCGCATATGCCGGGCAAGTCGATCGCGCAGCGCAGCCTCGAGGTCGTCGCCGACGGCAGCGTGGCCTTCGTCCCCGAAAACTGGAAGTCGACTTACGATCACTGGCTGAACAACATCCAGGACTGGTGCATTTCGCGCCAGCTGTGGTGGGGCCACCAGATCCCGGCGTGGTACGACGAAGCCGGCAACGTGTACGTGGCGCGCAGCGAAGCGGACGCGCGGGCGCAGGCGCGCGCGCAGCTCGGCCGCGAGCCGGCGGAGTTCCGGCGCGACGAGGACGTGCTCGACACGTGGTTTTCATCGGCGCTGTGGTGCCATTCGACGCTTGGCTGGCCGGACGACACGCGCGAGTTGCGCACGTTCCTGCCTTCGCAGGTCCTGATCACCGGCTTCGACATCATTTTCTTCTGGGTCGCCCGGATGATCATGATGACGACCTACTTCACCGGCAAGGTGCCTTTCCTGCAGGTCTACATCAACGCGATCGTCCGCGATGAAGAAGGCCAGAAAATGTCGAAGTCCAAGGGCAACGTGCTCGACCCGATCGACGTGATCGACGGCATCGATCTCGAGGCGCTGGTCGCCAAGCGCACATACGGACTGATGATCCAGAAGCAGGCTGAGGCGATCGAGAAGCGGACCCGGAAGCAGTTCCCGGACGGCATTCCGGCCTACGGCGCGGATGCGCTGCGCTTCACGTTCGCCTCGCTGGCGACGTACGCGCGCACGCTCAACTTCGACATGAACCGCTGCGAGGGCTATCGCAACTTCTGCAACAAGCTCTGGAATGCGACGCGCTTCGTCCTGATGAACATCGGGGACAAGGACTGCGGCGTCGACGAGTCGCTGCCGGTGCGCCTGTCCGCCGCCGACCACTGGATCATCGGCAAGCTGCAGCTGGCGGAGCAGGACGTGGCAGCGCAACTCGACGTCTACCGCTTCGACCTCGCCGCGCGGAAAGTCTACGAACTTGTGTGGGACCAGTACTGCGACTGGTACCTGGAATTGTCGAAGGTGCAGCTGGCCGATCCCGACGAGGCCGTCCAGCGCGGCACGCGCCGGACGCTGGTCCGCGTGCTGGAGGCAACGCTGCGGCTCGCGCATCCGTTCATCCCCTTCATCACCGAAGAATTGTGGCAGATTGTCGCGCCGCTGGCCGGCAAGTCCGGGGAGAGCGTCAGCCTGGCGCCGTACCCGCGCCCGGACCTGTCCCGCGTCGTACCGGAAGCGAACGCCGACATCGACCTCGTCATCGCGGTGGTCGATGCCTGTCGCGCCTTGCGCAGCGAAATGTCGCTGTCGCCGAAGGAAAAAGTGCCGCTGATCGTCGCCGGCGAGCGCGGGTTCGTCGAACGGATGCACCCGTACATCGCGGCGCTGGCGCGGATGAGCGACGTGCGCTGGGTGGAGACGCTGCCGACGAGCAATGCGCCGGTGCAGATCATCGACGCGTTCCAGCTGATGCTCGAGGTCAAGATCGACGTCGGCGC
The DNA here is from genome assembly GCA_016717855.1 of Betaproteobacteria bacterium. GTDB lineage: Bacteria > Pseudomonadota > Gammaproteobacteria > Burkholderiales > Casimicrobiaceae > PALSA-1005. The sequence continues at coordinate 43,128 of JADKEV010000012.1, forward strand.
CGAGCGCGAGCGCCTGGGCAAGGAGAGGCTGCGCCTGGAAGGCGAGCGCGCCAAGAGCGAGGCCAAGCTGGGCAACGCCAGCTTTGTCGACCGCGCACCGGCGGCCGTGGTGGCGCAGGAGCGGGAGCGCCTCGCCGGCTTCGTGGCCAACATCGCGCAGCTCGACGCGCAGCTGGCAAGGCTGGGCTGAAACGAATTCCGTAGGATGGGTGGAGCGGGGCGATACCCATCATCGTCGACCGGCATGGAACCAAAACCAATCCGGAGGTTTCTTCGTCTTGCGACGCCCGGCCGGCACGGCTTGCATGACACGACGGGTACCGCTGCGCTTCACCCGCCACATGGTACGCTGCGCTCACCCATCCACGGGGCTGGGCGGTTACGACGGCCCCATTGCCTCGCAGGGGGCGCGTTGATGGCTCAGCGGTTCTTCCCCTTCTGCCACAGCACGTCGCCGCAACCCGCGCGCCGGTTCAGCGTGCGCGCGAGGATGAACAGGTAGTCCGACAGCCGGTTCAGATATTGCAGCGTCAGCGGATTCACGGGTTTTGTTTCGACCTCCGCACGGGCCAGCGCGACCACCGAACGCTCGGCGCGCCGGCACATCGTGCGCGCCAGGTGCGCCTGCGCCGCGCTGCGGGCGCCGCCCGGCAGGATGAATTCCTTGAGCGGTGACAAGGGCGCGTTGTGCACCTCGATCCAGCCGTCGAGCCGCTCGACCTGCGTCTCGGTCACCGCGACATAACCCGGAATTGCCATTTCGCCGCCGCAGTCGAACAGGTCGTGCTGGATGCCGACGAGTTCGCCGTGGACGTCGATGGGCACGTCTTCGGCAAGCAGCACGCCCAGCATCGAATTCAGTTCATCGACATCGCCCAGCGCGGCGATGCGCAGGGTTTCCTTGCCGACGCGCGAGCCGTCGGCCAACCCGGTGGTGCCACCGTCGCCGGTGCGCGTGACGATCTTCGAGAGTCGATTGGCCATTGCTGCCTCCTGGTGGGTGTTAGTGCCGGCGTGCCGCCTGGCACAGGAATGCATGCAATGCCGTGACCGGCAATGGCGGCGACAAATGGTAACCCTGCACCACTTCGCAGCCCCGTTCGCGCAGGAACTCGAGCTGCGGGGCGGTTTCGACGCCTTCGGCGACCACGGTCAGGTTCAGTGCGCGCCCCAGCGCGATGATCGCGGACGTGATTGCCGCGTCGTTGCCGGGCAGGGCGCACTCGTCGATAAATGTCTTGTCGATCTTCAGCTTGTCAATCGGGAAGCGCTTCAGGTAGCCGAGGCTCGAGTACCCGCTGCCGAAGTCGTCGATGGCGATGGAGACGCCCGAGGCGCGCAGGCGATCGAGGACGTCGAGGACGCCGGCGGTGTCGCGCATCAGGCTGGTCTCGGTGACCTCGAGCTCGAGACGGTGCGGCGGGAGCCCGGTTTCGGCCAGCACCGACCTGACCAGTTCCGGCAGCTGCGGCTGCTGGAATTGCAGCGCCGAGATGTTGACCGCGACGCGCGGCGCTTCCTTGCCGTTGGCGGGCCACGTGCACGCCTCGCGGCAGGCCTCCTTCAGCGCCCACTCGCCGATGCCGAGGATGAGACCGGTTTCCTCGGCGACGTCGATGAACTCGTCGGGCAGGATCAGGCCGTGCACCGGGTCGTTCCAGCGCAACAACGCCTCGACCCCGGTAATCGCGCCGTCCTTGATGGCCACTTGCGGCTGGTAGGCGAGAACGAAGTGGTTGTGTTCGATTGCATCGCGCAACCGTGATTCCAGGCCCAGTCGCGCATTGACGCGATCGTGCATTTCCCGGGTGAAGAAATGGTAGCCGTTGCGGCCGTGCGCCTTGGTGAAGTACATCGCCGCGTCGGCATGCTGGATCAGCGTCTGCTGGTCCTCACCGTCGTCTGGGTAGACGCTGATGCCGATGCTCGCGGTGACGTGCAATTGCGCGCGGTGCATCAGCAAGGGCTCGCTGATCGCCTGCAGGATCGCGCGGGCGACATGCGCGGCCGCTTCCGGTTCGGCGATCATCGGCAGCACGACCATGAATTCGTCCCCGCCGCGGCGGCCCACGGTGTCGGTTTCGCGCACGCGCCGCGCGATGCGCTGCGCGATCTCGGCCAGCAGCTCGTCCCCCGCGATGTGGCCCATGGTGTTGTTGACGCGGCGGACCCGGTCGAGATCGATGAACAGCACCGCGCAGTGGCAACCCTCCCGCTGCGCCAGCGCGATTGCCAGTCCGATACGCTCGTCCAGCAGGTGCCGGTTGGCCAGCCCGGTCAGTTCGTCGTAGCGCGCAAGTCGCCCCAGCTTGAGCTCGGTTTCCTTGCGGGCCGTGATCTCGCGGCCGACGCCGTGGTAGCCCTGGAACTCCCCTTCGCCATCGAACAGCGGCTTGCCGCTGGTTTCGAACCAGCGCCGCTGGCCGTCGGCGCCGGCCATCGAGTACGTGAAGTCGTAGAAGGGTTCGCGGCGCGCCAGTTGCGCGCGGTGCAGTTCCCATTGCCCCGCGCTGACGTCGCCCAGGCCGAGTTCCCAGTGCGTCTTGCCCTGCCAGAGATCGAGCAGCAGGTCGCCATGCGAACCGGCGCCGGCGGAGACCTCGGTGTAGCGGTAGTCCCGGTCCTGCCGCCAGTACCAGTTGTAGGAGAGCTCGGCCACGTCGTCGAGCACGCGGTGGTGGCCGCGCAATTCCGCCTCGAGCTTCTTGAGTGGGGTGATGTCGCGCCGCAGCGCGACGATGCCGCCGTCGGGCATCCGGTGCTCGGCGACCGTGATCCAGCGATGCCGGCTGCGCAGTTCCTGTTCGACGCCGGCGGCCTGCCGGTGGCGGGCCACGGTGCTCGCCACGTACTCGTCTTCGGTCTGCGGCGGAATCAGCTCCGGTCCGACGACACCATGCCAGGCGCGCAAAATCTCTTCCAGCGGCCGGCCCGGCGTGAGCAGATGCGCGATCGGCGCATACCACTCCCGGTGCTTCAGATTGCAGAACACGAACCGTTCTTGCGCATCGTAGACGACAAACGCGTGGTTGATCGCATCCAGCGCCTGTTGCACGGTGTCGCTGCGAAGCTCGAGTTGTGGCAGGTCGTTCACCTTTGCGGGCGGATCCGTGGCGGTGTCTTGATCTGGGCGATTCCGGGCAAACGCCGGGCGGAGTGGTCATTTAACCATATTACGCGTCCGGCCAACGCCACCTGTGCCGCCTTGGCTTACAATCCACTCGACGTCCGCACCACCCAGTTGCCGGAGCTCTTTTGCCGCTGGCAGACGTGGGATCGCATCCGCCGCGCTCGGGAAAACAACTCAGGTCACGCATGCCAAACATCTTCGAACAGGATCTCGAACGCAATCCGGCCAACCATGCGCCGCTCACGCCGTTGTCCTACATCGAGCGCGCCGCCTACGTGTATCCGGAAGCGACCGCCATCGTTCACGGCGAATTCCGCGCGACGTGGGCCGAGGCCTATGCCCGCTGCCGCCGGCTGGCCAGCGCACTGTCCAGGCTCGGGATCGGCGCGGGCGACACCGTGGCGGTAATGCTGCCCAACATCCCGGCGATGGTCGACGTCCACTTCGGCGTCGCGATGGCGGGCGCGGTCCTGAACACCCTCAACACCCGGCTCGATGGCGAGGCGATCGCCTTCATGCTCGATCACGGGGAGGCCAGGGTGCTGATCACCGACCGCGAGTTCTCACCCATCGTCAAGCGCGCGCTGGAACTGGCGGCCAGGCGGCCCGTGGTCATCGATGTCGACGACCCGCAGTACACGGGCAAGGGCGAGCGCCTGGGCGAGATCGAGTACGAAGCGTTCATCGCCGGCGGCGATCCGGACTTCGCCTGGCGGCAACCGGCCGACGAATGGGAGGCCATCTCTCTCAACTACACGTCGGGCACGACGGGCAATCCCAAGGGCGTCGTCTACCATCACCGCGGCGCGTATCTGAACGCCGCGTCCAACATCATCGACTGGGGCATGCCCCGGCACAGCGTCTACCTGTGGACGCTGCCCATGTTTCACTGCAACGGCTGGTGCTTCGTCTGGACGATGGCAGCGCTGGCGGGCACCAACGTGTGCCTGCGCCGGGTCGAAGCGAGTGCTATCTTCGACGCCATCCGCGACCACCGGGTCACCCACTATTGCGGCGCGCCCATCGTCCATTCGCTGCTGACCAACGCGCCGGAAGCCATGCGCGCGGGCATCACCCACACCGTCCACGCGATGGTCGCCGCGGCGGCGCCGCCCGCGGCGATGATCGAAGGCATGGAAAGGATGGGCTTCGACCTGGTCCACGTCTACGGGCTCACCGAGACCTACGGCCCGGCGGCCGTCTGCGCCAAGCACGACGAATGGGGGCGGATGGACATCGGGCAGCGCACCGAGCGTATGGGCCGGCAGGGTGTCCGCTACCTGATGGAAGAGGCGATCACGGTGATGGACCCGGAAACGATGAAGCCCGTGCCCTGGGATGGCGAGACCATGGGCGAGATCATGTTCCGCGGCAACGTGACGATGAAGGGGTATCTCAAGAATCCGAAAGCGACCGCCGAAGCCTTTGCCGGCGGCTGGTTTCATTCGGGCGACCTGGCCGTGATGCAGCCCGACGGCTACATCAAGATCAAGGACCGTTCCAAGGACGTGATCATCTCCGGCGGCGAGAACATTTCATCGCTCGAAGTCGAGGACGTGATCTACCGGCATCCCGCCGTGCTGGCCTGCGCCGTGGTCGCCACGCCCGACCCGAAGTGGGGCGAGACGCCCTGCGCCTTCGTCGAGCTCAAGGCCGGCGCGACGGTCACCGAAGCCGAAATCACCGAGCACTGCCGCGCCCAACTCGCGCGCTTCAAGGTACCGCGGAAAGTCGTGTTCACCGTCCTGCCCAAGACCTCGACCGGCAAGATCCAGAAGTTCATCCTGCGCGAGCAGGCGAAGTCGTCGGCGGCGATCGAGTAGGGGCGGCGATGCGCGCTTCGACACCTGCTGCCACGGCCGTCCCGGCGGCCATGGTGCTGCGCGCCGATGCCGGCGGCATCGCGACCCTGACCCTCAACCGGCCGGCGCAATTCAACGCCATGTCCGTCGCGATGCTCGACGCGCTGCAGGCCGCGCTCGATGCGATCGCGGCCGACCCGGCGGTGCGGGTGGTCGTCATCGCCGGCGCCGGGCCCAATTTCTGCGCCGGCCACGACCTGAAGGAAATGCTGGCGAACTCGAACGAGGCGTTCATCGGCGGGCTGTTCGGGAAGTGCTGCGCGATGATGCTCACGATCGCCGGGATTCCGCAGCCCGTCATCGCCCGCGTGCACGGCATGGCCGCGGCCGCCGGCTGCCAGCTGGTCGCCGCGTGCGACCTGGCCGTCGCCACCGCCGATGCCCGTTTCGCGACCTCGGGCATCAACTACGGCCTGTTCTGCGCCACGCCGGCGGTGCCGGTGTCGCGCAACATCCCGCGCAAGCAGGCGTTCGAGATGCTCTTTACCGGCGAGTTCATCGATGCGCCGACCGCGCGGTCCTGGGGCTTGATCAACCGGATCGCGGAGACATCGGCGCTGGATGCCGAGGTCCTGCGCCTGGCGCGGTCGCTGATGGAAAAACCTGCCGACGTCGTGGCGGCCGGCAAGGCATTCCTCTACGCCCAGTTCGAACGCACCGTGGCGGACGCCTATGCGTTGGCCACCGCGCACATCACCGACAACATGCTGGGCGCAGCAGCCCAGGAAGGCGTGGCCGCCTTCGTCCAGAAGCGCCCACCCGCCTGGCGCAAATCCTGACCGGGCGCCGGCAACACTGAGTGCCGGGAATAGAGCGCCGGCACCAAACGGGCGCGCGCCTGTGGCCGTGCCGCGGCCAGGAGCTTATAATAGCGGTCTCCCGTCAACCCAAATCCACAGCGACCACACATGAAAATCCTGGTGCCCGTCAAGCGGGTCGTCGACTACAACGTCAAGGTCCGGATCAAGCCCGACGGCTCCGGCGTCGATATCGCCAACGTCAAGATGTCGATGAATCCGTTCGATGAAATCGCCGTCGAAGAAGCCATCCGCCTCCGGGAGAAGGGCATCGCGACCGAAGTCGTCGCCGTCTCCTGCGGCATCGCCGCTTGCCAGGAAACGCTGCGCAACGCGCTGGCGCTGGGCGCGGACCGGGCGATTCTGGTCGAGACCGACGCCGAGCTGCAGCCGCTGGCGGTGGCCAAGCTGCTCAAGGCGCTGGTCGACAAGGAAGCGCCGCGGCTGGTGATCCTCGGCAAGCAGGCGATCGACGACGACGCCAACCAGACCGGGCAGATGCTGGCCGGCCTGCTGGGCTGGGCGCAGGCCACGTCCGCGTCCAAGGTCGAGATCGCCGCCGCCGACGCGGCCGAAATGACGGTCAAGCGCGAGATCGACGGCGGACTGGAGACGATGCAGGTCAAGCTGCCCGCCATCATCACCACCGACCTGCGCCTGAACGAGCCGCGCTATGCGACGCTGCCCAACATCATGAAGGCGAAGAAGAAGCCGCTGGACACCGTCAAGCCCGATGCGCTGGGCGTCGACGTGACGCCGCGCCTGGCGACGCTGAAAGTCGCCGAGCCGGCCAAGCGCCGCGGCGGCGGCAAGGTCGCCGACGTGCAGGAACTCGTCGCCAAGCTGCGCAACGAAGCCAAAGTGATCTGACCGAGTCGTCCCGGGTCCAGTCGCACCGGGGCGCGCCGACAACCCAACCGGAAACCCGTGCGAACGGGAACACCAGACTGCCATGACCATACTCGTAATTGCCGAACACGATCACACCGCGATCAAGGGCGGAACCCTGAACGCCATCGCCGCCGCGCAGAAGATCGGCGGCGACATCCATGTGCTGGTCGCCGGCCACAACGCGGCGCCTGCCGCGCAGGCCGCGGCGCAGATCGCCGGTGTCGCCAAGGTCCTGCACGCCGACGCGCCGCACCTGGCCGGACACACGGCGGAGAATCTCGCCGCGCTGGTCGTCTCGGTCGCCGGCGGCTACGATTGCATCATGGCCGCCGCCACCGGCTTCGGCAAGAACGTGTCGCCGCGCATCGCCGCGCTGCTCGACGTCGCGCAGGTCTCCGAAATCGTCGAGGTCGTGGCGCCCGACACCTTTGTCCGGCCGATCTATGCCGGCAACGGCCTGGCCACCGTGCAAGCGAAGGACGCGAAGAAAGTGATCACCGTCCGCGCGACCGGCTTCGACGCCGTCGCCGCGACCGGCGGCAGCGCTGCCGTGGAATCCGTCGCCGCGACGCCCGACACCGGGCTCTCGAACGTCACCGGCCAGGAACTGAGCAAGTCCGACCGGCCCGAACTCACCGCCGCGCGCATCGTCGTCTCCGGCGGCCGCGGCGTGGGCAACGCCGAGAATTTCCACAAGCTGCTCGAGCCGCTCGCGGCGAAATTGAATGCGGCGCTGGGTGCCTCGCGCGCCGCCGTCGACGCGGGCTTCGTGCCCAACGATTACCAGGTCGGGCAGACCGGCAAGATCGTCGCCCCGGACCTGTACATCGCCGTCGGCATCTCCGGCGCGATCCAGCACCTGGCCGGCATGAAGGACTCCAAGGTCATCGTCGCGATCAACAAGGACGCCGACGCGCCGATCTTCCAGATCGCCGACTACGGGCTGGTCGCGGACCTGTTCGAGGCCGTGCCGGCGCTGATCGCCGAGCTGGGGTAGTTCCGCCGTTCCCCGCACCGGCGGGTTGACGTGGCGCAACCCGCGGCGACCGCCGCGGGCGCACACTGATTTTCGGTTCATCGCTGCAGCCGTTACACCATCGGGAATTTCATCATGAGCACCTACACCCCACCCCTGAAAGAAATGGAATTCGTCCTGCGCGAACTGGCGCAGATCGACGAGATCGCCAAGCTGCCCGGCTACGAGGATTCCACGCTGGACACCGCGATGGCGATCATCGAAGAGGCCGGCAAGTTCGCCTCCAACGTGCTCGAGCCGCTCAACCGCACCGGCGACACGCAGGGCTCGCAATGGCAGGAGGGGTACAAGGTCAAGACGCCGGACGGCTTCAAGGAAGCCTACAAGGAGTTCCGCGAAGCGGGCTGGACCGGGATGAGCATCGACGCCGAGCATGGCGGGCAGGGCATCTCGGTCGCCGTGAACACGCTGGTCGAGGAAATCTGGCGTTCGGCCAACCACGCGTTTTCGCTGTGCCCGCTGCTCACGGTCGGCGCGATCCACGCGCTGGAATTGAAGGGCAGCCCGGAAATGCAGGCGAAGTACCTGCCGAAGATGGTCGCGGGCGAGTGGACCGGCACGATGAACCTGACCGAGCCGCAGGCCGGCTCCGATCTCGCGCTGGTGCGCAGCCGCGCCGAGCCGCAGGGCGACGGCACGTACAAGATCTTCGGCACCAAGATCTTCATCACGTATGGCGAGCAGGACTACACCGACAACATCATCCACCTGGTGCTGGCGCGCACGCCGACGGCGCCGGAAGGCGTCAAGGGCATCTCGCTCTTCGTCGTGCCGAAATTCCTGATCAACGAGGACGGGACGCTGGGCGCGCGCAACGACGTCAACGCGGTGTCCATCGAGCACAAGCTGGGGATCCACGCGAGCCCCACTTGCGTGATGCAGTACGGCGACCATGGGGGGGCGATCGGCTACGTCGTCGGCGAGGAGAACCGCGGCCTCGAGTACATGTTCATCATGATGAACGCCGCGCGCTTCGCGGTCGGCATCGAAGGCGTCGGCCTGTCCGAGCGCGCGTACCAGCGCGCGGTCGCGTATGCGAGGGACCGCGTGCAAAGCAGGGACGTGGGCGAGAAGGGCGGCGCGTCGGTGCCCATCATCCGCCACCCCGACATCCGCCGGATGCTGATGAGCATGCGCGCGCAGACCGAGGCGATGCGGGCGCTGGCCGTCGTCACCGGCGCCGCGATGGACCACATGAAACGCAACCCGGACGAGCAGGTGCGCCAGCACTCGCGCGCCTTCGTCGACCTGATGATCCCGCTGGTCAAGGGCTGGTCGACCGACACCGCGCAGAACGTCACATACGACGGCGTGCAGGTCCACGGCGGCATGGGCTACATCGAGGAAGCCGGCGCCGCGCAGCACTATCGCGACGCGCGCATCACGACGATCTACGAGGGCACGACCGGCATCCAGGCCAACGACCTGATCGGACGCAAGATCGGTCGCGAAGGCGGGCGGACCGCGCTGGCGGTCATTGCCGAGATGGAGAAGTTCGACGCCAAGCTGGCCAAGGCGACCACGCCGGACCTGGTCGCGATCCGCGCGCAGTTCGCGAGCGCGGTCAAGGCGCTGAAGGAGACTACCGAGTGGGCGATCGCCAACTTCAACGGCGACATCCGCGGCGTGTTCGCCGGCGCGGTCCCGTTCCTGAAGATGTGGGGGATCACCGCCAGCGGCTGGCAGATGGCGCGCGCCGCATTGATTGCGCAGCAGCGCCTCGACGCGGGTGAGGGCGACGCGACCTTCTACACGTCGAAGATCGCCACGACCCGCTTCTTCGCCGATCACTTCCTGGCGCAGGCGTCGACGCTCAAGCACGTCATCACCGCGGGTTCCGCGGGCACGCTGGAGATGGCGGAAGAGGCGTTCTGACGCCCCGGCATTGATGCAGATCATCCCCGGGGCAATGATCACCCATTCCCCGGGACGCGGGCGATTCACGGATGGACCCTGGCTCCGAAAGAGCCGATACTGGGTCCACATGTTCAATCCCCACCGCTCTCATCTTTGCATCGCCCTGATCGCCGCCGGCATCCTCGCCGGTAACTCCGCGCTGGCCGTCCGCGTCAACCCCGACGGCCACGGCCAGGCGCTGATCTATCCTTACTACACGGCGCGCTCGACCGGGTCCGGCAACACGTTCGTCACCGCTTTCTCGGTGACGAACATCACTGGCAGTCCGAAGGCCGTGCGGGTCCGCATTCTGGAAGGGAAGGCGGGGCGCGAGGTGCTTGACTTCAACCTGTTCCTGGCAGCCTACGACGTGTGGACGGCGGGCATCATCCCCGCAGGCGCGGGCGCCGGATTGTTCTCGAAGGACAACTCCTGCACCAGTCCGCAAGTCGGCACCAGCCCGGCGCTGCCGCTCAAGTTTCGCAACGGCGCGTATGCCGGCGACCAGCTCGGCGACGACCTGGACCGGACCTACGAGGGCTATTTCGAAATGGTCGAAATGGGCGTCATCGATGCGGCGAGCGCATTGGGCAGGGCGGTGACACATGTTCCGAACCTCGCGGCGCCGAATGCTTCGAGGCCATCCTGCGCGCGCCTGCCGGGCAACGACGAGGTGCCCGCCGGTTTGTCCAGGCCCACCGGCGGCCTGTTCGGCAACGCGAGCTTTATCAACGTGAACGAGGGCACCGACTTCAGCGTCGACGCGTTGGCGCTGAGCCAGTGGTCGGACAAAGTCCAGTGGAGCGTGGCGGGCAAAGCCAATCCGAATCTGTCCGACGCGAGTCCGGCGGTGAGCTTGGTGCTGGATAGCAGCGACGACGCCGATCTGGCGTACATCACGCAATGGAATCGCGGACGGGATGCGGTGACGGCGCTGCTCATGGTCGATCGGGTTGCGAACGATTTTACGGTGGAGCCCTGGATCAAGGCGGCGACCGACTGGATCCTGACCCTGCCCACAAAGAGATTTCACGTCTCCCGGTCGCTGATCGAGCCGCCGTTCAAGGGGGCATCGAACGATGGAGATCCTGCGACCAACGACTCCTACTACTGCGAGTCAACGAGTTACCAACGCTACGTGGAGCCGCTGGACTACTTTGATCGCGAGACCCAGACCGGCTCGGTCCACTTGTGCGCGCCACTTTGGGAGTGCACGGAGACCAGGAAGCTATGCGGAAGCGCCGCCGCCATTACATTCTCGGCGAACTACGGCATCGCAATGGCGGGCCGCGTGCTCCGGTCAAGCGCCTCGAAGAACATCGCGCTCAATGGTATGTGGATCAATGGCTGGGCCGGCTTCGCGGTCACGGCAACGGGCGGGCCAGCGAACGGTCCGGTGACTCCGGTTTCGCAGCTCATTTCGCCTCCGGGCCAGACGACCATCGTCGATACGCAAACCGGCATCGCGCGCACGGGTCAAACCGTCACCTACTTCGGTCTTCCCATCGTCGGCTTTGCCGCACAGTCGTACAGCACGCACGGACTCTCAGGCGTCAATCCCAACGTCCTGTCCAACTACGGCGGCCAGTTCGGCCACAAGTTCACCAGAAGGATGGAGGTGGCACCATGAATCTTCGTGCGCGTTTTCGACCCCTGTTGCGGGCAATGGTCGCCGCTGGCGTTGTCCTTGCCGACCCGGCAACCGCCGTCCGCGTCAACCCCGACGGCCACGGCCAGGCGCTGATCTATCCTTACTACACGGCGCGCAGCACGGTGAGCGGCCATGCCTTCGTGACGGCGCTGTCCGTGACCAACGTCTCGTCCAGGCCCAAGGCGGTCAGGGTCCGGATCCTCGAAGGCCGGGCCGGCGCGAGCGTCCTGGATTTCAACCTGTTCCTCAATGCCTATGATGTGTGGACGGCGGGCATCGTGGCCGCGGGTCCCGGCGCGGGAATCTTCTCGGCGGACAACTCGTGCACGACGCCGCAGGTGAGCAGGAGTGCAACTGCTGCGACCCAGTTCCGCAATTTCCTCTACGCCGGCGACACGCTCGGCGACAGCCTCGATCGCACCTACGAAGGCTTTTTCGAGATACTCGAAATGGGCGCCATCGATCCGGAGAGCCCGCTCGGGATGTCGGTGACGCATGCGCTGGACTACTCGGGATACAACACATCGAAGCCTTCGTGCGCCGGCTTGCCGTTGACCGATGCGGTGCCGGCTGGACTTTCCAGGCCGACCGGCGGGCTGGTGGGCAATGCGAGCTATATCAACATCAATGAAGGCACCGACTTCAGCATCGACGCGATCGCGCTGTCCCGCTGGTCGGACAAGGTGCAATGGGCCGCGCCCGGCACGCCGCACCCCAATCTCGGCGACGCCAGTCCCGCGGTCAGCTACGTCGTCGACGAACAGGACGACGGCGACCGGATCGTCGTGACGCAATGGGGCGCCGGCCGCGATGCGGTGTCGGCGGTGCTGATGGCCGAGCGGGTGATCAACGACTTCACGGTGGAGCCCGGCATCAAGGCGGCGACCGACTGGGTCGTGGTGATGCCCACCAAGCGGTTCTACTTCACCGCGACGGGCGTCGAGAGTCCGTTCCATGGCGTCACCGGTCCGCCGGGCCGCTTCGGCGAGTGGCTGTCGCCGCCCACGTTCCCGGAGGTCTATGGGCCGCCGGGGAGTTTCTACGACAGGGAAGGGCAGGATGGGGGCGGATTGACCACCGTCTGCTTCATTGTTTGCACGAGAGTCCAGCCGGTCTTCCCCGGCAGCGCCGGCGTCTGGAACTGGATGCCCGGCGACGCCGCGGCGCCGGCGCAGAGTTCGGTCATGGCATCCAAGACGTTCACCGTGCAGCGGCTGGGACCGACCTTGTCAACGGCTGGGGCCAACTGGCAATTCCGGGTGAGCTCGAAGGCTCGACGACCCCCATTCACCGGCTGGCCGCGCCCGCCGGTGCGACGACCGTGGTCGACGTGAAGACCGGCACCGTCAGAGCGAACGTGACCGCCACCTATTTCGGCTTGCCCCTGATCGGCTTCGCCGCGCAGTCGTACAGCACGAACGGCTTGCCGGGGATCAATCCCAACGTGCTATCGAACTACGGCGGGACGTTCAGCCACAAGTTCACGCGGCGGATCGAGGTTGCGCAGTGATGGCGCGGTGAATCCTACCCGTTCGATGCGTCCAGGCCACGGACAATCCGGCTTGCCATGCATGGACCAGACATGAACCTCCGCCGCCGTTTCCTCGCCCGCCTTGGCCTGCTGTCCCTCACGCCCTTCGCGTGGTGGCTGCGCTCGGTGCAGGCCGCGGCGCCATGGCTGTCTTTCCGCCCGGCCGCCTTCGAAGTCACCACCGACTCGGTACTGATCTGGGTGTGCTGCGACGCCGAAGCCACGCTGCGCGTCCAGTACGCGGCGGGCGAGGGGTGGGGCGAGGCCACGCTGTCGGAGCCGGTGACGCTGGCGAGCGGGACCGGCTACACCGCGGCGATTCCGCTCAAGGGATTGCAGCCCGACCGGCAGTATCGCTACCGGATCACCGATTCCGACGGCAAGCCACGCGACGCGGACTTCACCAACGGGTCATTCCGCACCGCGCCCGCGGCCGTGCGCGATTTCGCATTCGTCTTTTCGGGCGACACCCATGCGCGGCACCGGCCATTCAAGTTGTTCGAGCTGATGGCGGAGAAGAAGCCGGACTTCTTCGTGCATCTCGGCGACACGGTCTATGCGGACAGTCCGCGCAGCCAGTTCCGGGCGGAGCTTGACTACTACCGGATCAAGCACCGCGAAGTCCGCAGCGACACGTACCTGCAGAAGTTCCTCGCCGCCATCCCGACCTTCGCGATGTGGGACGATCACGAGGTGGAGAATGACTTCACCAGCCTCCATCCGGCAATTCCAATCGGGCGCCAGGCGTTCCGCGAGTTCTGGCCGGTCCGGAATGAAAAGGACGACAACGCGACCGTGCTATACCGGCGCTTCAAGTGGTCGCCGGCCTGTGAGTTCTTCATGCTGGACACGCGGCAATATCGGGACCAGGGCGGATACGGTCCAGGCCTGGGCCTGACGCTGCTCGGCGCGCGGCAACTCCTGTGGCTGAAGGCGGGCCTGAAAGCGTCAACCGCGACGTTCAAGTTCATCTGCACTTCCGTGCCCTTCCATCAGGGCGGTGTCGACAAGTGGGGCGGCTTCAAGGTGGAGCGGCAGGCGCTCGTCGACTTCATCCGGCAGGAGGGCATCCGCAACGTCGTCATCCTGTCGGCGGATCTGCATGCGGCCGGTGATTTGTCGGACGACAAGACGGGGCTCACCGAGTTTCTGGTGGGGCCGATCGCCGCGCCACTGCAGCCGGTGCTGGCGCCGAACTCACGGACGCGCGAAACGGCGCGGCCGGGGTCTTATGTGGGCGACGAGTACAACTTCGGGCTGATCCGGATCGCGCAGCGGGAGGGGAAGACCGTGCTGCGGCACGAGGTCGTCGATGCGCAGGGGAAGGTGCGGTATTCGCGGGAGATCGTGGTTGCCGTTTAGTGGGGGGAACGGGGAGCGAGCAGGTTTCCTGCGTACCTGCCACCCCTCACCCTAGCCCTCTCCCCGCTTGCGGGGAGAGGGAAGTGAGCCGTGACGCTTCAGAGTGCTGCGACGACTGGTGGTTTCACGGGCGCGAGATTGCCGCCTTCGCCTTCCCACTCGTGCAGGTCGATCTTGTGCTCTTGCTTGCGCGCGGCGCGCTGTTGCTGACGAACGCGCTGCGTGCCCAACGCAACCGCCGCGCCCAGCACGATGCCGCCGGCCACTGCGGCAAAGATGGTCAGCCGATTATCGAAACTCATGATCCCAACAAGGCCGGCTGTGGAGCGTCCGTTATGGGCTTGCCATGCTCGTCGAACATCTCGACCGTCGACCCTTCCTTCGTATCGGCCAGGTCCTGCGCGTACTTCTGCGCGTCGGCGGCCGTATTGAATGAAGCCAGCGGTTTGTCGAAACCGGCTTCCTTGACGTCCCATTGCCCGTCTGTGCCCGGCGCGACGCAGAAGATCGAAGCACCCTTTTGATCGAATCCCATATTGTTGCTCCAGTAGTTCACATGTCTTGCTTTGATGCCGACGGCGCATCGATGCGCCATCCAGCGGCGACGAATCGGTTACCGCCGATTCACCATGGAGCGCAGTCTACGCGGCGCGGCCATCCCGGTCAGTGCGGCATCGCACACACTGCCGGAGTGCGGCATCGATCTTCCGCACATCCTCACTTCGGCTTGAGTTGGGCGCGGATCTCGCCGGCGGGATGCATGGTGCTGTGGACATTGACGTACAGCGCGCCCGACAGATAGCTCGCGTATTGGGCCTCGGTCAGTTTGGTGTTCGCTGCCACCGACCAGGTGTTGTCGCCGGTCTTGGTCAGCGGCACGATGACGGGACCGTTCGTGCCCACGGCGCCCATGTGAATGTGGGCCGCGGTCGCGGTGATGCCGGTGGTGGCGATGCTCCCCGTGATCGACTTGTCCGGCGGGATTTCGAACGTGCCGGTGCCCAAGGCCGCCGTGGTCACTGCCGGGACTTCCTGGCCCCCGGAAAGTGCGAGGGGACTCGTCTGGATGATCGGAACGGCGATCGGCTTGCTGCTAGAGGCCATCGGTTCGGGTACGGCGCAACCACCGGCAAACAGGGCCAGCATGCCGGCCAACACCGCGGCGACATCGCGCGCGCCCGTTCTGCCTTGAATCCTGCTCATGCAAGTACCTCCTGTGGAAGAATCGGGGGTCCGCCGCGCATCCGAAAATGATGCGATTCAGCGTCGAAGCAGCAACACACGAGCCCGCTATCGGGCCGGATTCCATTATCGCCATCGCACTGCCCTCGTCTGTTCGTTTCCATACATATCCGGCGCGTTCCTTGCTGTACTCTTGCCTCCATTCGACAGCATGGGCTGGCGCAAGCCGGTTGCCCTGACCGTGCCAAGCGATTGCGGGCAGTGCATGACGCGTGTCGGCAGGTATCATCGTGGCGCGTTTAGGAAAGTTTCGCGGGTTCAGACCAGGGAGTGTGCATGTCATTTCAAACCATTCGTCGCGTGTCGGTGCGGTCGCTGGCGGCGGCTCTTCTGCTTTTTGGGGCGTTCAGTGCCGTGCGCGCGGCGACCGACCCGCTCGCCATCGTCCCGCCGCTGGGCTTCGGACCCTACGCGGTAGGCTGCAGCAATGTCGCGCAGAACACCACGCCGGCGCAGGGGAGCCTGTCCGATTACTGGGAAGGCGTCCCGTTCGACGGCAACTATCACTACGTCACCCAGCTGCTCACCGAACCCGCCGACGCGGTGACTTATAGCGTGCGGATGCCGGACGACAGGGAGCTGTACGCGCAGTTCACCGACCAGCCCGTCGAATTCGTGGCCGTCGTGTGCTATCCGACGACCGCCGACAATCCCCGGCCGGACTATCCGCTGCCCAGCGAATCCCCGGTGCCGAAGATGCAGCGTGCCGGCGAAGCGCCGATCTGGGCGGATCCGGCCAAGCGCTATCCGGTCGTCGTGTTCTCGCACGGCCTGGGCGGCAGCCCGCTGGCGTCCGAATACCTGGAGTCGATGGGCGTGTTTGCCACCCACGGTTACGTCGTCATCGCGCCGTTTCACGCCGACTCGCGCTTTTCGCGGATCCGGATCGAGGATATGGGCGACGTGCTCTATCTGTTCAGCCGCTTCGACGAAGTCGTCGCGATGCAGGCCATCCGTCCGCAGGGGCTGAAGGGCGCCATCGATACCTTGCTTGCCCATCCGCACTATCGCGACCACGTCGATGCCAACGCCATCGGCGGTTTCGGCGCCAGCCTGGGCGGCGAGGCAATGCTGCTGGCGGCGGGCGCAAAGTTGACCAAGTCACTCGGCCTGTCGTCCAAGCAGGTGCTGGTCGAACCCCGCTTGCGCGCGATGGTCGGCTATGTGCCGTATTCGGGGCAACGCCTGATCCCGGCCTTCGGCGACGACCAGAACGGGACCACGGGATTGCGCGTGCCCTTCCTCGCCATCGGCGGCGGGGCCGACACGACCGCGCCGTTCTCACTGACCGAGCAGGCGCTGAACAACATGGCGGGCACGCGCTTCGCCGTGACGCTGCCCGGCGTCACCCATGGCCTGGAGCCGGTGAACGTGCCGGAGGTCTTCACTTGGGCCATCACTTTCCTGGACGCGCATCTGAAGGACGCCGCGACGATGCGCGCGTCGCGAACCAAGCTGGCACGCATGCGACAGGTGATCGGCGGCGCCGACGAGAACGTGGGCATCGACGTGCTGGTTCCGGACCCGCCACTGGCCGGCGAAACGCGGGTGACCGAGTTCTTCAACAGCGATCTGAACCACTATTTCATGACGCCCTACACCAGTGAAGCCAACGGCATCCTGGCGGGCGCCGCCGGGCCGGGCTGGACACGCACCGAGATCGATTTCAACGCGTGGCAGGATGCGTCGGTCACTGGCGGGCCGGTGCCGCTTCTACGGGACGCCCGGTACTGGCCCGAACTCGCACTTCTTCACCGCGGATGGCGGCGAGTGCGCGTTCGTCAAGCAGGACCCGGGCTGGACTTTCGAGGGCCTGACCATGCGCGTGGCGCAGCCCACGGCCGCTGTGTGCCCGGCCAACACAATTCCCGTGTTTCGCGTCTACAACAACGGGTACCCGCAGAACGATTCGAATCACCGCTACACGACCAGCCGGATGACCCGCGAGCAGATGCGCGCGCGCGGCTGGGCCGACGAGGGGACGGTATTCTGCGTCGTGCCGTAGCGGGCGACGGCGCTCTCGCGCTACCATGCGCCATGCCCGCCTCACGCCCCCCCATCATCCGCGCCACCCGCGCGAAACTGCGCGACGGGACGCCCGTCATCGTGCGGCCGGTGCGCGCCGACGACGCCCGCTATGCCGATGCGTTCTTTGGCTGGCTCTCGGAAGAGACCAGGTACATGCGCTTCATGTATCCGGTCAAGGAACTGACGCCGGACATTCTGTCCGGTGTCCTGACCCAGGAGGGGCTGCGGCGCGTCGCGCTGGTGGTCGAGCCCGCGCAGGCCGTGGCGGGCAATCCGACGCCGGCGGTGGGGATCGGGCGCTACGTGCCGACCGAAGATCCGGCGGTGTGCGAAGTGGCGATCACCGTCGGCGACACGTGGCAGGGCCGGGGCGTCGGACGCGCCGTGCTCGCGCGCCTGCTCGCACTCGCCAAACGCGGCGGCTACACGACCATGTCGGCGGTGGCGCTGACCACCAACAGCAAGATGGTGGGCTTGGCGCGGTCGTTCGGCTTCGAGATCCACAGCGAGCCCGGCGGCATCACGGCGATGCGCAAGGCGCTGGTCCGCGGCGGCGCGCCGACGGGGCCGGCAGCGAAGTAGCCGCGCGCACGACGCCGCGGGCCGCGTCGACTTTCCTTGCGTGGGCATGTCCGGCAAGTGTCAGGCTGTGACAGGGCAGACCCGCTACTCGAACGACTCCACCCAGATCACCTCGCAGGCGCCGGCCCCGGTGTCCTCGCGGGACAGGGAACTCTTGATCGACCAGCCGACGTCGGTCCGCACGTCGACCAGATAGCCTGAGAGCGCCACAACCTGTCCGACGCGCGCGGCCCTGATCCGGCGCTCGACGATTTCGCTGGCCGCGATCAGGTGCATGTTGGCGCTGTGCGTCTCGATCTCCCGGCGCGGAATGGGAAACTCTTCGGTGGTCCAGAAGTAGAACCGGTTGCTCTGGGTGATGGACAGGCGCGAAAGCACCTTCGAGTCCGACATGGGGCCCCAGCCGAATGCGAGATCGACCGGAACGAGGCTGGCCATCCTGTCTATCCGATACGGCTCGACGCCGATCACGCGCGCCGCCATCTCGAACCGGGCGACGGCGGTGATCTCGGCGTCGCCCCTGCGAAATCGCGGCGGATCGCCGCGCAATGGGCCCTGGACCGGACCGGCAGCCGCCAAGATCCCCGGCGGGTGCGGCACGTCGCGCGTGGTCCAGAACTGGTAGCCGCCATAGAGGCCGAGGATGACCAGCAGCCAGAGCCACAGCCTGTTCACGGCTGACGCGCTTACATGCCGGGGTAGTTGGGTCCGCCGCCGCCTTCGGGGACGACCCAGTGGATGTTCTGCCGCGGGTCCTTGATGTCGCAGGTCTTGCAGTGCACGCAGTTCTGCGCGTTGATCTGCAGCCGCTTGCCACCGCCGGTCTCGGCGTCGACGAATTCGTAGACGCCGGCCGGGCAGTAGCGCGACTCGGGCCCGTCGTACTCCGCCAGGTTGACGCCGACCGGTATCGCCGGATCGCGCAACTGCAGATGCACCGGCTGGTCCTCGACGTGATTGGTGTTCGACAGGAACACCGACGAGAGCTTGTCGAAGCTGATCACGCCGTCGTATTTGGGATAGACGATCTTCGGCATTTCCGCCGCGGGCTTCAGGTACTCGTTGTCGGGCTTGCCGTGATGCTGCGTCCAGCCGACCAGTGCGCCCAGGCCCAGGTCGTTCATCCACATGTGCATCCCACCCAGCACGGTACCGGGCAACATCCCCCACTTGAGCGACGGCTTGACGTTGCGCACCTTGTACAGGTCGCGGTAGATCCATGACTTCTTCCAGCCTTCCGCGTAGTCGGTCAACTCGTCGTGCCCGCGGCCGGCCTGCACCGCGGCGTACGCGGCTTCCGCGGCCAGCATCCCGGACTTCATCGCGTTGTGCGTGCCCTTGATCCGCGGCACGTTGAGGAAACCGGCGCTGCAGCCGATCAGCGCGCCGCCGGGAAACGTCAGCTTCGGCACCGACTGCAGGCCGCCTTCGTTGATCGCGCGCGCGCCGTAGCCTATTCGCTTGCCGCCCTCGAGGACGGGGCGGATGGCCGGATGGGTCTTGAAGCGCTGGAACTCGTCGAACGGCGACAGATGCGGATTCTGGTAGCTCAGGTGCAGCACGAAGCCGATCGCCACCAGCTTGTCGCCCTGTTCGTTGGTGTAGTGGTACTGGAACGAGCCGCCGCCCGTGCTGTGATCGAGCGGCCAGCCTTGCGTGTGCACGACCAGCCCCGGCTGGTGCACGGCCGGATCGACCTGCCACAATTCCTTCAGCCCGATCCCGTACTTCTGCGGATCGACGCCATCGCGCAGCTTGAATTTCGCCATCAGTTCCTGCGACAGCGATCCGCGCACGCCCTCGGCGAACAGCGTGTACTTCGCGTGCAGTTCCATGCCCTCGGCGTAGTCGGACTTGTGCGAACCATCCTGCGCGACGCCCATGTCACCGGTCGCCACGCCCTTGACCGAGCCGTCGTCGTTGAACAGCACCTCGGCCGCGGCAAACCCCGGATAGATCTCGACGCCCAGCGCCTCGGCCTGCTGGCCCAGCCAGCGGCACACATTGCCCAGGCTGACGATGTAGTTGCCGTGGTTGTTCATCAGCGGCGGCAGCGTCCAGTTCGGCATCCGCCGGCTGCGGGTCTCCTTGAGCACCAGGAAGCGGTCTTCGGTGACGCCGGTGTGCAGCGGCGCGCCCTTTTCCTTCCAGTCGGGGAGCAGTTCGTTGAGGGCGATCGGATCGATCACAGCGCCGGACAGGATGTGGGCGCCGACCTCGGAGCCTTTTTCGAGGACGCAGACGTTGATCTCCTTCCCCCCGGCAGCCGCCTGCTGCTTCAGGCGGATGGCGGCGGACAGGCCGGACGGGCCGCCCCCCACGATGACCACATCGTATTCCATCGATTCGCGTGTCATGGCCTTCTCCCGGTACCGCGTTGCTGCGAGTGACCGATTATAATTGACGTTCACTCCCCGGACCGCCCATGCACAAGGAACGCACGCTCGCCCTGGTCGAACACATTCCCATCCGCTGGGGCGACATGGACGCGATGGGGCACGTCAACAACACCGTCTACTTCCGCTACATGGAGCAGGTGCGCGTGTCGTGGTACGAAAAGGTGTTCGGCGAGCTCTCCAGTTTGCAGCAGGAGGGGATCGTCATCATCAACGCCTCCTGCAATTTCCTGAAGCCGCTGACCTATCCCGGCATGGTCGAAGTCAAGATGCTGTTCGGCCCCGCCAGCCGAACCAGCTTCGAGTCGTACTACGAAATGCGGATGAACGGCGAGCTCTATGCCGATGGGGCGGCGAAGATCGTGTGGATCGACATGACACAGAGGAAATCCAAGCCCTTGCCCGAGTCGATTCGCGCCCTGTGCCCCGCCCGCCACTGACCCGCGAGAACCGGAAGACCGCCATGGAAAACCACGAAGACCAGCTGCTGTGGGCGCCGTCGCCCGAGCGCATCGCCGGCGCAACGGTCACCCGGTTCATGCGGGAGGCCGGCGCGCACCATGGCATCGCGTTCGCCGATTACGCTGCGCTGCACCGGTGGTCGATCGAGCACATGGAGGACTTCTGGCGGGAACTCTGGACGTTCTGCGGCGTGATCGGCGACGGTCCGGGCGCGCGCACGGTCGTGAATCCCGACGCGATGCCGGGGGCGCGTTTCTTCCCCGATGCGAAGATCAACTTTGCCGAGAACCTGCTGCGCCGCCGCGACGACGCCGACGCGCTGGTGTTCTGGGGCGAGGACCGGGTCAAGCGCCGGATGTCGTTCCGCGAGCTGGCCGGCGAAGTCGCGCGCGCCCAACAGGCGCTGAAGCTTGCCGGAGTCGGGGAGGGCGACCGGGTGTGCGCGATCGCCGCCAATACGCCCGAGGCCATCGTCGGGATGCTGGCCACTTCGAGCCTGGGCGCGATCTGGTCGTCGTGTTCGCCGGATTTCGGCGTCCAGGGGATCCTGGACCGTTTCGGCCAGATCGAGCCGAAAGTGCTGGTCGCCGTCGACGGCTACTACTACAACGGAAAGACGATCAATATCCTGGACAAGGTCGCCGAGGTCCGCGGCCAATTGCCCTCGGTCAAGCGCGTCGTGGTCGTGCCCTACGTGCATCCGGAAGCGTCGCTGTCGGCGATCGCTTCCGGCGTCTGGTGGGGCGACTTCCTGCAGCCTTTCACGGCCGGAGCGCCGTCATTCCTGCGCCTGCCGTTCAACCACCCGCTCTACATCCTGTTTTCCAGCGGCACGACCGGCGTGCCCAAGTGCATCGTCCATGGCGCGGGCGGGACGCTGCTCCAGCACATGAAGGAGCAGCAGCTGCAGTGCGACGTCCGGCACGGCGACCGTCTGTTTTATTTCACGACCTGCGGCTGGATGATGTGGAACTGGCTGGCGTCGGGACTCGCCACGGGCGCGACGCTGCTGCTCTACGACGGCTCGCCCTTCCTGCAGGGCGGCCGGATACTGTGGGAGTACGCGCAGGCCGAGCGGATGACGCACTTCGGCACGTCGGCCAAGTACATCGATGCGCTCAAAAAGGCCGGCCTGTCGCCCAAGGACGAGTTCGACCTGGCGACGGTGCGCACGGTCCTGTCGACCGGATCGCCGCTGGCGCCCGAGAGTTTCGACTATGTGTACGAACACGTGAAGCGGGACGTCTGCCTGTCCTCGATGTCCGGCGGCACCGACATCGTGGCCAGCTTCGTCGGCGGCATGCCCATCCTGCCGGTGTACCGCGGCGAGATCCAGTGCAAGATCCTGGGGATGGCGGTCGAGGCGTTCGATGACAACGGCAAGCCCTATCCCCCGGGCAGCGGCCAGCGCGGCGAGCTGGTCTGCACGCGGCCGATTCCGTCGATGCCGATCGGCTTCTGGAACGATCCGGGCGACGCCAGGTATCGCGCCGCGTACTTCGAACAATACCCCGGCGTCTGGTGCCACGGCGATTTCGTCGAGATCACGGCGCGGGGCGGCGTGATCATCTACGGCCGCTCCGACGCGACGCTCAACCCCGGCGGCGTGCGCATCGGCACCGCGGAAATCTACCGGCAGGTCGAGCAGCTCGACGAAGTCGTCGAGAGCCTGGTCATCGGCCAGGACTGGGACCACGACGTGCGCGTGGTGCTGTTCGTGCGCCTGCGCGACGGCCTCGCGCTGGACGACGCGCTCATCGCGAAGATCAAGCAGCACATCCGCACCAACACCACGCCGCGCCACGTCCCGGCCAAGGTGCTGCAGGTCGCCGACATCCCGCGCACCAAGAGCAACAAGATCGTCGAGCTCGCGGTGCGCAACATCGTCCACGGCCGCCCGGTGAAGAACGTCGAGGCGCTGGCCAATCCGGAGGCGCTGGAGTTCTATCGCGACCGCGACGAATTGCGCAGCTGACGCGACTCCGTCAGCGGCACGGCTCGCGCGCACGCGCGGTCGGCAGCAAGTCCATCATCAATCCGGGCGGCGGCGAGGTCAGCGTGTCGAGGAAGGCCAGCAGATCGCCGATCTCGGCTTCGCCCAAGCGCAGCGGGCGCAGGATCTTCTCGCCGTCCGCATGGAGCCTGTCTTCGTCGAGTTCCGAGTAGTGCCCGAGCACCTCGCGCAGTGTCGCCAGCGAGCCGTTGTGCATGTAGGGCGCCGTCAGCGCGACGTTGCGCAGGCCCGGGACCTTCCACTCGCCGAAATTCTTCTGCTGCAGGTCAACGTGCCGCGTCGCCGTTCCCGGCGCGCGGACCGGGTCGTCGTTGTGCCGGCCGAGCTGGTTGAACGCGTCCTGCCGGACCCGGACGATCCCGCCGTAGCGCCCGGGATCGACGATGCCCGGCGCCAGGAAGAACGGGATGCCGGTGTCGGCGAACTCGCGGTTGGAAAACAGCGGGCCGACGTGGCAGGTGCTGCAATTGCCCTTGCCGACGAACATGCGCAAGCCGCGCTGCGCGTTTTCCGGATAGCGCGCGGCCGCCGCGCCGTCGCCCCGCTCGAGCGCGGCGCGAAACGCGTCGAACCGGGTAGGGATCGAAACGAGGGTTTCCTGGAACGCGGCCAGCGCCTTGCCCGCGTCGGCGCTGGCGGTCTCAGTGCTGACACCAGCGGCGTCGCGCCCGAAGACCTTCTGGTAGCGGCACGACAGGTCGGGGTCGGTCGCCAGCAACGTGGCCACCTGCTCCAGGGCGATCCCGTGCTCGCGCGGATCGGTGAGCGGGCGGATGCTGTGCGCCCACAGGCTGTCGCTGCCGCCGTCCCAGCCGAACCAGCGCGCGAAGCGAACGTTGACCAGCGAGGGCGCGTTGCGGTCCACCGCCGACAAGCCGATGCTGACCTTCCTGCGGTCGGCGAACAATGCCGGTGGGGCGTGGCAGGAAACGCAGGCGACGCGTCCGTTCGCCGACAACCGGCCATCAAAAAAGAGCCGCTGCCCCAGCGCCGCGGCCTCGGGATTGCCGGAAACGCGGTTGCTGGGATCGGGGACCAGCGGCGGCGGCCAGGGCCCGTGCGCCAGGATGGCCTGCCGTTCGGCGTCGGAGAAGTCGAGCAGGCGTCCGGCATCGCCGACGGCAGGCGCGGCTGCGCAGGACACTGCGACCGCGAGCGCCGCGAGCGACGCGAGCAATGGCGCCAGCCGCCGGGCACGCGTCGCGTTCATCGTACCAGGACGGCGTGCGCGAGCCGCTCGGTCTTGCCGTTGACGCGCACGCCGAACAGGAACTCCCATTTGCCGGGCATGTGCAGCAACAGGCCGCTGGCGCGCCAGGCGCCGACGCCAACCGGTGCGATACCGGGCTTGTAGTTCATCCCGTGGCGATGCTCCGGCATGTGCGCATCGACGGTCAGGCTCTCCACCGGCGCCCTGGAACAGACGTGGACGAGCAGGCTGAACGGCCGGTCGATCGCCAGAGGGGCCGGGTCGGGCCGGTACGACAACGCCAGCGTGCCATCACGATTGGCGATCTGCTGGCCGCCGGGGGGCAGTTCGCAGGCCGGCGCGCCGGCAGCGGCGGCCATCGCAGCCAGCAGCAGCGCGGTCCGTTTCAATGGGCGCCGAACTTCGCCATGTTGAAGCCGCCCAGCAGCGCTTCGGCGTTGCGGTACGCGATCTTCTCGGCGACATCACGCGGCAGCGAGGACAACCAGGCGCGCGCGGTGTTGGCGTGCTCGCCGACGTAGAGCCAGCGCTCCGGCGTGAAGGTGTCGGTGCCCACCGTGAAGCGGTCGGGAAATTCGATGAACACGGCGCGCCATTCGTCGGTGGCCTTGCCCCCGCTGTGGTGATCGCCGCGAAACGCCAGGTCGCACCACAGGTTCTTGTGCTTGCGGAGCATGTCGCGCACCTCGTCGGCGCGGGCGAATCCCGAATGCGCCCACAGGATCCGCGCTTCCGGCCATTGCTTGAACAGCCGCTCGACCGCGATGACGTCCGAGTGCGCGTGCATGATCAGCCCGTGCTGTTTCGCCAGCTCGACCATTCGCCGCGGCACCGGCAGGTCGGCGTCGGCGCCGTAGAGATGAAATTCGCCGACCGCCGCGTAGCGGTACTTTTTCAGGCGTTCCTCGAGGTAGCCGATGACCGAGCTGTCGTTGACCCAGGTGCCGACGTCGCCCCGCGTCCGGTACGGCCGTAACGACGGCACGATGATCTCCGGCGCCAGCGCGTAGAGGCGTTGCTGCCCCTCGTCGTTGGAACTGGAGAGCAGCGCGCGCCGGATGCCGCCTTTCCTGAGCACGTCGATCGCTGCCGGCGGCGGCAGGTTCTCCCACGCGTCGTGGCTGTAGTGCAGGTGCGCGTCGAAGATCGGGAGCGGCGCCTGCGCCGGGGCCGGCAGTGCGGCGAGCATGCCTGCGCCGGCCACCGCCAGCGCGCAACCGAAGACGAATCGCGAACGCATCATCAGAATCTCCCAGCCAATGTCAGAACGACAGAATATGGCCATCCTGCGGGGCGACCTTGCCGTCCAGCATCGCGTGCACGGTGCGCGAGATCGCTTCGGGCCCGCGCCCGCGCTCGACCGTCAGCCATGGCTGCGCCGGATCGGTCACCCGGGCGATGAAGGCCCGCCACGCGGCAGCCGTCTTCTGCTGGAATTCCGCCCCGCCCCAGTCGGCGACGCGCTTCTTGATCTGCGCCGGCGCGAAGAACAGAGTGGGCTTCGGGCCGGGAAGTTCCATCCGGGCCTGCATCGCTTCCCAATGCGTGCCGCCGACGGCGCAACTGTATTTGAGCGCATCGCCGAAGTGCCGGTGAACGCGGCCGCGCACGTCGGCGTTGCCGGACATGTCCACATAGACCCGCGGCACCGCTTGGGCGATGGACTCCAGCGCCGCGTACGACACGACCCGCGAATAACACCCCAGGCCCTCGACGAACGCCAGGTTCGCCTCCGAGGTCAGGCCGATGACCTCGATTCCCGGCCGCTGCGCCAGCATGAACGCCGTGCCGTACGCGGTCTTCGACGAGGCGCTGGAGAGGAGTACCGAGCGCGCGCCGAAGAAGTCGTTGTCGGCCACGAAATCGTCAAGCAGGAACGAGGTGATGAACAGCGGCTTGAGCAACATCTGTTCGGCCTCGAACCGGTGCTCGTAGGCCGGATCGGTACTGCATCGCGTGTATTGGTTGTAGACGGCGTGCAGCCCCTGGCGGTGCGCGGCGCCGTCGAAGAAGCCGGACGGCGCGACCCGGATCGGCGACACGACCAGGTGCGTGGCCATCGGAAAGTAGCCGTAGAAGCGTTCCCCGGGCGCGATGCCGGGGCAGCGCGATTCGGCTACGTCGGCGAAGCCCCACACCGGAATCTGTCCCTGCGCGGGATCGTCGACGGGGAAGAACTGCCAGTACTGCATCGCATCGCCGAACGCCGCGTAGGTCACGTTGTTCGACGTGAACGCGAAGCTGTCGATGGCGAACAGCACCTGCCCGTCGGCGAGTTCGGGCAGCGGCGCGTCGACCACGCCGGTCTTGCGCAGGTTGGCCTTGCTCACTTCGAAGCGTCTGACGTCCATCGCCATCAAGCCTTCCGGTACATGTGCAGCGGGATCCGCTCGCGTTCGATCGCGGCGGCAAACGCAGGGAGCGCCGCCAACTGCTCGACGTAGGCCTGGTACGCAGGCAGCGCGGCCGGGTCGACGCCGGCGATGCCGCCCCAACGCCAGAAGACGACGGCGTAGATGTCGGGGAAAGTGATCCGGTCGCCGAACAGCCAAGGGTGGGCGCCGGCGATGTGGCCCTGGATCCGTTCGAGCAATTGCGCGAATCGCGCCGTGTTGAAGCGCTTTTGTTCGGCGATGCCCTCGTCGCCCGACGTGAACTGTTCCGGACGGAAAATGTGGGTGAACGTCGGATGGACAGTGTTGTTCATCCACGCCAGCATGGACATCGCCTGTGCCCGGGCCCAGGGATCGGCGGGCAGCAAGCCCGCCTGGGGAGCGCTGCGGTCCAGATAGTCGCAGATGGCGACGATCTGGGTCAGCGGCTTGCCGTCGACCAGCAGCACCGGCACCTGCGCGTTCGGGTTCAGCGCCAGGTATTCGGGCGTCGACTGTTCGCCCTTGTGCAGCTTGACCAGCGACGGCTCGAACCCGGCGCCGGTCTCCGCCTTGATGATCTCGAGGGCGACATGGGGCACGAACGAGCAGGCGCCGGGGGCGAAATAGAGTTTGAGCATGGGTGGGTTTTCGCCGGCGGCGCAGGGGAGTGATCGCGCATCATAACCAAAAACTGTCCGCTGCCTGCTGGCGGGGCGCCAGTTCGCCGCTCTACACTTCCCGGGATCGCCGATGGATGGCGCGGCGACGGTCCGCTGCCGGTACAATTTCGTTCCGATCGGCCCCCGCCCGCCCATGAAGATACGACAACTCGTGCTCGACGACGCCGCGCCCTATCATGCGCTGCGCCTGCGCATGCTGCGCATCTTTCCGGACGCGTTCAATTCGAGCTACGAAGAGGATTCGCGAAAGCCGTTGGCCTGGGCCGAAAGGCGCATCGTCCCGGACGCGGCGGCGCCGCACGACTTCGTGCTGGGGGCGTTCGCCGACACCGGGGAGTTGATTGGCTCGGTGGGCCTTGCCGTGGAATCGCGATTGAAGCAACGGCACAAGGCTTTGCTGTTCGGCATGTACGTGGCGCCGGAAGCCGGTTCCAGAGGCGTCGGCCGCGCGCTGCTAACCGCCTGCCTGGAGCGGGCACGCGCGATTCCGGGCCTGGAGCAGGTGAACCTGTCGGTCACAGCGACCAACGAACGGGCCCGGAGATTGTATGAATCCGCCGGCTTCGTGACCTTCGGCGTCGAGGAACGGGCGATCAAGGTGGGGGCGGCGTACTTCGCCAAGGCGCACATGGTGCTGCGCTTTGCCGCAGTACCGCTGCGCTCGTCCAGCAAACCCGAGCGCCGGGACAACGAGCCCTGAATGTTCTCCCCCGGCACGTGCTCAACTCATAGGAACCATGCGATGAACCGGCCACTGCAAACCCTGCGCGGAAGCTGCCATTGCGGCGCGGTGCGCTTCGAGATCGAGTCCGATTTTCCCGAGCTGACGACCTGCGACTGCTCGATCTGCAAGCGCAAGAACGCGCTGATGGTCAAGGTGCATGAAAGCGCCTTCCGGCTCCTGCAGGGCGAAGAGTCGCTGCGCCTGTACCAGTTTCACACCATGACGGCGAAACACTATTTCTGCGGCGTGTGCGGCATCTACCCGTTTCACCGCAAGCGGTCGGCGCCCGATCACTACGGGGTCAACGTGTTTTGCCTGGAGGATTTCGACCCGGCGGGAATTCCGGTGCGCGCGACGGTTGGGGCGGGGATGGATTGAAACTTGCGTGGGTCGCTGGCCGACCTTCAATGCCTGGCCGGATGTGCGTCGCTGCGCCCGACCCATCCACGGGATTCGGTGCGACTCGACGATGATGGGTATCGCTGCGCTCCACCCATCCTACGCAGTGATTGCGCGGCAATTTCGTGGTCATTGCGTGGGGATTGCGCGATGACTACGCGGTGATCTCGCGGCGCAGGCGATGGTAGGTCGCGAGCCGCGTCGCGGCGATCTTCCCGTCGCTGCACGCCGCGCGGACCGCGCACTGCGGTTCGTGGTCGTGCGTGCAGTCGCGGAACTTGCACATGCCCAGAAACGGCCGGAACTCGACGAACGCATGTTCCAGTCCGCTGCGCACGAGCTGGTGGATGCCGAATTCTTTCATGCCGGGCGAATCGATGATCCACGCGGCGGGGCCGAGCCGGTGCAGCCGGGTATGCGTCGTGGTGTGCCGTCCGGCGTTGAGCGACTCCGAGATCTCGCCGGTCTTCGCGCGCAAATCGCCCAGCGCGGTATTGATGATGGTCGACTTGCCCATTCCCGACTGGCCGACGAGCACGCTGCGCTCGTTGGCGAGCAGCGGGCGCAGCGGGTCGATGCCTTGCCGGGCGGTCAGCGTGATCAGCGCATAGCCCAGCGCCGCGTAGGGTTCCAGCCTGGCCCGCACCGCCTCGGCGCCTGGCAGGTCCATCTTGTTCAGGACCAGGACGAAGCGGCAGCCCGCCGCTTCGGAGGCGACGGTCCAGCGATCGATCAGCTCGGGATTGAACGCGGGCTCGACCGCGACGACGCCGAGCACGACCGAGACGTTCGCCGCGATGGTCTTCTGGCGATACGCGTCTTCCCGCGTCAACTCGGACTGGCGCGGGTGGATGCCGACGATGAGTCCCTCGCGGTCCGTGCCCTGTGTGATGTCGACGGTGTCGCCGCAGGCGGGCGCGAGCTGCCGGCCCTTGACGGCGCACAGCACGTTGCCGCCATCCGGCAACTCGACTTCGTAATGACGGCGGTGGGCGCCTACGATCAACCCGGCACTTTCGCGGCGGGTCACGCGGCTCCCAGCGCGTCGACCCGCGCGGCGCAGATCAGGTCATTCAGCGTGATGCCGCCGGCGTCGTGCGTGCTGAACGCCACGCCGCAGCGGTTGTAGCGCACGTCCAGGTCGGGGTGATGGTCCTGCTGGTTGGCAATCCACGCCACCGCGTTGACGAACGCCATGGTCCGGTAATAGTCGGGAAAGCGGTAGGTCTTGCGCAGGGCGTTGTCGCCGCGGCTCCAGCCGGGCAGCGTGGCCAGCGCCGCGTCGATATCGGCATCCGCCAGCTTGGGCTGGCCGGGACGGCAGTCGTGGGTGCGCAGTGACGCGGCGGAATGCGCGGTCACTTGAACTCGACTGGCTGCGAATTCAGGAACGCGGCCAGGTGTTCGCCTTCCTCGGGGAAGCCCAGCGACGTGCCGGGATCGGCGCAGGCGTTGGGCGGCGCCTCGGCGACGACGCCGAGCGGGCCGCGGTCGAGCCGGATCGGCCGGCCGCTGGTCGACTGGACATAGATGCGGCAGCCGATGCAGACCTTGCCTTGTCCCTGGCGGAATGATGGCGCGTCCGGCTTGTCCAGGCGGCTGGCATGCAGGTTGGCCGCGCCCAGCGTCGCGGCGAGTGTGGCAGCCCCGAGCAATGCGGTGATCGAATGTCTCATGTTGCGTCTCCTTCAGCCGGCTGCCTGCAGCCGCGCGATGCGGACCGCGGCCGGCGGGTGCGAGTCGTAAAAGGCCGAGTGCAACGGGTCGGGCGTCAGCGTCGAGGCGTTGTCTTCGTACATTTTTACCAGAGAATGGGCCAGATCGCCAGCGGAAGCCTGCGCCGCCGCATAGGCGTCGGCCTCGAACTCATGTTTGCGGGAATAGGCCGAGAACAGCGGCGAGAGCGGAAAGGTGACCAGCGGGACGACCAGCGCGAAGAGCAGCAGCGCCATCGCATTCGACTGCCCGCCGGCCGCTGGCGGCACGCCCAGCCCGGCGTAGAACCAGGGCTGGGTCATCAGCAGGCTCAACAGCCAGAGGAACAGCAGGCTTGCCGCGAAGATCCAGATCATCCGCTTGATGATGTGCCGGCGCTTGAAGTGCCCCAGTTCATGGGCGAGCACGGCTTCCACCTCGGCCGGCTCCAGCGACTTGAGCAGCGTGTCGAAAAAGACGATGCGCCGCGCCGCGCCGAAGCCGGTGAAGTACGCATTGCCGTGGCTGGAGCGCTTCGAGCCATCCATCACGAACAGGCCCTTGAACTGGAACCCGCAGCGCGCCAGCAGCGCTTCGATCCGCTGCTTCACGGCGCCGTCCTCGAGCGGACTGAACTTGTTGAACAGCGGCGCGATGAACGTCGGGTACAGCACCAGCAGCAGCAGCTGGAATGCCGTCCACGCCAGCCAGGCGTAGAGCCACCACAACGCACCGGCGGATTGCATCAGCCACAGCACTAGCGCGGCCAGCGGCAGCCCCAGTGCGGCGCCCAACAGCAGGCCCTTCGCCAAGTCGACCAGCCAGAGCTGCCACGTCATCTTGTTGAAGCCGAACCGGGCCTCGACCCCGAACGTGCCGTAGATTGACAGCGGCAGGCCCACGACACCCGCCACCAGCGCGTAGCCGACGAGCAGCGCGAGGTCGCGCAACAGTGGCTGGTCGGTGAGTCCCGCGGCGATGCCGTACAACCAGGCCAGCCCGCCGCCCAGCGTGAGCGCCAGCGCCAGCGCGGCGCCGACGACTTCGTCGGCGATTCCGAGGCGGGTCTTGGCGATCGTGTAGTCGGCTGCCTTCTGGTGCGCCGGCAACGTGATCTTCCCGGCGAACTGCTGCGGCACCTGGTCGCGATGGGCGCGCACGTGCCGCATCTGGCGCGCGTCGAGCCAGAATTTCAGGGCCAGGTTCAACGCGTAGAGCGCGAGAAAGATGAGAGTGAAGGTTGCGGCGTTCATGCGGGCGTGGCGGGTACGTGTGCGACAATGTGCGCTGTCAATTCACCGATTATGGCACACAGGCATGGCGCAAGACCCCACGCGGCTGATCTGGGTCGATATGGAAATGACGGGACTCAAGCCGGATACGGACAGGGTCATCGAAGTGGCAATCGTGATCACCGACAACGACCTGAATGCCGTCGCCGAGTCGCCGGTGCTGGTGCTGCATCAGGACGACGCGACACTGCGCGGCATGGATGCGTGGAACCAGGCGACCCACGCGCGGACCGGTCTGATCGACAAGGTCAAGTCGTCGACGCTGGACGAGGCGGCGGTCGAGGCGGCGATGATCGCTTTCCTGCGCGGCTACGTCCCGGCGAACGTGTCGCCGATGTGCGGCAATTCGATCTGCCAGGACCGCCGCTTCCTGGCGCGGTGGATGCCGAAACTGGAGGACTACTTCCATTACCGCAACCTGGACGTGAGCACGCTCAAGGAACTGGCCAGGCGCTGGAAGCCGGACGTCGCCAAAGGCGTCGTCAAGCGCGGCGCCCACACGGCGCTGGACGACATCCGCGAGTCGATCGACGAAATGAAGTTCTACCGCGACAACTTCCTGAAACTGTGATGGCCGGCGCGAGGCAAGGGTGAAGTTCTGCAGCACCTGCGGCAGCGCCAACCTGGCGCTGCGCATTCCCGAGGGCGACACGCTGCCGCGGATCGTGTGCGCCGACTGCGCGGCGATCCACTACCAGAATCCCCGCGTGGTCGTCGGCTGCCTGCCGGCGTGGGAAGACAAGGTGCTGCTGTGCAAGCGCGCGATCGAGCCGCGCTACGGATTGTGGACGCTGCCCGCCGGCTTCCTGGAGAACGGCGAAACGGTGGAGCAGGGGGCGCTGCGGGAGACGCTGGAGGAAGCCAACGCGCGGGTCGAGCCGGTCGGTTTGTACACGATGATCTCGCTGCTCCACGTCCATCAGGTCTATATGATGTACCGCGCACGGCTCCTCGATCTCGATTTCGGCCCGGGGACCGAGAGCCTGGAAGTCCGGCTGTTCACCGAAGCCGAGATACCCTGGGAGACGCTGGCCTTCCGCACCATCGCGCGCACGCTGCGCCGCTACTTCCTCGACCGCAAGCTGGGCTCGTATGCATTTCACAGCAGCGCCATCGACCGGCCGCGGCGGGCGAGCTAGCAAGACTTCCCTCCCCGGAGGGCGGGTGAGGGAGGGGCCGTCCCGGCGTTACGGCGCCGGGCGGGCGCCCTCATCTCCAGCCCTTCTCCCCGAGGGAGAAGGGGGTTACTCTAGAATGCCCGAACAGCCTACGGAACCCAATACATGAGCGCACAAGAGAACATCATCTGGGAAGGCAGCCCGTCCCAGGTCACGAATCTGGGCACTTACGTCGTCTGCGCGCTGCTGTTCTTCCTGGTTGTGCCAGTCCTTTACGCCATCTGGCGCTGGATCGAGACGCGCTGCTTCCGCTACGCCGTGTCAGACCAGCGCATTCGAGTCACCCAGGGCGTGTTCAACAAGCGCACCGACAGCATCGAACTCTACCGCGTCAAGGACGTCGTGCTGCTGCAGCCGTTTTTCCTGCGCCTGTTTGGCCTGGGCAACGTCGAATTGCGCACTTCGGACATGACGTCCCCGCTGTTGACGATGCGTGCGGTGCCGGGGCCGGCGGCGTTGCGGGAGAAGGTGTTGCTGGCGGCCGAAGCGCGGCGCGATGCCAAGGGCGTGCGCGAACTCGACGTCAGCGAGCGCCTGTAAGCTGGTCGTCCAGGGTCAGTGCCCGCCCGCGGCGATCGCGGCATCGGGCTTGAGCGCGCGGATCGCCGCGAGCAGATCGCGCTGGATCCGCTCCAGCGCCACCTGATTGTCCGCCTCGAAGCGCAGCACGATCACCGGCGTGGTGTTGGATGCGCGGGCCAGGCCGAACCCGTCGGCGTATTCCACCCGCAGGCCATCGATGCGCACGATGTCCCGGGCGCCGGGGAAGCGCGCCTGTTCCGCCATCCGCGCGATCAGCGTGTGCGCCTCGCCCTCGGCGCACGGCACCTGCAGCTCGGGCGTCGACAGGCTGTCGGGCAGCGCCTCGAGGATCGCGCCGGGGTCGGCGTGGCGCGACAGGATTTCCAGCAGCCGCGCGCCGCAGTACAACCCGTCGTCGAAGCCGAACCAGCGCTCCCTGAAGAACGTGTGGCCGCTCATTTCGCCGGCCAGCGGCGCGCCGACTTCCTTCATCTTCGCCTTGATCAGCGAATGTCCGGTCTTCCACATCAGCGGCACGCCGCCATGCCGCTCGATCCAGGGCTTGAGGTTGCGCGTCGACTTCACGTCGTAGATGATGGTCGCCCCGGGATTGCGCGCGAGCACGTCCTGCGCGTAGAGCATGAGCTGCCGGTCGGGATAGATCACCGCGCCGCCTTTGGTGACGACGCCCAGCCGGTCGCCGTCGCCGTCGAACGCGAGTCCCAGTTCGCAATCGGTTTCGGCCAGGCAACGGATCAGGTCCCGCAGGTTCGCGGGTTGCGATGGATCGGGGTGGTGGTTGGGGAAAGTCCCGTCGACTTCGCAGAACAACTCGGTGACTGCGCAACCCAGCCGCCTGAACAGTTCCGGTGCGTAGGCGCCCGCGATGCCGTTGCCCGCATCGATGGCGATTTTTATTGGCCGCGCCAGCCTGACGTCGCCCGTGACGCGGGCCATGTACGCCTCGCGGACATCAGCGCGCGCGAGCCGCCCCGCGCCATGGCGCACCTCGCCGGCGAGGAGGCGGCGCCTGAGCTGCTGGATGCCATCGCCCGAGAGTGTCTCGTCGCCGATGACCATCTTCAGCCCGTTGTAGTCGGGCGGGTTGTGGCTGCCGGTGACCATCACCGAGCAGCGGGTGGCCAGGTGCGTCGCCGCGAAGTACGTGAGCGGCGTGGTGACCAGGCCGATGTCGAGCGCATGGGCGCCGCTGGCCTGGATGCCGGCGGCGAGCGCGGATTTGAGTTCCGGCCCCGACAACCGGCCGTCACAGCCTATGGCGAGCGTGTCGCAGCCGGCTTCGAGCGCCAGCGTGCCCAGGCCCTGGCCGATGCTGCGCACGATCTCCGGTGTCAGCGTCTTCCCGACTATGCCGCGGATGTCGTAGGCTTTGAAAATTTCCTGGGGCAGTGGGGGCATCGGTGTGTCCGGGAGGAAAGTGTCAGGTTGGGTTCAGGGGCTGCGCGGCGCCGCCGCGTTCGATGGCCATGCGCCCGCGGGCGCCAGGTGTTCCGTGAAGTACCGCAGCAGCCGCCGCGGCAGCCATGCCGGATCGCCGGGCCACGGTCCGTGCAGGAAGCCGACGTGCCCGCCGTGGTCCGGCAGCTCCAGCGTCACCGCCGGCGACACCACCAGCGGGGCGGGCAGCGCGGTCAAGGGCATGAACGGGTCGTTCCTGGCGTTGATGATCAGCGTCGGCAGTTCGATGTGGCGCAGCCAGGACAGCGAGCTGCCGCGATCCCAGTAGTCGTCCGCACTGCGGAAGCCGTGCAGCGGGGCGGTGAACACGTCGTCGAAGTCGTACAGGGTGCGGCAGCGGCGGATGCGGTCCGCGCTGACGCGATCGGGAAAGAGCCGTGCCTTGGCGAGTCCCTTGCGCCGCATCGTGCGCATGAAATTCCACGTATAGACCATGTTGAACCCGCGCTGGATGGCCTCGCCGCCCGCCCGCAGGCTGAGCGGCGCCGACACCGCGGCCGCCGCGGCCAGCAGCTTGCGCGCGTCGCCCCCGGCCCGGCCGAGCCAGTTGAGGAGCGCGCTGCCGCCCAGCGATACGCCGGCGGCGAACATCGCGGCCGGCCGCGCGCGGTCGTGGATAACCTGCAGCAGCCAGCCCGCCTCGGCGTAGTCGCCGGAGTGGTAGGCGCGCGGAAGCCGGTTCGGCTCGCCCGAACATCCGCGCCAGTGTGGCACGACGCCGCGCCACCCGCGCGCCTGCACCGTGCTCATCATCGCCCGCGCGTAGTGCGATTGCGAACTGCCTTCGAGGCCGTGGAACAGCACTACCAGCGGTTGTCCCGCTGGGCCGTCGATCCAGTCGAGATCGACAAAGTCGCCGTCGGGGGTATCGATGCGCTCCCGGCGATAGCGCGGCAGCGGCAGCCGGCGGAAGAAGTACGGGACGATGGTCTGCAAGTGCCCGCCGGGCAGCCAGCGGGGACAACGGTAGTCGCGCATTCCGCATTTTATCGCAGGGCACGCGGAAACCCGGCATTTCGGGCCGGCGCGACCATCGGCCCTCGCGCCGGTCTGTCAGGCTTCGCACGGTCATGCTAGTCTTGCGCCGCAGGCACCGGCAACGCCGATGGCAAGGAGACGCGAATGAGACTGACGCGGCAGCAGACCGAAGCCTTCGAGCGCGAGGGCTACCTGTTCTTCCCCGGCCTGTTCACGCCCGCGGAAATCCAGGTCCTCCAGCACGAGGTCCCGAACCTCTACGCGCAGCGCCGGCCCGAGAATGTCCGCGAAAAGACCGGCGACGTGGTGCGCACCAACTTCGCCGCCCACATGTACAGCGCGCCGTTCGCCCGGCTGGCGCGGCACCCGCGGATGGTGCTGCCGGTGATGCAATTGTTCGACGAGCAGGTTTACATGCACCAGTTCAAGATCAATGGGAAGGCGGCGTTCGACGGCGACGTGTGGCAATGGCACCAGGACTACGGGACCTGGAAGAACGACGACGACATGCCGGCGCCGCGCGCGATGAACGTCGCGATCTTCCTCGACGAAGTCAACGAGTTCAACGGTCCGCTGATGTTCATCCCGGGCAGCCACCGGCTGGGCGTGCTGGACGCCGCGCACGACACCTCCACCACCAGCTACCCGTTGTGGACCATCGATCACGCCACCATCGCCAGCCTGGTCGCGCGCGGCGGCATCGTCGCGCCCAAGGGTCCGGCCGGCTCGATGATCCTGTTCCACTCCTGCCTGGTCCACGCGTCGACGTCGAACCTGTCGCCGTGGAACCGGGTCAGCGTCTATCTGAGCCTGTGCGCGGTATCCAATCACATCCGCCGCTTCAAGCGGCCCGAGTACATCGCGCACCGCGACTTCACGCCGATCGAATGCCTGCCTGACGATTGCCTGCTCGCGGATTACCCGGTGGCGCTGCCCTGGCGGGACGGCACGCCGGAGCCGGCGCTGAAGTCCGCGGCGGCGGCGTAGGGTTTCGCCCGGGCTTCAGCGCTCCGCGATCGTCGCCCGGCGCTGGCGCACCGCGGCGGCCAGCGTGTCGAGCAACGTGACCGTTTCGTCCCAGCCGATGCAGCCGTCGGTGATCGACACCCCGTACTCCAGCGCCTTGCCCGGCAGCAAGTCCTGCCGCCCGGCCTTGAGATGGCTCTCGATCATGACGCCGACGATCCGTTCTTCGCCGCCCGCGAGTTGGGCGGCGACATCCGCGCCGACCTGGATCTGGTTTTCATGCCGCTTCTGGCTGTTGGCATGCGAGAAATCGACCATCAGCCGCGCCCCCAGCCCGGCGCCGGCGACGTCCCTGGCTGCCGCATCGACGCTGGCCGCATCGTAGTTGGTAGATTTTCCACCCCGCAGGATCACGTGGCAGTCTTCGTTGCCGTTGGTCGAAACTATCGCCGAGTGGCCGGCCTTGGTCACCGATAGAAAGTGATGCGGCGACGCGGCGGCCTTGATCGCATCGACGGCGATGCGCACGTTGCCGTCGGTCCCGTTCTTGAACCCGACGGGGCAGGACAGCCCGGAGGCGAGCTCGCGATGCACCTGGCTTTCGGTCGTCCGCGCGCCGATCGCGCCCCAGCTGATCAGGTCGGCGATGTACTGCGGCGTGATCATGTCCAGGAATTCGGTCGCAGTGGGTAGGCCAAGCTCGGCGACGTCGAGCAACAAGCCGCGCGCGGCGCGCAGGCCTTCGTTGATGCGGAAGCTGCCGTCGAGGCGGGGATCGTTGATCAGGCCTTTCCATCCGACTGTCGTGCGCGGCTTCTCGAAATAGACGCGCATCACGACGATCAGGTCGTCGGCCAGCCGGTTCTTGACGGCGACGAGCCTGCGGGCGTATTCCAACGCGGCCTTGGGGTCGTGAATGGAACAGGGACCGACCACGATCAGCAACCGGTCGTCGGCACCGTGGAGTATGCGATGGATCGCAGCGCGGGTTTCAAAGACCGTCGCGGCCGCCGCTTCAGTGGCCGGAAACTCGCGGATAACATGGCCGGGCGGAGCTAACTCTTTGATTTCCTTGATTCTGAGGTCGTCGGTATTGTGCATCATCGTGACCCTCTGCTCTGTTTGCACCGCTTCGGTGCGGCTAATTGCGGTGAGTGCCATCGTCAGTTACCCAATTTACTAAATTGTTGAATTGATTGCAAAGTTTTTTCAGTCCGACCGACTGGACGCAACATCTAGTGGTCCTGCCGGCCCACGTTTCAACCGGTTGTGGTGGGTGTTTTTGCAACGCCAAAATGGTCGTTTTTGGCCGGTACAGGGTCGGCCAATCCTAGCTTAAACCATACATTTCTTCTGGATCAACAACAGAAAATTTCAACTTACTACGAATTTCAACTGATAATGCCATTGTAACCTGTTTTATGCTGCACTGCACGATACGAAAATGCGAATTGCCCGGAGGGCGCGCAAGTTAGCGGTTGCTTCCCGCCAAAGTGTTGGCGTAGACTGCCTTCGTCGGGTGATTCCGACCATTTCCAAAACAGTTGAGGCAACTCGAGGAGCGATACGAAGGAGATCTATGAAATATCTGAAGCGACTGACACTTACGTTCTTGGTTGGCATGTTTGCCTGTGGTTTTGCTGTCGCGCAGGACAAGAAGGCGGCAAACCCGCAGCAGACGAAGATGGCAGAGTGCAATAAGGAAGCGGGCGACAAGAAAGGCGACGACAGGAAGAAATTCATGTCGTCTTGCCTGAAGAAGGACAAGCCGATGACCCAGCAGGAGAAGATGAAGGCCTGCAACAAGGACGCCGGCGCCATGAAGGGAGACGACCGCAAGAAGTTCATGAGCGAATGCCTGAAAGCCGACAAGAAGTAAGCCGAAGTCGTTTCACTCCGCAGGAGTTGTACCCGAAGGCAGCGCACGCGCTGCCTTTTTTTTGCCTGTTCGGGTGCGGACCGCAAAAAAAACCGGCGGGGTTGCCGCCGGCGAACTACTCACTGCGAGGAAAGTGGGAGGTGAACGCATCGGTACGTAACCGTACGCATACCCGCAAGCATCTTGGCAGCGTTCCCGGCGGAAAGTTCCGTCGTGACTTGCGCAGACATGTCCAGCCCCTTGTTTCCACGCTTGCCTTTGCCGGCCTGCCGGGCATGCCGGACATTCCGGGCATGCCGTTACCGCAGATTCTCTCCCACGCTGCCCAACGCCTTACGGCCCGGATGCCCCGCCCGTGGCCGTGGGATTGGCCAGCCTGACCAGCAGGCCCTTCAGATAGTCGCCCTCGGGAAACGAGAGCAGGACCGGATGGTCCGCCGACGGCCCCAGCCGGCCGATGATCTGCGCGTCGATCCGCGCATCGACGGCCGCGCCCGCGACGATCTTTTGAAACAGCTCGATGCCGACCCCGCCGGAGCACGAGAACGTCGCCAGCAGTCCGCCCGGCCGCAGCAGCTTGCATCCCAACAGGTTGATGTCCTTGTACGCGCGCGCGGCGCGTTCCACGTGCGCGGCGGTGGGGGCGAGCTTGGGCGGGTCGAGCACGATCAGGTCGAACTGCCTTGCCTGGTCGCGCAGCAGGCGCAGGTGCTTGAACACGTCTGCCTCCACCCACTGGCCGCGGCCGTCGTCGAGCCCGTTCGATTGCGCATTGCGCATGGCGGCGGCCACTGCATCCCCGGAGCTGTCGACGCAGAGCACCGAGCGCGCCCCGCCGCGCAGTGCGTTCAGCGCAAAACCGCCGGTATACCCGAAACAGTCGAGCACGTCGCGCCCGCCGGCAAGTTCGCCGATCCGCCGGCGATTGTCGCGTTGGTCCAGGTAGAAGCCGGTCTTCTGGCCGCCCACGACGTCGACCGCATAGCGGATGCCGTGCTCCGCGATGACGAGTCCGGCCGATCCCGTGCCGCGCACCGGCCCGCTGCGCGGGGGGAGCCCTTCCAGCGCGCGCACTTCGGCGTCCGAGCGTTCGAAGATATGCGCGCAGCCGGTGACCCCGGCCAGCGCATCGAAGATGGTCTCGCGCCAGGCTTCGGCGCCGGCGGACAGGATTTGCACGACCAGGGTATCGCCATAGCGGTCGACTATGATGCCGGGCAGGCCGTCCGATTCGGCATGCACCAGGCGCGCGGCGGTATTGCCTTCGGAGAACTGCGACGCGCGCCAGGCGACGGCCGCGGCGACGCGTCGCTCGAAAAAGGCGGCATCAATCTTGTCATTCGGATCGAAACTCCAGATCCGGGCCCGGATCTGCGAGGCCGGACTGGCGGCGGCACGGCCGAGGAAGCGTCCGTCGTCGGCCATCACGTCGACCGTCGCCCCGGGTGTGACTTCACCCTTGATGGTGGCGACGGCCCCGGAGAACACCCACGGATGGCGGTGCAACAGCGACTTTTCCCTTCCGGGACCCAACACGTAGGCAGGCATGAGCAGTGAATTTCCTTCGCTGCATTCTAACAGCAAGGGTCGGCGCCCCCTCCTGCAGCGAGCGCTCGACGGGCGAGTGGCGCGTCCGGACCTGCCCGGCCGTCAGCGCGGCACGTAGAAGTTGTAGTCGGCTGTGAACTCGATGCGGAGGATGCGGCCCTGGTCGAGCTGGGTGCAGCCCGCCGCGGGCGCCTGGCCGCCGGAAGTGTTGACCTGCTGGATGGCGGTCACGTTGGCGAGCAACCCGGCCCCGCCTGTCGACCTGGCGGCAAGGCGCAGCCAGGGGATATCGGATTTGCTCGTGGCGGCTACGCGCGCCTGCTCCGTGCCGACGATCTTGCTGCCGTCGGTCAACTCCCACGTCGGTCCCGCGTAGTGGCGGCCGAGCGACTTGCCGGCAACGTCGCGCAGCCACGCCTCCGGCGCCTGGTACGCCCACTCGTAGCGGCCGGGCGCATCCGGCTTGGGATCGCAGCGGTAGGCCTGCACGCCGTTGCCGACCGCGACCAGCGCCAGCCGCTGGTTCGCCGGCGCCGCGATTTCCGCCGGGATGGTGGTCCGTGGATACACGCCGACTTCGAGCATGCCGCAGCCAGCGACAACCAACGAAAGCAATCCTGACACACCACGCATGCGCACTCCGGTTCCGCCTATCGAACGCGCATTGTGCGGCACCGCCTGCCCGGGGACAAGTGCGGCGGCGGCCGGGGCGACCGGCTCAGCCGCCGCAATCGCGCAGCGGCAGCGCCAGCGCCTGCAGCGTGCTTCCCCGGTCGTCGACGGCGATCACCGCGACGCCCGATTGCCCGGGGACCGCGTCGTCGGGGAGCGCCAGGGTCTGCGTGAGTTCGAGCGCGCCGGCGTCGAACGCAAAGGGTCCCAGCCAGCGGCGCACCACAAAGTCGTGCCGCAGCACGACGCCTTTGTTCTCGCCCGATTTCACGTCGCTGGACAAGCCGCTTTCGAAAAGGGCGACGTAGGCCGCGGCGGCGCGCGCGCCCGGCAGCGCCCTGCCGGCGACGCTGATCAGCACTTTCCCGGCGGCCGCGGGCGCCGCGCTGACGCGCAAATCCGCGCGTGCCGCCTTCGCCGCCGCGGTTGCCGCCACCTTGTCGGGACTCGTCCGGCGCCATTGCTGGAACTCGCGCCCCTCGACCAGCACCTGCGGGGTGTAGACGACCCTGGCGCCGCCCCGGCTCGCGGCTTCGCGGTGGCGCACGCCGAATGCCGGATCGGCGAAACGGTCCTTCCATCCCAGGTAGTCCCAATAGTCAATGTGGAAGGCCAGCGGCACCACTTTGCCGGTGGCGGCGTGGTCCTTGAGCGCGGCGAGCCAGCGGTCGGCGGGCGGGCAACTGTCGCAGCCTTCCGAGGTGTAGAGCTCGACTACCGCGGGCACCAGCTTGCCGCTGGTTGCGGTGCAGGCGGGCGCCGCGGCGCCGGACAGCGCGGGCAGGCAAAGCAGGCAGAGCAGGATCTGGGCGGCGGCGAAGCGAGTGCGCATGTGCGGCGCCTTTCACTTTGAATGTAGCGCTTGGTCGGAGGTGCGGTGCCGTTTCTTACGGGGATCGTCGGTCCGGTGCGCGTAACCGGTGACCTCTTCGCGATCATGATAAAGGTGCTTGAAGCGCAGCGTGCACGTCACGCCCGCCGCGCGCCAGCGCTCGCGCATCGCCCCCCGGCAGCGTTCGAGTTCCTCGTAGCGCTTTTTCATCGGCAGCTTCAGGTTGAAGATGCTGTGCGTGCACCAGCCGCCGGCGAACCAGTCCGCCACCAGTTCCGCCACGCGGATCGGCTGTTCGACCATGTCGCAAACCATCCAGTCGACCGGACGCCGCGGGCGGTAGCGGAAGCCATCGGCGCGCACGTGTTCGACCAGGCCGGTCACCAGCAGTTGCGCGGCCAGCGGCCCGTTGTCGACCGCGGTGACGCGAACGCCGCGCCGCACGAGTTGCCAGGTCCATCCGCCGGGGGCCGCGCCAAGGTCCACCGCCGTCGCGCCCTCGCGCAGCAGGCGCCGGTCCTCCGCGGGCGGCAGCCACAAGTGCAGGGCTTCGGCGAGCTTCTGCGTCGAGCGCGACGGCGCATGCGGAGGCAGGCTCAGCCGCGGCACGCCCATGGGCCAGGGCGACGAATTACCCGGATCGGAGACGCCCGCGCAGACCGTGGACGAGCCGATGAAGAACAGATGCAGTTGCGGCAAGCCGATCTCGCCTTCGCGCAACAGCGACGCAGCCTTCAGCGCATGCTCGAGAGGCGGCGCGAACTTGCGGCAAAACGCGCCCAACTCCTTGGCTTCGTTGGTGTCCGCAGTCTCCAGCCAAACAGCGCCGAACGCCGTGCCGAACGCGGCGATCGCCGGCAGCAACGCGCCCACGCGATCCGCGGCCGGCAGATCGACGATCCACGGCGCGGCAAAAATCAGTTGCCGGGCGAAGACCAGGTATTCGAAGCGCAGCCCGGCGCGCAGTTTTGCGCCGGCGCCGGCGTCGTTCGGGACGAATTCGACGTAGCCGGCGCCGGCTTTGCCGCGCACCGCGCCGGCGACGGACAAGCCCGTGCAAGCCGCCGTAATTTCCTGCCCGCATTCGCGTTCGAATCCGGGACGGCAGTAAAGGAGCAACGCGGAGGGACTGAAGGCTGGTGCGGTCGCGGGAAGCATCCGGGGATTCTACTGCCTGCGTCCGTGCACGGACGCTGCGCCGCGAACGGCACCTGGCAGCGCCGGCTTCCGGGCAACCCGCGCGCCGCTGCGCCCTCGCGTCACCCCCGGCGTCTCGCCGCAACTAGCGCTCGCGCACCTCGAAGGCCACGAATTGCGTGAATTGCCGCGGGTTGAAGTTGTCGTCGGAGACGAAGACCAGGCTGCGGCCGCCGCCGGGCAGGCGCGGGCCCCACGTCATGCCTTCGATATTGTCGAGCGGAATGCCCAGCGTCCTGAAATCGAGCAGCAGGCGCTTGGCCGCAGGCACATAGCGCTGTCCCGCCAGCGCCTCGAAGCCGGAGACATCGGTGGCGCCACGCAGGTCGACCGCGTACAGCTTGATGGTCACGCCGGTGCCCGCGGCGAAACTGCGCTCCAGCACCAGCAGCCGCTCTGCGTCCAGCGCCAGGACCTCGGGGATGCCGTTGTCGGCAAAGCCGCCGGGCTGCGCAGGCGGCGCGGGAATCGGCGCCACGTCGATCACGTACTCGGCGCGGGGCCGGCCGCTGGCGTAATCGAGGGCAAGCAGGCGGCTGGGGCTGGATTCGGTCAGCGTCGCCGCCGGTCCATCCTGCAGCAATGCGTTCTCGGTCATCACGTAGAGCGTCGCGTAGTCCGGGCTGAACGCGAGACCCTCGAAACCCAGGTTGCGGCGAACGCCGCGATTGCGGGCCGAGGCGTGAAACTTTTCGGGGATCACGAACGGGCGCAGCAAGGTCCCGTCGCGCAGCATTTCCCAGACGTTGGGATTGGCGAGCACCGGCGGCTCGCCGGGCCTGATCATCCGCTCACCCTCGCCGCACCAGACCAGCCGCCCGCTGGGGGCATGCACGCGGATGCCTTCCGGATCCGCCGCCAGTCCCGGATTGGTGTTGTGGCTGGGGAACGCCGAGCCGTCGAGGCGCTTCAGCGTCTGCACCCCAAACAGCGTGACGCCGGCGTGGCCCGGGTTCGGGGCCATGCTGAACAGCGAAAGATCG
This sequence comes from Betaproteobacteria bacterium, assembly GCA_016717855.1. Taxonomy (GTDB): domain Bacteria; phylum Pseudomonadota; class Gammaproteobacteria; order Burkholderiales; family Casimicrobiaceae; genus PALSA-1005. The sequence continues at coordinate 86,617 of JADKEV010000012.1, forward strand.
AGCGCGAGTTCATAAAAGCGGGACCACTCCTTGTCCGATCCGTCATCGCTGATCACCCAGTAGCGCCCGGTCGCGGCATCGTAGTCGATGCCCGAGAGTCCGCCCACGGTCGTGTCCGCGTAGCGATGACCGTGCGGAAGCACCTGCTGGCCCATGTAGACGAGTTCGAGCCGCGCATCGCGCTGCTCCATGCCGGGGAGCGACTGGCAGCCCGCCAGCACAAGAAGGAAGAGGGCGGCGATCGCTGCGAGCCCGATGACTGGCCGGTGCGATCGGTTGGGCGCGGAATCGAGTCGTAGCATGTTCGGCGGGTCCGGTGCTTTCTGGTGGGCGAGACAAACTCTCGTAGGATGGGTGGAGCGCAGCGATACCCATCATCGCCGGCACGACGGGCGCGCTCGGCGCGAAGCGCTCCGGATTTCGGCGGCGATGCACAAGCCCATGCCCGAGCCTGCAATGGCAGCGCCCACCACCACGTAGTCCTTGATGGGCATCGCTGCGCTCCACCCATCCTACGGCATTTCATTGGCACGCCATCGGCAAGTGGCCGCGGCGATGCAGCTACCGGACGCGCCGGGCGGGAAACTCCTCGTCGATGTTGTCGCGGTAGTAGCTCCACGCCGACGCCGAGGACAGCAGCCGCCTGGCTGCTTCTTCGCCGACGCCCGGGTGCTCGACAATCGTGCCGTTGGCCAGTTCCACGCGCAGCACCCGGGTCCGCGCATCGTACCCGGCGGCGCGCAAGTTGCCGCTGCTCAGCTTTTTCATTTCCATCGCATCGCTCCAACCTGCAAGTCACCACCATGAACATCGACTCATCCCAGCTCGAAGGTTGTCACGCCGAACACGCGCTCCAGCGCAATCGCCGGCGCATCACCTGAATACATGCGCGCCGCGCGGAACACCTTCTTCATGCCGTGACTCGCGGCCAGCCGCAAGCCCGTGGCGTTTACATCCGGCACGTCGACGTAGTCCGGCTCGTCGTCGCGGACGTGACGGCACAGCGCCACGTAGAGTTGGCCGGCGATCGCCGCGTCATCGGCAGACGCGGCCGGGTGCGCTACGCCGCCATCCCCTCGGCGTACTGCGCCAGGTGATGCTCGTAATCGCCGAAGGTCTGGTTGAGCATGGTCAGGCGCTTCACGTAGTGACTGACGGCCAGTTCGTCGGTCACGCCCATGCCGCCGTGCAGCTGCACCGCGTGCTTGCCGACGAACCGTCCGGCTTCGGCGATCGTCGCGCGCGCGGCGGCGATCGCGCTGCGGCGCGCTCCCGCATCTTCGAGGCCCACCTTCACCGCGGCGAAGTAGGCCATCGCGCGGACCTGCTCGACGCAGACCAGCATGTCGGCGACCCGGTGCTGCAGCGCCTGGAACTTGCCGATCGGCACGCCGAACTGCTTGCGCGTCTTCAGGTATTCGTTGGTCGCCTCGATCAGCGCCTCGACGATGCCCAGCGCCTCGGCGCACAGCGCGGCGCCCGCCAGCTGGATGGTGCGTTCGAGGACGGCGGCGCCGCCGGTGTTGCCACCGGTCCCGCCGGCCAGCAGCGCTGATTGCGGAACCACGACGCCGTCGAGCGTAATCTCCGCGGCGCGCAATCCATCGACGGTCGCGCTGTCCAGCGCGCGCAAGCCGGGCGCGGCGCGGTCGACGATGAACAAGGCGATGCCCTCGGCGTCCGTGATGCTTCCCGCGACGCGCGCGCTGACGATCAGGTGATCCGCCTGCGCGCCATGCAGCACCACGGCCTTCCTGCCGGCCAGGGTAAATCCGCCGGCGGTCGCGGTCGCGGTCGCGGCCACGTGGTTGGCGTCATAGCGTCCGCCAGGTTCCAGCGCCGCGAGGGCGAAGACCTTGCTGCCATCGGCCAGCTCCGGCAGCAATTGCGCCTGCTGGAGGTCGGTGCCGCCCAGCGCAATCGCATTGGCGCAGACGACGGCGCTCATCCACAGGGGTTCCACGACCAGCGCGCGCCCGAGCTCGCGCATCACCACGAGCGTGTCGAGCGGATTGCCGCCCGGGCCGGCGGCGAGGCCGCCGTGCGCTTCGGGCACGTTGAGCGCCAGCACGCCCATGTCGGCGTAGGCCTGCCAATGCTCGACGCTGTAGCCGTTCGGCGCGGCGATCGCCGTCCGGCGCGCGGGCAGCCCGTAGCTCTTGGCGAGGTAGCGCCGGAGGCTGTCTTCGAGCAGCGTCTGTTCCTGGGTGAAATTGAAATCCATGACTTTCCTTGGTTAGCGCCCGGCGGGCGTTCCGCCCTACAGCCCCAGTATCATTTTCGAGATGATGTTGCGCTGGATTTCGTTGGACCCGGCGAAGATCGTGAACTTGTGATTGTCGAAGTGGGTCGCGGCCAGGCCGGCCGCGTACGGCGGTCCGGCGAACTCGCCGGCGAAGTCGAGGTACTGCGCTTCCGGCTGGTACGGCTGCGCGTACGGCCCGGCCGCCTCCAGCGCGAGCTCGCCGATCGCCTGCACGAGGTCGGTGCTGAAGATCTTGGTGATCGACGCATCGGGGCCGGGCGGCTTGCCCTGTTCCTGGTCCCAGATCAGTTTCAAGCCCATGATCTCCAGCGCCTGCAGCCGGATTTCCAGCTGCGCGATCCGGGCGCGAAAGCGCGGGTCGTCGAACAGCGGCTTGCCATGCGCCATCTCCTGCCGGGCGATGTCCTTGACCCGCTGCAACTCTCTCTTGTGGAAGCCGATCTGCGCGAAGCCGCTGCGCTCGTGGCCGAGCAGGTACTTGGCGTAGGTCCAGCCCTGGTTTTCCTCGCCGACCAGGTTCTCGGCGGGAACCCGCACGTTGTCGAGCCAGACTTCGTTGACGTGATGGATGTCGTGCATGTTGTGGATCGGCCGCACGGTGACGCCGGGCGTGCGCATGTCGATCAGCAGGAACGAGATGCCTTCCTGCTGCTTGCCCTCGCGGCTGGTGCGCACCAGGCAGAAGATCCAGTCGGCCCAGTGGGCGAGCGTGGTCCAGGTCTTCTGGCCGTTGACGATGTAGTGCGCGCCGTCACCGTCCTGGCCGCGGACCGCGGTGGTCGAGAGCGACGCGAGGTCGGACCCCGAGCCGGGTTCCGAGTAGCCCTGGCACCAGAATTCCTCCATCGCCAGTATCCTGGGAAGGAAGCGCTCCTTCTGCCACGCGTTGCCGAACTTCATGATCACCGGCGCGACCATGTTGTGGCCGAACGGCACCAGCCGCGGCGCGCCGCCCAGCGCGCATTCGTCGTCGAAGATCAGCCGCTGCATCGCGGTCCAGCCGGTGCCGCCGTATTCGACCGGCCAGCTCGGCGCGCCCCAGCCGTGCGCGTAGAGGATCTTGTGCCAGCGCACCGTGTCTTCGCGCGACACCTTCTTCTGGTGCAGCATCTTGTCGCGAATCGAGGCCGGCAGGCTCGCGCGGACGAAGCTGCGCACTTCGTCGCGGAACGCGCGATCGGCCGCGCTGGGATTCAAATCCATGAGCGTCTCCTGTGAAGCGTGGATGATACAAGAGCCCGCCGAATTGGTGTATCGTCGGCGCTTCCTTTGCCTGTTCCTTCATTCCCATGCGCGTACTGCTCTGCAAGGCCCACGGCCTGCCCGAAACATTGACGATCGAGGAACTGCCGTCGCCCGCGCCCGGCCCGGGTCAGGTGTTGATCGACGTCAAGGCCGCCGGCGTCAACTTTCCCGACGCGCTGATCATCCAGAACAAGTACCAGTTGCAGCCGCCGCTGCCATTCGCGCCCGGCGCCGAATTCGCCGGCGTGGTCGGCGCCGCGGGCTGCGGGCGTGACCCGTTTCAAGCCCGGCGATGCGGTGTGCGGCGTCACCGGCTTCGGCGCCTTCGCCGAGGAGATCGTCGTCGATGCGGACAAGCTGTTCGCGCTGCCTGCGGGCGTGCCGTTCGACGTGGCCGGCGCGTTCATCCTTGCCTACGGAACTTCGCACCATGCACTCAAGGACCGCGGAGCGCTGCAGGCGGGCGAGACGCTGGTCGTCCTTGGCGCCGCGGGGGGCGTGGGGCTCGCGGCAGTCGAGATCGGCAAGGTTCTGGGCGCGCGCGTGATCGCGTGCGCTTCGAACGACGGCAAGCTCGCGCTGTGCCGCGCGCATGGCGCCGACGAAACCATCAACTATTCCACCGAGGACATCAAGGACCGCATCCGCGAACTGACCGGCGGCAAGGGCGCCGATGTCGTCTACGATCCCGTCGGCGGGGCGTACGCGGAGATGGCACTGCGCTCGATGGCTTGGCGCGGCCGCTACCTGGTCGTCGGTTTCGCCAATGGCGAGATTCCGCGGATTCCCCTGAACCTGCCGCTGCTCAAGGGCTGCAGCCTGGTCGGGGTGTTCTGGGGCAGCCTGGCCAAGCACGAGCCGCGTGCGGCCGCGGCGGGCGTGCAGGAGCTCTTTGGTTGGCTGACCGCGGGCAAACTGCGCCCCGAGATCTCGGCGCGCTACGCGCTCGCGGAAGGGCCGGCGGCGCTGCGCGCGATGCTGGACCGGCGCGTGACGGGCAAGGTCGTCGTCCTGCCGGAAGCGTAAAATGACCGGCTGTTCACCAGGGAGCGGACGATGAGCGTCAGGGAATTGATGAGCCTGAAGGGGCGCGTGGCGCTGGTCACCGGCGGTTCGCGCGGGCTGGGCCTGCAGATCGCCGAGGCGCTGGCCGAGATGGGCGCGAACCTGGCGCTGACCGCGCGCAAGGCCGATGAACTGGACGAGGCGAAGGCGCACCTGGCGGCGTCCGGCGTCGAAGTGCTCACGGTCGTCAACGACCTGGCAAGAGTCGACACGGTCCCGGCAATGGTCGACGCGGTCATGCAGAAATTCGGCCGCATCGACATCCTGGTCAACAACGCCGGCAACACCTGGGGCGCGCCCGCCGAAGATCATCCGATGGAGGCTTGGCGCAAGGTCATCGACCTGAACCTGACCGGGACTTTCGCGGTCACGCAGGAAGTCGGTCGCCGCAGCATGATTCCCAATCGGTACGGCCGCGTCGTCGTCATCGCCTCGATCGCCGGCCTCAAGGGCAACCCACCGGAGACGCTGAAGACCATCGCCTACAACACCAGCAAGGGCGGCCTCGTCAATTTCACGCGCGCGCTGGCCGGCGAGTGGGGCGCCTACGGCATCACGGTGAACGCCGTGTGCCCCGGGTTCTTCCCGTCGAAAATGACCAAGGGCGTGCTCGCGGCGCACGGTGACGAGTTGTTGAAGCGGATCCCCAACCGGCGCTTCGGCAACGACGAGGACTTGAAGGGCTTGTGCGCGCTGCTGGCGTCGGACGCGGCGCGCCACATCACCGGCCAGGCGATCGCGGTCGACGGGGGCGTGTCCAGTGTCTGATCCGGGTGCGGCGAACCTGCAGGTCACGCTGAAGTCCCGCCCGCAGGGCTGGGTGCGCGAGTCCGACTTCGCGCTGGTCGAGACGCCGCTGCCGGCCATCGCCGGCGGCGAAGTGCTGCTCAGGACGCTGTACCTGTCGCTCGATCCGTACATGCGCGGCCGGATGGACGAAGTGAAGTCGTACGCCGCCAGCGTCAACCTGGGCGAGGTGATGGTCGGCGGCACGGTCAGCGAAGTCGTCGATTCGCGGCATCCGCAATTCAAGTCCGGCGACCTGGTTGTGTCGGCCGCCGGCTGGCAGCGGTATTCCAAGGCGGGCGGGGACAAGCTGATGCGGGTGCCGGCCGGCCTGCCGCCGTCGGTGTTCCTCGGCCCCGCCGGCATGCCCGGCGTGACGGCGTGGACCGGCTTGTTCGACATCGGCCAGCCGCAGCCGGGCGAGACCGTAGTCGTCTCCGCGGCCAGCGGCGCGGTGGGCAGCGTCGTCGGCCAGCTCGCGAAAGAGAAGGGCTGCCGCGTCGTCGGCATCGCGGGCGGCCCGGAGAAGTGCGCCTACGTCGTCGACACGCTGGGCTTCGACGCCTGCGTCGACTACAAGCGCGACGGCTGGGTCCAGGAACTCAAGAGCGCGACACCCGACGGCGTCGACGTGGATTTCGAGAACGTCGGCGGCGAAGTCCTCGACAACGTGTTGAAGCGGACCAACGCGCATGCGCGCATCGCGCTGTGCGGGCTCATCGCGGGCTACAACGCCGCCGAGCCGATGGGGTTGCACAACGTTCGCGCGCTGCTCGTCAACCGAATCCGGCTGCAGGGCTTCATCGTCTCGGATGACTTGTCGCGCTGGCCGGAGATCATCCGCGAGCTGGCGGGCCGGGTCGCGGCGGGGTCGCTCAAGTATCGCGAGACCGTCGCGATCGGACTGGAGAATGCGCCCCGGGCCTTCATCGGCCTGCTCAAGGGCGAGAACTTCGGCAAGCAGCTGGTCAAGGTCGCCTGAGGCGGCGCATGGCGGACCTGAACGAGACCTTTGTCGGGACCACCGCGGTGCGCGCGCAGCACCGCTTCGACGAGGCGGTGCTGGAGGCGTATCTTGCGGCGCGCATTCCCGGATTTCGCGGGCCGATGTCGGTCGAGCAGTTCAAGGGCGGGCAGTCGAATCCCACGTACCGGATCGCGGCGGGTGGCCGTCAGTATGTGCTGCGGCGCAAGCCTCCGGGCAAGCTGCTGCCCTCCGCCCATGCGGTCGACCGCGAATACGCGGTGATGACGGCGCTGGGCAAGACCGATGTCCCGGTGCCGAAGACCTGGCTGCTCTGCACCGACGAAACGGTGATCGGCACGGCGTTTTTCGTGATGGACTGCGTCCCTGGCCGGATCTTCTGGGAGCAGTCGCTGCCGGGAATGGCGCCAGCAGAGCGCGGCGCGATCTACGATGAGATGAACCGCGTGATCGCGGCGCTGCACAGCGTCGATTTCGCGGCCATCGGCCTGGCCGACTATGGCCGTCCCGGCAACTACTTCGCGCGGCAGATCAAGCGCTGGAGCGAGCAGTACCGCGCGTCCGAGACAGAGCGCATCGAGGCGATGGACAACCTGATCGCTTGGCTGCCGGAGAACATTCCCGGAGGCGACGAGACCTCCATCGTCCATGGCGACTTCCGGCTCGACAACATGATCTTCCATCCCACCGAGCCGCGCGTTCTCGCGGTGCTCGACTGGGAACTCTCCACGCTCGGCCATCCGCTCGCCGATTTTTCATACCACTGCATGAGCTGGCATATCCTCCCGGGCGAGTTCCGCGGCATCGCCGGGCTCGATCACGCGGCGCTGGGCATTCCGTCGGAAGAGGAGTACATCGCCAGCTACTGCCGGCGCACCGGCCGGGCCGGGATCGAGCACTGGCATTTCTATCTCGCGTTCGGCTTTTTCCGGATCGCCGCGATCCTGCAAGGCATCGCCAAGCGCGCGCTCGAAGGCACGGCGGCGAGCGCCCAGGCGGTCGAAACGGGCAAGCGCGCGCGGCCGATGGCCGAAATGGGCTGGAGCAACGCCGAGCGCGTGCTGCGCCAGCCGGGTTCTTCACGTTGAAAAGGGATCGTCATGGATTTCGCCTACTCCGATAAAGTCCGCATGCTGCAGGTCCGCCTCAAGGCGTTCATGGAGGCGCACGTGTACCCGAACCAGCACCGCTTCCACGACGAAGTGAACACCGGCGAGCGCTGGGAGCCGACCCAACTCATCGAGGGGCTGAAGGTCAAGGCCAAGGCCGAAGGGCTGTGGAACCTGTTCCTGCCCGAGTCGGACCTGGGCGCGGGGCTGACCAACGTCGAATACGCGCCGCTGTGCGAGATCATGGGCCGCGTGCACTGGGCGCCCGAGGTCTTCAATTGCAGCGCGCCCGATACCGGCAACATGGAAGTGCTGGCGCGCTACGGGTCGCCGGCGCAGCAGGAGCGGTGGCTCAAGCCCCTGCTCAACGGCGAGATCCGCTCGTGCTTCGCGATGACCGAGCCCGACGTCGCCTCCAGCGACGCGACCAACATCCAGGCGCGGATCGTGCGGGAGGGCGACGAGTACGTGATCAACGGCCGCAAGTGGTGGACCACCGGCGCGCCCGATCCCCGCTGCAAGATTTCCATTTTCATGGGCAAGTCCGATCCGGACAACACCAACCGCCACGAGCAGCAAAGCATGATCCTGGTGCCGATGGACGCGCCCGGCGTGAAGATGGTCCGCCTGCTGCCGGTGTTCGGCTACGACGACGCGCCGCACGGCCACGCCGAAGTCCTGTTCGAGAACGTGCGCGTCCCGGTGTCGAACATGCTGCTGGGCGAAGGCCGCGGCTTCGAGATCGCGCAGGGGCGGCTCGGCCCGGGCCGCATCCACCACTGCATGCGCCTGATCGGGCAGGCCGAGGTCGCGCTGGAAAAGATGTGCCGGCGCGCCAAGGCGCGCACCACGTTCGGCCGGCGGATCGCCGACCAGACGGTGACGCTGGAGCGGATCGCGGACTCGCGGATGCTGATCGACCAGGCGCGCTGGCTGGTGATGAACGCCGCGTACATGATGGACACCGTCGGCAACAAGAACGCCAAGGCCGAGATCGCGATGATCAAGGTCGTCGCCCCGAACATGGCCTGCAAGGTGATCGACTGGGCGATGCAGGTCCACGGCGGCGCCGGCGTCTGCGACGACTTCGACCTGGCGCGCGCCTACGCGCACGCACGCACGCTGCGCTTCGCCGACGGGCCGGACGAAGTCCACCGAAACCAGATCGGCAAGATCGAACTCTCCAAACACTAGACGACAGACGGAACATCCATGCGCTTCGAAGGCTCCAACCAGTACGTCGCCACCGCCGACCTGCAGCTCGCGGTCAATGCCGCGATCACCCTGCAGCGCCCGCTGCTGATCAAGGGCGAGCCGGGCACCGGCAAGACCATGCTCGCCGAGGAAGTCGCCAAGGCGCTCGGGATGCCGCTGCTGCAATGGCACATCAAGTCGACGACCAAGGCCCAGCAGGGTCTCTACGAGTACGACGCCGTGTCGCGGCTGCGCGACTCTCAGTTGGGGGGCGTGGATGGGGGCCGCGTCCAGGACATCGCCAACTACATCGTCAAGGGCGTGCTCTGGCAGGCGTTCGACGCCGACCAGCCCTGCGTGCTGCTGATCGACGAAGTCGACAAGGCCGACATCGAATTCCCCAACGACCTGCTGCGCGAGCTCGACCGCATGGAGTTCTACGTCTACGAGACGCGGCAGCTGATCAAGGCCCGCCACCGGCCCGTGGTGTTCATCACCAGCAACAACGAGAAGGAGCTGCCCGACGCATTCCTGCGCCGCTGCTTCTTCCACTACATCCGGTTCCCCGACAAGGAGACGATGCAGCGGATCATCGACGTCCACTATCCGGGATTGAAGCGCGACCTGCTGGGCGAGGCGTTGCGCGTGTTCTTCGACGTGCGCGAAATGCCGGGGCTGAAGAAGAAGCCGTCGACGTCCGAATTGCTCGACTGGCTCAAGCTGCTGCTGGCCGAGGACATCCCGCCCGAGGCGCTGAAAAGCGGCGACCGCAAGAAGATCATCCCGCCGCTGCACGGCGCGCTGCTCAAGAACGAGCAGGACGTGCATCTGTTCGAGCGGCTGGTGTTCTTGTCGCGGACGGGGCAGTAGTCGCGCCCCGGACATCACGATCTACATCGTCAACGGCGTGCCGTGGCCTGCATTAGACTCCGCGAATTTCAGCGCAAGGTCCAGCGTGTCCATGAACTCGCTGACCCTGATCGGTTTGGTGAGATAGCGGAAGAAACCTGCCTCCAGCCCTTTCTCGATATCGCGGGGTATGGCGTTGGCGCTGAGCGCGACCACCGGGATGTGTGCTGTGGCCGCGTCCTCGGCCAGGATTCTCATCGCCTGGATGCCGCTGATGCCGGGCAGGTTGATGTCCATCAGGATCACGTCCGGGCGCGACGCGCGCGACATCTCGACGCCGCGGTTGCCGTCCCGCGCGGTCAGCAGCATGATGTCGGGGCGCCGCGCGATGAGATCTTCGACCAGCATCAGATTGGCCGGATTGTCCTCGACATAGAGCAGAGTGCGCAGTTTCGCGCTGGCCTGGGCTTTCGCCGGGGCCCTGGCAGCTGGTTCGGCTGCTCCGGCGCGGCAGGTGCGGCCGCCGTCAGGCCCAGCTCGAACCAGAACACGCTGCCCACCCCGACGGTGCTTCCCGCCCGATGGCGCCGCCCATCAGCTCCACCAGCAGCTTGCTCACCACCAGGCCGATGCCGGTGCCCTCCTCGGCGCTGCCCTCCTGCCCGAGCCGGTTGAAGGGCTGGAAGAGCTGCGCCAGCTCTCCGGAGGCAGCCCCGCGCCGGTGTCCCGGACGCTGATGCGGCGCCGGGCCGCTGCGTGCAGTCCACCACGACCGTTCCGCCGGGCTGGTTGTACTTGATCGCGTTGGAAAGCAGGTTGCTCATGACCTGCTTCAGCCGGTTCCGGTCGGGCGACAAAGCGGAATGGTCGAACCGGGGAAAGGTCATGCTGATGCCGCGCTCTGCGCCTGCTGCTCGACCATGGACTCGCACTCGAGCAGGACCTCGGCCAGCGACACCGGCTCCACCGACAGCGAGAAGCTTGCCGGACTCGATCAGCGCGAGATCGAGGATCTCGTTGATCAGCTCCAGCAGGTACCACCCCGCCTGGAGAATCTGGTCGATGCTGCGCTTCTGGGAGGTTGTAGGCGGCGGCGAGCCGGACTCCATCAGCTGCGCGAACCCGAGGATGGCGTTGAGCGGCGTGCGCAGCTCGTGGCTCATGCTGGAGAGGAAGTCCGACTTCGCGAGGTTGGCCTTCTCCGCCAGGGACCTGGCGCTCTCCAGCTCGACGTTCTTTTCCTGCAGCACCTGGTCCAGGCGCTTGCGCTCGGTGACGTCGCGCGCCGCGGCGAACACGCCCTGCAGCCGCCGGTCGCGGTCGTAGAAGGTGGTCGCGTTGTAGGACACCACCGTCTCCTTGCCGTCCCGGGCGCGCGCGGTGAGCTCGTAGTCGGTGACCTTCTTCTCGCTCAGCACCAGCTTGATGCTCGCCTCGGCCCGCTCCGGATCGGTGAAGTAGCTCTTGAACGGCGCGCCGATCAGCTCGTCGCGCGTGCAGCCGGTGAGCGCCTCCATCTGCTTGTTGACGTCGGTGATGATGCCGGCCGGGTCGGTGGTCATCAGCGCGTCGATGTTGGATTCGATCAGCGAGCGCGTGTAGAACTGCTGGTCGCGCAGGCGCTGGTCGAGCAGCTTCTGCTCGGCCTCGACCTGCTTGCGCGCGGTGTTGTCGGTGCCGATCAGCAGGTAGCCGATGATGGCGTCCTGGGCGTCGCGCAGCGCCGTGACCGACACGATGGCCGGGAAGCGGCTGCCGTCCTTGCGGATGTAGGTCAGCTCGTAGATGTCCTCGATGCCGCGCGAGGCCTTGAACACCAGCGCCTCGAAGCCCGGCGTGATCGGCGTGCCCAGCTCCAGGCTCAGCGCCTTGGCCCGCGCGATCAGCTCCTGCGGGTCCGAGATGTCGGCCGGCGTGATCTTGTTCATCACGTCGGCGGCCGCGTAGCCCAGCATGCGCTCGGCGCCGACGTTGAAGATCTGGATGACGCCCTTCGCGTCGGTGGCGATGCTCGAGAAGTTGGCGCTGTTGAAGATCGCGCTCTGCAGGGCGCCCGCCTTGAGCAGCGCCTCTTCCGCCTGCTTGCGCGCGGTGTTGTCGGTGCCGATCAGCAGGTAGCCGATGATGGCGCCGGCCGCGTCGCGCAGCGCCGTGACCGACACGATGGCCGGGAAGCGGCTGCCGTCCTTGCGGATGTAGGTCAGCTCGTAAATGTCCTCGATGCCGCGCGAGGCCTTGAACACCAGGGCCTCGAAGCCCGGCGTGATCGGCGTTCCGAGCTCGAGGCTCAGGGCCTCGGCGCGGGCGATCAGCTCCTGCGGGTCGGAGATGTCGGCCGGCGTGATGCGGTTGAGGACGTCGGCCACCGTGTAGCCGAGCATGCGCTCGGCGCCGACGTTGAAGATCTGGATGACGCCCTTCTCGTCGGTGGCGATGCTGGAGAAGTTGGCGCTGTTGAGGATCGCGTCCTGCAGGGCGCCGGTCTTGAGCAGGGCCTCCTGGCGGCGCACTTCGGTGATGCCATCCGTCTTGGCGGCATCGCCGGGAGTGACGGGATCGTTTACTTTCTCAGCCTGGCCAGCCGGCAGGGGGGGTAGGGGGGAGTTGGGGGGTCGCAGAGAGCAGGACAACTGCGCATCCTCCGAGGGAATTCCGGACAATGCCGCCTTTTCCGGAATTTCTCTGTGCGTCAGCGCGCATAGGTCGCACGGGGCTGGAGCCCCGGCGCGCGCGCGAGACAGCCGGCCCGAAACGGGGTACGCTTTGGGCTGAACCATTCGCGTTTCCCTGCCATGCTGATCGACTTCTTCCTCCGCCTGAAACGCGGCGGCCTGCCTGTCTCGACCAAGGAGTTCCTGTTCCTGCTCGACGGCCTGAAGCAGCACGTCGCCGGCACCAGCCTGGACGACTTCTATTACCTGGCGCGGATCAGCCTGGTCAAGGACGAAAAGCACTTCGACAAGTTCGACCGGATCTTCGGCGAATACGTGCGCGGGCTGGACAGCGCGATCGCGCAGAATCCCGAACTGCCGCTGGAATGGCTGCTGAAAAAGAACGTGCTCGACCTCACCGACGAGGAGAAGGCGCTGATCGAAGCGCTGGGCGGGCTGGACAAGTTGATGGAAGCGTTGAAGCAGCGCCTGGCCGAGCAGAAGGAGCGGCACCAGGGCGGCAACAAGTGGATCGGCACCGCCGGCACGTCGCCGTTCGGCGCCTACGGCTTCAACCCCGAAGGGATCCGCATCGGCCAGGACGGCGGCCGGCAAGGCAGCGCGGTCAAGGTCTGGGACCAGCGCGCGTACATGAACTACGACGATCAGGTCGAGCTCGGAACGCGCAACATCAAGGTTGCTTTGCGCCGCCTGCGCAAGTTTGCGCGCGAAGGTGCGCCGGACGAACTCGATCTCGACGGCACCATCGAATCGACTGCGCGCAATGCCGGCTACCTCGACATCAAGATGCGTCCCGAGCGGCACAACACGGTGAAGGTGCTGCTGTTTCTCGATGCCGGCGGCTCGATGTACAGCCACGTGAAAGTGTGCGAGGAGTTGTTCTCGGCGACCAAGACCGAGTTCAAGCATCTCGAGTATTTCTATTTCCACAACTGCGTCTACGAAACCGTGTGGCGCAACAACGCGCGGCGGCACAACGAGCGCACTTCCACGGCCGAGATCCTGCGCACTTACCCGCACGACTACAAGCTGATCTTCGTCGGCGACGCCTCGATGGGGCCGTACGAGATCACCGAGCCCGGCGGCAGCATCGAACACAACAACGAGGAGTCCGGGGCGGTGTGGCTGCAGCGGCTCACCACGACCTATCCGCACGCGATCTGGCTCAATCCGGAGCCGGAGCCGACGTGGCAGTACCGGCACTCGATCAAGCTGGTGCAGCAGTTGCTGGGGCACCGGATGTACCCGCTGACGCTGGAAGGCCTGGAGCGGGGGATGAAGGAACTGGCGAAGTAGCCGCTGACGTTCATCTCGGCGGCGGCGGCCCCGGCCGCGCATGCACGACGTTCCACTCCCGCAGCACGCGCACCAGTTCGGTCTCGAACGCGGTGCCCTCCATCGCCTCGTACGCGTGGAATTGAGCGGGAAAGAGCGTCTGCCCTGACGCGATCATTCCCCACATCGGGGAGATGAACCGCGCGCCGGCATTGAGTATGCCCAGCAGCGACTTGCGCGACTCTTCGTGACCTGGCAGGCGGGTGGGGGAATCGAGATCGGCGGGATGGAATTCGACGACGCCGAACGACGGATCGATGCTCATGATCGAGTCCAGCGGCGCCGCGCCGCCGGCGGCAGCCGATGTTTCATTGCGGGTCACCGGGCCGTACATGACGACGCCGAGATGTCCGCAGTGCGGCTTGCCACCGCGCAGGCTCACGCCTGACTGATCGTTCCAGCCCCGGATGCGATCATCCAGTTCCCTGGCGACGGTGTTGTCGGCGATGCCGACGGCCGTATAGATGTGGTCGGCGGGCAGCCCGGCCTGGCACGCCCAGTCGCTCAGGTCGCTGTAGTGCCGGGCCACCAGATGCCGCTTGAAGCGCGTCCACAGCCCCTGCCAGGGATCGGCAGCGGCGAGCGGGCCGCGCGGCGCATCGACGTCTGCCAGTCCGCTCCAGCCGGCTTTCGCGATGCGGTTGATCGCCGCCAGATCCAGGCTGGGCGAGAGCCTTTCCTCCGCCAGCTGGCCACCGGCCGCGTAGGGGCCGTCTCCGGTGAGCCACTCGCGGAACTGGCGCAAGGTGGCCGGGTTGTAGTCGTACCACTGGGTCTCCTTGAACCAGGGATTGATGTAGTTATCGGAGTCGAGGTTGATCCACACCGCGTGCTTGGGATGGCGCTGCAGGTGCCGCGCGATGTGGGCGACGGCGGCCTGGAGATTGCGCTTCTTGTAGGCGCGGAAGCGCTCGTTGTACACGTTGAGCGACAGCATCCGGGCCACCTGCGGCTGGCTGGTCGCGCCCGGCATGTTGGCCAGCGCGTCATCCCTTTCCGAGCGGCCGGACTGATTCCACTGCACGGCGTTCTCGTCGTCCTCCAGATGATCGACCACATCCCATTCGGGCGCCGCGAACGCACTGTCCGCCCACACGCCCCCGTCGAGCGACACCAGCAGCGGCATGTGGTGCCGGGCCGCCAGTTGCAGCGCTTCATCGAGGCCGGCGGTGGTCATGCTCTTCCCGGGGACGCGCACGCGCGCGGACTTGAAGGTGGGATCGAACGCATAGTCGTGATCCCGGCCGCGCGTCGTTCGCAGGTATTCGACGCGGATGCGCATCCCGGTGCGAACGCATGGACCATCGACGAGGTCCCTGAGCGACAGCGCCTCGCGTTGCGTGCCCAGCCCCGCGATCGTGCCAGGGCCGGCCGGGTAGAAAACCAGCAATGGGTCGCGCTGGCAGGTCTGGCCGGCGTGGCGCCTGTCGCGGGAGGCGGGCGAGTTCGCCACCAGCTGCGCGGGTATCACGGTCTCCGCGCCGTCAGCCGCCTTCACCCTGATCTGCAGCCGGTGAATGCCGGCGGGCAGCGTATTCGCGCGTGCAGCCGACCACACGCTGCCCACGGCTATGGGCGCGGCGGCGTCGCGGAGCAGGTCGCGCGGCAACGTGCCGAAACGCACGCGGCTGCGTTGCCGGCGCAGGTTGCCCAGCACCGTGCCCTCTTCGGTCTCGAACTGCGCGCTCTTGATGCCGGACTCGTGCGCCAGCCATGCGGCAACCTTCAGCACCCGTGGATTGCCGGCGCGCTGCTTCAGCGTCAACGCGAGGCCGAACGGATGATCGTTGCGCACCAGCGGACCATCGACTTCGAGCGGTGGCTGGCTGCCGCTCGCGGCGCGCAGGCGCAGCCTGTAGTTGCCGCGCGGCAGGTCCGCGAACGAGATCCGGGCATCGAAACCGCTGTTGGCCGCATGGGGCAGAGCCGGATGGGCCGCCAGCGCATCGGTGCGCGAACGCTTGGCCGGTGCGCTTGCGATGACGCGATCCAACCCGACGAATTCGACGGTGACCGGCGCGCCGTCGGCGCTGATGGCCCAGCCCGAGACGATGTTCCGGCCATTGGGCTCGATGTCTCCCATCGGATCGATCTCAACCCGGATCCGCGATACGGCGTACTTCTGCTCCTCGAGGACCTGCATCCCTTGTGCGGTCTGCGCCAGCAACCGGATCGTCGCGCCTTGCGCATCCCCGGGCAAGCGCACGCTGAAGCCGCTGGCCGCGGCCGCCTTGCATTGGGGAAATTCGCCGCGCACGTCCTGGCGCTCTTCGGACGGGTGCAGCGGGAAGGCCGTTTCCGTTCCATCCAGACGCAATTGCGCGCCGCCGCCGGGTGCGATCAGCCATCCCTGGACCAGCGTCCCCTCGCCGGTGCCGACACGTTCGGCGACGATCCGGTCGAGCCGCCCGACGGTCGGGCATCCGGCGAAGTACAGATCGTGCTCCCGCTGCGCCTTTTCGCGGCCTGCCTGTTCCTGTCGCGCCTGCTCGCGCTGCGCCCGCCGATGTTCGAAGGCCAGGCCGGCGATGACGACCGTTCCCAGGGCGAGCAGGGCAGCCGCCTTTTGCCAGGTCTTCAATATTGTCCGATGTCAGCCATGATCCCGACAGTTTAGACAGTCCACTAGTTCAGCGCCCGCGTCACCCACTCCGCCACGCACGCCGGCTTGTCGCTGCCTTCGGCCTCGATCGTCACTTTCCAGATGAACTGCAAGCCGTCTTTCACCGTTTCGACACGGTCCAATG
Organism: Betaproteobacteria bacterium; assembly: GCA_016717855.1. Lineage (GTDB taxonomy): Bacteria > Pseudomonadota > Gammaproteobacteria > Burkholderiales > Casimicrobiaceae > PALSA-1005. Next base: position 102,870 of record JADKEV010000012.1, read on the forward strand.
CGAAGCGCGCGCGGATGCGCGTGCCGACCTTGACCGGCGCGGTGAAGCGCACGCGGTTGAAGCCGACGTTGATGCCCATCCGGCGCGGTTCGAGCCGGATGCAGGTCTGGTAGAGGTGCGAGAGCAGCGAGAGCGTCAGGAAGCCGTGGGCGATGGTGCCGCCGAACGGCGACTCGCGCGCCGCCCGTTCCGGGTCGACATGGATCCATTGCTGGTCGAACGTCGCGTCGGCGAATTCGTCGACCTTGGCCTGCGCGATTTCCAGCCAGTCGGACACCGCGACTTCGCGGCCCGCCCAGGTCGACAAGTCGGTGCGGGGATCGAGCGTGATCATGGCGTCGGGCTCCTGACGATGCGCTCGCCCACCAGCGTGGCGACCAGGTCGATGGTGTTCAGTCCCGCCGCATGCCGGACTTCGTCGTCGTTGCCCACCCCGCATACGATGCGCCCGATCCGGGACGCGGCGATGGTGGTCCACGCGTCTTCCGCGCGATAGACCGCCCACGCCGCCAGCGCCGTATCGGACAGCTCGCGTTCCGGGTCGAGCCCGGGCGCCAGCAGCGCGACCAGGCAGCCAGCGGCATGGAAGTCCTCAAGGTTGAGCGCGCCGGCCGAACCGGCGCAGATGATGACCAGCGGCTTTCCCGGATGGTGCGCCACCGCATGGTCCAGCGTTGCCTGCGCATTGCACAGCGCCGCCGCGTACACCGCGTCGGCGAGTTGCGCGTGCCGCAGCGCGACGGTGCCGTTGGTCGTCGAGTAGATCAGCGGCTTGCCGGTGAATCCGGGTGTCCGCGTGAGTTCCAGCGGCAGCGGCGAGGCGAAGCCGGCGATGGCGGCCAGGTGCTCCTCGCCGGCGATGTGATAGCTGCCGGCGGGCAGCCCGGCCGCGATGCGCCGCGCTTCGTGCTGGTCCTCCGCCGGTATCACGGCGGTGGCGCCGGCGGCCAGCGCGGTGACGATGGTCGTCGTCGCGAACAGGATGTCGAGCACGATCGCGACGCGGCCCGCCAGGCGCTCCGGGTCGATATCTTCCTTCCTGACGACGACGTGCACCAGCGGCGCCGGGGCGAAGCGCTCCCGCGCGCGGACGAGGTCCTTCATGCGCCGTCCGCCACCGGCCGCCGCCTGAACATGCCCGTGCCCTCGGTCGTCAGCACGAGTTCATCGTTCTGGTTGAACATCTCCCAGCCGGTGCGCACGATGCCGCGGTCGGGCTTCGATTGCGACACCCGCACTTCCCGTATGGTCACGCGCATCCGCAGCACGTCGCCCGGGCGCACTGGCCGCAGCCAGCGGACCTGGTCGACGCCGGGCGAGCCCAGGCTCGCAGCGTCCAGCAGGTAGCCATCGCAGACCATGCGCATCGCCAGCGCGCAGGTCATCCAGCCGCTGGCGATGAGGCCGCCGTACGGCGACGCCTGCGCCGCCGCCTCGTCGGTGTGGAACGTCTGGGGGTCGTAGCGCGTCGCGAATTCGACGATTTCCTCCTTCGTGACCAGGTGCTGCCCGCACTCGCGCACCTGGCCGGGCTGGAAGTCGTCGAGGTAGATTGTGGGCATTCAGCCTCCGCGCGCCATCGGGTTGGTTGGCGGCCGTTCGAGCAGGATGTCGTGCATCCGCTTTTCGATCGCCGGCTTGATGTTGGGGTGGGGGAGTATGTAGAACTTGCCGGACCGGATCCCCTCCAGCGTGATGCGGGCGATGTCGTCTGCAGACAGCTTTCCGCGCTCGACCGCGTGGCGGACCTGTGTCTCGATTTCATTCTCCTTTGCGGCCGCCTGGGAGCCGGCGTCGCGCAGCGCCGCCGGCCGGTTGCGCGCCGAATCGGCGATCCGCGTCGGGAAGTACGCGGGGCAGAGCACCGAGACGCCGATCTGCGTCGTGCGCACCATCAGGTCCTGGTACAGCACTTCGGAAAGCGCGACCGCCGCGTGCTTGGTCACCGTGTACGCGGAAAACCCCGGCGGCGTGATCAAGCCGGCGACGGACGCGGTGTTGACGACGTGCCCGGTCTCGCCATGGGCGATCATGCCGGGCACGAAGCTGCGGATGCCGTTGACGATCCCCATCAGGTTCACGCCGATCAGCCATTTCCAGTCGGCCTCGCTGCTCTCCCATAGCGGCGCGGCGACGGCGACGCCGGCGTTGTTGAACAACAGGTGGACGTTCCCGTAATGCGCCTTCGCGTGGGCGGCGAGCGCGTCGACCGAGCCGCCCCAGGCGACGTCGGTGACGCACGACGTGCATTCGGCGCCGGCCGCGCGCAACGCGCCCTCGGCCCTGGCCAGATCGTCGGGGTTGATGTCGGCCAGCACCAGCTTGGCGCCTTCCCCGGCCAGTGCGCGGGCCAGCGCCAGCCCGAGTCCGCTGCCGGCGCCGGTGATCACCGCGGTCTTGCCCGCGAAGGTGTCCGCCGGCTTCACGCGGCGGGCAGCTGGTGGTGTTTGAACTCCTCGCGCAGCTTCAACTTCAGCAGCTTGCCCGTCGCCGTGTGCGGCAGTGCCTCGACGAACACGACGTCGTCGGGTATCCACCACTTGGCGACCCTGCCTTCATAGAACTTCAGCAGTTCCTCGCGCGTGACTTCGGCGCCCGGCTTCTTCACGACGATCAGCAGCGGCCGCTCGTCCCATTTCGGATGCGCGATGCCGATGACCGCAGCCTCGCCGACGGCCGGATGCGCCATCACCGCATTCTCCAGGTCGATCGAGCTGATCCACTCGCCGCCGGACTTGATCACGTCCTTGCTGCGGTCGGTGATGCGCATGTACCCGTCGGCGTCGATGGTGGCGACGTCGCCGGTCGGAAACCAGCCGTCGCGCAGCGGATTGCCGCCTTCGTCCTTGAAGTAGCCCGAGGTGATCCACGGCCCGCGCACCAGCAGGTCGCCGAACGCCTTGCCGTCGTGCGGCAGCGGCTTGCCCTCGCCATCGACGATCTTCATCTCGACGCCGTACAGCGCGCGCCCCTGCGAGGTCAGGACCTCGAACTGCTGGTCCTTCGGCAGCGCCAGATGCTTGCCCTTGAGCGTGCAGAACGTGCCCAGCGGGCTCATCTCGCTCATTCCCCACGCATGCTGGCAGCGCACGTTGAAATCCTCGGCGAACGATTTGATCATCGCCGGCGGACAGGCGGAGCCGCCGACCACGGCGCGGTCCAGCGTCGAGAACTTGAGCTTGTTCTGCTTCATGTGGTTGAGCAGCGCCAGCCAGACGGTGGGCACGCCGGCGGTCGCGGTGACGCCCTCCTGCTCGTAGAGTTCGTACAGGCTGGCGCCGTCGAGCTGCGCGCCGGGGAACACGATCTTGGTGCCGGCCAGCGGCGCCGCGTAGGGCAGGCCCCAGGCATTGACGTGGAACATCGGAACCACGGGCAGCACGCAATCGCGGGAAGACAGGTTGAAAACGTCGGGCGAGACGATGGCGTAGCTGTGGATCACCGTCGAGCGGTGGCTGTAGAGCACGCCCTTGGGATTGCCGGTGGTGCCGGAGGTGTAGCAGAGGCTGGACGCGGTGCGTTCGTCGAAGACGGGCCATTCGAAGCCGCCTGTCTCCGCGGCGACCAGTTCCTCGAAGCACAGCGCATCCGGCAACGACGGGGGCATGTGCGCCCGGTCCGTCATCACGACCACGCCCTTGAGCGCCTTGCAGACGGGCGCCAGCTTCTCGACCAGCGGGACGAAGGTCAGGTCGACGAACAGTAACTTGTCCTCGGCGTGATTGATGATGTAGGCAATCTGGTCCGGGAACAGCCGCGGATTGACCGTGTGCATCACGGCGCCGGCCCCCGACACCGCATAGTAGAGCTCGAAGTGGCGGTAGCCGTTCCAGGCGAGCGATGCCACGCGGTCGCCCGGCGCGACTCCCAGGCGAGCGAGCGCCGCGGCAAGCTTGCGCGCCCGCAGTTCCGCGTCCGCATACGTGTAGCGGTGGATGCCGCCCTCGACGGTGCGGGATACGATTTCGGTGTCGCCATGGTTCCGCGCCGCATGCGTGAGCAGCGACGAAATCAGCAGCGGTTGGTCCATTATCAAGCCGAGCATCTGGGGGTTCCTCCGGATCGGTTTTGTGGCGGGCGATACGTCGCGCGGCGTGTTGCGGATTTTGCAGCCATATGCGCGCGGCGGCAATGGGGGAGAGCAGGAAAGGCAGGCGGCAGGCCGCAAAAACCGGAATGCGGCCCGCTGCGTAACCTGAAAGAGGGGTCAGACTCGAATATCTTTCGGCTCCTGCAGGACTATTCGAATCCCGGAGAGTATTCGAGCCTGACCCCTCTTTCCGTAAGATGCACGGACCGGTTACGACCATTGCTTGCCGTTTGACGGCGCCCGGCCAGGGCGGGCGGGCCGGGGCCGCCCGGCCGAGAGCGCCCGGCCCCCCCCCCGGGCCCCCCCGGGGCAAACGGGCCCCGCCGGCCAAAAGGGCCCCCCGCGGCCGGGGGGGAAGGGGGGCGGCCAGACGATCTCCTGGACCAACACCGACGACTCGCCGCACCAGGTCACCGTGCAGGCCGCGAAGACCCTGCGCGCGCCGGTCGTGCTCAAGGGCCAGAGCACCAGCATCCAGTTCAACGACGTCGGCCTCTACGACTACATCTGCGGCCTGCATCCGGGGATGAAGGGCAAGATCGAGGTGAAGTAGGCCGCGACGGCGCGCACGGCGGGAATGGGGCCGCAGCTGCGGCCTTCCCGCTCAGCGCGTGACCCGCAACGCAATGGCGCCGAGCGCCGCGGCGAACTCCGGCGCCTGGCCCAGCGCCGGCAGGAATTCGATGCGCAGATCCGGGTAGTCGAGCTGGATGCGCGCGGCGAGTTCCGGAATGTCGGTGCGCAGGTGCTTGCCCAGCGCGAGAAAAAGCGGCAACACCTTGATGGCCGTGACGCCGCCGGCGGCGAGCGTGCGCACGCACAGGTTCAGGTCGGGCGCGGTCGCTTCGAGATACGCGAGTTCGATCGCGATGTCGGGGGCCTGCAGCCGGACCGACTCGCGCAATGCCTCGAACGGCCGCACCCATTCGGGATCGCGCGAGCCGTGAGCGAACAGTACTAGGGCGGAGTGCTGAGGCATGAGGGGACGGACAGTGCTGCCGGTCGCTGCGGGTCCGGCAAGTCTACGCTGGCCGCGGGACGGCGCAAGCGCCCGAACGCGATCGTTGCTTCGCTCAGCGCGTGCCGCGGAGCCGCAGTGGCTGCGTGAAGTCCCCGTCGTCGCCAAGCCCGGGCGCGCCCGCGGCGCAGGCCTCGCGCAGCGCTTCGCCCAGCAGGATCATGGCCGGGCCGGCGACCGCGCTCCGGGCGCCGTGGGCATCCCCGGCGCCGTCGGCCGCGCACAGTGCGGCGAGATCGCGCAGCATTCCGGTCCGCGTGGTCGACCCGGGCAGCGAGGCGTCGCGCACGACGACGACCGGCGTGTCTGCCGCGCGGCCGCGGGCTATCAGCGTGCGCGCGATCGCCGCCGCCTGGCCCGCGCCCATGTAGATCGCGGCGGTGTCCGCGGCGAGCGCGGCCGCGGCCCAGTCCGAACCAGTTTCCTCGTCGCCGATGCGCGGAGTCACAAAAGCCACGCTACGCGCGATGCCGCGTTGCGTCAGCGACACGCCAATCTGCGCGCCGGCCGCGGTCGCCGCGGTGATCCCGGGCACGACTTCGTACGCGATGCCCGCGGCGACCAGCGCGGCGACTTCTTCCTGCGCGCGGCCGAACAGCATCGGATCGCCACCCTTCAGCCGGACCACCACCGCATGCTTCTTCGCCGCATCGACCAGCCGCTTGTTGATGAAGCGCTGCGCGGTCGAATGCGCGCCGCAGCGCTTGCCCACCGGCACCAGTTCCGCGCGCGTGGCCAGCGCCAGCGTGTCCGGATGCACCAGCGCGTCGTGCAGCACGATGTCGGCCGCCGCCAGCAGCCGGGCCGCGCGCAGCGTCAGCAGATCGGGCGCGCCGGGACCGGCGCCGACGAGATAGACGCGACCCATGGCTCAGCCGTGGTACATCGGTTCGAGCACTGCTGCCTGCGGGTGCGCCGCCGCATGCAAGGGCGGGGCCGCCGGCGCGCGGCGCTGGAACACGATGGGTTGGGCGGCTCGCCGGTGGTCGGGCAGCGCGCCGTGCAGGTCGAGCTGCGGATCGTGCGCGGCACAGAACGCGGCGGCCTGATGCACCCAGGCATCGATGCCCGCGAAGACGGCGGGCCAGTCCCGGTCCGGCAGCGGGGCGCCTTCGACGGCGGGAGCGAAGGCGAGCGCGAACGCGGACGCGAACGTCGGGAGCGGCTCGACCACGGCGGCCGGCGCCTTGCCCGCGAGCGCGGCGGCCAGTTCCCCGAGATCGTCGATCCTGTGCCTGACCTTGAAGGTTGCCACGGGATTGAGCAGGTCGTGGATGCCTTGCGCGATCAGCTGCACGTCATTGCGCGCGCATTCGACGGCCGCCGCGGTCCGGTGCTGGGCGTGGAACGCGTCGCGGTAGCGCCGCTCGTGCGCGGCGGAGAAGAACGCCGCGCCGATGAACACCTGCGCGGCGCCCGCGCACTCGCCGCCGCCCAGTTGCGCCGGCTTGAAGTCGTCGGCGTCGCCGTAGTCCTTGAGCAGCGCCTCGACTTCGTCCGGCTGCACGCTTGTCAGATCCGCGAACAGCTCGTTGAAGTACGCATCCGGCTGCCGGTGCACCCAGGCGAAGAACCGTTCGCCGTCCGCCTGCGCGGACTGGTACGTGGCGACCACGCGCTCGACGGCGGCGATCGTGCGCACGACCGGCACCGACGGCCCCTTGCGGGCGAGCCGGCCGCCGGCCGTGCCGTCGCCGCCCAGATAAAACTGGTAGTGCGGGATCAGCTTGCCGTGCAGCCGGCGGCCTTCCCCATAGAGGCCGATGTCGCCGGTTTCGGGTTGCGCGCAGCCGTTGTGGCATCCCGACACCCGCACGCGCAGTCCGGGCGCCCTGGCGGTGAGCAGCGCGCCCATTTCCTGGCTGCCGGTGATGCCGAGGCGGCAGGTCCAGGTGCCCGGGCAGGCGACGATGTTGTCGCCGTCCGTGGGCACGTCGAAGCCGACCGCCCGGATCGCTTCGATCACCGAGGGCACCTGCGACTTCGGCACGTCGCGGATGACCAGGTTCTGGTCCTGCGTGGTGCGGATCTGCTCGAGGCCGAAGTTGCGCAGCAGCGTGGCGAGTCCGTGCCATTGCCCGGCCCTGACGTGGCCCAGCGCGACGCTGACCGGCACGGTGAACAGTCCGGGCTGGCGTTGCGCGTACACGGCGCGCGGGGCGCCCGGTCCGGGCGCGGGAACGTCCTCCGGCACACGCCACGCGCCAACCGGGCCCCTGGTCGCGGCCAGCGCTTCACGGCTGCGCGCGAACTCCTGCCGGTAGCGGGCGACGAAACCGGTTTGGCCAAAGCGTTCGACCAGGAACTTGATCCGCGACTTGGCGCGCTTGGTGCGGTCCGAATGCTTGTTGTGCAGCGTGATCACCGCTTCCATTGCCGCCAGCAGTTCGGCCTCGGGCACGAAGGCATCGACGGTGACCGCCTCGCGCGGCTTGTGGCCCAGGCCGCCGCCGGCGACCAGCTTGAATCCGGGCTGGCCATCGCGTGTCGTGGCGATCACGCCCAGGTCATGGAGCATGCCTTGCGCGCAGTCCGACTCGCACGCCGAGAAGCTGATCTTGAACTTGCGCGGCAGTTGCTGGTTGAGCGGATTGCGCAGGAAGTGCACGACCGCGCCTTCGACGTGCTTGTTGATGTCGGTGCGCTCCTTCGGGCAGGCGCCGGCCATCGCGCACGCGGTGATGTTGCGGACCGTGTTGGAACAGGCTTCGCGCGTGGTCAGGTTGGCCTGCGCCAGCCGGTGCATCGCCGCCGGCGTCCGGCCCAGCGGTATGAAGTGGATCTGCACCGATTCGCGGGTCGTGATGTGCGCGGCCGGGTGTTGGGCGAATTGCGCCGCCACCTCGCCGATCGCATCGAGCTGGTCGGCGTTGAGCGCGCCGCCCGGCGCCTTGACCCGCAGCATGTTGACACCGGACTGGCGCTGGCCGTAGGCGCCCATCTGCAGGCGCAGCGCGGTGAAGCGGTCATCCGGAATCTCGCTGCGGGCATGCGCCGCCACGGCGTCGCCGTAGCGGTCGATTTCGAGCGGGTCGGCGAGGGCGGTCTCGATCTTGAAGGTGGCAGGTTCGGCGATGGTGTTCATGGCGGTCCGGGTTTGGGTGGCAGGCATGCGGCCCGCGCGTGTCTGAACACGAATCCGGGCGGCGAACAGGCCGAAGATACCGAAACACGCATATGAATAGAAATACATAATCCGGCTTTCTATATTCAAAAAGAGAATAATCGGCCTTTCGTTTGCACTCCCGCGCTGTTAACATCCGCTGGCAGTCATAACAGCAGGCCGGTTGAAGTTTTTCAGTCAAGACGGACCCAAGGAGGAAACATGCAATTGCGACACGGAGCGGCCGCCCTCGCGCTGGCGGCAGGATGCATCGCGGGCAACGCCCTCGCGCAATCGATCAAGATCGCCTACATCGACCCGCTGTCGGGCGCCTTCGCCAACGTCGGCGAGGCCGGCGCCTCGCAGTTCCAGATGGTGATCGAAGACATCAACGCGAAGGGCGGCGTGCTCGGCGGGCGCAAGCTCGAGCTGGTGAAGTTCGACAACAAGACCAGCCCGCAGGAGAGCCTGATCCAGTTCAAGGCGGTGACCGACCAGGGCATCCGCTACATCACGCAGGGCAACGGCTCGTCGGTGGCCGGCGTGCTGATCGACGCGGTCAACAAGTGGAACGAGCGCAATCCGGACAAGACCGTGCTGTTCCTCAATTACGCCGCGGTCGATCCCGACTTCACCAACGACAAGTGCAGCTTCTGGCACTTCCGCTTCGACGCCAACAGCGACATGAAGATGCAGGCGCTGACGAGTTTCATCGCGAAAAGACCGGCGATCAAGAAGGTGTACCTGTTCAACCAGGACTACCAGTTCGGCAAGCAGGTGTCGCGCGCGGCCAACGAGATGCTGGGCAAGAAGCGGCCCGACATCAAGATCGTCGGCGACGAGTTCATCGGGCTGGGCAAGGTCAAGGACTTCGCGCCCTACGTGGCCAAGATCAAGGCGACCGGCGCCGACACCGTCATCACCGGGAACTGGGGCAACGACCTGACGCTGTTCGTCAAGGCGGCGCGCGAAGCGGGCCTGAAGTCCGACTTCTACACGTACTACGGCGGCGGCCTCGGCACCCCGGCGGCGCTCGGCGCATCGGCGGAAGGCAAGGTCAAGCAGATCACCGAGTGGCACATCAACATTCCGAACACGCCGATCCTGCCGTTCGCGCAGGAGTTCAAGAAGCGGACCAAGATCGATCTCTACTACGGACGGGTCAACGTCCAGATGCGGATGTTCGCCGCGGCGCTCAACTCTGCCGGCAGCGACGATCCGGCCAAGGTCGCGACGGCGCTCGAAGGCATGTTCCTGTCGACCGAAATCGGCGACGTGGAGATGCGCAAGGACGATCACCAGCTTCTGCAGAACCTGTACATCTCGACCTTCACCAAGGTCGACGGCAAGAATCCGAAGTACGACCTCGAGGGTACCGGCTTCGCCCCTCACCGACACGTCGAGCTGCCGCATCGACTGCGCTGCCGACCACCTGCAAGATGAAGCGGCCGGCCTGAACCGCGCCTGCCGCCGGGACGAACGGCGGCGGGCTCTTTCCCTTGGAGTTCTTTCTCGTTTCGTTGCTGAACGGCGTCAGCTACGGCCTGCTGCTGTTCATGCTTTCGTCCGGCCTCACGCTGATCTTCAGCATGATGGGCGTGCTCAATTTCGCCCACGCCAGCTTCTACATGCTGGGCGCGTACTTCGCCTACCAGATCAGCACCGCCGTCGGCTTCTGGCCGGCGCTCGTCCTCGCCCCGCTGCTGGTGGGCGTGGTCGGCGGCGCGATCGAGCGCTACGGCCTGCGCCGCGTCCATCGCTACGGCCACGTGCCCGAGCTGCTGTTCACCTTCGGCCTGGCGTACCTGATCGAGGAAGTCGTCCACCTGATCTGGGGCCGGATCGCCGTCGATTACAGGATCCCGGAGGCCCTGGACTTCGGCGCCTTCCAGGTCTTCGACTCGCTGTATCCGGCGTACCGCGTGTTCATGATGGCGGTGTCGATCGCGATGCTGGGCGCGCTGTACTGGACGCTGACCCGCACGCGCATCGGGCTGATCATCCGCGCGGCGCTCACGCACGCCGACATGGTGCAGGCGCTGGGACATAATGTCCCGCGCGTGTTCATGCTGGTGTTCGGCGGCGGCTGCGCGCTGGCGGCGCTGGCCGGCGTCATCGGCGGCAACGCGTTCGTCACCGAGCCGGCGATGGCCGCCGCGGTGGGCAGCATCGTCTTCGTCGTGATCGTCGTCGGCGGCCTGGGCTCGCTCGCCGGCGCCTTCATCGCTTCGCTCGCCATCGGCGTCATCCAGACCTTCGCCGTCGCGCTCGACTGGTCGCTGCTGGACACGTTTCGCGAAGTCGGCTGGACCGGCGAAGCCGCACGCGCGATCGGGACGATCAAGCTGTCGCAATTCGCGCCGGTGCTGCCGTACATCCTGATGGTGCTGATCCTGATCTTCCGGCCGCGGGGCCTGCTGGGCAGGCGCGACACATGAAAGGGCGCCCGCACCTGGTTGCCGCGCTGCCGGCGCTCGCCTGCCTGGTCGCGCTGCCCTTCGTCTTTCCGCAGGGCTTCGCGCTGTCGCTGATGTGCCAGATGGGGATCGCGACCATCTTCGCACTGTCGTACAACATGCTGCTCGGGCAGACCGGCCTGCTGTCGTTCGGGCACGCCGTGTACTTCGGGCTGGGGGCGTTCTGCGCAATGCATGTGCTGCGCTGGGCGGGGGGCAGCGGTGGCGGCGGCGCGTGGGTCGTGATCGCGCTGCCGCTCGTCGGCGGGCTCGGCGGCCTGATTGCCGGGATCGTGCTGGGCGCGATCACGACGCGGCGCGCCGGGACGATCTTCGCCATGATCTCGCTCGGCGTCGGCGAAATGGTGGCGTCGGTCGCGCCGATGTTCCCGGCGCTGTTCGGCGGCGAGGCCGGCCTCAACGCCAACCGCGTGTTCGGCGCGCCGCTGTTCGGCATCACCTTCGGTCCGCAGCGGCAGGTCTACTACCTGATCGTCGCCTGGGCGCTGCTGGCCGCCTGGGGCATGCATGCGCTCACGCGCACGCCGCTGGGCCGGATGGCCAACGCGGCCCGCGACAATCCGGAGCGCGCGCAGTTCGTCGGCTACCACCCGCAGATGGTGCGCTTCCTGATGCTCGCGCTGTCCGGCTTCTTCGCGGGCATCGCCGGGGGCCTGTCGGCGATCAACTACGAGATCGTCACCGGCGAGTCGCTGGGCGCGCACACCTCGGCGCTGGTGCTGCTGATGGCTTTCATCGGCGGCATCGGCCAGTTCTACGGGCCCATCATCGGCGCGGTGCTGGTCACGTTCCTGCAGACCGCGCTGTCGCAGTACACGCACGCGTGGCTGTTCTACTTCGGACTCTTCTTCCTGTTCATGGTGCTCGAGGCGCCGGGCGGCATCGCCAGCCTGGTCCAGCTGCATCGCGAGCCGTGGCGGCAGGGGCTGCTGCGCTGGGTCTGGCCGCAATACGCATTGGCGGCGCTGCCGGTCGCGCTGACGCTGGCCGGCCTGATCGGCGTGGTCGAGCTGGTCTACCGGGTCGCGGGCGGCGTCGAGGCGGGCGAGACATCGTGGAAGCTGTTCGGCAACGCGATCGACGCCACCCGCTGGCAACCGTGGGCGCTGGCGTTGTTGCTGTTCGCGGGTGGCGGCGCCTGGCTGCGCCGCGCGTGGAGCGGCGTCGCCTGGCAGTGGAAGATGGTGCTGCTCGCCACCGCGCGGGGCAAGGACCGATGAGTTCCGCGCCGGTCCTGCAGCTGGCGGGCGTCCACAAGACATTCGGCCAGACCGCGATCATCCGCGGCGTCGACCTCGATCTCGTCGCGGGCGAGCGGCACGCGCTGATCGGGCCCAACGGCGCCGGCAAGTCGACGCTGTTCAACCTGATCAGCGGCCGGCTGCACGCGACCGCGGGGACGATACGCCTGCGCGGCGCCGACATCACGCGGGCGACGCCGCAGGCGATCAACCGGATGGGGCTGGCGCGCAGTTTCCAGGTCACCAACCTGTTCCACCGGATGACGGTGTTCGAGAACCTGCGCTGCGGCGCGCTGCGGTCGCGCGGCGGCGGTTACGCGTTCTGGCGCCGGGTGGACGGCGTGGCGGAGGCTAACGCGCGCGCGGACGAGGTACTCGACGCCATCGGCCTGGCGCGCCGGCGCGAGGCCACCGCGGGCGAGCTCACCTATGCCGAGCAGCGCGCGCTGGAGATCGGCGTGACGATCGCCTGCGGGGCGGACGTGATCCTGCTCGACGAACCGACGGCCGGGATGAGCCGGTCCGAGTCCGCCGCCGCGGTGGCGCTGATCAGGAAAGTCACCGCGGGCAAGACGCTGGTCATGGTGGAGCACGACATGGATGTCGTCTTCGGCCTGGCCGACCGGGTCTCGGTGCTGGTCTACGGCGAGGTCATCGCCACCGGCGCGCCCGACGCCATCCATGCCAATGCGCGCGTGCAGGAGGCGTACCTGGGGACGGGGCTGGCGCAGGCCGGCGCGGCGGAGACGGCGCATGCTTAGCGTCTCCAACCTGCACGCGTTCTACGGCAAGAGCCACGTGCTGCACGGCGTGAACCTCTTCGTCGGTCGCGGCGAGATCGTCAGCCTGCTCGGACGCAACGGCGTCGGGCGCTCGACGACGATCAAGGCCATCATGGGCCTGGTCAGCGCGCGCGGCACCGTCGCCTTCCAGGGCCGCGACGACCTGGTGGGACTCAAGCCGCACGAAATCGCGCTGCGCGGCCTGGGCTACGTGCCCGAGGACCGCGCGATCTTCCCCGACATCACCGTGCGCGAGAACCTGCTGCTGGGGAGCAAGGGCCGGCAGGCGACGCCCCGCTGGACCATGGACGACATGTTCGCGCTGTTTCCGCGGCTGGAAGAGCGCGCCGACACCGCGGCCGGCGTGCTCTCCGGCGGCGAACAGCAGATGCTGACCCTGTGCCGGACGCTGATCGGCGACCCCGACCTGATCATGATCGACGAGCCGACCGAGGGACTGGCCCCGCTGATCGTCGGGCAGGTCGCGGAACTGCTGCGCGAGATCAAGCGGCGCGGCGTGTCGATCCTGCTCGTCGAACAGAAGCTTGCCATCGCGCTGGACATTTCCGATCGGGTCTACGTGATGGGCCACGGCGCGGTAGTTTTCGAAGGCACGCCGGCGCAATTGCGCGAGAACGACCGCGTGCGCAAGGAGTGGCTGGCGGTCTGACGGGCCGGGCCGCGCGCTCTGCGCAGCGTACGGGTGATGACGGGGACCGGTGCGCCAGGAATCCAATCGCGGCCAACGTGCGCCAACGCACAGACCTCTCCGCACCGTCTCTGTAACCTTGGAACTGGTTGGGAGGCATTCGTTTTTCGAGGGGACGATTGCAGCAGTACCAGTACCGTCCTTCAGGCCCTCAGCCCTTTCTATCCAAGGAAAAATCATGACAAACATCATTCGCAAATTCGCAGCTTTCGCAAGCGTGGCCCTTCTGGCGGTAACGCTCGGGTGCGCATCGACGTCCAAGCAGGAAGGCACCGGCCAGTACGTGGACGACACGGTCATCACCACCAAGGTCAAGGCTGCCATGCTGGCGGATCCGACGACCAAGGTGCTGCAGGTCAATGTCGAGACGTTCAAGGGCGCGGTGCAACTGAGCGGTTTCGTCGACAACCAGACCGTAGCCAACCGCGCAGTTGAAGTCGCGCGCGGCGTCGCCGGCGTGACCATGGTCAAGAACGACATGCGGATTCGCTAGTTCGGGAATCAGCAGTAACCCGCGGCCGCGGCTCCCCCGCCGCCGTTGCGGGCGCAGCAACAGAACGCCCCCGGCTCCGCCGCGGGGCGTTCTGCGTTTGCAGGGCGTTCCGCCCGTCGGCGCATGCTTGCATTCGGGTGTGCCGTGCACCACATACGGTGTAGACTTTGCCGGATCGACGGTCCGGCATTCGCGCGCCGGGCCGATTCGCCGGCGCAACGCCGGCCGCACCGTTTACTCCTGCCGAAATAAGGTGATTGCCATGCCCGCTCCCGCTACGAATCCTGCGCAGAATTACTTGCTGGCGGCGCTCCCTGCGGCCGACTACGCACGCCTGCTGCCCGACCTGGAGCCCATTGTGATGCCGCTGGGGTGGCCGTGTACGAACCGGCGGCCACATGGGCTACGTCTATTTCCCGACCACCAGCATTGTGTCATTGCTTTACGTGACCGAAAACGGTGCGTCGGCGGAGATAGCGATCGCCGGTAACGAAGGGCTGGTCGGCATCGCGCTGTTCATGGGCGGCGAGAGCACGCCCAGCCGGGCGGTCGTGCAAAGCGCGGGCGGGGGCTTCCGGCTCAAGGCCGGCGTGCTGAAGAGGGAATTCGCGCGCGGCGGCGCTTTGCAGCACCTGGCGCTGCGCTACACGCAGGCGCTGATCACCCAGATGTCGCAGACGGCGGTTTGCAACCGGCACCATACGGTGGACCAGCAACTGTGCCGCTGGCTGCTGCTCTCCCGGGACCGCCTGGCGAACGACCAGCTGAAGATGACGCAGGAGTTGATCGCCAACATGCTGGGCGTGCGCCGCGAAGGCGTGACCGAGGCCGCGGGCAACCTGCAGGCGGCGGGGCTGATTCATTATTCGCGCGGCAACATCACCATCCTGAACCGCGCCGGACTGGAAAAACGGGTCTGTGAATGCTACGGCGTGGTCAAGCGTGAGTTCGACCGCCTGCTGCCGTACCGGCTGGACGAGGCGATGATCTCGGGAGCGAGCGCTGAGTTGCGGCGACGTCCTCCCCACTGGGGGGACCTGCGACTGCCGCGGATGACGACAATGATGTTGCCCTGCCCTCGGACCATGTTCGGCGACGCTGCCCTGCGCGACGCGGAGAGCCGTTCGTGACCGCCCGCGGCCGGAGCGCGCCGCGCAAGGCGGCGGTCGTGGCGCCGGTGCTCACGGAAGCTGTTGCGCCGGTGGCGCATGCCGGCTTCCCCATTGTCGGCATCGGCGCGTCGGCCGGCGGCCTCGCCGCCTTCGAGAGTTTCTTCTCGGCGATGCCCGACGGCCACGGCGGCGGCATGGCCTTCGTCCTCGTCCAGCACCTGGCGCCGGACCACAAGAGCCTGCTCTCCGAACTCGTCGGCCGCTACACCCGGATGCCCGTGTACGAAGTCGCCGACGGGATGGTGGTCGAACCCGACTGCGCGTACATCATCCCGCCCAACTACGACATGGCCTTCCTGAACGGGACGCTGCAATTGCTCCTCCCGGGCGCGCCGCGCGGCCACCGCTGCCCCATTGATTTCTTCTTCAAGTCGCTCGCGCAGGACCAGCACGCGCGGGCGATCGGGATTGTGCTCTCCGGCACCGGCAGCGACGGCACGCAGGGCGTGCGCGCGATCAAGGCCGAGGGCGGCATGGTGATGGCGCAAAGCACCGAGTCCACCCAGTACGACGGCATGCCGCGCAGCGCGATCGCCACCGGGATGGTGGATTTCGTGCTGCCGCCGGCCGAGATGCCGGCGCGGCTGCTTGCCTATGTCACGCATGCGTTCGGCACGAACGGCGGCGCCACCGTCGCCCCGAGCGCCAAGGCGGACGAAGCTTTGAAGCGGATCTTCGTGCTGATCCGCGCGCAGACCGGCCACGACTTCTCGCTGTACAAGCCGAACACTGTGAATCGCCGCATCGAGCGCCGGATGGCGGTGCACCAGATCGAGACGCTGGGCGATTACGTGCAGTTCCTGCAGCGGAACCCGGCCGAGGTCGATGCGCTGTTCCGCGACCTCCTGATCGGCGTCACCAGTTTCTTCCGCGATCCGTCGGCGTTCAGCGCGTTGCAGGAAGAGGCGATCGTCCGCCTGCTGTCGAACAAGCCCGCCGGCGCCTCGATCCGGGTGTGGGTGCCCGGCTGCTCCACCGGCGAGGAAGCCTATTCGATCGCGATCCTGCTGCAGGAGCGGATGGACACGCTCAAGACCAGCCTCAAGCTGGTGGTGTTCGCGACCGATATCGACAGCCGCGCCATCGAACAGGCCCGCACCGGCGTCTATCCCGCCGGCATCGCCGCCGACGTCTCGCCCGAGCGGCTGGCGCGCTTTTTCACCGAAGAGCCGGGGGGCGGTTCCTTTCGCGTGAACAAGCTCATCCGCGACCTGCTGGTCTTTTCCGAGCAGGACGTGATCAAGGACCCGCCGTTTTCCAGGCTCGACCTGATCAGCTGCCGCAACCTGCTGATCTACATGGGGCAGGACCTGCACCGGAAACTCATTCCGCTGTTCCACTACTCGCTCAATCCGGGCGGGTTCCTGTTCCTGGGCACGTCGGAGTCGGTCGGCGACCATGTCGAACTCTTCGTGGCGCAGAACCGCACGGCCAAGCTCTACCAGCGCAAGGACGACGGCGCGCCGAAGCGCCTGTCGCTGGGCCGGTTCCTGCCGCCGGCGTCGCGGGCCGGTTCCGCACCGCGCGCGGCCGGCAAGGGCGGCGCCGATTCCGGCGTGCTGCTGCGCGATCTGACCGAACGGACCCTGTTGCAGCAATACGCGCCGGCGGGCGCGCTGGTCAATGAGCGCGGCGACATCCTCTACCTGCACGGTCGCACTGGCCAGTTCCTGGAGCCGGCGCCCGGCGAGGCCGCGCTGAACATCCTGAAGATGGCGCGCGAAGGCTTGCGCCCGGGATTGACCACGGCCTTGCACAAGGCGGTGGCCAAGCGGGAACCCGCGCTTCAAGCGGGACTGCGCGTGCGGACCAACGGTGATTTCACCAGCATGAATCTCGAGGTCCGGCCGCTGTCGTCAGGTGCGTCCGAGCAGCCGTTGTTCCTGGTCGTCCTCGAGTCGGCGCCGGAAGCGCCGGTGACGGGGACGGTAGACGCAGCGCCGGCGGCCGCCGCGGACCTTGGCGGGCAGAAACTCCATGCGCAGATCGCGGCGCTGCGGCACGAGTTGCGGGACAAGGATGAGTACCTGCAGACGACGACCGAGGAACTCGAGACCTCCAACGAAGAGCTCAAGTCCGCGAACGAGGAAATGCAGTCGATCAACGAGGAAATGCAGTCCACCAACGAGGAACTGGAGACGTCGAAGGAAGAGCTGCAATCGGTCAACGAGGAACTGGCCACGGTCAACGCCGAGTTGCAGGGCAAGGTCGCCGACCTCTCGCGCGCCAACAACGACATGAACAACCTGCTCGCCGGCACCGGGGTGGGCACGATATTCGTCAACCATCAACTGCTGATCCAGCGCTTCACGCCCGCCGTCACCCAGGTGATCAACCTGATCGCGACCGACCTGGGGCGGCCGGTCGGCCACATCGCCTCCAACCTGGCGGACTACGACCATCTGGTCGAGGACGTGCAGCGGGTCCTCGAGACGCTGGTGCCGGAGGAGGTCGAGGTGCGGACCCGGCAGGGCAAGTGGTTCCTGCAGCGCATCCGTCCGTATCGGACGCTGGAAAACGTGATCAACGGCGCGGTGATCACGTACTTCGACATCACCGACATGGTGCTGGCGCGGAAAGCACTGCAGGAATCGGCGGCGCTGCGCCGGCTGGCCGTGGTCGTCACCGACTCGCGCGACGCCATCCTGGTGCAGAACCTGGAAGGGCGGATCCTGTGCTGGAACCCGGGTGCGACCCGGATGTACGGCTATGGCGAAGCCGAGGCGCTGACCATGAACATCCGCGAACTGATCCCGGAGGCGGCGCGCGACGACGCGCTGGAAGTCATCCGGCAACTGAGCCGGTCCGGCGTGCTGCAGCCCTATCGCGTGGAGCGGGTCGCCAGGGATGGCCGCATCGTGCGCGTGACGCTGACCGCCACCGCGCTGGTAGACAATGCCGGCGCGGTGTACGCCATCGCCACGACGGAAAGGGCCGAGCTTTGAATGACAACGCTGCGCCAGGCAGCGACACCGGAGCTGCCGAACGAATGGAAAGCCTGCGCCGGCTGGCGGAGAGCATCGCCAAGGACCAGGACCGGGACCGGGACAAGGTCGGGGGCGGGGGCAACGGCAGTGGCGATGCCTCTGGCCGGGCGGGCATGACGCCGGCAGGCCTTGAGGGCCTCTCGCCGGCCGAGGCGCAGCGCGTGCTCCACGATCTGCAGGTGCATCAGATCGAACTGGAACTCCAGAACGAGGAACTGCGGCAGGCGCAGGAAGCGCTGGAAGCCTCCCGCGCCCGCTACTTCGATCTCTACGACCTGGCGCCCGTCGGCTATTTCACGCTCGACCAGGAAGGGCTGATCCTCGAGGCGAACCTTACCGGTGCGACGCTGCTGGGTGTCGCGCGCGGCGCGCTCGCCGGGCAGCCGTTCTCCCGCTATGTCGTGGCCGACGACGTGAACCCCTACTACCTGCATCGCCGGCAGCTCTTCCGGACCGGGACGCCGCAGGCGTTCGAGCTGCGCCTGGCGCGCCGGAACGGGGCGCCATTTGCCGCGTGGCTGGAGGCCACGCTCGTCCCGGATCGCGCGGACGCGCCCAGCTGCCGTGTCGTGGTCAGCGACATCACAGAGCGCAAGGCGATCCAGGAGTCGTTACGCCGCAGCCTGAGCCTGTTGCAGTCCGCCGGCAAGATGGCGCTGGTGGGCGGCTGGGCCATCCAGCTCCCGCGCAACGAACTGCACTGGTCGGATGAAATGTGCGCGTTGCTGGATTTTCCCAACGGCACCGTCCCGCCGCTGGAAGAGGCGCTCGCGCTCTATCCACCGGCGTCGCACAAGATCATAGCCGCCGCGCTCGCAGCCTGCGCGAGCGACGGCACGCCGTTCGATTGCGAACTGGAGATCTACTCGGCGAGGCGCCGCCGGCTCAACGTCCGCGCCATTGGCCAGGCCGTACGCGACGCCCACGGCAAGATCACCGGCATCGAAGGAGCGTTCCAGGACATCTCGGAGCAAAAGAAGGCCGAGCAGTCGCACGCGTCGCTCGAAGCACAACTGCGCGAATCGCAGAAGATGGAGGCGATCGGGACGCTGGCGGGCGGGATCGCGCACGACTTCAACAACATTCTGCAGATCATCCTGGGCAACACCGAACTCGCGCGGATGGATGCCGGCGCGAACTGGCAGGCGCTGGTCAGCCTGGAGGAAATCCAGAAGGCGGGACACCGCGCCCGCGACCTGGTCCAGCAGATCCTGTCGTTCAGCCGGCGGCAGCCGACGTGGCGGCGCGTGATGTCGCTGCCAGCGGTGGTGGAGGAGTCCACACGGCTGTTGCGCGCGGCGCTGCCGGCGGGTGTGCGGATCGAATGCCGTTGCGCGGCCGACACGCCGTCCATCGTCGCCGATCCGACGCAGGTCGAGCAGGTGCTGCTGAACCTGGGCACCAACGCCGCGTACGCGATGGAGGGGAAATCGGGAACTATCGAAATCACCGTCGAGGGCGTCACACTGGACGGCTCCGCCGCGGGGCCGAGTCCCAAGCTGCGGCCGGGCCGCTACGCGCGCGTCGTGGTCAGCGATTCCGGGCGCGGGATGGACGCCGCGACCCGGCAGCGGATCTTCGAACCGTTCTTCACCACCAAGCCGGCGGGCAAGGGCACCGGACTGGGCCTGTCGGTGGCGCATGGCATCATGCGCACGCACGACGGTGCGATCGACGTGCACAGCGAGCCGGGGAAGGGCAGCCGCTTCGAGTTGTACTTTCCGCATGTCCAGGATGGCGCCGCGGACAGCGGCATGCCGGGAACCGTGGGTCTGGCCAGCGCCGGCCGCGGCCAGCACATTCTCTACCTGGATGACGACGAGGCGCAGGTGTTCCTGATCAAGCGGATGCTCGAACGCTGGGGCTACCGCGTGAGCGCCTACCTCGAGCAGCGCGAGGCGCTCGACGCGCTGCTGGGCAGCGACCAGCACTTCGACCTGATGGTGACGGATTTCAACATGCCCGGGATCTCCGGGCTGGACGTCGCGCGGACAATACGCGACGCGCGGCCCGGCCTGCCGGTGGTCATGGTATCGGGCTATATCACCGAGGAATTGCGAGCCCTGGCCCTGGCCGCCGGCGTGCGCGAACTGATCGCGAAGCCGCACGAAGTCGAAGAACTCCGCGACGTCGTGCAGCGGCTCGTGGGCCGGCGGGAGACGGACGCCAGCCACCGGGAAGGACGGGCCGGCGCGCCGGCCTGACGGACCGGGCCGCCAGAGCGGCTCCGCCGGCCTCCCGGCCCCGGGGCGAACTGCCGTTACTTCGTCGCGGGCGGCATCACGATCACGGTATCGCCACCCTTGCCCGGTGTGCCCTTCTGACCATCGGCGCCAGGCATGCCCGTCGAACCGGTGGAACCGGTCGAACCTGTTTCACCGGTCATGCCGGTGGAGCCCGTTGCGCCGGGGGCGCCGGCCGGACCCGGAACGGGAACGAACGTGGTCGAAGGCGGGGCGACGACGACGGGCGCCGGCGTGTTGATGACGGTCGGTTTCTCGCAGGCGGCCAGCACAACGAGGGCCAGCGAAGCGGCAATAAGCATTGAGGTCTTCATTCGGTTTCTCCAGTTGGGACGAGTGACATTTGCATCACGAGGCGCAGACTACCGCGCCACGGCGCGGCCGTCGGTGCGTTGTCGCACCATTGACGTCCGGTGCAGCGGGCGAACATCCGCGCGGCGCGCGCAAGCCGGCGTCGCCCGCCAGGCGCCAGAATCCCTGGCGCAGGTGCGCCAGCGAACAGACGGGGTCGCGGGCGCCGCGGTATTTCTGTGCGCTGGCGGCCGCGCACTTCCGCGCTGCCGCCGAAGTGCGATCCCGCGGGCCCGGCAATGACGGCTGCGGCGCTGCCAACGGCGCTCGACGCAGCCAATGCTACCGGCCCGCCGGCATCGCAAACCAAAATCGAATGGAGACTGGCATGAACCTGCAACTGAGCATCGGACCCCTGATTGCATTGATCGCCGGCGTACTGATCCTGGCCGTGCCGCGGCTCCTCAACTTCATTGTCGCGATCTACCTGATCGTCGTGGGCCTGCTGGGCCTGTTCGGCGCCGGCAACTTCAAGCTGAACTAGGCGCGGCTGGCTGCCGCCCTGGCGGGAAAGGAGCGCCGGATGACACAGAACACCGCGTGTTCGCTGATTGCCGCGGCGGTTATTGCCGCCGGCTTTCTGCTCGGCTGGTGTGCGGGCGCGGACCAGCCGGCGCCGGCCCAGGCACCGGGCTCGCCGGCGGCCGGGATCCGCGGCCACGCGACTGCCGGCGCGCGCGACTCCCGCGCCGGCGCGTCAGGCCAGTCGACGACTGTGCGCGAGCGCACAGAACATCCTGCCTTCACGCGGTAGACTATATTTGGGTTCCTGCGCAGCCGCGCCGGGGCGCCGCTGTTTATGACACTTTGAGGGGATAGCCATGAGTCTGGGTACAATTCTTTTGATCGTATTGATCCTGGCGTTGGTCGGGGTGATTCCGGCATGGCCCCATAGCAGCGGGTGGGGCTATGGTCCGAGCGGCATTGTCGGCCTCCTGGTCGTCATTGTGCTGGTCATGTTCGTGATGGGCAGGATCTAGCGAAACCGTTGCCGGCGGCCCGCGCGAGCGCCGGCCGCCGGGGCGCACGCGCCGCAATGCGGCCGCGGTGCGCCGGTCGACAGAAGTTCACCGCACAGACGGGGGGGTGCCCGCCGCAGCCAGAGAGGGGAGCGCCGGCTTGAAGGCGAGCAGCACGAAGATATTGGATGGATTGCTCCGGGCGGGTGGGCGCGCAGCCGACTCCGTTCCGCCGCAGCGCATGCCTGAAGAACTGCCGCTGCGCGCCGAGCTGTTCAGCGCGGACCAGATGGAACAGCACGGCAAGACGCTCGCCGCCGTGCACCAGACTGCCGCCGGCCGCGGGGGCGACCGGCTCCTCGCCCGGCTTGCCGACAACGAGCAGGTGCTGGTGGAAACCTGCGACCTGCTCACCGCCGGCGTCAAGGACAGCCGCCGCGTCACGCCCGCGGGCGAATGGCTGCTCGACAATTTCTACCTCATTCAGGAACAGGTCCGTACCGCGACCCGGCACCTGCCCAAGGGTTACAGCAGGGAGTTGCCGCGCCTGGCGCACGGCCCCTCGGCGGGACTGCCGCGCGCCTACGACATCGCGCTCGAGACCATCGCGCATGGCGACGGCCGCGTCGACACCGAAGGCTTGAGCCGTTTCGTCGCCGCCTACCAGTCGGTGACGCCGCTGCAGCTGGGCGAGCTGTGGGGCATCCCGATCATGCTGCGCCTGGCGCTGATCGAAAACCTGCGCCGGGTCGCGACCCGCATCGCCGCCGGCACCGTGGAGCGGATGCGCGCCGAGGGTTGGGCGGACCAGATGATGGATGTCGCCGAACGCGACCCCACCAACCTGATCCTGGTCGTCGCCGACATGGCGCGCTCGGACCCGCCGCTGGTCAGCGCGTTTGTCGCCGAATTGGCGCGGCGCCTGCAGGGCCAGACTCCCGCGCTGGCGCTGTCCCTGACCTGGATCGAGAACCGGCTGTCCGAAACCGGGCTGTCCATCGAGCAGATGGTGCAGGCCGAGACCCAGAAGCAGGCGGCCGACCAGGTCACGATCAGCAACAGCATCGGCAGCCTGCGCAACCTGGGCTCGCACGACTGGCGCGAGTTCGTCGAGACCATGAGCCTGGTCGAGCAGAAGCTGCGCGAGGATCCCGCGAATATCTACGGGAGGATGGACTTCGCCACGCGCGACCGCTACCGGCACGTGATCGAAAAGGTCGCGAAGGGCAGCCGTTTCACCGAGGTCGAGGTCGCGCGCAAGGCGGTGCAGCTCGCGCATGACGGCCCGGCCGGCGCCGACGACCGGGTCCGGCATGTCGGCTACTACCTGATCGACCGCGGGCTCGCGCGGCTCGAGCGCGCCGCCGGGATGCGGCAGTCCGCCGGCGCGCGCATCTTCGCCGCCGCCGCGCGCGCGCCGCTGCCGTTGTACCTGGGCGCCATCGTCTTGTTGACCGCGCTGTTCGCCGGCTTGCTGCTGGAGCAGGGGCGGGCCGGCGGGCTCGGCGGCTGGGTGCTGGTGCCGCTGGGCATGCTGTTCGCGCTGTGCGCCAGCCATCTCGCGGTCGCGCTGGTCAACTGGCTGGCCACGTTGCTGGCGACGCCGGCGTCCTTGCCGCGAATGGACTACGCGACCGGGATTCCGCCGGAATTCCGCACTCTTGTCGTGATTCCCACGATGCTGGTCAACGCGGCGGACGCGGACGAGCTGATCGAGGCGCTGGAGGTGCGCTTCCTGGCCAACCAGGACGCCAATCTGCATTTCGGCCTGCTGACGGATTTTCCGGACGCGGCCGAGCAGCGGCTGCCGGGCGACGAGGCACTCGTGCGACGCGCCCGGGACGGCATCGACGCGCTGAACGAAAAGTACCGGGACGCGGTGGACGACGGGGGCCACGACACGTTTTTCCTGTTTCATCGCCCCCGCCGCTGGAATCCGGAGGAACGCTTGTGGATGGGCTACGAGCGCAAGCGCGGCAAGCTCGAGGAACTGAACGGCCTGCTGCGCGGCGGCGCGATCGACCGCTTTTCGCACATCGCCGGACACATCGACGTCCTCTCCAACGTGCGCTTCGTCATCACGCTGGACACCGACACCCAGTTGCCGCGCGACAGCGCGCGGCAGCTGGTCGCCGCGATGGCGCATCCGCTGAACCGGCCGCGGTACGACGAGAGCCGGCAGCGCGTCGTGGCCGGGTACGGCATCCTGCAGCCGCGGATGGCGGTGAGCCTGCCCGGCGCCAACCGCTCGCGCTATGCGCAGCTCTGCGCCAGCGAGCCCGGCATCGATCCCTACACCCGCGTCGTCTCGGATGTCTACCAGGACCTGTTCGGCGAGGGCTCGTTCGTCGGCAAGGGCATCTACGACGTCGACGCGTTCCGGCGCGCGCTTGCCGACCGCCTGCCCGAGAACCGCATCCTGAGCCATGACTTGCTCGAAGGCTGCTACGCGCGCTCTGGCCTGCTCTCCGACGTGCAGTTGTACGAGCGGACGCCCGCCCGCTACAGCGCCGACGTGAGCCGCCGGCACCGGTGGATACGCGGCGACTACCAGATCGCTCAGTGGGTGCTGCCGCGGCTGTTCGCCGAGAGCGGTGGCAACCGCCGCAACCCTTTGTCGGGATTGTCGCGGTGGAAGATCTTCGACAACCTGCGGCGGGGCCTCGTTGCCGCGGCGCTGACGACGCTGTTCGTCGCCGGCTGGAGCGCGCTGCCCGGGCCCTGGTTCTGGACGCTGGCGGCGCTGGGCATCATCCTGATCCGCCGCTCTGCGTGTCCCTGCTCGATCTCTTCCGCAAGCCCGCCGACGCCAGCCTGCGCCAGCATCTGGCCGCGGCGCTCCGCGCTGCCGGCACGCACTTCGGGCATGCCGGGCTGCTGCTCGCCTGCCTGCCATACGAGGCGTATTTCAGCGTGGATGCGATCGTGCGCACGGCGTGGCGGATGCTGGTCTCGCGGCGCCGGCTGCTGGAGTGGAACCCGTCGCGCGACGCGGAACGGGACGCCGCGCACCCGGAGCGCACCGATCTCATGGCATCGGTCCGGACCCTGTGGTTCGCGCCCGCCCTGGCGGCGTCGACGGGATGGTTGCTCGCCGCCACAAATCCTGACGCGCTGGCGGCGGCCGTGCCCGTGCTGGGTTTGTGGTTCTGCGCGCCCGCCATCGTCTGGTGGATCAGCCGGCCGCTGGTGGGGCGCGAGCCGCAACTGAGCACGGAGCAGGAGATGTTCCTGCATCGGGTCGCACGCAAGACCTGGATGTTCTTCGCGACCTTCGTCGGACCAGATGACCACTGGCTGCCACCGGACAATTACCAGGAGCACCCTGTCGCGGTCATCGCGCACCGGACCTCGCCGACCAACATGGGGCTCGCGCTGCTGGCCAATCTGGCGGCGCACGACTTCGGCTACATCGCGGGAGGCGAACTGGTCCTGCGCACCGGCAATACGCTGCGCGCGATGCAGGGCCTCGAGCGGTATCAGGGCCACTTCTACAACTGGTACGACACGCGGTCGCTGCGGCCGCTGGCGCCGCTCTACGTATCGACGGTGGACAGCGGCAATCTCGCGGGCCATCTGCTGACCCTGCGCGCCGGCTTGCTGGCGTTGGCCGACCAGAAAATCCTCGGCTTGCGGGTGTTCGACGGACTCTCCGACACGCTCCGCGTGCTGGCCGGGACACCGGGCGCGCCTGATCCCGGCAGGCTGACTCACCTGCGCCAGGAACTCGATTCCGCTTTCGACTCGCAGCCGGCGACGGCCGTGGCGATGGGGCGCTGGCTGGACCGGCTGCAGCGGTCCGCGCAACACCTCGCGGAAGACGCGGGCGGCGGGGACGCCGCGGCGCCTCCCGGCGACGCCCGGCGCTGGATCGACGCGTTCGTCCGGCAATGCCAGGGCGCGCTCGACGAGCTCGCCTTGTTCGCACCCTGGTGGCCGTTGCTGGAGAGCCCCGCCGTGGCCGCGGTGCTGACGGGGCATCCGGAGGCCGGCGCGATTCCGGCGCTGCGCGATCTGGCGGCGCCCGACGTGAACCTGCTCGCCGCCATCGACCGCCGGCTGGCGGCCGGCGCCGGACCCGGCGAGCGGGAACAGCTGGCCGCGTTCCGGGATGCGCTGACCCTGGCCGGCCAGCATGCGCGCGACCGGATCGCGGCGATCGCCGATGTGGCCACGGCGGCGGGCGAGCTGGCCCGCTTCGACTACGGCTTCCTGCACGACGAGGGGCGGCACCTGCTGGCGATCGGCTACAACGTGAGCGACCGGCGGCGCGATCCCGGCTACTACGACCTGCTGGCCTCCGAGGCCAGGTTGTGCAGCTTCGTGGCCATTGCGCAGGGCCAGTTGCCGCAGGACACCTGGTTCGCGCTCGGCCGCCTGCTCACCCGCGCCGGCGGCGACGCGATCCTGCTGTCCTGGAGCGGCTCGATGTTCGAGTACCTGATGCCGCTGCTGGTGATGCCGACCTTCGAGAACACGCTGCTCGACCAGACGTACCGCGCGTCGGTGGCGCGGCAGATCGCGTATGGGAACGAGCGCGGCGTGCCTTGGGGGATGTCGGAGTCGGGCTACAACGCGATGGATGCGGCGCTCAACTACCAGTACCGGGCATTCGGCGTGCCCGGCCTCGGCTTGAAGCGCGGCCTTGCCGAAGACCTGGTCGTCGCTCCCTACGCGACGGCGCTGGCGCTGATGGTCGATCCCGAGGCGGCGTGCGCGAACCTGCAGCGGCTCGCGGCAGCCGGCATGGAAGGACAGTTCGGCTTGTTCGAGGCGGTCGACTTCACGCCGGCGCGGCTGCCGCGCGGGCAATCGAGCGTCGTCGTGCGCTCCTTCATGGCGCACCACCAGGGCATGACCCTGCTCGCGCTGGCATACCTGCTGCGCGGGCGCCCGATGCAGCGGCGCTTCGCCGCCGATCCCGAGTTGCAGGCGACCATGCTGCTGCTGCAGGAGCGCATCCCCAGGGCCACCGCCCATTTCCAGCAACCCGCCGCGCTCACCGATGTCAGGGCGGCGGCCAGCGGTCCCGAGATGCCGATGCGGGTCTTCGCCACCGCGGACACGCCGATTCCCGAAGTGCAGCTGCTCTCCAACGGCCGCTACCACGTCATGGTCAGCAACGCCGGCGGCGGCTACAGCCGGTGGAAGGACCTTGCGGTGACGCGCTGGCGCGAGGACGGCACGCGCGACAACTGGGGCATGTTCTGCTACATCCGCGACGTGGCCAGCGGCGAGTACTGGTCGTTCGCCCACCAGCCGACGCAGAAGCGGGCGACCACCTACGAAGCGATCTTCTCGGAAGCCAGGGCGGAGTTCCGCCGCCGCGACACGGTGGAGGGCGGGGAGTTCGACACCCACACTGAAATCGTCGTCTCGCCCGAAGACGACATCGAACTGCGGCGCCTGCGCATCACCAACCGCTCGCGCGCGCGGCGGACGATAGACGTGACCAGCTACGCCGAGGTCGTGCTGGCGACGCCGGCGGCGGACGCCGCGCATCCCGCGTTCAGCAACCTGTTCGTGCAGACCGAGATCGTCGCCCCGCGCCACGCGATCCTCTGCTCCCGGCGGCCGAGCTCGAAGGAGGAGCAGCCGCCGTGGCTGCTGCACGTGATGGTGGTGCATGGCGCCGACGTCGGCGAGATTTCGTACGAGACCGACCGCGCGCGCTTCATCGGCCGCGGGCGCACCGCCGCCGCGCCACAGGCGCTGCGCGCCATGGGCGCGCTCTCGGGCAGCGAGGGCTCGGTGCTGGACCCCATCGTCGCGATCCGCTACCGGCTCATGCTCGACCCCGACCAGACCGCGGTGATCGACGTGGTCACCGGGGTGTGCGAGCACCGCGACGCGGCGCTGGCGCTGACCGGAAAGTACCAGGACCGCCATCTGGCGGACCGCGTGTTCGACCTGGCGTGGACGCACAGCTGGGTGGCGCTGCGGCAGATCAACGCCACCGAGTCCGACGCGCAGCTCTACGGCCGCCTCGCGGGCTCGGTCATCTACGCCAACGCGCCGCTGCGCGCGGCCGCCAGCGTGCTCGCGCAGAACCGCCGCGGCCAGTCCGGGCTGTGGAGCTACGCGATATCCGGCGACCTGCCCATCGTCCTGCTGCAGATCCGCGACGCGGAGAACATCGACCTGGTGCGCCAGCTGGTGCAGGCGCATGCGTACTGGCGGCTCAAGGGGCTGGCGGTGGATCTGGTGATCTGGAACGAGGACCGCGCCGGCTACCGGCAGCTGCTGCAGGAACAGATCATGGGCCTGATCGCCGCCGGCGTCGAAGCGCACCTGATGGACCGGCCCGGCGGCATCTTCGTCCGCCGCGCCGAACAGATCGCCGACGAGGACCGGGTGCTGCTGCAGTCGGTGGCGCACGCCATCATCACCGACCGGCGCGGCGCGCTGACCGAACAGGTCAGCCGCCGCGGCACCACGGACGCGCGCGCCGCGCAACTGGCCGCGCTGCGCTTCAGGCAACTCCGCGCGCCGCGCACCGGGGAGGGCCCGGCACCGGCACCCGACGTCACGGCGCCGCGGCGCGACCTGCTGTTCTTCAACGGCATCGGCGGCTTCGCGCCCGACGGCCGCGAGTACGTGATCCGGCTGGGCCCGGGACAGACGACGCCGGCGCCCTGGGTCAACGTGCTGGCCAACCAGTATTTCGGCACGGTGATCTCGGAGGCGGGCGCGGCGTACACATGGAGCGAGAACGCGCACCAGTTCCGCCTCACGCCGTGGGACAACGATCCGGTGAGCGACGCCGGCGGCGAGGCGTTCTACCTGCGCGACGAGGAGACGGGACAGTTCTGGTCCCCCGCGCCGCTGCCCTGCCGCGGCGCGACCGCCTACGTCGCGCGCCACGGCTTCGGCTACAGCATCTTCGAACATGCCGAGGACGGCATCGCCTCGGAACTCACCGTCTACGTCGACCTCGACGCGCCGGTCAAGTACGCGGTGCTGAAGGTGAAGAACGCCTCGGGGCGCCCGCGCCGGATCTCCGCCACCGGCTACGTCGAGTGGGTGCTGGGCGAATTGCGCGCCGCCTCGCTGATGCACGTCATCACCGAGATCGATCCGGGCAGCGGCGCGCTGTGCGCCCGCAACGCGTACAACGCCGAGTTTCCCGGGCGCGTCGCGTTTCTCGATGTCGACGAACTCACGCGCAGCCAGGGCATCACGGTAAGCGGGGACCGCGCCGAGTTCCTCGGGCGCAACGGCAGCCTGCACAAGCCCGCAGCGATGTTCCGCTCGCAGCTGTCGAACCGGGTCGGCGCGGCGATGGACCCGTGCGCCGCGATCATGGTCGCTTTCGACCTGGGCCTGGGACAGGAACGCGAGATCGTGTTCCGCCTGGGCGCCGGCAACGAGGCCGCGGAGGCGGCGAAGCTGATGCACCGTTTCCGCGGTTCTGCGGCGGCGCGCAGCGCGCTGGAAAAGGTCCGGCAGTACTGGCGGCACGCGCTGGGCGCGGTGCAGGTCGAGACGCCGGACCCCGCGGTCAACGTGCTGGTGAACGGCTGGCTGGTGTACCAGACGCTGGCGTGCCGCGTGTGGGGGCGCAGCGGGTTCTATCAATCCGGCGGCGCCTTCGGCTTCCGCGACCAGCTGCAGGACGTGATGGCGCTCGTCCATGCCGAACCGCGGCTGGCCCGCGAGCACCTGCTGCGCTGCGCGGCGCGCCAGTTCCGGGAGGGCGACGTCCAGCACTGGTGGCACCCGCCGCTCGGGCGCGGCGTGCGCACCCGGTGTTCCGACGACTTCCTGTGGCTGCCGCTGGCGACCGCGCGCTACATCGAGGCGACGGGCGACACCGGCGTGCTGCGCGAGACCGGCAACTACCTCGAGGGCCGGCCCGTGGGCGCCGACGAGGATTCGTACTACGACCTGCCCGGCCGGTCCGAACAGCGGGGCAGCTTGTACGAACACTGCGCCGCCGCGATCCTGCACGGGCTCGCCTTCGGCGAACACGGCCTGCCGCTGATGGGTTCGGGCGACTGGAACGACGGGATGAACCTGGTCGGCATCCACGGCAAGGGCGAGAGCGTCTGGCTGGGCTTCTTCCTGTACGAAGTGCTGAACCGCTTTGCCGGCATCGCGCGCCTGCATGGCGACGCGGCGCTGGCGAAACGGTGCCAGGACGAGGCGCAGCAATTGCGGCGCAATCTCGACAAGCATGCCTGGGACGGCGAATGGTATCGCCGCGCCTGGTTCGACGACGGCACGCCGCTGGGCACGGCCGCCGGCACGGAATGCCGGATCGACTCCATCGCGCAGAGCTGGTCGGTGCTCTCCGGGGCCGGCGATCCGCAGCGCGCACGGGCGGCAATGCTGGCCGTGGACCGGTACCTGGTCCGCCGCGACAGTGCGCTGATCCAGCTGCTCACGCCGCCGTTCGATCGCTCGGGCCTGGACCCCGGCTACATCCGGGGCTACGTGCCAGGCGTGCGCGAGAATGGCGGCCAGTACACGCACGCGGCGATCTGGACCACGATGGCCTTCGCCGCGCTGGGTGACGGCGAGCGGGCGTGGGAGATGGCGACGCTGATCAATCCGTTGCTTCACGCCAGCACGCCCGCGGGCATGGCGACCTACAAGGTCGAGCCGTACGTCGTCGCCGCCGACGTCTATGCTGGACGTGGTACACCGGCTCCGCGGGCTGGATGTACCGGCTGTTCGCCGAATCGCTGCTGGGCCTGCGGCTGGAAGTCGACCAGCTGCGCGTGGCACCCTGCCTCCCCGCCGCGTGGACCGGGTTCAGCCTGACCTACCGGTATCGCGAAACCGACTATCGGATCACCGTGATACAGATGCCGGCCGGCGAGGGCGCTGCCGGCGCCACCGTGGACGGCGTCGCGCAACCCGGCGGCGCCATCACCCTGGTCGACGACCGGCAGGCCCACGTCGCCGAAGTCCGCGTGCACGGCCGCGCCGCCACCGCGATCACGGGCGACGCGATCCGCTTGACCCCATAAAGCGCGCCGAATATCCTCGGACGCTGCGCATCCCCGGGCGCGCCACGCAGCGCCGACAAGAAAGAGTCCATGAACGCAAGCCGGCAATTGCACGACCATGGCCGGAGCCCCTCGCCGGAGCGCATCGCGCAGGGCCGGCACGTGCTCACGCTCAATGCCGGGTCGTCCAGCCTCAAGGCCGGGCTGCACCGCGCGGACGGCGACGAAGCGCTGGTGCTGGCGGTGGACGTGGACAGGATCGGCGGCGCCAGCGGCCGGCTGCGCGTGCGCGCCGCCGATGGCGGCGTGATCGCCGAGCGGACGGGCAACCTGTTCGATCACCGCAGCGCGCTCGCGGCATTGTTCGCCGCGCTGGCCGGGCATGCGGGAAAGGACGCGGTGGCGGCCGTGGGGCACCGGGTCGTGCACGGCGGCCCGCGCTACACGGAGCCGCAATGGGTGTCGCCGGAACTGGTGGCGACGCTGCGCGAACTCGTGCCCCTGGACCCCACGCACATGCCGCAGGTGCTACAGGGCATCGACTACGTCGGCGCGCACCATCCGGCGCTGCCGCAGGCGGCCTGCTTCGACACCACGTTTCACCGCGGGATGCCGGGCATCGCGCAGATCCTGCCTCTGCCCCGGTGGTTCCACAAGGAGGGCATGGAGCGCTTCGGCTTTCACGGCCTGTCGTACGACTTTGTCACCGGCGAGCTGCGGCGGCTGGACCCGGCCGCCGCGGCCGGCCGCGTCGTCGTCGCGCACCTGGGCAACGGCGCGAGCATGGCCGCCATCGCCGGCGGCCGCAGCATCGACACCACGATGGGTTTCACGCCGACGTCCGGGCTGTTGATGGGGACGCGTTGCGGCGACATCGATCCGGGCGTCCTGATCTACCTGCTCGAGCAGCGGAACATGACGCCGCGGGAACTCAACATGCTGCTGGACGACCAGGCCGGACTGCTGGGCATCTCCGGGACCAGCGCCGACATGCGCGACCTGCTGGCCGCCGAAGCCGCCGACCCGCGCGCGGCCGACGCCGTCGCGCTGTTCTGCTACCGCGCGAAGAAATACCTGGGCGCGTTCGCTTCGGCGCTGGGCGGGCTCGACGCGCTGGTGTTCACCGGCGGCATCGGCGAGAAGGCCGCCGTGATCCGCGAGCGCATCTGCGCCGGCCAGGAGTTCCTCGGCATCGCGCTCGATCCGGACGCGAACCAGGCGCACGCGCCGGTGATCTCCCGCCCCGGCGGCGCGGTCACCGTGCGGGTGATACCGACCAACGAAGAACGCATCATCGCGCGCGACACCATCCGGCTGCTCCGTGCACAGCCGGTCGGGCGCGCACAGGGAGAAACGCATGACTGAACCCGCCGCCAGCGCAACGGCCGCCGCCGCGCGCGCCAACCACCCGCTGGCCGGCAAGCCGGCGCCGGCGTCCTTGCTGGTCGACGTGCCCCGGCTGGTCACCGCGTACTTCGCCGACCGGCCCGACCCGTCGGCGGCGGGCGAGCGCGTCGCGTTCGGCACCTCGGGCCATCGCGGCTCATCGTTCGACCGCACTTTCAACGAATGGCATGTGCTGGCGATCAGCCAGGCCGTCTGCGAGTACCGCGCGCAGCAGGGCATCGCCGGCCCGCTGTTCCTGGGCGCGGACACGCATGCGCTCTCCACGCCGGCAATGGCGACCGCGATCGAAGTGCTGGCCGCGAACGGCGTCGAGATCATGCTGGCCGAAGGCGACGAATACACGCCCACGCCCGTGATCTCGCATGCGATCCTGGGCTGGAATCGCGGCCGGACCGCGGGCCTGGCCGACGGCATCGTCATCACGCCGTCGCACAATCCGCCCGAGAGCGGGGGCTACAAGTACAACCCCCGCACGGCGGGCCCGCGGACTCCGCCGCGACCGGCTGGATCGAGGCGCGCGCCAACGCGCTGCTCGCCGCGGACCTCGCGGGCGTCAGGCGGATCGCACTCGCCCGCGCGCTCGCCGCCGCCACCACGCACCGGCGCGACTACCGCAGCGCGTACATCGCCGACCTCGGCAGCATCATCGACATGGCCGCGATCCGCGGGGCGCGGCTGCGGATGGGCGTCGATCCGCTGGGCGGCGCCGGCGTCCATTACTGGGCGGCAATCGCCGAACGCTACAGCCTCGACCTGACGGTCGTGAGCGAGACGGTCGATCCGACGTTCCGTTTCATGAGCGTCGATTGGGACGGCCGCATCCGTATGGACCCGTCGTCGCAGCACGCGATGCAGAGCCTGATCGGGCTCAAGGACCGCTTCGACATCGCGTTCGCCTGCGACACCGATCACGACCGGCATGGGATCGTCACGCGGAGCGCCGGCTTGCTGCCGCCGAATCACTACCTCGCGGTCGCCATCGATTACCTGTTCCGGC
Source organism: Betaproteobacteria bacterium (assembly GCA_016717855.1). Lineage (GTDB taxonomy): Bacteria > Pseudomonadota > Gammaproteobacteria > Burkholderiales > Casimicrobiaceae > PALSA-1005. The sequence goes on from JADKEV010000012.1 coordinate 135,853, forward strand.
ACCGGCCATCGTGGCGCCGCGACGCGGCGATCGGCAAGACCATCGTCAGCAGCACGATGATCGATCGCCTCGCCGCGCGGCTGGGCCGCCGGCTCTACGAAGTGCCGGTCGGCTTCAAGTGGTTCGTCGACGGCCTGCTCGATGGCTCGCTCGGCTTCACCGGCGAGGAGAGCGCAGGTGCCGCGTTCCTGCGCCTGGACGGCACGGTGTGGACCACGGACAAGGACGGCATCGTCCCCGCGTTGCTGTCGGCGGAGATCACCGCGAAGGCGGGTCGCGATCCGGGCGAGATCTATCGCGGGCTGGCCGCCGAGTTCGGCGAGCCCGCCTACGACAGGATCGACAGCCCGAGCACGCCGGAGCAGAAGAAACTCCTCGCGAAGCTGGCGCCCGCGCAGGTGCATGCGACGGAACTGGCCGGCGAGAAGATCGTGTCCATGCAGGTCACGGCGCCCGGCAACGGCGCGGCCATCGGCGGCCTGAAGGTGTCCACCGCGAACGCCTGGTTCGCCGCGCGCCCGTCGGGCACCGAGAACCTGTACAAGCTCTATGTCGAGAGCTTCAATGGCGGCGACCACCTCCGCCGCGTGATCGCCGACGCGCAGGCGATCGTGGCGGCAGCGCTGCTCGATGCCCATGCCGACCGAGGCTGAACCCTGCATGTGCGTCGTGTTCGGCGCGACCGGGGACCTGATGCGCCGGAAGCTCCTGCCGGCGCTGTACCAGCTCGCCCTGCGCAAGCTGTTGCCGAAGCAATGCCGGATCCTGGGTGTCGCGCGCGATGCGGCGCTGACCGATGACGCGTACCGCGACTGGGGCCATGGCGCGCTGGCGGACGCGGGCTTCGCGTCCGGCACCAGGCTCCGGCGCTGGTGCAATGCGGTCCTGCACTACGAGCCGCTGGGCGCGGCCGGCACCGGGGCGTACGGAACGCTGGCGGCGCGGATCGAGGCCGTCGAGCGCGAACACGGGCTGGCCGGCAACCGGATGCTGTATCTCGCGCTGCCGCCCGGCGCCTTTCCCGGCACGATCGAGGCGCTGGGCGAAGCCGGCCTGAATCGCAGCCCGGGCTGGACGCGGCTGGTGATCGAGAAACCGTTCGGCCGCGACCTCGCGTCGGCGCAGGAACTCAATGCGCTGGTGCACCGGCATTTCGGCGAGGAGCAGGTGTACCGGATCGATCACTACCTCGGCAAGGATACCGTGCAGAACCTGCTCGCATTCCGCTTCGGCAATGCCTTGTTCGAGTCGGCGTGGAACCGCGACCACGTCAGGAGCGTGCAGATCACGGTGGCCGAGGCGTTTGGGGTCGAGGGCAGGGCGGCGTACTACGAGCAGTCCGGCGCGTTGCGCGACATGGTGCAGAATCACCTGACCCAGTTGCTCACGCTGACCGCGATGGAGGTCCCGGCGGCCTTCGAGGCGGACAGCATCCGCTTCGAAAAGGTGAAGGTGCTGCGCTCGGTCATGCCACCGGCCGGCGACGCGCTGGTCTTCGGGCAGTACGCCGCCGGCGCGGCGGGCGGCCGCCGGGTGCCCGCCTACCGGCGCGAGCCCGGCGTCGCGCCGACATCGCAAACCGAGACCTATGTCGCGCTGCGGCTGGCGATCGAGAACTGGCGCTGGCAGGGCGTTCCGTTTTATCTGCGGACGGGCAAGCGGCTGCCGCAGCGGGTCACGCAGATCATCATCGAGTTCCGCCACCCGCCGGTGGCGCTGTTCCGCTCGCTGCGCGGCTGCAATCCATGCAGCAACGTGCTCACCATCAACCTGCAGCCGGACGAAGGCTTCGAGCTGTCGTTCGAGGTCAAGTCGCCGGGCGGCGCGTTCACGCTGCAGACCGAGCACATGCGCTTCCGTTATCCGTCGGCGTTCGGCGACTTGTCCGCGGGCTACGACACGCTGCTGCTCGACGTGATGGAGGGCGACCAGATGCTGTTCGTCCACGCCGAGGAAGCCGAGGCGTCGTGGCGTCTTTACACGCCGCTGCTGCATGATCGCGCGCCCGTTCACAGCTACCGCGCGGGCAGCTGGGGGCCCGCTGCGGCCGACCAGCTGTTCGCGGCGCGGACAGCCGTTGGATGACCCGGTGAAGCCGACCGATCCCGGGCCGGGGGGGGGGGGGGGGGGGGGGGGGGGGGGGGGGGGGGGGGGGAGAGGGGGGGGGGGGGGGGGCGGGGGGGGGGGGGGGGGGGCCCCGGGGCCGGAGGGGAGAGGAGGGGGTTCCTTGGGCGGCCCGGGCGCGGGGGGGGCGGGGGGGGGGGCGGTCCCGCGGGGGGGGCCGGGGGGGGTGGGGGGGGCCGGGGGGGGCCGGGGGGGGCGGCGGGGGGGGGGGACCCGGGGGGGGGGGGGGGGGCGGGGGGCGGGGCGGGGGGGGGCGGGGGGGGGGGGGGGGGGGGGGGTGGGGGGGGAGGGGGGGGGGGGGGGGCGGGCGGGCGGGGGGGGCGGGGGGGGGGGGGGGGGGGGGGGGGGGGGGGCGGGGGGGGGGGGGGGGAGGGGGGGGCGGGGGCGGGGGGGGCCGGGGGCCGGGGGGGGGGGGGGGGGGGGGGGGGGGGGGGGGGGGGGGGGGGGGGGGGGCGGGGGGGGGGGGCCGCCGCGCCATTCGCGCGGGTGCGCGGTTGTATACTCGCCTGCTATGCGGTTGCGAGAGTATTTCTCCCTGATACGGCAGGCCGGCAGTGCATGGTCTGACGACGGCGCGCCCACCATGGGCGCGGCGCTGGCGTTCTACAGCGCGTTTTCGATCGCGCCGTTGCTGATCATCGTGATCGCGGTGGCCGGCGCGGTCTACGGGGTGGACGTGGCACGCGGCGCCGTCGAGGCGCAGCTCAACCAGGCGATGGGGCCCACGGCGGCGGCCGCGATCAAGGCATTGCTGACGGGCGCGCAGGGCAAGGCCACCGGCATCATCGCCAGCGTGATCGGCGTGGTGACGCTGCTGATCGGCGCGACCACCGTGCTGGTCGAACTGCAGTCCGATCTCGACAAGATCTGGAGGGCGCCTCCGCGCGTCGGGAATGGCGTGCTGGTGATGCTGCGCTCCCGCGTCACGTCGCTGGGGATGATACTGGGCATCGGGTTTCTGCTGCTGGTCTCGCTGGTGCTTACCGGAGCGCTCGCGGTGTTCGGCAAGCAATGGGGTTCGATCTACCCCGGCATCGCCGCCGCGCTCTATGCCGTCAACTTCCTGCTTTCGCTGGCGGTCATCACCGCGCTGATCGCGATGCTCTACAAGTGGCTGCCCAATGTGGTGATCGCATGGCGCGACGTCTGGATCGGCGCCCTTACCACCGCGCTCCTGTTCATCGCCGGGCAGACGGCGATCGGCTTCTACCTGACCCGCAGCGCGATGGGTTCCGCTTTCGGGGCCGCGGGGGCGATGGTCGTGTTGCTGACGTGGCTCTACTACTCGGCCCAGATCTTCCTGTTCGGCGCCGAATTCACGCATGCCTACGCGAACCGCTTCGCCCGCGGCTTCAATGCCGATGCCGGTGGTGCAGGTCGGGCAGATGCGGGTGCGCGTGCGTGAGCGGCGCGTGCCGTGCCAGTGCGCGTGCGGCGCCGGACCTTCGTCACCCGCGTGCTCGTGCTGATGATGCGCGTCGTGCACGTGCCTGTGGTTGTGCGCCTCGGCCTCGTGCACATGGGCGTGCGCGTGCTGTTCGCTCAGCGCCAGCCACGTCGCCGCCGCCATGAGGAGCAGCGCCAGGACGAAGAGCCCCGTCAGCGGTTCGCCCAGCCCCACCACGGCGACTCCCGCGCCGATGAACGGTGCGGTCATGAAGTGCGCGGTGGCGCGGGCGCTGCCCAGGTGCCGCAGCGCATGGATGAACAGCACCAGGCTCACGCCATAGGCAACGAATCCGAGCAGCAGCGCCGCGGCGAGCACGCCGGCCGGCGGGAAGGCGAGACCCATGGCGAACGCGAGCGCGAGATTGATCGTCCCGGCAGCCAGGCCCTTGATCATCGCCAACGTCAGCGGATCGCCGGCGGACACCTTGCGCGTCAGGTTGTTGTCGAGGCCCCAGAACAGGCAGGCGCCGGCGATCGCCAGCGACTGCGGCGACCAGCCGCCCGCGCCCGGCTGCCACGACAGCAGCGCGCCGCCGGCCGCCATCAGCAGCGATGCCGCCCAGATGCGCCCGCCCACCGCCTCGCGGAACAGGACCGCGGCGAGCAGCGTCGTGAGCACGCCCTCGAGATTCAGCAGCAGCGATGCCGCCGCAGCGTCCGCACCGCGCAATCCCCAGAGCAGCAACACGGGCGCGATCACCCCGCCCGCGGCCACGGCGCCCAGCAGCCATGGCAGGTCACGCCGGGTCAACGGCGCCTCGAGGGCGACCGGGGGGCCGGCACCCGCGCGCCGCAGCAGGCGCACCGTCAGCAGGCCCAACCCGCTGCCCAGGTACAGCAGCCCGGCGAGGGCGACCGGCGGCAATTCGCCCAACAGCAGCTTCGCCAGCGGCGTGCTGACGCCGAAGAGCGCCGCGGCGGCGAGCGCGAGCAGTGCGTAGTGCTGGAGCTTGATGTCGATCATGGCGAAGAGTCCGCTTGCACTGCGATTATCCGCGATGCGCGTCCTGATGTTACAGCCAGGCTCCGGAAATTCGCCAGCCGGGGTACCATGATCTCGACCACGAACACGATTGCCCACCGCAAACATGAAATACAAAGACTATTACGCCAGCCTCGGCGTCCCCCGCGGCGCCGACGCCGATGCGATCAAGAAGGCGTATCGCAAGCTGGCGCACAAGTACCATCCGGACGTGTCCCGCGATCCGGAGGGCGAGGAGAAGTTCAAGGAAATCGCCGAGGCCTACGAAACCCTGAAGGACCCGGAGAAGCGCGCGGCCTACGACCAGCTCGGCACGCAGCGTCCCGGGCAGGACTTCCGGCCGCCGCCGGGCTGGGACACGCAGTTCGGCGGCGCCGGCGCGTCGTTCGACGACATCGACCTGGCCGATCTGTTCGCGGGCCTCGCCGGCGCGACGCGGCGGGGGTCCCAGGCGCGGCCCGACATGCCGATCCACGGCCAGGACTACGAAGTCACCGCGCACATCACGCTGGAGGATGCGTACAAGGGCTCGCTGCTGGACCTGTCGCTGACCGTGCCCGAATACGATCAGCACGGCGGCGTGCGCCGGGTGCAGCGCGAGTTCAAGGCACGCATCCCCAGGGGCGCCACCGACGGCCAGCGGCTGCGCCTGCCGGGCCAGGGCGGCAAGGGCCTCAACGGCGGGCCCGCTGGCGATCTGTACCTGAACATCGCCCTGCATCCGCACTCCCTGTACCGGGTCGACGGGCATAACCTCTATCTCGACCTGCCGCTGACCCCGTGGGAAGCGGCATTGGGGGCGACGGTCACCGTCCCGACGCTGGGCGGGCCGGTGAGCCTGAAAGTGCCGCCGGGAACATCGGCGGGGCGCAAATTGCGCATGATGAAGCGCGGGTTGCCGAAACCGGGGACGGGTGCCGGCGACCTCTTCGCCATTGTCCAGATCGCAGTGCCGACGGTGCTCAGCGAACGCGAGAAGTCGTTGTTCAAGGAGCTCGCGGGGAACTCCACGTTCAATCCGCGCGGTCATTTCGAACAGGAAGCGAAGACATGAAGACCAAAGTGGAAGAGCCGCCCGAACCGCTGCCGGATCCGGAGCGCATCGACGCCGTGTGGCTGGAGAAGCAGGGCGACATTTCGGCCGCCGGCCTGGCGGAAGTGTCGGGGTTGTCGCTGGCAGAACTGCGCGAACTGGTCGCGTACGGGGCGCTGGCCCCGAAAAACCCGGACGAAGCGGAGTGGATGTTCGGCGCGCCATGCGTGGTCACCGTGCGCATCGCGAGCCGCATGCGCCGCGACTTCGATCTCGACGTCCAGGGGCTGGCGCTCGCGCTGTCTCTGATCGGCCGCATCCACCAGCTGGAAGCGGAACTGCGGCAATTGCGGGTGCTGATGCCGCACCGGTCGTACTAGCGGTCAATCAAATGCCCGCAACAGCCGGGCAATGTTCGTTGCCGCACAGACGGCCCCGCCCACGCCGCGTACCGTGCGGGAGTGGAAGCAGGGTCATGCACGACGGCGTGCCGCGCAGGCGGCCACGTTCAGCGCCGTCGGCAGCGGTCCTGTTTCCGGCGCGGGCTTCTCCGCGATTCAAGACATTGATGTTGATTGCAATACCCGTCCTCCCGAGCAATGCCGAGGATAACTCCTTCTCGCATTGTTCCTTGCTCCCGATCAGGTCCCCAAAAGACTGATCGGGATTTTTTTCGCTCGGGTTTGTGGTTCAATTGGCCACCCGCGGCCATGGCGGCCGCCCCGCAACTTGACACGAGGATTGCCGCGATGGCCGTGAACACGAAAAAGATCGAGAAGCTCGTCCGCCAGTTGCTGGTCGAACTGGGCGAAGACCCCGCCCGCGAAGGGCTCCTGAAGACGCCGCAACGCGTGGCGAAGTCGATGGAATTTCTCACCTCCGGGAACAGGACGGACCTGGACACGCTGATCAACGACGCGATCTTCACGCAGGAGACCAACAGCATGGTCATCGTGAAGAACATCGAGGTCTACAGCATGTGCGAGCACCACATGCTGCCGTTCTTCGGGCGCTGCCACATCGGCTACATCCCCAACGGGCGCGTGTTCGGCGTCTCCAAGCTCGCGCGCCTGGTCGACATGTACGCGCGGCGCCTGCAGATCCAGGAGGGGCTGACCGAACAGATCTCGCGCGCGATCATGGAAACCATCGATGCGCGGGGCGTCGGCGTGATGATCGAGGCGCAGCATCTGTGCATGATGATGCGCGGGGTTGAGAAGCAGAATTCGGTGATGATCACCTCGTCGGTCGTCGGGGCGTTCCGCGAATCCGCGGCGACGCGCGAGGAGTTTCTCGCGCTGATCGGCAGCCGTCCCGCGTAGCGGACACCGCGCGGCGCGGCGCGCCGTTAACGCAACCGCACGGCAGGCCGTTGGTCCGGCAGTCGCACGTCCGCTCAATGTACGCCTCCGCACAGACCCGCCAGCTCTTCCGGCGTATCGTTTTCTTCCAAATGGCACGATGCGCCGGCCTGCGCTGCGGCTGATTCCCTTCACTGCAACACGATCAGGCGCGCGTCCGGCGCATGCACTGCACCGGCGCGGCGCTCCCGCCATCCGCATCACGTCGTCCTCAAACAGGGAACATCATGCACAACATGCGCATTCGAACACGACTTGCCGCCTTGCTGCTCGGCGCCGCGGCGCTCGCCGCGGCCGCATCGGCGCTGGCCGATCCGCCCTCGCGCGTCGCCCGCCTGGGCTACATCAGCGGCGCGGTGAGTTTCTCGCCCGCCGGCGAGGATGAGTGGGTACGCAGCACGATCAACCGGCCCCTCGTCGCCGGCGACCGGCTCTGGGTCACTCCCGGGGCGCGCGCCGAGTTGCAGATCGGGCTCGCCGCGGTTCGCCTGAGCGGCAGCACCAGCGTGACGCTGCTCAATCTCGACGACCGCGTGACCCAGCTCGAACTCACGCAGGGCACGCTGAACATCCGCGTGCGCCGCCTGCCGGCGAACCAGGTGTTTGAAATCAACACGCCCAACCTCGCGTTCTCGCTGCGCCGTCCGGGCAGCTACCGGATCGAAGTGGACCCGGCCGACGACTCGACGGCGATCCTGGTGCGCGAAGGCGCCGGCGAAGTTTTCGGCGAAGGCGCAGCCTATACGGTCGGTGTGCGGCAGTCGTACGTCTACTACGGCGCCGGACTGCGCGACTACGAACGCATTTCCAATCCGCGGATCGATGAATTCGACCGCTGGGCCGACGAGCGCGACCGGCGCGCGTCGCGCTCGGTTTCCCTGCGCTACGTCTCGCCCGACGTGATCGGCTACGAGGACCTCGATGCCAACGGCACGTGGCGCACGGTCTCGGGCTACGGCAACGTGTGGGTGCCGAGCCGCGTCGCGACGGGGTGGGCGCCATATCGGGACGGCCACTGGTCGTGGGTCGAGCCCTGGGGCTGGACCTGGATCGATGACGCGCCATGGGGCTTTGCCGTGTCCCACTACGGGCGGTGGGCGAACCTAAGCGGCACGTGGGGCTGGGTGCCCGGTCCCGCGCGCCAGCAGGCGGTGTACGCGCCGGCGCTGGTCGCCTTCGTCGGCGGCAGCAATTTCAGCCTCTCTGTCTCCACCGGCAACGTCGGCGGTGTCGCGTGGTTCCCGCTCGGCCCGCGCGATGTCTACCGCCCGTCGTATGCGGTGAGCCGCGAGTACTTCACGCGCGTCAACAGCAGCAACACGGTGATCAACAACGTCAACATCACGAACATCTACAACAACAACTCGACCAACATCACGTACGTGAACCAGCGGGTGCCCGGCGCGGTTGTCGCGGTGCCGGCAACCGCCTTCGTGCAGTCGCAGCCGGTGGCGCGTTCGGCGGTGCGGGTGAATGTCGAACAGTTCGCCAGTGCGCCCGTCACGGCCGTCGCCGCGTTCGCGCCGGTACGCGCCAGCGTGACCGGCGCCGCGCCGTCGGCCGGCAAGCCGGCGATGAACCGGGTCGAGCGGCCCGTCGTCGCGCGGACCGCGCCGCCGCCCGCGCCTGTGGCGTTCGCCGCCCGGGAGTCTGCGCTCGCCGCGACGCCCGGCAAGCCGCTGGCGCCCGCTGAAGTGCAGAGATTGAAACCAGGCGCCCCGGCAGTGCCGGCGGCACCTGTCGTCGTCGTCGCCCCGGCCAAGCCGGCGGTGCCGATGGCGGCAGCCGCGCCGAGCAAGCCTGCCCCTGACGCCGCCGCGCGCGGCGATGTCCGGGCCCCAGGCCAGCGCGGGCGGCAGGACGTGAACGCCCCCCCGTCGGACACGGCGGCCAAGCCGCAACCTGGTGTGCAGCCGACCCCGCAGCCGGCAATTGCGGCGCCCGCGCCGGACACCCGCGTGCCGCCGGGCCAGCGCGGCCGCGTCGAGGCGCCGGGGAAGCAGACTCCGGATACGATCCAGCCTGCACCGGTGCAGCCGCAGCCCGCGCCGGCAGCGGTGGCTGTGACCCCGCCCGAGTCGCGCACGTCCCCGGGCCAGCGCGGACGGACGGAACCCGCGCCGCAACCGGCGGCGCCAGTCGCCAAGCCGCAGCCCGCAGCGCCGCCGGCCGCGCAACCTGCGCCGCCCGCCCCGGTGGCCGCACCGCCCGTGGCTCCGACGCAACCTGCGCAGCGCGGGCGCAGCGAACCGCCTGCGCCGGTGGCGACGCCGGCTCCCACGCCGGCTCCGGCTCCGGCCGCCAAGCCGCAACCGCCGGCCGCACCCGTGGCAGTACCCGCCGACCAGCGCCCAGCCGCGGAGCCGCGCGGCAGGCAGGAGCCGCAGCCGCAGCCGCGCCAAAACCGCAGGCCGCGCCAAAACCGCAGGCGCAACAACCTGCACCCGTGCCGCAGCCGGCGCCCGTAGCCAGGCCGCAACCCGCGCCCCAGACCGCTCCGCAGGCCCCTGTCGCGGCACCGGCCGCGGCGCCGCCGGAGCAACGCCCGGCGGCAGGCCAGCGCGGACGTCCCGAGGCCCAGCAGCCGGCGCCCCCGGTAACCACCCAAGCAGCACCGCCACCGCCGGCAGCGGCGCCACCCGCCGAGCAACGAACGCAGCCGGGACAGCGCGGCCGCACGGAACGGCAAGCGCAGCCGGCTCCGGCGCCGGCCAATGCGAACGCGCCACCCCCGCCGAACGCGCAGCCGCGCGGTCCCGCGGATAGGCCCGGCGCGGCGCCGGCCGAAGGCAAGCGCAGCCCGGAGCAGGCAAAGCAGGACGAGGAGCAGCGCAAGGAAGACGAGAAGAAGTCGCGCAAGCCCAACTGACGATCCAGCGGCGCCGGCGCAGTCCACGCCAATGGTTCGCGCCGGTCCGGGACGGCATCGCAAACAGGGTTTGCACCGGTGATCATGATTGCGCGCGGCGATCGTCGCCGCGCGACCACGAGGGAGAACGAGATGAGCAAATTCGGCAACAACGTGATGGCGATGCTGGTGATGAGCGCGGTGGCCGCGATGCTGCCGGCCTGCCAGAAGCCGGAAGGACCGCTGGAAAAGGCGGGCAAAGCGGTCGACAAGGCCGTCGAAAAGACCGGCGAGAGCATCGAGCGCGCCGGCGACAAGATCAAGGATGCCACCAAGAACTGACCGGCAGGCCGGATGCCGGACCGCCGCGCGCCGGCTGCCGGGATTTCCGGCGCTCGCGATGGCCTTACAGCGTGCCCGGGAGCGGGCACGACCACCCATGCAATTCACACGATGAGAGACCGCAAATGAAAACCGACACCCGTGCACTACGCAATGCCGTGAATGAAAGCATCGATATGGACCGCTGGCAGGCCGGCGCCGAAGGGTACAAGGACAAGATGGTGTCCGAACTGAAGACGATCGTTGGCGACGCCGAGCGCCTGCTCAAGCAGGCTGGCGAAACATCGTCCGAGGGCTTTGCGCGCGTGCGCACGCAGTTCGGCCGCCAGATGGACCGTACGCGAGACCAGCTCGACCGGGCCGGCGACGCGGTGAGCCGGAAGGCCCAGCGCTCGACCGCCGCGGCGCGCGGCTACGTCAGGGAAAACCCGCTGAGCTCCGTCGGTGTCGCCACGGCGGCAGGCGTGATCGTCGGGCTGCTCGTCGTCAGCTACCTGAACAACCGGCGGTAAGCGGTGCCCTGGCCCGTCCGCAATGAAGCGGTGCGGGCATGGACACACCCGGCGCCGCGCACTTCGCGCGCGCCTCGAGCGGGCCGCAATTGCGGCCCGCGCTGATGTGTGCTCCAGCGAACCGACACGCAATCTCAGGAGCGCTAATGTCGCTCCATCGGCTGCCGTGAAGGCCGATGTACCAGGAGATCGCAATGCACGCGAAAATGTTCGAGGATCAATGGCGGCAGTTCCGTCGCGCAGTCGACGATGTGCTGGAGCGCTACACGGCGGCCCACGCCGGCGCCGTTGCGGGAAGCCGCGTTCGCGCCGGGCTGCGCTCGCTGGCGGACCAAGCCTGCCGCCGCGGCATTCATCGTCAGGTCCTGGCCGGCGTGATGATCATGAGCGCCATACTCGGCGCGACCTATATCGCGGCCGCAACCCTGGTCGATGGCGCGGCGTCGCATTCGCAGGTGCGCGCCACCCGGTCGGTGGTGCTGCAGCAGGCGGCCGTCAACTATCGCCTGGCGCGCGCCGAGTGCCAGTTGGTCGATGGCGCCGGCAGGGAGTCGTGTATCGCGGAAGCGCATGCCCAGGAGAGCCGCGCCCGGGCCATGGCGACGCTGGCGCCGCATAGCCCGCTGGCCGCGCTACGCTTGCGAACCGATGCCGCGATCAATGCCGGCGACAACGACAGCATCGTGATCGAACCGGCGTGCAATGTCGTGACGCGCGGCCAGGTCAGCACCTGCGAAATACAGGTCCGCTCCGGCGCCGCCGAGTTTGAGTCCGGCGCGGGGACGGGCCGGACTTTGGGCCTGGTGCGCGCGAGCATGGATTCCGTCGGCGCCTGGGCTGCGGCGCCCGCGGGGTTCCGCTCCGCGCCTGGCCCGAATCGCGAGCGACTTTATGTCCGCGCGGACAGCGCGTCGCGGCAAAGCGAAATGGGCTACTTGCGCACTGTGGCCGCATCGCCATGACCGGGAACGCGCCACAGCCGGCTCGCACGTCACCCACACATTGTTTTCAACCAGGGATCAGGACATGCAAACGCAAGAAGCAATAGCGGGAATTTTCGCTACATCCGCGCAGGCGCCGCCGACGAACTGATTTCCAGCATGGCGAGCGCGATTTCATTGGAAGTTGATACACGGCAAGGAAAGGGAGAATCATGTTACGCACACACCACCTTCTGGCGGCTTGCATTGCCGCCGCGGCAGTACTTAGCGGCAGCGCGGGCGCCAGCGGCGTCAAGGCGGATCCGCGCGCCAGCCCGGCGTCCGCCAAGGCCAGCTACGGGGTCATCGAGTCGATCGCGGTGGACCAGTCGCCCCCGATGCCGCCGGGCACCGCGGCGCCGGTCGGCGGCGGCGCGGCAGCCGCGGATGTCGGGACGCCCGCACCCAGGAGTCCCCGCTTCGTCTTCCGCGTCCGTCTCGACGATGGCCGCTACCAGGGCTTTCACCAGGACGGCGGCGATGAACTGCGCGTCGGCGATCGGGTGCAGATCGAAATCGACCGCCTGCGCCGCGTGCAGGCGCAGGGCAAGTCCGCGAAGTAACCACGGCCGCCGCAGCGATGCGCGCGCGCTACATCCTCAACGAGCACTTTCCGGAGTTTCCATGGCCAATCAATCCGCACTGACCGACGTTCAAACCCTGCGCCAGCGCGCCCGGAAGCACATCGATGACGGCGCGGTGACCGCCGGCTACGATGCCGACCGCACGACCGTGCTCAAGCTGCTCAACGATTCTCTCGCCACCGAAATTGTCTGCGTGCTGCGCTACCGGCGCCATCACTTCATGGCGCGCGGCATCCATTCGCAGGCCGTCGCCGCCGAATTCCTGGCGCATTCGAACGAAGAGCAGGGCCATGCCGACCAGCTCGCCGAGCGCATCGTGCAACTGGGCGGCGAACCCAACTTTTCGCCGGCGGGCCTGGTGAGCCGCAGCCACGCCGAGTATGTCGAGGGGAGCACGCTCACCGAGATGATCAAGGAAGACCTGGTGGCGGAGCGCATCGCCATCGACAGCTATCGCGACTTCATCCAGTACCTGGGCGAACAGGACCCGACGACCCGGCGCCTGCTGGAATCCATCCTTGCGGTCGAAGAGGAGCACGCGGACGATCTGGCGGACCTGTTGCACGTGATGCCGGTGGAGTCGAAGAAGCCGAGGACCGCGGCCGCCCCTATGCCGGCTTGACGGCAAGACGCGGGGGGCCGACCTGGCCGGTGCCGGTCTGCGTGCGGCCGGTAGGTACGTTACCGTACAGATCGCTGTCGCAAACTCCTGTAGCCTCGCGGCTGCCTATCGCAACCGCAGGGAGCCGCACATGAACGACGCGAACATCGAGCGGCCCCAGGACCCGGACCCGGCGGTGGGAGCGGCCGTAGCGACCGAACCGCCGCCGCCCAGGGAAACCGGCGCCGGCCTGAACGTGGCCGCCGGCATCCTTGCCGCGGTCGCGCTGGTGGGTGCGCTCTATTTCGCGCATGGCTTCTTCATCCCGCTCCTGATCGGCATCCTGCTCAGCTACGCGCTGCGGCCCCTGGTCGACCGGCTGCATGCGGTGCACATTCCACGCTTCATCGGCGCCGGGCTGATCCTGCTGTTGCTCTCCGGCAGCCTGGTCTGGGTGGCCGTCGCGGTGAGCGGGCAGGCGACCGCGATGGTCGAAAAACTGCCTGAGGCGGCACGCCAGTTGCGCCGGCATATGCTCGTCTCCCGCGCCAGGACCCCGACTGTCCTCGACAACGTACAGGAGGCGGCCAAGGAACTGCAGGCGGCCGCCGCTGCGGCGAGCGTGACCAAGGCGGCGCCCGCGCCGAAGGTCACCGTCGTCCGCGAACCGGAGATTCCCACCTGGCTGAGCGACTACGTGCTGGGGCAGTCGGGTCTGGTGCTTTCGGTCGCCGCGCAGGCGCCCATCGTGCTGCTGCTGACGTATTTCCTGCTGGCGTCGGGGGAGCACTTCCGGCGCAAGCTCGTGCAGCTGGTCGGCCCCTCGCTGTCGCGCAAGAAGGACGCGGTGCGCATTCTGGAAGGCGTCTCGCAGCAGGTCCAGCGCTACCTGCTCGCGAACCTGGTGGCGAACACGCTGGTGGGCGTGGGCACGTGGCTGGCCTTTCTCGCGCTGGGGATGGAACAGGCGGGCGCATGGGGCGTCGCCGCGGGCGTCCTGCACTTCATCCCGTACCTGGGGCCGGTGGTGCTGGCGTTCGCGAGCGGCATAGTGGCCTTCGTGCAGTTCGGCTCGCCGGTGACCGGGCTGGCGGTGGCCGGAGTCTCGCTGGTGGTCGCCGGCGCGATCGGCTTCGGCTTCATGACCTGGCTGCAAAGCCGCTTTGCGCACGTCAATGCCGCAGTGCTGTTCATCGCGCTGCTGTTCTTCGGCTGGCTGTGGGGAGTCTGGGGACTGCTGCTTGGGGCGCCGCTGGTGGCCATCGCCAAAGTTGTCTGCGACCACACCGATTCGCTCAAACCGGTGGGCGAGTTGCTGGGAAGTTGAACGGCGGTTGTGTGCGCTGACAGACAGACGCGCGCGGCGGCTCCCCGTATTGTGGTGCCACTTTCACCACCACAGAGGAAAACCAGATGAACAAGCTGAACATCACCTGCATCGCCGCCGCAATCGCGCTGGCCATGGGCGCCGGCACCGCGGGCGCCGCCGTCTCCAAGACCGAATACACGGCCGCCAAGACCGAGATCTCGGCCAAGTACAAGTCCGACAAGGCCGCGTGCGGCGCAATGAAGGCGAACGCCAAGGACATCTGCGTCGAGGAAGCGAAGGGCCGCGAGAAGGTCGCCAAGGCCGAGCTCGAGGCGAACTACAAGCCGACGGACAAGCACACGTACGACGTGCGCATGGCCAAGGCCGATGCCGCCTACGCGGTAGCCAAGGAAAAGTGCGACGACCTGGCCGGCAACGCCAAGGACGTCTGCGTCAAGGAAGCCAAGGCCGCGCATGTCGCCGCCAAGGCGGACGCCAAGGTCGTGGAAAAGACCGCAGCGGTCAACGCCACGGCGATGGAAAAGAAAGCCGACGCCAACGCGACGGCCCGCGAGAAGACCGCGGACGTGAAGAAGGACGCCGCCGCCGACAAGCGCGCCGCCGACTACGCGGTCGCCAAGGAGAAGTGCGACGCGCTCGCTGGCGACGCCAAGTCGAAGTGCGTCAAGGATGCCAAGGCGCGTTTCGGCCAGTCCTGAGCAATGGGCGCCACGCGCGGGTCCGCCAGTGACCTCCGGCGCGTGCTTCAAGCAAGTCAAGGATGCGAGGCCAATCATGGTCTCGCATCAACATAGGACGGGAGTTTCGAGTATGGACACGACCACGAAATCGACAGGAATCGGCGACCCCACAGGCGCGGCAGCGCGCACGGTCGACCACGCAACCAGCGGCGCGCACAAGGCTATCGACAAGGCATCGGACGCGGCGCGTCCCGCCGTCGACCGGCTCGCCACCGGCGCGCACCAGGCAGTGGACAAGATCGCCGGCGCGGCGACGCAGGCGGCCGCGACGCTGGACCTGAAATCCGAGCAGATCATGGACGCGCAGTCGCGGCTGACCGAAACGTGCCGCGACTACGTGCGCGACAACCCGGTGACATCGCTGGGCATCGCGGTCGCCGCGGGGTTCCTGCTGAGCCGGCTGCTGAGTTCGCGCTAGTTTCGCGGACCGCAATGGCAACCGCCGATGGCGTGGCCGCCGGCCGCGCACAGGAATCCCCGGACCGCGGCCGTGAGGTGCCGGCCGCGGCGGGACTTGCCGAGCCGGGCTTGCTGGACAATGCGCAGGCCCTGTGGCACGACTTGCGCGGCCTGGCCCATGATCACCTGCAGCTCGCCGCGCTCGAGACACAGCGGGCGGGCAAGAGTCTGGTGACGATGATCGCCAGCGCGGTCGCGGCAGGACTGCTGCTGGTCACCGCGTGGCTCGGGCTGATGGCCGCCGGCGCAGTCGGACTGGTCGCCCTCGGCCTGCACCCTGGCCCGGCATTGCTGCTCGTGGCGGTGCTCAACGTGGCCGCCGCATACCTGCTCTATGCGCTGATCCGCCGCAGCAGCCGCGATCTGCGCTTTCCCGCCACGGTGCGCAGCCTGCAGGCCGACGCAGCACTCTTCGCCAGGCCGGACGCCTCATGAACGACGCCGCACCAGGCCGTGAACCGGCAATGTCGGTGCCGCTCAAGTTGCGGATCCGCGCGGCGGAGCGGCAACTCGCGGAGCGGCGGGCCGATGTCCGGTCGCACTCCGCCGCTCTGGGTCGCAGTGCGCGTGCGTCCCTCGGCTCCCCCGCCGCACTGCTGGCGGGTGTCGGCGCGGGGTTCGCGCTCGGACTGTTTACCAGGCGCCGCCGGGCGTCATCGCCGCGGCCGCCGATCGAACTCCCCACCGCACGGCCCTCTATCTTCGCTTCGCTGCTGGACGCCGTGACGCTGGTGTCGACGGTCATGGCGCTGTTCCCGGTGCTGGGACTGGGCCGGGGCCGGGATGCCGGCGCCGCGACCGGCGGCGACGAGTACTAGATTTCGGAACTGCTTCATGCTGACGTTCGTGTTGTTAAATGAGAAGAAAGGAAGCACATCATGCTCTACACCATTGCTGTCATTCTGTTGATCCTGTGGCTGCTCGGCCTGGTCAGTTCCTACACCATGGGCGGATTCATACACGTCCTGCTTGTGATAGCCGTCGTCGTCATCCTTGTCAAGCTCATCACCGGGCGCAGGGTCCTGTAGGCACGGGCGCCGCCAGGGAGCCCGGATTCCGGGTCGGGCGAAAAAAAATAGTCGATAAATGTTCGCTGGCGCACAGAACGGAATTACGGGTTAGCGGATTATGACATCGAGTGTTTGACGTCCTCCCCGTCAGACACTTGCAGTGCAGGCCCGGTGGCGGGATTCCCGTCACCGGGCCTTTTTCTTTTCGGGTCGCCGCCCGCGGCGGCCGCGCCGAATCACTTCCCTGGAGATCTACCTGATGAAGAACCTACCTGTTGAACATTGCGTTGCCGCGGCTTCCGCCTCCACCGGCGTGCCGGCCCTGCGCCGCAGCACGCTGACCTTGGCACTGCGCGGCGCTGCCCTGTGCATCGCGCTGGGTTTCGGCGCGGCGCCGATGACCGCGCTGGCTGATACGAGGGTCGTGGTGCGTGTGGCGCCCCCGGCCATGCAGGTCGAGGAAGTGCCGGCAGCCCGGCGCGGCTACCTCTGGGCGCCGGGCTACTGGCGCTGGCAGAACCGCCAGCATGTCTGGTCGAAGGGCCATTGGGAGCGCGAGCGCCGCGGCCAGCGCTTCGAAGGCGCCCGCTGGGAGCAGCGCGGCGAGCGTTACCAGTTCGCCCCCGCCCGCTGGCAGCGGGACGGCAATCGTGGCGCCCGCCGGGAACGGGTGACGCAGTAACGTCGCCGCCATGGTTTCTTCGCGCCTGCCTCGCCAATCAATGCCGGAAATATTTTTTTTCCATATGTGCGTTACCGCACGGACGCGAAAGTACCGGAAATCCATGATCTAACCGGGTGCTTATTGTCCTCCCCGACAAGCACCAGTAGTACCGGGCCCGGAACGGTAGTTACGTTCCGGGCCTTTTTCCGTTTCCCCACCACGTTCCAGGCCGCGGCCCGCAGCGCTTCCGGACCCGCGGCAAAACCAGGAAAAGGCCAGCAATGATCCGCCTCAAGTTCTCCATTGCCCTGCACTACGAGATCCTCGACAACCCCAGCGACTTCATCCTGAACATCCATGCCGCGCAAACGCGCTGCCAGATCGTCGCCGCCGAGCACCTCACGGTCAGCCAGCCGGTCGAGACCGTGCTCTACACCGATCCGACCTACGGCACGCGTTACCTGCGGCTGAAGGGCGAACCGGGCAACCTGGACATCCGTTACGAGGCGACGGTCGACATCAGCCATTTTGTCACGTCGCCCGGGCGCCTGATGGAGGTGCCGGTCGCCGAAATGCCCGCCGAAATCCTGCCCTACATCTACCCCAGCCGTTACTGCCAGTCGGACCGGTTGCGCCGTTTCGGCGCGCGCGAATTCGGCCACTTGCGCCAGGGCTACTGGCGGGTGCAGGCGATCGCGGATTGGGTACGCCAGCGCACGACGTTCACCCCCGGCAGCTCGAACAGCAGCACCTCCGCCGTCGACACCGTGATCGAGCAGGTCGGCGTGTGCCGCGATTTCGCCCACCTGATGATCGCGCTGTGCCGGGCCTGCAACATCCCGGCGCGCTTCGTCACCGGCATTGACTACGGCGCCGACCCGGCGATGGGGCCGACGGACTTCCACGCCTATGTCGAGGTGTTCCTGGGCGATCGCTGGTATCTGTTCGATCCGACCGGCGTCTCGCCGCCAATGGGGCTGGTGCGCCTGGGCACCGGCCGCGATGCGGCCGACGTCTCGTTCGCCACCATGTTCGGCGCCGTCCGTTCCTTCGCCCCGGTGATCATCATCGAAGCGCTGGAAGACCCCGCCAACGGCGTCGTTCTGCCCCGGCACAGCCTGGACGCGCTGTCGTCGCATGGAGGTGCAGCGGCGTAGGGTAGATTGCGTGAGATGAATTTCGTAGGATGGGTGGAGCGCAGCGATACCCATCATGACGGGCCGAGCCCGAAAGTCCGGGTGTTGCGCCGGCCGTCGATCGGCGCGACATCGACCGCACTATACGGGTCAACGAGATGGGTATCGATGCGCTCCGCCCACCATCGATGGGTATCGCTGCGCTCCACCCATCCTACTCGAATCTGCTGAAATCCGGCTTCCGCTTCTCGAAAAACGCGCGCGCGGCCTCGCCGAATTCCGGCGAGGCGAGACGCTCGCCGAACAACCGCGATTCGGTCTCGAGCACCTCGGCGACGCGCGCCGCGGTCCACTTGCGCATCAGCGCCTTGGTCGCGCGGATCGCCCCTGCCGGCTGGGCGGCCAGTTGCGCGATCCTGCCCTCGGCGTGGGCCATCAGTTCCCCGTCGGGCAGCACCGCATTGACCAGCCCGATGGCCAGCGCGCGCTCGGCGCTGAAGCGCTCGCCCAGCATCAGCAGCTCGGCCGCCTGCACATGGCCCGCCATCCGCGCCAGCGCGTAGCTGCTTGATCCTTCCGGGCACAAGCCCAGCGACGCGAACGGCAACTGGAACTTCGCGCCCTGCCCCGCGTAGGCCAGGTCGCAATGCAGCAGCAGCGTCGTGCCGATGCCGACCGCCGAGCCGTTGACGGCGGCGACGATGGGCTTGACCGCCGTGCTGATCGTCTCCAGGAATTTCATCGCCGGCCGCTCGCGGATCATCCGCTCCAGGTCCTGGAACTCCGCGAGGTCGTTGCCGGCGGTGAAGCAGTCGGGCTGGCCGTGGATGAACACCACGCGCACTTCGGCGTCGTCGTTCGATCCGGCGATCGCCTCGCGCATCGCGTCGTACATCGCGCCGGTCAGCGCGTTCTTCTTGTCCGGGCGATTGAGCTGGATGCGCAGGACGCGGTTGGCTTTGGTGATCAGGATGTCGTTGGTCATGGGATCCCCGGAGTCAGGCTACTTCAAACAATCCCGCCGCCCCCTGTCCGCCTCCTATGCACATCGTGACGACCACGTACTTGACGCCGCGGCGCTTGCCTTCGAGCAGCGCGTGGCCGGTCAGCCGCGCGCCGGACATCCCGTACGGGTGGCCGACCGCGATCGCGCCGCCGTCGACGTTCAGCCGGTCGTTCGGGATCCCCAGCTTGTCGCGGCAGTAGATCACCTGGACGGCGAACGCCTCATTCAATTCCCACAGGCCGATGTCTTCGACCCTGAGGCCGGCCTTCGCCAGCAGCTTCGGGATCGCGAACACCGGGCCGATGCCCATTTCGTCGGGCTCGCAGCCGGCGACGGCGAAGCCGCGGAAGATGCCCAGCGGGGCGAGTCCCTTTTTCTCCGCGGTTTGCGCGTCCATCACGATGCATGCCGCGGCGCCGTCGGAGAACTGGCTGGCGTTGCCCGCGGCGATCACGCCTCCGGGGACTGCCGGTTTTATCTTCGACACGCCTTCGTATGTGGTGTCGGCGCGAATGCCTTCGTCGGCGGCGATGGTGACTTCGCGCGTGAAGAGCTGGCCCGATTCCTTGTCGGCGACGCCCATGGTCGTGGTCATCGGCGCGATCTCGGCGGTGAAGCGGCCGGCGGCCTGCGCGGCGGTCGCGCGCTGCTGCGACTGCACGCCGTACTCGTCCTGCTTATCGCGCGGGATGTTGTAACGCTTGGCGACGGTCTCGGCGGTCTGCAGCATCGGCCAGTAGACTTCCGGCTTGTGCTCGTTCAGCCAGCCCTCGACCAGCATGTGCTTGTTCATCTCCTGCTGGACGCAGGAGATCGATTCCAGCCCGCCCGCGGCGTAGATGCTGCCTTCGCCGGCGATGATGCGCTGCGCGGCCAGCGCGATGGTCTGCAGGCCGGACGAGCAGAAGCGGTTCACCGTCATCCCGGCGGTGGTCACCGGGCAGCCGGCGCGCAGCGCGATCTGCCGCGCGATGTTGGCGCCGGTCGCGCCCTCGGGATTCGCGCAGCCCATGATCACGTCCTCGACCTCGGCCGCTTCGATGCCGGCGCGCGCGATCGCGTTCGCCACCGCGTGGCCGCCCAGCGTCGCGCCGTGGGTCATGTTGAAGGCGCCACGCCACGACTTGGCGAGTCCGGTGCGGGCGGTGGAGACGATGACTGCGTCGGTCATGATGATGTTCCTCGGTCGTTACAGATCAAATTTTCGCAGGATGGGTGGAGCGCAGCGATACCCATCTCGTGTTTCAACATTTTCCGGTTGGATGGCGCCGGCCGGTCAGGGTCGCGTGCGGCAATGCGGTCCCGGATGAATCTACCATGATGGGTATCGCTGCGCTCCACCCATCCTACGGATACTGCGGCAGCTGTTTCAACCTACGTCAGTTTCACGACGGGTTGAACGTCTTGCCGTCGGCGGCCAGTCTGGCCAGCAGCGCCGCCGGCGTCCAGAAGCCCGGATCGCCGTGCGGATTCTTCGCGAACTTTTTCATCGCCGCGATCACGTTGACCAGGCCCTGGCTGTCGGCGTAGAGCATCGGCCCGCCGCGATAGAGAGGGAAGCCGTAGCCGGTGAGATAGACAATGTCGATGTCGGAGGCGCGCGCCGCGATGCCTTCCTCGAGTATTTTCGCGCCTTCGTTTACCAGCGCGTAGACGCAGCGGTGGACGATCTCGTCATCGGTGATCTTGCGCCGCGCGACGCCGATTTCCTTCGAGTGATTGACGATCAGTTCCTGGACCAGCGGGTCCGGGATCGGATCGCGTTTGCCCGCCTCGTACTTGTAGACGCCGGCTCCGGTCTTCTGCCCGAAGCGGCCCATCTCGCAGATCTTGTCGATCCAGCGCGAGTAGACCATGTCGGGCTTCTCGACATAGCGGCGCTTCCTGATGTACCAGCCCACGTCGAGCCCGGCCATGTCGGACATCCGGAACGGACCCATCGCCCAGCCGAATTTCTCCATGGCCTTGTCCACTTCCCAAGGCAGCGCGCCTTCCTCGACCAGGAACATCGCCTGGCGCAGATACTGCTCCAGCATCCGGTTGCCGATGAAGCCGTCGCAGACCCCGGAGACCACGCCGGTCTTCTTGATTGTCTTGGAGAGTTTCATCGTCGTCGCGAGCACGTCCTTCGCCGTGTCCTTGCCGCGGATGATCTCCAGCAGCTTCATCACGTTGGCCGGGCTGAAGAAGTGGGTGCCGATCACGTCCTGCGGCCGCTTGGTGAAGGCGGCGATCTTGTTGACGTCCAGCGTCGAGGTGTTGGACGCGAGGATCGCGCCGGGCTTCATCACTTCGTCGAGCTTCTTGAACACCTGCTCCTTCACGCCCATGTCCTCGAACACCGCTTCGATCACGATGTCGGCGCCGCCGATGTCGGCATAATTCAGCGTGCCCTTGATCAGGTCGACGCGCTGCTGCATCTTCTCGGGCGTGAGCCGGCCTTTTTTCGCCGAGTTCTCGTAGTTCTTGCGGATGACGCCGAGGCCCTTGTCGAGCGCTTCCTGCTTCATCTCCAGCAGCGTGACCGGTATCCCGGCATTGGCGAAGTTCATCGCGATGCCGCCGCCCATCGTGCCGGCGCCGATGATCGCGGCAGACTTGACCGGGCGCGGCGGCGTGTCTTCCGGCACATCGGGAATCTTCGACGCGGCGCGCTCGGCGAAGAACGCGTGGCGCAGCGCCCGCGACTCCGGCGTCTGCATCAGCATCAGGAACAGCTCGCGCTCCTTTTTCAGGCCCTGCTCGAAGGGCAGCGTCGCGGCGGCCTTCAGCGCTTCGACGCAGGCGGACGGGGCAGGGTAGTTGCGGGCGACCGCCGCGACCGTGTTGGCGGCGAATTGCAGGAAGGCTTCCGGATTCGGGTGCACGACCTTCAGGTTGCGCACCAGCTTGAGCGGCTTCTTCTCATCGACGGCGGCCTTGGCGAAGGCGAGCGCGCCGGCCAGCAGGTCGCCTTCGATCACCTGGTCGAACAGCGCCGTCTTGGCCAGCTTTTCCGAGGGCACCGTCGTGCCCGAGACGATCATGTTCAGCGCGGCTTCCAGCCCGACCACGCGCGGGAGCCGCTGGGTACCGCCGGCGCCCGGCAGCAGGCCCAGCTTGACTTCGGGCAGCGCGATCTGCGCGCCCGCGACCGCGACGCGGAAGTGGCAGGCCAGCGCCAGTTCCAGTCCGCCGCCCATCGCCACCGCGTGGATCGCCGCGATCACCGGCTTGGTCGAGGCTTCGACCGCGCGGATCACCGTATGCAGGTTCGGTTCGGCGAACGCCTTGGGCGAATTGAACTCGCGGATGTCGGCACCGCCGGAAAAAGCGCGGCCGGCGCCGATGAGCACAATCGCGGCGACGGCCGGATCGTCCTGGGCCGCGGCGAGGCCGTCGACGATCGCGGTGCGCAGCGCGTGGCCGAGGCCGTTGACGGGGGGATTGTCGAGCGTGATGACGGCAACGTTGCCGTGCAGGGCATAGGGGGCGGACATGGGAGTTTCCTGATGGAGGAATTCCTCTATGATAACGGGCGGCGGCGATAAATCCAACCACAACGCTCCGCGCGGCGCGGCCAGCGGTGGAGCAAACAGGGACGCAGCCGTTGACCGCGGTCAAGCCAGGCCGAGCGGCGATCCGTCGCGACGCACTATCGGCAACGGAGTTCGAGGAGGAGCATGTCTACCCGTCACTATGCACACTGGCCGCGCGGCCTGCCGCACGACATCACGATTCCGGCAACCAGCGTCTACGTCAATCTCGCCGTGTCGGCCGTACGCTATCCGGACAAGCCGGCGCTGGTGTTCTATGACACAGCGATCAGCTACCGGGAGTTCCTTCGCGACGTGGACTTGCTGGCCGGCTACCTGCAGCAGGTATGCGGCGTGCGCAGGGGCGACCGGGTCCTGCTCTACAGCCAGAATTGTCCGCAGTGGGCGATCGGGTATTACGCGATCCTGCGCGCCGACGCGGTCGTCGTGCCGGTCAATGCGATGAGCAAGGCGATGGAGGCGGAGCACTACGCGCAGGACAGCGGCGCGGTGGCCGCGATCGTGTCGCAGGAACTGCTCCCCTACCTGCAGCCGGTGCTGGGCCGGCACGCGCTCCGCCATGCGGTGGTCGCCACCTATGCGGACTACCTGCGCGTCCCCACCGACCTGCCGGTCCCCGAATTCGTCCGGGCGGCGCCCGCGGCGCTGGCCGGGCATGGCCTGCACGCGTGGCGCGACATGCTCGCGGCGGGCGAAACCCCGGGCGAGCACGAGGCGGGTCCGGACGACTGGAGCGTCTTTCCGTACACGTCGGGGACCACCGGCCATCCCAAGGGATGCATCCACACCCACCGCTCGGTGATGCACACGCTGGTGACCGGGTGCATCTGGTCCGGCGTGCATCCGGAGATGATCGCGCTGGCCACGCTGCCGTTCTTTCACGTCACCGGCATGCAGAGCAGCCTGAATTCGCCCATCTACATGGGCGCGACGCTGGTCATCCTGCCGCGCTGGGAGCGGACGATGGCGGCGCAGCTGATCGAACGCTACCAGGTGTCGACGTGGACCGCGATCTCGACCATGGTCGTCGACCTGCTGGCCAATCCGGACCTGGGCAAATACGACATCGGCAGCCTGATGCGGATCACCGGCGGCGGCGCGGCGATGCCCGAGGCGGTGGCCAAGTCGCTGTTCGACCGCTTCGGCCTGACCTATCTCGAAGGCTACGGGCTGTCGGAAACCATCGCGCCCTCGCACATCAACCCGCCGCAGCGCGCCAAGCGCCAGTGCCTGGGGATTCCCATCTGCAACACCGAGGCGCTGGTCGTCGAGGTCGGCGGCACGCGCGAGCTGGGCACGGGCGAGACGGGCGAGATCCTGATCCACGGGCCGCAGGTGTTCCAGGGCTACTGGAACCAGCCCGCGGCGACCGCGGCGGCGTTTGTCGAGATCGAGGGCAAGCGCTTCCTGCGCAGCGGCGACCTGGGCTACGTGGACGAGGACGGTTACTACTTCATCGTCGACCGGGTCAAGCGGATGATCAACGCGTCGGGCTTCAAGGTGTGGCCGGCGGAAGTCGAGAACATGATGTACGCGCACCCGGACATCCAGGAGGCCTGCGTGATCGGCGTGCCCGATCCGTACCGGGGCGAGTCGGTGAAGGCGTTCGTGGTCCTCAAGGCCGGCAGCCGTGGCAGCGTGCAGGCCGCCGACATCATCGGCTGGTGCAAGGCCAGCATGGCAGCATACAAGGTGCCGCAGAAGATCGAGTTCCGCGACAGCCTGCCCAAGTCGGGGGCGGGCAAGCTGATGTGGCGGCAGTTGCAGGAAGAAGAGCGGAGCAGGGCGCAGTGAGCCGGCGCGTCCGCTCCTGGGACATCTTCTGCCGGGTCGTCGACAATTTCGGCGACATCGGCGTGTGCTGGCGGCTCGCCCGCCAGTTGGCGGCCGAGCGCGGCGACGCGGTGCGCCTGTGGGTCGACCACGTGGCCGCGCTCACGCGCATCTGGCCGGAGGTCGCACCCGAACAGGATGAGCAGCGCTGCGCCGGTGTGGAGATCCGGCGCTGGAGCGAGCCGCTGCCGGTCCTGACGCCGCACGATGTGGTCATCGAAGCGTTCGCGTGCAAGACCCCGGATGCGTTCGTGGAGGCAATGGCGGTGCGCAAGCCGGCGCCTGTCTGGCTCAACCTCGAGTACCTGAGCGCCGAAGCCTGGGTCGACGGCTGCCACCTGCTGCCTTCGCCGCATCCGCGGCTGCCGCTGACCAAGCACTTTTTCTTCCCCGGATTCACCCCGCGCACCGGCGGCCTGCTGCGTGAAGCGGACCTGCTCACCCGGCGCGACGCGTTCCGCCGGGACGGCGCCGCGCGGCGGGCGCTCTGGGACGCGCTCGGGCTGCGCACGCCGGCGGCCGGCGAACTGCGCGTTTCGCTGTTCGCCTACCCGAATGCCGCGGCGATCCGCCTGTTTTCGGTGTGGGCGGCCGGCGACCGGCCGGTCATCTGCGTGGTGCCCGAGGGCGTCCTGCGCAGCGAGATTGCCGGATTTTTCGGCAGTTGCCCGGCGCCCGGCGGCATTGCCGCGCGCGGCCGGCTGCGCCTGGCGGTGATCCCGTTCGTGCGCCAGGCCGATTACGATCCCATGCTGTGGGCGTGCGATATCAACTTCGTCCGCGGCGAGGACTCGTTCGTCAGGGCGCAGTGGGCGGGCCGCCCGCTGGTCTGGCAGATCTACCCGCAGGAGGGTGATGCGCACCTCCCGAAGCTGCGGGCATTCGTCGACAGCTACTGCGCGGATCTGGACGGGCCCACGGCTGCGGCCGTCCGTGATTTCATCCATGCATGGAACGGCAGCGGCGACGCCGCCGCCGCGTGGAACGCGGCGCAGGCGGCGCTGCCCGGCTGGACCGCCGCCGCGGACGCGTGGTGCGCCCGGCTCGCGGCCCAGCCCGATCTGGCCAGCGCGCTGGCGGAGGCCGTCGAGAGCGAGGCGTTGGCTGGCGTTGATGCGCATCGCGTGCCGGCGCGGGACGAAAACCAGCTATAATTACGGGTTTTCCAACACTTACTCACTCTTCGGGACGCAACATGAAAATCGCGCAAGATGTCCGCGCCGGCAATGTAATCATGATCGGCAAGGATCCGATGGTCGTGCAGAAGGCGGACTTCAGCAAGTCCGGCCGCAATGCATCGGTCATGAAGTTGAAGCTGAAAAACCTGCTCACGGGCACCAATACCGAGACGATCTACAAGGCCGACGAAAAATTCGAGGACATCCAGCTCGACCGGCGCGAGGTCTCGTTCTCGTACTACGCCGATCCGATGTACGTGTTCATGGACGGCGAGTTCAACCAGCTCGAGGTCGAGAAGGACAACCTGGGCGACGCCATCCACTTCCTCGAAGACGGGATGCAGTGCGAAATGGTGCTGTACCAGGGCAAGCCGATCTCGGTCCAGTTGCCCAACACCGTCGTGCGCGAGATCCAGACCGACCCGGCGGTCCGCGGCGACACGTCGGGCAAGGTGATGAAGCCGGCCCATACCGCGACCGGCTTCGTACTGTCGGTCCCGCTGTTCTGCGACAGCGGCGACAAGGTCGAGATCGACACGCGGACCGGCGAGTACAAGCGGCGCGTCTAGGTCAGCTTTCCCGCTGCGGTCAGGAACGCCACCGACAAGGTGGCGTTCTCCTTTCTTGACGCCGCGCCGGCACCGAACTGGCGACGTTGCGCGCCCGCCCTATTGGGGCGCGCACATCACGATGCCTTCCAGGGTCCAGCCGCGCGCCACGACCTGCTGCATTGCTGCCAGGCTGGTGCCGATACGATGGTTGCTGTCGATGCCGCGCGCGAGGCCGTTGTTGTATGCGCGATAGACCGGAACCAGCGGCGACGGGCAGAGCCCATTGAGCGCCGGGGTCGAGGCAAAGTCGTATTCCTCGAAATTCCAGCGTGGCAGCGACGCCGGCGTCGTCGCCTGCAGCTGCCGCAGGTACGCGCATTCGCCTTCATCCGCAGTGAAGAAGTGCGAATTCGGGCCGGGGCTGACGCTTCCGTAGAACCGGCAGACGGAGACGTTGCCGCCGGAGTTGAATCCGTAGCCCGTGCGCACCCATCCGGGCCCGGCGCTTCCCAGGTCGATCCCCGCGGCCTCGCCCGCGTCGTCGGTGAGGAAGTAGTGATCGAGAATGACGTTGTGGAACTCGATCACGCCGGCATCCGCCGGTCCGATCACCACCGGAGCGACGAACGTGAACCAGTCGCGAAGCACGAATCCGTCGTTGACGTGATGAAGGCCGCTGTATTCGGTAAGCACCATCGCAAGCACCCATGTGCCGGGCGGCGGTGGCACAAACGCGACGGGGCCCGAGTTGACGTTCTCGACGAACGAGCCGGCACTCAGCGGACCGAAGATGTGCTGAGCCAGCTTGTAGCCATCCAGGCTGCCGCCCGAGTATGCGGCCGGGAACGCCCACAGTTCCAGGCGCAGGAAGCCTGAAGCGCCCAGCGCGTCGAAGTTCTCCACGCGCTGGGCGGTCAGGACCGCGGTAGTGCCTTGATAGTTATATCCGGCGATGCCGACAAAGTGCACGTTCGATGCCTGCGCGGCCATCGGCGACAGTGCAAGCAGGAACAGGACAAGCGTGAATGCGCGGCAGGCGGCATGCACGAACTTCGTGATACAGATGGCGTGCTTCATGATCATTTTCCCGGTTGTAGTCCCCGCTCATCGAGCCTGGTTTTCGGATTCCCGGCCGCGTCGCGACGCCTGCGCCAGGAGCGGGCAGTGCGCGCTTGCGAGCGCCGCGTGCGCGGATCCGGTCAGGGCATCAGGTTTGTGATGTATTCCTCGATCAGCGGCGCCGTTGCGCGCGTCGCATCGCCGGCGACCACGCCGGCGATCAGCGTATCTCCGCGCAGCCCGAAAAGGTAGCGGATGATCAGCAGTCCGTCGGTCAGCGCATCCGGCGTGCCATTGCCATCGACATCGAGCGCCGGGCGCAACTGATCGAGGTAGGCTTCGATCGCGGCCGCCGTGGTGCGGTCGGCGCCGGGGTTGACGGCGCCCGCGATCAGCGCGGGTCCGTTCAACCCGAACAGGTACCGGAGGACCATGAGGCCGTCGCTCAGCGCATCGTACGTGGTCAGCGGATCGGTTGCATCGATGTCCAGCGTCAGTGCGCCGGTGACGTTGGCGCCGGCGCTGGTGAGATACAGGCCCGCCCAGCCGATCGTGAGCAAGGGATCCACAGGATCGGGCGCCAGCATGCCGACGGCCACCGTGAGAATCCGATTGCGGAAACCATCTCGTTCAATGCCCACCGTGGTGACGATGGAACCCGCCGGCGCACCCGCGTCGATGGCGTTTCCGGACGAATTCACCGTTTCGACGATCGTGAGCACCGGCAGGGTCTCAAGCAAGCCCTGGCGCAGATAGATGCCGTCATGCGTCGACTTGTTCGCCTTGAACGCCGTCTGTACCGCATGCCCGGGCGTGGCGGAAAGTGCCGCGAAGGCGGACGATCGCCAGCGCGGTGGTTCTTCGGCCGTCTCGTCGCCACCGCCGGTGCCGGGAGGCCGTCCCGAGAACACCCAGTACATGAAATCGACGATTCCATCCTGACCGGTCTTGGCGACCGGATGCGTCGTCCCGGTTTGCGCATCGTGGACAAATATGCCCTGGTGCACCGGAATGTTGACCGGATAGTTGTCGGCGTTGGCCAGGCAGTAGGCGACGATGTCGGCATTCCCGTCCGCGGGGCAGTGCAGAATCTTGGGGAATGTCTCGGTACCCCAGGCTCCCCAGAACGACACATAGCGTCCATCCGGGCTGAGCGAGAGCCCCTCTCCGAAGAAGGTGAAGGTGGCGCCCAGGGGTTCGCCCGGCACCTGTTCACCGATGCCTGCCAGCGTCTGCAGGGCCGGCGACGGTGTCAGCGGTGCCCGGTAGATGCCGCCCAGCGTCGGCGCCTCCTCGATATCGAGGCCCGTGAAGACCATGTAGCCGTTGGCGGCGCTGGGCGGGGCGGTCGAACCGAAGGTCGTGGTGCCGCCTGCCGGCTGGATCGGGATCACCGTGTTGCTGTTCGCGACCAGTTGTATCGCGGGCACCGGCGCCGGCGCCACGACGGGCAGGATATCCCGGTAGTAGACGCCTGTCTTGCCGAGCAGGTCGGACGGATCGGTGTAGTTGCCCTTGAACGCAATGTACCTGCCATCGGCGACTGCGGGCGCTCCGGGAAACACGTCGAACCGCGTTCCCGCCGGCGCGCCGGGGACCGAGAACTGGGGAAACGTCAGCGTGGTCTGGTCGACATCCACCGCGCTGCCCAGCAGGCTTGCGCCGGTCATCAGGACGCCGCCTGGATTCGCATAGATGCCCGAAGTGCCGACGCGCGTGTCGGTCAGCACCGGGGGATTCACGCTGGTGTCGAGCAACTGGAATGTCCAGACGGGTTGCGATTGGCCGCGCGTCGCGACCAGAGGCGAGTCGTTGCCGATCCGGGGCATCGAGGAGAATTCCTGAAAATCCGACAGCACGCCGTTGTACAACGTGTTGTTGGGTTGCGGGACTTCGTCGCCGCGGGAGACTATTTCGGTGATTGGGCCGGCACCGACATGTCGCTGGTAGACGCCGTGCCCGGGCCGCCCCGGCGCTGCCCTGCTGCGCGCGCGGAACACCACCAACCCGTTGGCGTTCACGGATGGCTGGTTATAGCTGTTGAACTTGACTGCGGCCGTCCCGGGCATGTCATACCCATTGTCCACAATCACGCTCCAGCTGAGCGGAGCGGCCTCGATCCCGGTGCCGCCGCCGACGAGCGCCAACCCGATTGCCAATATACGTGCATTGCGAAGTGACTTCATGATCTCTCTCAATTGCCAATGACGGAACACTGAACTCTCGGGTAAGCCTTGCGGGCAGAACTCGCGCCGGCCAAGCCACCCAACCCTGACAGCAGAACCCCGACCGCCAGATCGCGAGTCGTCGCTATCGAGGATAAGTGTGGCTCCTTGCGGCGCGGCCACCATGCGTTTGGTCAAGGAAACGAGTGATGGCAGGGAGACGCTACAATCCGGGAGAAGGACAAACTCATGCCGATCCTCCCCACCTTCGACGACGTCACCGCCGCGGCCGCGCGCCTCGCGGGCCATGTTCACCGCACGCCGGTGCTGACCTCGCGCACCATGAACGACGAAACCGGCGCCCAGGTGTTCTTCAAGTGCGAGAACTTCCAGCGCATGGGCGCGTTCAAGTTCCGCGGCGGGTTCAACGCGCTGTCCCGGTTCGACGACCGCCAGCGCAAGGCCGGCGTCGTGACCTTCTCCTCCGGCAATCACGCGCAGGCGATCGCGCTGTCGGCGCGGCTGCTCGGCATCCCCGCCACGATCATCATGCCGCACGACGCCCCCGCATCCAAGATGGCCGCGACCCGCGGCTATGGCGGCAACGTCGTCGTCTACGACCGGTACACCGAGGATCGCGAGGCCATCGGCAGGAAGCTGGCCGAAGAGCAGGGGATGACGCTGATTCCGCCGTACGACCATCCGGATGTAATCGCGGGGCAGGGCACCGCGGCGATGGAACTGTTCGACGAGACCGGTCCGCTCGACGCGCTGTTCGTACCGCTGGGCGGCGGCGGGCTGCTTTCGGGGTCCGCGCTGGCAGCGCGCGCACTGTCGCCGCAGTGCAGGATCTACGGCGTCGAACCCGAGGCCGGCAACGACGGCCAGCAGTCGTTCCGCTCCGGGAGCATCGTCCACATCGACACCCCGCGCACCATCGCCGACGGCGCGCAGACGCAGCACCTGGGCGGGTACACGTTCGGGATCATCAAGCGCGATGTGGACGACATCTGCACGGCGTCCGACGCGGAGTTGATCGAGTGCATGCGCTTCTTCGCCGGACGGATGAAGATCGTCGTGGAACCCACCGGTTGCCTTGGGCTCGCGGCGGTGCGCAACATGAAGGCGGCGCTCGCGGGCAAGCGCGTGGGCGTCGTGATCAGCGGCGGCAACATCGATCTGGAGCGCTTCGCCGCGCTGCTCGCGGGCTGACGCGCAAGCCGGGCACTTTCGATTTCAGCGTTTCAGTCCGCTAGCGGCCCTGCGCCTTCGTCACTGCCACCTTCGCCCCGTCCGTCAGCGCATCCGGCGGATAGATCACCACTGATTGGTTCGGCTGCAATCCATCCTCGACCAGCGCCTCTGCCGGATTGCGGCGTGAAGTCTTGATCGAGCGCTTGCGCGCGTATCCATCTTCGACGACGAACACTGCCCAGCCCGGGCCGTCGCGGAACAGCGCGCCCACCGGCACCTTGACGGCGTCCGCCGCGCGCCAGACGACGATGTGCGCCTCGACGCGGAAGCCGTCGCCGATGGTCTGCAAGCGGTCGAGCGGCTCGGTGAAGTCGAGCACCACGTTGACGCGCTGCTCCTCGACGCCCAGCGCGGAAATCTTGGTGAACGCGGCCGGCTCGATGCGCCGCACCTGCGCCGCCAACGGCGCCACGCCGGTGCCCAGTTCCAGGCGCGCCGGCATGCCGGCACGCACCCCGACGGATTCCTGCGACAGGATGTCGACCACAGCTTCGAGGCTGCGCGGATCGGCGATCTCGAGCAGCGGCGCGCCCAGCGCCACCGTGCTTTCGCTCTCCTGCGCGACCCTGAGCACGGCACCCTGCACCGGCGCCTTGACCTCCCAGCGCGCGCTGCCCAGCACGCGACCGGTGCCCTCCACGCGATAGCGCACCAGCGTCGCCCGCGCCTGCGCTTCCTCGTGCCGGGCCGCGTCCTCGGCGTAGCGCGCGGCTTCGGCGCCCTTCTGTGCCGTGCGCAGCGCGAGTTCCGCCTGTTCGCGCGCGGTCGCCGAGACGAAGCCGCCGGCGGCGAGCTTCGCCGCGCGGTCGCTGTCCGCCGCGGCCTGCGCGAGCAGCGCGTCGGCCTTCTGCACTTCGGCCAGCGCGCGCATGCGCTGGGCCTCGGCGGAGCCGATCCGCTCGCCGAGTTCGCGCTCGGTGCGCGCGTCGAGAAAGTTGGGGGCGGCCGGCGTGAGCACCGCCACCGTGTCGCCGGCGGCGACCGCATCGCCCGCCTTCAGCCGGATGCGCGCGACGCGCCCGGCCAGCGGCGAGGACACGACATAGCGGTCGCGCACGCGCGTCTTGCCGTCGTCGGACACGGTCTGCTCGAAAGGCCCGCGGGTGACCGCGGCGACTTCCACCGGTACCGGCTGCGGGCGCAGCGCCCACGCGGCAAGCCCGGCCACCGCGATAGCGCTCGCCAGCAGCGCGATCCTGTTTCCCGTCTTCATTTCTTCAACTCACTCTCTCGTTTTCAGGACCGATACGAGGTCCAGATTGTCGATCCGGTTGCGCACGATCAGCGCCGAGACCACACCGGCGATGACGACGGTCGCGCCGGCGTACAGATAGGTCGGCGGCAGGATCACCAGCGGAATCTCGAACGCTTCGCCATGCGTTAGCGTGACGATCAACAGCGACAGGTAGTAGCCTGCCACGAACCCGGCCGGGATCGCCAGCAGGATTTCCATGGCCAGTTCCCCGAGCAGCAGCACCGAGACTTCGCCGCGCGTCATCCCCAGCACGCGCAGGCTGGCGAGTTCCCAGGCGCGCTCGGCGAGCTGGATGCGCGCGTTGTTGTAGACCACGCCGACGGCGATGATGGCCGCGAAAATGGTGAGGACGCCGGTGTAGAAGAGCAGGTTGCGCGCGGTCGTCGAACGGAACGTGTCAAGCAGCGTCGACTTGACAATCACCGTCGCCACGCCGGGTACGTCCTTCAGCCGGGTCAGCAGCGCGTCCTGGTCGGCGCGGTCCACCACCAGCGCGGCGGTCGACACGACCGGGCCGTCGCCCACGATCCGGTTGAGGTCCGCGAGGCGCATCCAGGCGTTCATCCCGGCCAGCTCGTGCACCGTGCCCGCGACGCGCAGCGTGGCCTGCGCGCGCCGGCCCTCCATCAACTCCAGCGTGACCGTGTCGCCGGGGCCCACGCCCAGACGCCGGGCAACCCGCGTGGTGAGCAGCACCGCGTCGGGCGCCGGCGCGGCCTGGCCGGTATCGACGTCGATGATTCGCTGCAGTTGCGCTCCCTCGGCCAGGCCGGTGACGCCGGCGCGGTAGGAGCGGTGCCCCGCCCGCAGCCGCGCGCCGACGGTACGGCTGGTTTCCACCTGCCGCACCCCGGGCAGGCGCGACAGGTCGAAGCGCACCGACTCGGGGACCGGTTCGGCGAAGCCCAGGTAGACCGCGGCCGGCTGCGCGACGTGGAACTGGATGTCGATGAAATGGTTGACCGCGTCGGTCCAGAACGTGCCCGAGATCACGATCGCGACCGACCCCGCGATCCCCGCGACGGTCATCGCCGCGCGCCCCGGGCGGCGCTCGATATTGCGCAGGATCATCCGCTGCGAGGGGGTCGCGAGGCGGCCGAGGCCCAGGCGCTCGAGCAGCAGCGGCCGGAACTCCGCGGGCGCCGGCGGCCGCAGCGCTTCGGCGGGCTTCAGCGCGACCACGCCGCGGATGGCGGCGAGCGTGCCGCCGAATCCTGCCAGGAGCGCTACCAGCGAGCCGGCGGCGACCACCCAGGGCGACAGGACGTAGTTGAGCGTGGGAAAACGGAAGAACTCGGTGTAGAGGCCCGTGATGGTGCGGCCCAGCCAGTCGCCCAGGCCGATGCCCATCAGGATACCCATCGCGACCACGACGGAGGCGAGCTTCAGATAATGGAAGCCGATCGCGAGGTCGTCGTACCCCAGCGCCTTGAACGCCGCGATTTCGCCGCGCTGCGCGTTGACCTGGCGGTGCAGCACCACGTTGAGGATGAATGCCGCCACCAGCAGGAACACCGCCGGCAGGATCGTGCCCATGACGCGCTGCTGCTCGATTTCCTGCGACAGGACCTTGTGCGAGATCTGCTCGGCGCGGCCGTAGCCGCCGCGCGTGCCATACGGCTCGAGCAGCCGGTCGAGTTCGGCCACGACGGCCGCTGTCGTGGCATCGCCGGCCGTCTCGCCATCCCGGACGCGGCTGCCATCCGCCAGGCGCAACGCCACCGAATTGAAGGCGCCTTCCATGTTGTACGCCGCCGCCAGTGCCCCGGCGTCCATCCAGATGACGGCGAACCACTCGTCGTCGGGCAGCGCGCCCCCGCGCGTGACGAAGATGAACTCGGGCGAGAGCGCCGTGCCGACGATGGTCAGCCGCTCGCGCTTGCCGTTGAGCAGGACGCGGATCTCGCTCCCGAGCGCGAGCTTGCGCACTTCGGCGAACCGGTTGTTGACCAGCACCTCTCCCGCCGCGCCGGGCGCGGGCCAGCGCCCGGTCTTGAGCGACAGCCGGTTCATCGCCTGCGGCAGCGCCGCGTCGACGATGGCGGCGACCGGAATGCCGATCACGCGTGCCGTCATCGGCTGCACGACGCCGGGGACGTCGAGCTGCACGTCGCGCACCACGCGCGTCTGCACCGCCGACACGCCCGGGATGTCCGCTATGCGCGCGGCCAGGAAATCCGGCGCGCGCCGCGCCTCGGCGAACACGTGCGGGAAGCGCGCGGCGTCATAGTACTGCCCGCGGGTGAGCAGCAGCGACTCATGCGTCGACATCGATGCCAGGAAGCCGCCGATCCCGCAGGCGATGACCAGCGCGATCGAGACGACCTGGGTCTTGATCGTCCACAGGTCGCGCAGCAGCTTGCGGTCGAGTGCCTTCATGACCGTCACCAGGAAAGCTCGGACGCCGAGAGCTTGCGGGGGTTCCGCTCTATCCCCGCCATGCGCCCGTTGGCGAAGCGCCACACGCGGTCCGCCATCCCGGCGATCGCCGCGTTGTGCGTGATCACGATCGCCGTGGTGCCGAGTTCCGCATTGATCCGCGCGATCACATCGAGCACCAGCTTGCCCGTCTCGTAGTCGAGCGCGCCGGTGGGCTCGTCGCACAGCAGCACCTGCGGGCGCTTGGCGATCGCGCGCGCGATCGCCACGCGCTGCTGCTCGCCGCCGGAGAGCTGCGACGGGAAGTGGTCGAGGCGTTCGCCCAGGCCCACCCACTCCAGCGCCTCCTCGGGCGCCATCGGATGCTCGGAAATGTCGGTGACCAGCGCGACATTCTCGCGTGTGGTCAGGCTGGGAATCAGGTTGTAGAACTGGAAGACGAAGCCGACGTGCTCGCGGCGGTAGCGCGTGAGCTCGGCTTCGGTCGCCCCGGTGAGCGTGTGGTCGAGAAAGCGGACTTCGCCGGCGGTGGGCACGTCGAGTCCGCCCAGGATGTTGAGCAGCGTCGACTTGCCGCTGCCGGAAGGGCCCAGCAGCACGATGAACTCGCCCGCCGCCACATCCAGGTCCACGCCGCGCAGCGCGTGCACGTCGACTTCGCCCATCCGGTAGATCTTGGTCAGGCCGCGCGCGACGAAGATCGGCGGCGCGGCAGCGGGCGCAGTGGTGGTGGCTTCGGACATGGCGGGTTCCGTGCAATGTTCCTATCTTGGCCCATTCGCGCCGGGCGTGGTTGACACGGGTCAAGCGCGCGCCTCGCCCGCCCTTGACTTGCGCGCGGCGTGCGCCGATCCTCGGGTTTCCTCATCGACGAGCTGCCACCCCATGCGTTCGATGCAACAGGCCGCGGCGGGCCTGCCGCTGCAACTCGTGCGCCGCGACCCGGGCCGGCCGGGTCCGGGACAGGTCCTGCTGCGCGTCTGCGCGTGCGGAGTATGCCGGACCGACCTGCACATCGTCGATGGCGAATTGCCGCGCCTCGGCCACCCTGTCGTGCCCGGCCATGAAATCGTCGGCATCGTCGAAGCCGCGGGAGCGGGCGTGGAGCGCTGCGCGCCGGGCATGCGCGTCGGCGTCCCGTGGCTGGGCTGGACCTGCGGGACGTGCGCGTACTGCGCCAGCGGCCGCGAAAACCTATGCGATGCGGCGCGCTTCACCGGCTATCACCTCGACGGCGGCTATGCCGACTACGCGCTGGCCGACAGCCGCTACTGCTTCCCCCTGCCCGAGGCGTATGGCGACGCCGAGGCGGCGCCGTTGCTGTGCGCCGGACTGATCGGCTACCGCGCGTTGCGCCGCGCCGGCACGGCGCGGCGGCTGGGCATCTATGGCTTCGGCGCTGCGGCCCACATCGTCGCGCAAGTCGCGCGCCACCAGGGACGCGAAGTCTACGCGTTCACGCGCGCCGGCGATGCCGCCGCCCGGGCGCTGGCGCTGTCGCTGGGGGCGGCGTGGGCCGGCGACTCGGGGGCGCCGCCACCGGAACCGCTGGACGCGGCGATCCTGTTCGCGCCGGTCGGCGCGCTGGTGCCGGCCGCGCTGCGCGCCGTCGTCAAGGGCGGCACCGTCGTCTGCGCCGGGATCCACATGAGCGACATCCCGTCGTTTCCGTACGCGATCCTGTGGGGGAGCGGCAGATCGTCTCGGTCGCCAACCTGACGCGTCTGGACGGGGAGGAATTCCTGGCGCTGGCCCCGAAGATACCGGTGCGCACGACGGTCGAGACCTACCCGCTGGAGCAGGCCAACGAAGCGCTGGCAAGACTGCGCCAGGGCCGCGTCACTGGCGCGGCCGTGCTGCTGACCGGCCACTCCGGGGCGCGCTGAGCCGTCGCCGGCGCCCGGCGGGCGGCCGGCATTCAATGCGACATCAGCACCGGCACCGTCATTTCGCCCAGGATGGTGCGGGTCACGCCGCCGAACGCCATCTCGCGCACGCGCGAATGCCCGTAGCCGCCCATCACGATCAGGTCCGCTTCGAGGTCGAAGGCGCGCGAGAGCAGCCAGGCCCCGACATCGACATCGCCGGCGTGGCTCTCCGTGGCTTCCACGCGCACGCCGTGGCGCGCCAGGAACAACCCGATGTCCGCGCCAGGTTGCGCGCCATGCCGGATCGACGTTTCGGGGTTGACCGCGAGCACCGTGACCTTGGCCGCGCGCTGCAGGAAGGGCAGCGCATCGGTGACCGCGCGCGCCGCTTCGCGTCCCGCATCCCATGCGACCAGCACGCGCTTGCCCACGGTCGGGTACGCGCCCACGCTGGGAATCAGCAGCACCGGCCGCCCGCACGCGAGCACCGCCTGCCCGGGGAAGGCAGCCTCCATCAGCGAGTTCTCGTCGTCCCGGTCGGTTTGGCCAAGTATCAGCAGATCGGCATAGCGTGCGTGCGTGGCGATCGCGTCGACCGGCCAATGGTCGTCGAAGCGGAACTCGGCGCCGGTCACGCCGGCCTGCGCCGTCCGCTGGCTGAACTCCGCTGACATGCGCTCGATCTGCCGCTGCTGCCAGTCGCGCAGCCTGCCTTCGAGAAACTCGGTGCCGATCTCGACGCGCGCGTAGTTGGGGATTTCCGGCTCCCGCATCAGGAACAGCCCGGTCAGGTGGGCGTCGAACTCAAGCGCCAGCTTTGCCGCCAGTTCGATCCGTTCCGCGCAGCGGCGATCGTTGTCCAGATGCACGACCATGGTCTTGAAGCTCATCGCGTTTCTCCCATCTGATTTGGGTACCGGACTTCCGGCCTGCCGCCCCGTTCCGGAGGCGGCCTTCCCGATTACTGTACCAGCCCCATCGCGCCGGACCTTGAGCGAAGTCAACGCGGCGCCGGACGGCTATCGGCGGGTGGGTGGAGCAGGGCGGCGGCCGCCGCCGGCATCAGGACCGGCGATGGAACCACAGCAGCGACAGTGCCGCCGCGATTGCGATCAGCAGCGCTGCGCCCGCACTGAACAGCGCGCTGATCTCGGTCTCCTTGCGCTCCAGTCCGAATTTCAGCGTCAGGCTCTGGTAGACCTTGCGCAGGTCGTCGGCGGTGCCGGCGTAGAAGTACTCGGCGCCGGTGATGGCAGCGACGGATTTCAGTGTCTCTTCGTCCAGGCGCACGTAGAACGACCAGTTCTCGTCGCCGATCATCGAGCCTTCCTTGGTGCCGAAGCCCACCGTGTAAACTCGCACGCCGCGGTCGGCGGCCAGCTTCGCCGCCGCGATCGGGTCGGGCCCGGTGGTCCGCCGCCCGTCGCTGAGCAGGACGATCGCGCCGGACGTGAACGAGCCGGGCGGCACCGGCGTGAATTCCTTCTTCGCCGCCTTGTCCGCCTTGCGCGGACGGTCGAGTGACGCGGCGCCGCCGCCGTACCGTGAAAAGCCGCTGTCGAACACCGCGGCTTCGAGATCGATGCCGGCATCGGGCAGGAGTTGCGCCAGCGACACCAGCAGGCCGCTGCCGGTGGCCGTGGCGCGCTGGAGCTGGAAGCGGCTGACGGCGGCGACCAGGTCGTCGCGATTCTCGGTCGGCGTCTGCACCACGTTCGCCGTGCCCGCGAACGAGACGATCCCCATCCGTACGTTGCGCGGCAGGTCCTCGACGAAGGCCTTGACCGCGGCCTGCGCGGCGGTGATCCGGTTGGGTGCCACGTCGGTGGCCATCATGCTGCGCGAGACGTCCACCGCGAGGATCAGCGTCATGTATTCCGAGGGCAGCGTGATGGTCGCGCTGGGCCGGGCCATGGCCACGATCGCTATCGTCAGCGCGGCCAGGATCAGGGCCGGAGGCAGATGGCGCCGGATCGCCTGGCCGCGGCCGATGGCGCCGCGGACCAGCATCAGGCTGGCATAGTTGACCGCCGCCTTTTTCTTCCGGCGCAGCGCAACCACGTAAGCGGCCACCAGCGCCGGTATCAAGAGCAACAGCCACAGCAGATCGGGCCACAGAAACCGCATCGATCCTCCTCGCCGGCGATTATAGTACGGGCGGGACGCCCCGGATGCGCGGCGTCGCCGGGTGTTGCGAAAATGCGCGAAGCGCATCGCGGGCCGCAGCGCGGCACCCATCCGGCGCCCAGCCGATGTATGCTTCCAGACTTTCAGGCTCCGGGGATGCGGCCAGCGAAATGAAAAGGGCAGCGGTCTATAGCGGCAGGAGCCGGACCAGCGGACGCGCGCAGGCGGATGACGCCGGCGCAGCCGCCACGCAGGACCCGGGTGCGGATGCGGCAACGAGTGTGCCCGCCGGCGCGTCGCGCACGCTGCGCGGCCGCCTGCGCGCCTTTCGCCACCGCCACGAGGGGTCCCTGCTGTTCGCCGCTGGGTTGCTGATCGCCGCCGTGGCGGTGCTGTTCTACCAGGCCAACCAGCCGCCGGCGCGCGAATTCGTCCAGGAAGACATCGACGCCGCGGTGCTGCACACGCTGGAGAACAAGACGCTGCCGTCGCGCGCGGCCAAGGCGGCCGAGCTGGTCCGGCAGTCGGTCGTCCGGGTCAACGGCTTCGACGACGACAAGGATGAGGCCGGCGACGCCGCCGACGCGAAAGATTCCAAGGGCCCCAAGGACCCGAAGGGCTCCAAGGACCCGACCACGCGAAGAACCAAAGAAGGACGCCGGCAATTCGAAAGGCGCGAACGGAGCAAAGGAGCCCAATACCGCGAAGGGCGCCAGGGACCACAGGGACGGCAAGGCCCCGGCCAACGCCAGGGACTCGAAGGGCGGCAAGGATGGGCCGGCCGGCAAGGATGCGAAGGGATCCGGCGACTCGAAGAGCGCGAAGAGTTCGAAGGATCCCCGGGACTCGAAGGACTCCAGGGATTCGAAGGACTCCAAGGATCCGAAGGACCCGGCCGACAGGCACGCCCGCAAGGGCGACGACCCCGATCATCCGGATGGCGAAGGCAGGCTGGGCCGGGTCGGCAGCGGTGTGGTGATCCTCGACAACGGCACGATACTCACCAATCTGCACGTCGTCGCCGGCGCCAAGCGGCTGACCGTCACGTTTTACGACGGCACGGAGTCGGAGGCGACGCTGGTCGCCGCGCAGCCGGAGAACGACCTCGCCGTCATCCGCGCGAAGAAGATACCCGACGACCTGCCGGCGGCGACGCTGGGCGCGTCGAACCGGCTGATGCCGGGCGACGACGTGGTCGCCGTGGGCTTTCCGTTCGGCATCGGCCCGTCGGTGTCGGCGGGCGTGGTTTCCGGCCTGAACCGCGGGTTCCGCTCCGGCGACGGCAAGCGGAAACTCGGCCGGCTGATCCAGTTCGATGCCGCGGTCAATCCCGGCAATTCGGGCGGCCCGCTGATCACGATGGATGGCGAGGTGGTGGGTGTCGTCACCGCCATCTTCAACCCGACCGAGCATCGCACGTTCATCGGCATCGGCTTCGCCGCGACCATTGAAAGCGCGGGCAGCGCGGTGGGCATTCCGCCGTTCTGAGCGCGGCATTCAACCCAAACCAGCGAAAGGGACTCATGGACGACAGGCAGATGGAGCGCGGCGAAATCACTTCTCTGATGGAGAATGTCCTCTACGAAGTCAAGCGCATCGTCGTCGGGCAGGATCATTTCCTCGAGCGCGTCCTGGTGGCGATGCTCGCGCAGGGCCATCTGCTGGTCGAGGGCGTGCCGGGACTGGCCAAGACGCTGACCGTGAAGACGCTCGCGCGGACGCTGCGCGGCCAGTTCAAGCGCATCCAGTTCACGCCGGACCTGCTGCCCGCGGACCTGGTCGGGACGCGGGTCTACAACCAGAAATCGGGCGAGTTCAGCACCAGCCTGGGGCCGGTGTTCTGCAACCTGCTGCTCGCCGACGAAATCAACCGTGCGCCGGCCAAGGTGCAGAGCGCGCTGCTGGAGGTGATGCAGGAGTACCAGGTCACGATCGCCGGCGAGACGCACAAGGTGCCGCAGCCGTTCCTGGTGATGGCGACGCAGAACCCGATCGAGACCGAGGGCACGTATCCGCTGCCGGAGGCGCAGGTCGACCGGTTCATGATGAAGATCCTGATCGGCTATCCGAGCGAGGACGAGGAATTCGTGATCGTCGAGCGCGTGACGGGGCCGGCGACCGACGTGGCGGCCCTTGCCACGCCGGAGCAACTGAGCTTGCTGCAGCAGGAATGCCGCAAGATCTACGTCGACCCGGACCTGATCCGCTACGCGGTCAGGCTGGTCGCGGCCACGCGCGAGCCGGCGCGTTTCGGCCTGCAGGACATCGCCCGCTACATCACGTTCGGCGCCAGTCCGCGCGCGACCATCCACCTGATCGAGGGCGGGCGGGCGCTCGCCTTCCTGCGCGGCCGCCATTTCGTGCTGCCCGAAGACGTCACCGACCTGGTGCCCGACGTGCTGCGCCATCGCCTGGTGCTGTCGTACGAAGCGCTGTCCGACGGCCAGTCGCCGGATGGGCTCGTGTCGCGGATCATGCAGGCGGTCCGCGCCCCCGACAAGCCGCTCGCCGCGCATGTTCAAGTTCCTGCGGAGTAGGAAGCGCGCGGCGCCGGCGGCTGCGCCGGCAGGAGGCGGGACGGCGCCGGCACCCGCCGCCAGGCCGCGCCGCGCCGATCCGGACGCGCTGCTGCGCCGCCTCGAGTGGACGGTGATCCGCCGCCTCGACGGCATGCTGCAGGGCGACTACCGCAACCTGCTGCGCGGCTTCGGGCTCGACTTCGCCGACCTGCGCGAATACCAGCCCCACGACGACGTCCGCTACATCGACTGGAACGTCACCGCGCGGCTGCAGACGCCGTACGTCAGGGAGTTCCAGGAGGATCGCGAAATCACCGCCTGGTTCCTGCTCGACCTGAGCGGGTCGGTGGACTTCGGCTCGCGCGAGGTGAAGAAGCGCGAGCTGTCGGTTGAACTGGTCACCGTGCTCGCGCGCCTGCTGACCCGCTACGGCAACCGCGTTGGCGCGGTGATCTACCGCAACGGCCGCATTCAGGTCGTACCGCCGCGCGGCGGGCGGCGTCAGGTCCTGCACCTGATCGACCGCATGCAGCGCATCGACGAACAATCCGACGGCATGGAAACCGACCTCGCCGGGTTGCTGCGGAGCGCCGAGCAGGCAATCAAGCGCCGTTCGGCGGTGTTCATCGTGTCGGACTTCATCAGCACCCCCGGCTGGGAGAGGGCGCTCAGCCTGCTCGCGCGCCGGCACGAAATCGTCGCGGCGCGGCTGTTCGATCCGCTGGAGCTCGCGCTGCCCGACCTGGGCTTTGTCGTGCTGCAGGACGCCGAGACCGGCGAGCAGCTGTTCGTCGACACCCAGGACAAGGGCTTTCGCGAGCGCTTCCAGGACGGCGCCCTGCGCCGCGAAGCGGCGCTGCGCAGCGCGCTCGCCCACGCCGGCGTCGACTGCCTCGAACTGGCGACCGATGACAACCTGGGCGAGGCGCTGTTGCGCTTCACGGGCTTGCGCAAGCGCCGCAGCCAGCTCGCCGCCGGCGGCGGCGCCATCCACCGGCAGCTCGCGCTCTGAGCGGAGACGCCTAGCATGTACCAGTTGCGCAACTTCGCGTTCCAGTGGCCGCTGATGCTGTGGCTGCTGATCCTCGTTCCGCTGCTCGGCATCTTCTACATGCGGCTGCTCGCGCGGCAGCGGCGGATCGCGCAGCGTTTCGGCAGCCTGGCGCTGGCGGGCGCCGCGCCCGGCCGGATGGGGGTGCTGCGGCGGCACGGGCCGGCGATCCTGCTGCTGATGGGCCTGGCCGCGCTGATCGTCGCGATCGCGCGGCCGCAGGCGGTCATCATCCTGCCCACGCGCGTGGACTCCATCATCCTGGCCATGGACATTTCCGGCAGCATGCGCGCCACCGACGTCAAGCCGAACCGGCTGGTGGCGGCGCAGAACGCCGCGAAGACCTTCATCGCCAGCCAGCCGAGCGAGGTCAAGATCGGCGTGGTGTCGATCGCCTCGACGGCCGCGCTCGCGCAGTCGCCCACCGACAAGCGCGAGGACGTGATCGAG
The DNA here is from genome assembly GCA_016717855.1 of Betaproteobacteria bacterium. Taxonomy (GTDB): domain Bacteria; phylum Pseudomonadota; class Gammaproteobacteria; order Burkholderiales; family Casimicrobiaceae; genus PALSA-1005. The sequence continues at coordinate 178,239 of JADKEV010000012.1, forward strand.
GCGATCGACCGCTTCCAGCTGCAGAAGGGCACCGCGCTGGGCAGCGGCGTGGTCATCGCGCTGTCGACACTGCTGCCCGATTCCGGCATCGACGTCGACCAGGTCATCTTCGGCCGCAGTTCGAGCCGCTGGCCCAATGTCTGGAAGCAGGCGGAGAAACGCGAGCCGGTGCCGCCGGGCTCCAACAATACGGTCGCCATCGTGCTGCTCTCCGATGGCGTGTCCAACTTCGGGCCCGACCTCGCCGAAGCCGGCAAGCTGGCCGCGGAGCGCGGCGTGCGCGTCTATACCGTCGGGATCGGCACCGCGCAGGGCGACACGCTGAGCGTCGACGGCTGGTCGGTGCGGGTGCGCCTGGAGGAGGAGGCGCTGAAGAAGCTCGCGAACATGACGCAAGGCGAGTACTTTCAGGCGTCCAACGCCGGCGAGCTGAAGAAAATCTACCAGCAACTCGGCGCGCGGCTCACCCTCGGCAAGGGGCGCCTGACCGAGATCACCGCGTTGTGCGTGGCGCTCGGCGCGCTGCTGGCGATGTTTGCCGTCCTGTTCTCGCTGTTCCGCTTCAACAGGGTCCTGTAGAAGCCGTTCCCGCAACGCACAGCGCGCCATGCTTCAGATCGATCCCGACCGGCTCTGGCAGTCACTCATGGACCTGGCGCAAATCGGCGCCACCGCGAAGGGCGGCGTGCGGCGGCTCACGCTGAGCGATGAAGACCGCCTGGGGCGCGACCTGTTCGTGCGCTGGTGCGGCGAGGCCGGGATGACCGTCGAGGTCGACGGCATCGGGAACATCTTCGGCCGGCGCGCCGGGACCGACGGCGACGCGCTGCCGGTCGCGATGGGCAGCCACCTGGACTCGCAGCCGTCAGGCGGCAAGTTCGACGGCGCGTACGGCGTCATGGCCGGCCTCGAAGTCGTGCGCACGCTCAACGATGCGGGGTTGCGCACCCGCGCCCCGATCGAGGTCGCGGCGTGGACCAACGAGGAAGGTTCGCGTTTCGTGCCGACGATGATGGGCTCGGGCGTCTATGCCGGTGTCTATACGCTCGACTATGCGCTTGCGCAGACCGATGTTGCGGGTATCAGCGTCCGCGAAGCGCTGCACGGCACCGGCTACGCGGGGGCGGCGCAGCCGCACGCGCTGGGCGCGTATTTCGAAGCGCACATCGAGCAGGGCCCGGTGCTGGAGCAGTCGCAGACGACCATCGGCGTGGTGCTGGGCGCGCTGGGCCAGCGCTGGTTCGACGTGGCCATCACCGGCCAGGACGCGCACGCCGGCCCGACGCCGATGGAGACCCGGAAGGACGCGCTGCTCGCGGCTGCCCGGCTGGTGATCGAGGTGAACCGGATCGCGACGACGTTTCCCGACTATGCGCGCGGCACCGTGGGCTTTCTGCAGGTCAAGCCGAATTCGCGCAACGTGGTGCCGGGTGAAGTGCGGATGACGGTGGACATGCGGAACGCGAAGGACGGTACCCTGTCGGCGATGGCCGCGGAGCTCGAGCGCTGTGCCGCCACGGTCGCAGCCGATTGCCGCGTCGACATCAAGCTCGAGCAAGTCGTCTATTTTCCGCCCAGCGAGTTCGCCCCGGACCTGGTGGCAAGCGTGCGCGCCAGTGCGCAAGCGCATGGCTACTCGCACCGCGACATCGTCAGCGGCGCGGCGCACGACGCGGTCTACATGGCGCGGATCGCGCCCACGGCGATGGTGTTCGTGCCCTGCGAGGGCGGCATCAGCCACAACGAATTCGAAAATGCGCGCCCCGAAGACCTCGCCGCCGGGTGCAACGTGCTGCTGCACGCCGTCCTCGCCCGCGCCGGGTGAGATTGGCGCAACGCGCGGGGCGGTCCGGCGCTCAGCCGTCCAGCGACCGGTAGAAGTAGGTCGTCGCGCACAGCCCGCCACGGGGAAACAACGCGTAACCAGGGATCACGCCGCAGCGCTGCCAGCCCAGCCGCGCATACAAGCGCTCCGCATCGCTGCCCGTCACCGTGTCGAGGACCAGCAGCGACTTGCCGCACGCGCGCGCCACGTCTTCGGCCGCCCGCATCAACCCGGCGCCGACCCCCCGGCGCCGCGCGCGGCGATGCACCAGCATTTTCGCCAGGTCCGCGCGGTGCGGCTGGTTCTCCGGCAGGTCGAAGACCAGTTGCACGGTGCCCAGGATGCCGCCGGCGTCTTCGGCCACCAGCAACGCGCGCTCGCCCCGTTCCACGGCGTCGGCCACGCGGTGCCAGAAGGCCTCCGCCTTCGGCAAGGGCAACGGGAGCATGAAACTCACCGAGGCGCCGCCCTCGACGCAATCGATCAGCAATTCGGCCAGGCCGCGGATTTCGTCGCCGGAGGCGCGCGACAGGCGGCGGATGCTGACGGGATCGGTTGCGTGCTCGTTCTGCATGTCACCTCCGCGTTTTCCAAGATCATGGAAGACGTGTCAAGTCGAGCGCGGCGTGATGCCCGAACGAGAACTCGTCAACCCGGCTCCGCAGCTGCTGCCCGGGACTATCCTCTGCCGCGGCGCTTCGCCACCGCGTCGTCCAGCAACGCCAGCGCGCGGACCGAATCGTCCCACCCCAGGCAGGCATCGGTGATGCTCACGCCGTAACGGAGCGACGCGGCGTCGTCCGTGCCCGGCGTGAATTTCTGCGCGCCGGGATGCAGGTGGCTCTCGAGCATCACGCCAAACACCTGGCGGCCGCCCGCGGCGATGCGCGCGGCCAGGTCGGCGGCGACGTGGAGCTGGCGCTCGTAATGCTTCGCGCTGTTGGCGTGCGAGCAATCGACCATCAATGCGGCGCGCAGGCCAGCCGCGCCCAGCGCGGCGCAGGCCGCATCGACGCTCGCCGCGTCATAGTTGGGCGCCGCGCCCCCGCGCAGGATCATGTGGCAGTCGGGATTGCCGCGCGTGCCTATCATCGCGATCTGCCCGTTCTTGTGCACGCCGAGGAAGTGGTGCGGGTGGCCCGCCGCGAGCATCGCGTCGGTGGCGATTTTCACGTTGCCGTCGGTGCCGTTCTTGAAGCCGATGGGCGCGGACGTGCCCGAGGCCAGTTCGCGATGGATCTGGCTCTCGGTGGTCCGCGCGCCGATCGCGCCCCAGGCGATCAGGTCGCCGATGTACTGCGGCGAGATGACGTCGAGCAGTTCGCTGCCCGCGGGCACGCCCAGCCGGTTGATGTCGACCAGCAGCGAGCGCGCGATGCGCAGGCCCTCGTTGATCCGGTAGCTTTCGTCCAGGTACGGGTCGTTGATCAGCCCCTTCCAGCCGACGGTGGTGCGCGGCTTTTCGAAGTAGACGCGCATCACGATCTCCAGCGAGCCGGCAAAGCGCGCGCGTTCGGCGGCAAGGCGCCGCGCATACTCGAGCGCCGCAGCCGGATCGTGGATCGAGCACGGGCCGATCACCACCAGCAGCCGGTCGTCGGCGCCGCGCAGCAGTTGCCGGATGCGCGCGCGCGTCTCGCCCACCAGCGTCTCGACCGGCGTGCCCTCGATCGGGAAAAAACGGATCAGGTGCTCGGGCGGCGGCAGCAGCGCGACGCTGTCGATGCGCTCGTCGTCGGTGCGCGAGGTCTTGTCCTGGAAGTCGGGGTGGGGGTTGCTGTTCATGGGGGAATAATTTCCATAGGAATTTCGCTGTCGTTCAGAATCAGCGCCGTAGGATGGGTGGAGCGCAGCGATACCCATTTGCCCATGCGTCCACGATTCCTTGTTTCGCCTTTGCACGACAACCGTTGCGCAATCGCGGCTGCGCGCCAGTCCGCACGAGATGGGTATCGCTGCACTCCACCCACCATCGATGGGTATCGCTGCGCTCCACCCACCATCGATGGGTATCGCTGCGCTCCACCCATCCTACAGGTCGCGTCACGGATTGCGCCAGGGCGCGAACCAGCCCAATCCCTCCGACGTTCCCGCCCGCGGCCGGTATTCGCAGCCTACCCAGCCGGCGTAGCCCAGTTCGTCCATCAGCGCGAACAGGTAAGGGTAGTTGACCTCGCCGACATCCGGCTCGTGCCGTTCCGGCACGCCGGCGACCTGGATGTGGCCGACGCCGGCGATGTGCTGCCGGAGTTTCATCGCCAGGTCGCCCTCGACGATCTGGCAATGGTAGAAGTCCATCTGCACCTGGAGATTGGCCGCGCCCACTTCGGCGCAGACCGCGTGGGCGTCGTCCTGTCGGTTGAGGAAAAAGCCTGGAATGTCGCGTGTGTTGATCGGCTCGATCACGATCGTGATGCCGAGGCCGGCCGCCTCGCGGGCGGCGAGCGAGAGGTTCTTGACGTACGTCGCGCGGTGCCGGGCGCGATCCTGATCCGGACGGATCAGCCCCGCCATCGCATGCAGCCGGTCGTTGCCAAGTACCCTCGCGTAGGACAGCGCGGTGTCCAGCGCACGCCGGAACTCATCTTCGCGCCCGGGCAACGACGCCAGGCCGCGCTCGCCCGCGTCCCAGTCGCCGGGCGGCATGTTGAACAACGCCTGCGTCAGCCCATGCGCGTCCAGCCGCGCGCGGAGCTCGGCGACCGGAAACGCATACGGAAACAGAAACTCGACGCCCCGGAACCCATCCTTCGCGGCGGCGGCGAAACGATCCAGGAACGCATGCTCGGTGTACATCATCGACAGGTTGGCGGCGAAGCGGGGCATGGCAGTCAGTCTCCCTGGTGGAATGGTGGCCGTAAATCAATAGAGCCGTTGTAGGATGGGTGGAGCGGCATCGCTGGTGGGTGGAGCGCAGCGTCACCATCACATGCCGGCACGCGGCTGCGATTGCGCAGCGATTTTCGTGCAATGGCGAAACTCGGGATCGTGGTCGCATGGGCAGATGGGTATCGCTTCGCTCCACCCATCCTACGAAGATTGTGCAAATCGGCTGCGCAATTCCGCGACCTGTTCCGGCGTGAGCGGGCGCACGCGCTGTCCTTGCAGCAGCAGGTACAGCTTCGCGGTCGCCTCCAGTTCCTCGATCGCGTCGCTGGCCGCGGCCAGGCTGCTGCCGGCGACGACGGGGCCGTGGTTCGCCAGCAGCACGGCGTGATGACGGCCGGCGAAGCCGCGCACTGCGGCGGCCAGTTGCACGTCGCCGGGCGCGAAGTACGGCACCAGCGGCAATGTGCCGATGCGCATCACGTAGTACGCGGTCAGCGGCGGCAGCACGTCGGCGGGGTCCACGTCCGCGAGCACGGACACCGCCACCGAGTGCGTCGAATGCAGATGGATGACCGCCTGGTTGCGCGCGCGTTCCTGGTACATCGCCAGGTGCAGGAAGTGTTCTTTGGATGGCGGATCGCCGGCGAGCAGGTTGCCCGCGGCATCGAGCCGCGACAGGCGCGCCGGATCGAGCTGTCCGAGATTGGACCCGGTCGGCGTGAGCAGCCAGTCACGGCCGCAGCGCACGCTCAGGTTGCCGGTGCTGCCGTGCGTGAGGGCGCGCTCGAACAGCGAGCGGCCGAGCAGGCACAGTTCCTCGCGCAGCCGCGCTTCGCCGCTCATGGTCGGTGGACCATCGCCAGCGCCTTGGCGAAAAAGTCGACGGCCCCGAAGTTGCCGGACTTGAGCGCCAGCGCCAGGTGCGGTTTGCCCTGCGTTTCAGTCCATGGCACGCCAGGATCGATCTGCGGCCCGATGCGCAACGACGAAACTTTCAGCGCCTGGACAACCGCGCCCGAGGTCTCGCCGCCGGCGACCACCAGTTTGCGCACACCGTGGCCGACCAGCGCCTGGGCGACGCGGGCCAGCGTCGATTCGACGAGGTGGCCGGCATGTTCGACGCCCAGCACCGCCTGCGCCGACTTGACCGAGGCCGCGTCGCTGGTCGCGTAGATCAACACCGGCCCGTCGGCCAGCCGCGGCAGCGCCCATTCGATGGCCTCCTCCGCGATGTCCGCGCCGGACACCAGGCGCAGCGGATCGACGCGAAAGCCGGGTCGCGTCCGCAGCCACTCGGCGACTTGCGCGTTGGTCGCCACCGAACAGCTGCCGGAAATCACTGCCGCGTGGCCGTCGAGAGCCGGCATCACCGCCGCGCTCGCCGCCGCCGGCAGCAATCCCGCGTCGCGGTAGTGCTGCGCGAGTCCCAACCCGACGCCGGATCCCGCGGTGACCAGCGGCAGGTCGGCGCAGGCATCGGCGATGCGCACGAGGTCCGCGTCCGACAACGCGTCGACTACCGCCATGGCCACGCCCTCGCCGCGCAACGCGGCGATGCGCGCGCGGATCGCCGGCGCGCCGCCGGCGACGGTGTCGTAACGGATCAGCCCGACCTTGCGCCTTGTCTGTGCCTGCAACACGCGCACCAGGTTCGCATCAGTCATCGGCGTCAGCGGATGGTCCCTCATCCCCGATTCGGAGAGCAGCGTGTCGCCGGTGAACAGGTAGCCGCGGAAGATGGTGCGGCCGTTCTCGGGGAACGCGGGGCAGGCGATCGTGAAGTCGGCGCCGGGCAGGTCGCGGAGCGCGTCCATCAGCGCCTCGGTCACCGGCCCGATGTTGCCGGCGGGTGTGGAATCGAACGTGGAGCAATACTTGAAGTAGAACTGGCGGCAGCCCTGTTGCCGCAGCCACGCCAGCGCCGCGAGCGACTGCGCGACCGCCTCAGGGGCGGGATTCGTCCGCGACTTGAGCGCGACCACGACGGCGTCGACTTCATCCGCCAGCGGCGCGTCCGGCACGCCTATGGTCTGCACGGTGCGCATGCCGCCGCGCACCAGCATGTTGGCCAGGTCGGTCGAGCCGGTGAAGTCGTCGCCTATGCAGCCGAGCAGCATCTCAGGCGTCCTTCGCCGGGGGCAGCGCGATTCCGGTCAGCTTCGCATAGGCCTTGATCACCGCCGAGTCGTCTTCGCCGCCGTGCCCGGCCGCGCTGGCCGCGACGAACATCTGCAAGGCCGCGGCGGTCAGGGGCACCGGGAACATCAGCTTGCGCGCAGCGTCGGAGACCAGGCCCAGGTCCTTGACGAAGATGTTTACCGCGGAGAGCGGCGTGTAGTCGCCCGCGAGGATGTGCGGGACGCGGTTCTGGAACATCCACGACGCGCCGGCGCTGTTGCTGATCACCTCGAACAGGCTCGCGGGATCGGCGCCGGCGCGGATGCCCAGCGCCATCGCTTCGGCGGCCGCGGCGATGTGCACGCCCGCCAGCAGCTGGTTGACCATTTTGGCCGTGGACCCGGGGCCGGCCGCGTCGCCCAGTTCGTAGACCTTGGCGGCGATCGCGTCGAGCACCGGCCGCACCTTGGCGAAGACCGCCGCCGGGCCCGAAGCCATCACCGTCATCTGGCCTTGCGCGGCCTTGGCCGCGCCGCCGGAGACCGGCGCGTCGAGCAGCAGCAGGCCGCGCTCGGCCAGCCGCCGCTCCAGCGCGATCGCGAACTCGGGCGGGACCGTCGCGCTGGCGATGACCGCGGAGCCGGGCGCGAGCGTCTCGACCGCGCCGCCGGGGCCGAACAGCACCCGCTCGGTCTGCTCGGCGTTGACCACGAGCGTGATGACGATCGCCGACGACTTGCCGACTTCGGCGGGGGACGTGTACGCGGTGCCGCCGGCGGCTTCGATTGCGGCGCGCGCCTCCTCGCGCACGTCGCAGGCCGCGACGGTGAATCCGGCGCGGAGCAGCGAGCGCGCCACGCCCATTCCCATGGCCCCGAGACCGATGATGCCGATGGTGGGCTTGAACATGGTGAGGATTTCCTCCTGGGCTGATCCGGGTGACTGCCGGGCTGCGTGCGCGGCCAGGGCACGGCGCGCGGCGTCGTGCTCCGCCCCGACCTGCGGCTCGAAACCGGCGCGGGTCGCTGTGCGAACTGGCAATGGATTGCTCTCAGGTTAGCATACCGGCCGCGCCCGGGGACGGCGCCGGAGCGACGCGGGACGGGCCGTTGCGCGTTGCCGCCGTTACTGCGGGCGCATTCGGTCCGCGGCCTGGAAGTACTGGCGGGCATGGGCCAGCAACTGGCCGTCGCTGGGATGATCGACGGTCTCGACGCCGATCACGCGCGCCGACAACTCGGGGTGCTTGCGCTCGATGTGCCGGACCAGGTGCAGCTTGGCGTCGGCCGGGCCGACTATCAGCAGTTCACCCGCGTCCCTCGCGGCCACGACCACCTTTTCGTAGAACTCGGGGTGTTCGGGCGCGCGGCCCGGGCCGACTTCCTTTTCCTTGTGGTGCAGATGGACGTGCGGCGCCTTGATGATCTCCGACTCGGCGTCGGAACGCCCGAAGTGGATGACATGCGCTTCGTGATGATCGATCCAGATGACTGCGTGAAAGTGTCCCATGATACCTCTCGCCGTTGCACGGGACGCACTAAAGTGCATCGCCGCTGCATTCAGAATACGCCGCCGGCATGACGGCGGATTGACCTGCGTCAACGGTTCGCAGGGCGCCTACCAGCGCACGGTTTCCATGTGCTCCGGCACGCGGCACCGCCAGTGCAGCGCTTCCTCGACGTGCAGGCGCATCGCGTCCGCGGCCACCGGCTCGCCATGGGTCACGTATGTCATCTGCGGCGGCCGCGCGAAGCCCTTGAGCCAGCCCAGCATTTCCTGGTAGTCGGCGTGCGACGACAAGGTGGTCAGGTTGACGATCTCGGCCTTCACCGGCACGTATTCGCCGAACATCTTGACCGCCGGCGCCCCGGCCAGCATCGCGGCGCCGCGCGTGCCCATCGCCTGGTAGCCGACGAAGAGCACGGTGTTGCGGGCGTCCGGCGCGTACGTTTTCAGGTGATGCAGTACCCGCCCGCCGGTCGCCATGCCGCTCGCCGACACGATGACCTTGGGCCAGGGGCTGGCGTCGAGGCTGCGCGACTCCTCGACGCTGTTGACGACCTTGGCGACGCCGCGCAATGCCTCGTACTCGGCCACGGAGAGCCGGTGTTCCCCGGCATGCGCACGGTAGATGTCGGTCGCGTCCGCCGCCATCGGACTGTTCAGGTAGACCGGCAGGTCGGGTATCGCGCCGGCCGCCTTCAACCGCGACAAGTAGTAGAGGACCGTCTGCGCCCGTCCGACGGCGAACGATGGAATGATCACCGTGCCTCCGCGCGCCGCGGTCCGCCGTATCGCCTCGCCCAGCACCGCCTGCGCGTCGACGGCCTCATGCAGCCGGTCGCCATAGGTCGATTCGATCACCAGCGCGTCCGCCTCGTGGATCGCCTCGGGTGCCTTCATCACCGCGTCGTGGGGGCGGCCCAGGTCGCCGGAGAAGACCAGCTGCCGGCCGTCGCAACGGATCACGACGGCGGCCGAGCCGAGGATGTGGCCGTTGGGGACCAGCGTGATCGCCATGCCGTCGGCGAGCTTCTGCTCGCGGTTCATGTCGACCGGGTGCAGCAGGCGCAGCGCCCGCTTGGCGTCGGCGATGGTGTACAGCGGCAGCGCCGGCGCATGCTTCGAAAAGCCGTGCCGGTTCGCGAAGGCCGCTTCCTCTTCGAGCAGGTGCGCGCTGTCGGGCAGAAGGATGCGGCACAGGTCGCGGGTGGCGCTGCTGCAGTAGACGCGGCCGCGGAAACCCATCCGCGCGAGCACGGGCAGGTACCCGCTGTGGTCGATGTGCGCATGGGTGAGCACGACGGCGGCCAGCATCTGCGGCTTGAACGGCGGCGGGTTCCAGTTGCGCAGCCGCAGTTGCTTCAGCCCCTGGAACAGGCCGCAGTCCACCAGCGTCCGCGCGCTCTTCGTGGTGATCAGGTACTTCGATCCGGTCACCGTCCCGGTCGCGCCCATGAAGGTCAGTCGCAGCATGTGGTCTCCTGTTCGTTTCAGATACGGTAGTTCGAGTCGGGGCGCGGCGCCCGCGCGACAAAGCGCGCGTGAAAGATCCGCTTGACCGTCTCGGCGAGGGCGAGGTAGGCGAGCACCAGCGCCGCCAGCATCGCCAGGAACTCCACGGGCGGCGCGACGAATCCGAAATAGCCGCCCAGCGGCGTGAACGGCAGCGCGACGCCGGCGGCGACCGTGCCCAGCGCCGCGGCGAGCACGAGCAGGCTCGGGCGGCTGGCCCAGGGGCGGCGGCGGGTGCGCAGGACGAAGATGACCAGCACCTGCGTGGCCAGCGACTCGATGAACCAGCCTGTCTGGAACAGCTTCTCGCCGGCGTCCAGGACCTTGAGCAGGATGTAGAACGTGATGAAGTCGAACAGCGAACTCACCGGGCCCATCGTCCACATGAAATTGCGCACGTAGCGCATGTCCCAGCGCTGCGGCTTCTGCACGTCCTCGGCGTCGACCTGGTCGAACGGAATCGTCAGTTCCGACAGGTCGTAGAGCACGTTGTTGAGCAGCACCTGCATCGGCAGCATGGGCAGGAAGGGCAGGAACAGCGCCGCGCCGGCCATGCTGAACATGTTGCCGAAGTTGGAGCTGGTCCCCATCAGGATGTACTTGCGGATGTTGCCGAACGTGCGCCGGCCCTCGCGGACGCCGGCGCGCAGCGCATCGAGGTCGTGGCGCAGCAGGATGATGTCGGCGGCCTCCCTGGCCACGTCGACCGCGGTGTCCACCGACAGGCCCACGTCGGCCGCATGCAGCGCGGGCGCGTCGTTGATGCCGTCACCGAGGTAGCCGACGACATGGCCGCGCGCCCGCAGCGCGGCGATGATCCGGTTCTTCTGCGCCGGACTGACCCGGCAGAACAGGTTGGTGCGGCCGACCCGGGCGCGCAGCGCCGGCTCGTCCAGCTGCGTCATCTCGCTGCCGGTGAGCACGCCGCGGACCGTGACGCCGAGCTCGCGGCACACGTGCGCCGTCACCTGCTCGCTGTCGCCGGTCAGGATGGTGACCGCCACGCCCTGCGCGGCGAGATCGCGCAGCGCCTGCCCCGCCGAGGCCTTGGGCGGATCGCTGAAGGCCAGGAAGCCGGCGAAAGTCAGCGCGGACTCGTCGTCGAGCACGGCATGCGCGTGATCGCGGCCGACTTCCTTCCACGCGACCGCCAGCACCCGCAAGCCGTCGCCCTCCAGCGCACGGCGTCGCGCTTCCACGCGCGCGCGGCCGGCGCGGTCGAGCGGACTCGTTCCCTCCGCGTTGCCGGTGCAAGCCGACACGGACAGGATTTCTTCCGGCGCCCCCTTGGCGATCAGCCACCGCCGCTCGCCGTCGTCGACCAGCACCGAAACGCGGCGGCGCTCGAAGTCGAACGGGACCTCGTCGACCTTGGTCCACGCCGCCGGATCGAAGCTGCGCGCCGCGGTGATCGCGTCGTCGAGCGGGCTCTTCAGGCCGGACTCAAAATGGCTGTTGATCCAGCCGAGCATCAGCACCTGGTCGCTGGCGGCGCCCGCCGCGTCCACATGCCGTTCGAGCCTGATCGCGCCTTCGGTCAGCGTGCCGGTCTTGTCGGTGCACAGCACGTCCATCGCGCCCAGGTTCTGGATCGCGATCAGGCGCTTGACGATCACGTCCTGCTTCGCCATCCGCAGCGCGCCCCGGGACAGGGTCACCGACACGACCATGGGCAGCAACTCGGGGGTGAGGCCCACCGCCAGCGCGATGGCGAACAGGAACGAATCCAGCCACGGCTTGTGCGTGAGCGTGTTCGCGAACAGCACGAACAGGACCATGAAGAACGTCAGCCGCACGATCAGCATGCCGAAGCGGTGGATGCCGATCTCGAAGGCGTTGGGCGGCGGCGGCCGCGACACCTGGTCCGCGATGCCGCCCAGCATGGTCGCGGGACCCGTCCGGCAGATCAGCAGTTGCCCCATCCCGCTGACCACGTAGGAGCCCATGAACAGCGCATTGACCGCCTGCGCCGCTTCGGTCGCGGCGCCCGGCAGGTCGACGGCCTGCTTTTCGACCGGGAAGGACTCGCCGGTGAGCATCGACTGGTTGACGAACAAGTCCTTCGCATCGAGCACCCGGCCGTCCGCCGGCACCAGGTCCCCGGCGGACAGCAGGACGATGTCTCCCGGGACGATGTCCGCCGCAGGCAGCGTGCGCTTCCCGCCGTCGCGGATGACGCTGGCGTTGACGCGGACCCGCAGGCGCAGCGTCTTCGCCGCGGCGTCGGCCCGATACTCCTGGACGAAATCGAGCGCGACGCTCATCACGACCATCGTGGCGATGATCACGAAGCTGGCGACGTCGCCGGTGAATCCCGCGATCGCGCTGGCGACCAGCAGGATGAGCACCAGCGGGTTGAGGAACTTCCGGCCGAGCTGGACCCAGACGCTCCAGGCGCCCGCAGCGCCCAGGGTGTTGGGGCCCTGCCGCCGCAGCCGCGCGCGCGCCTCCGCGGTCGCGAGGCCGGCGCCGTGCGCGCCCAGTTCCGCCAACAACGCGTCGCGCGTTGTCAGCCACCAGGCGTCCGGCGCTGCGCCGGCGCGGGGGGCGGCGGCTGGCGGGGCGGGGCGGTGGTTTGGTGCGCTCTTTGGTGGCATGGGTTGCGCCGCCGGGACCCATCCGGCAGCCGTTCCAGAATACGCGGGAATCCTGTTGCGCGCTTGCGGCAGGTCAAGCGGCGGCCCGGCGTTGTTGGCGCGGCAGGAGCGGGCTGGCGTTCTTCTTCGCCCCGCAGGGCGCGGGCCGGCTGCGCTGGCCGCTGATCGGCAGCTTCGTCCGGCTGGGCGTGGCGCTCGCCGGTGGCGCGCTGGCGGTGGCGCAGCAGTCGCTGGCGGCGCTGTATGGTGTAATCGGGCTGTCCTTCCTGGTCTACGCGCTGGTGCCGGGGATTGCGTTCCGTCTTGGCGCATGGGCGCCGGACCACGGCAACAGGGCGCGCGGATAACGCATGGCACTCAAATCAACCATCTGCAAGGCGACGCTGCAAGTCGCGGACATGGACCGGCACTACTACGCCGACCACGCGCTGACGATTGCCCGCCATCCCTCGGAAACCGACGAGCGGATGATGATCCGCTGCCTCGCCTTTGCACTCAACGCCGGCGAGTCGCTGGAATTCGGCAAAGGCCTCTCCGACGCCGACGAACCCGATCTGTGGCAGCGCGACCTGACCGGTTCGATCGGGTTGTGGATCGAGGTCGGCCAGCCCGACGAAAAGCGCATCCTGCGCGCCTGCGGCCGCGCCGACCGGGTGCAGGTCTATGCGTACAGCCATAGCGCGGCATTGTGGTGGAAGCCGCTGGCGCCGCGGCTGGAACGCACGCGGAACCTCACCGTGATCGCCATTGCGGCGCCGGTTTCGGCCGCACTCGCCAAACTGGCCGGGCGCGCGATGGACCTGCAGTGCACATTGCACGAGGGCGAGATCTGGATGCGCGACAAGAACAGCGCGGTGCAGGTGGAACTGCGCACGCTGCTGGCGCCACCCGCGCGGTGAGCCGGGGCCGCCGGGTACGCGCACTCCGGCAGCGCGGCCAAGCCGCGCCGGATCCACGCCGGCATCGCCGAAGCCGCGCTGGCGATGGATGCGTAGAAGTTCGAAGGTGGCTGAGGCTTTTGCGCCACAGCGGCCAGCCGTCGGGGTGGCGCCCCGGTGCGCCGCGCCGGCAGGGACTGACTCAGCATTGCTTCCGGAATATACTTGGATCGAGCACTTTCCGGATCGGTCCGTTGCGGAGGCGACAATCATGTTCAGGCGACTGGCAGCGCTGGTTTTTCTTGGTCTGACCGGGGCAGGCGGGGCGTTCGCGCAGGTCTTCCCGACTTGCTCGATCGACAATAACTTTGCCGGCGTGTTCAACGGATCGCCAGGTGGCTATACGGTGACTGTCAGCCCCAATGCCGTCGGAACGCTGCGCCAGAACTGCACCGCTCCGATCAACAGCTACAACTGGAGCCCCGGTAACATCCAGACGCCGCAGATCCAGGTGACCGCGCCAGGCACGCCCGGCAATTCGGTGCAGTACACGTTGACCGGGTGTGACTCGAACACGTTCAACTGCTTCGACCCGGTGACCATCACCATCGCGGTCGCCAGCCCGCTCGCGCCGGACTGCGCGCTCTCTGCTTCCCCCAACCCGGCCCTGTCGGGCCAGACGGTCAACTTCACAGCGTCCTGCAATTCCGGATTGCCGCCTCCCGCGCAGATCGGTTACACGGATCTGAACGGCGTCGTGCGGTTTGCGACGTCGCTGAGCTTCACCGACGTCGCGCCGGCCGTGAACTCCCAGAGCGTGCGCAATGTCTTCTATCAGGCGATCGCCGCGGGCGGCGCGCACGGCCCCGAGCACGTGCTCGCGGTGACCATCCTGCCCGTCTCCGCCGCGCAGCCGCCGTCCAACTGCACGCTGACGGCGGCGCCGAACCCGTTGCTGCTGGGCGCCTCGACCTTGCTGACTGCCGCATGCACCAGCGGCGGCGCCGCGACCAGCTATACCTTCCTCGACGCCAATCTAAGCCCGCTGCAGACCGGGGCCGGCAACACGCTCAGCGTGACGCCGCCCACGGTGGGAACGCACACGTACGTCGTGCGCGCCAGCAACGCCGGCGGCCAGGCGCCGTCGGCAGCGGTGCAGGTCGTCGTGACGGCCGTGGCGCCCAGTGGCTGCACATTGAACGCGGCGCCGAACCCGATCGTCATCGGCGCGACGACGACACTGACCGGCCAGTGCACGGGCGGCGGCGCGGCGACCTCGTACGCGTTCACTTATCCCGACGGCTCGGTGCTGAATCAGACCTCGCCGGTGCTCAGCGTGACGCCGCCGACGGTGGGCACGCACACGATCACGATGGTGGCGTCGAACCCGGCGGGCAGCGCGCCCGCGGCGTCGGTCGGCATCGTTGTCCTGGCGGTGAGCTGCAGCATCGGCGCTTCGCAGCCCAATCCGGTGCCGCGCAACACGCCGGTGACGCTGACCGCCACCTGCAACAATCAGCCCGTCACCTACGCGTGGAGCACGGCGGCGGGTCCGGTCCCGGGCGGCACTGGTCCCAGCGTAACAGTCACGCCGTCCGCGACGACGGCGTACACGGTCGTGGCGAGCAACGCCAGCACGCAATTCCCGGTCACCGCGACCGGCACGTACACGGTCGTCGTCTCCAGCGCCAGTGCGATCGCCGCCGTCGCCGGCGGGCCGCTGACCGGCATTCCGGGCCGGCCGCTGTCGCGCGCCCTGCAGGTGCGGGTGAGCGACGCCGCAGGCAGTCCCGTGGCGGGCGAACTGGTCAACTGGAGCGTCGTCAATCCGGGATCGAGCCCCGGCAGCTTCGGCGCCAACCCGTCCGTGGCCACCGATGCGCAGGGCCTGACCAGCAACACCTTCACTATGGGCGCCGACACCGGCGGGCGCACGCTGCGCGCTTGCCTGGCCGCGTTGCCGGCGGTGTGCGTGGACTTCCCGGTCTTGCCCGGGGCCAGCGCGATCGCCTCGATCGTCGGGGCGACGATCACCGGCGCGCCGGGCCGGCCGTTGTCCTCCGAACTGCAGGTGCGGGTGGGCGACCAGTCGGGCGCGCCGGTGGCGGGCGAACTGGTCAACTGGAGCGTGGTGAATCCCGGCCCAAGCCCGGGGACGTTCGCTTCCAATCCGTCGGCGCCGAGCGATGCGCAGGGCATCGCCCGCAACACGTTCACCATGGGTAACGATGCGGGCGGGCGCACGCTGCGCGCGTGCCTGAATTCGCTGCCCTCGGTGTGCACGGACTTCCAGGTGGTGCCCGGCGCGGCCGGACTGGTGGCGATCGCCGGCACGCCGCTGGTCGGCGCGCCGGGCCAGCCCCTGACGCGCGACCTGCAGGTGCGCGCAAGCGACGCGCAGGGCAATCCGGTGCCGCAGGAAATCGTCAACTGGAGCGTGGTCAGTCCCGGCGCCAGCCCCGGTACATTCGCCGCCAATCCGTCGGCGCCGACCAACGCGCAAGGTCTCACCAGCAATGCGTTCACGATGGGCAACGATGCCGGCGGGCGGACGCTGCGCGCCTGTCTCGCGGCGCAGCCATTGGTCTGCGCGGACTTCGTGGTCCGTTCGCTGAACGCGGCGGTCGAACGGCCGGCGTCGAAGATCATGGCGCCGCTGGTGGAGACGGCGCTGGGCACGCCGCTGGCGCAGTTGCAGAACGTGCGTTTCCGGCTGGAGCAACTGCGGTTGCGCCGCAATCCGGCGGTGCTCGAGGCATTGCGCGTGCGCGTCGCGGGACAGTCGCTGCCGTCGCTGAGCGCGTTTGCGCTGACGCCGCTGGACAAGAACGGCAAGCCGGTGCCGCAACGCGGCGGCGGCGCCGCGGCCGACGACCCGTTCGAGCGGCTGGGCGCGTTTGTCAACGGCGACCTCGAGTTCGGGAAGCAGTCGAAGAATGGCACGCACAGCGGCTTTGACCTGAACACCCGCGGCCTGACCGCCGGGGCCGATTACCGGCTGCCGGGCGACAGCGTGGTTGGCGTTGCGGCCGGGTACATGCATGCGAGCGCCGACCTGACCGAGGCCGGCGGCAGCCAGGGCGCGAGCGGCTACAGTTTCTCGGCCTATGGCAGCTTCGTGCCCATGCCCGGCGCGTACGTCGACGTGATCGCGCACGCCGGGACCAACAAGTACGACACCCGGCGGCGCGAGGTCACCGATGCCGGCTCGGCGGTCGACTACGACAGCAACACGCGCGGCAACCAGTACGCGCTGGCGATCACCGCCGGCGCCGACATCAATCGCGGGCCGCTGACGATGAATCCGTACCTGCGCATGGACTACGTGAACGCGAAGATCAATGCGTTCAGCGAGACGGGCGACGACGGCGCGATCCGCATCGGCGACCTCGACCTGAAGCAGACTGTGCTTACGCTGGGCGGGCAGGTCAGCTACGCGATGAGCACGAGCTGGGGCGTGCTGCTGCCCAACGCGCGCCTGGAGTTGCAGCGGCGGCTCCAGGGCGATGGCCGCAACGTCACCGCGCAGCTGGTCGCCGACGGCGCCGTCAATGCCCAGGTCGCGATCGAGAACGCCGACAAGGACTACGGCAACGTCTCGGTCGGCTTCTCGGCGGTGTTGCCGGGCGGGGTCAGCGGCTTCGCCAACTACGAGCGGCTGTTCGGCCGCGACGGCTACCGGAATTCGAAATACACGGTGGGCGTGCGCTTCGAGTTCTGAGGTTGGAAGGCGCGGTGGCATGCGGCGGCCGTAGGATGGGTGGAGCGCAGCGATACCCATCGCGTTCCGTCGCACGACACCGGTCGGCAGGCACGGCACGGAATTTCGCCACGGCAACCGTTGATTGCTGCTCTTCGAACGCCCATGATGGGTATCGCTGCGCTCCACCCATCCTACGGAATTTTTCGGATCAACACGGAGTTCAGTGCGTCACGAGAAGTGATGCGCCGGGCGCGTGCGCAGCGCCCGCGCAAAACCGATCGCCACCAGCGGCATCAGGATCATCGCGCTCATGAACAACGCCGCCGGTCCCGAGTAGTCGACCACATGCGCGGCCAGCGCCACGCCTGCTGATTGACCGATGAAAAAGCACGACGCGAACAGCGCCAGCGAAGTGCCGCGCATGTCGGGCGCCATCTGCGTGGCGTTGGTCTGCAGCGTGTTGTGCAGCATGTAGAAGCCGAAGCCGCTCAGCAGGCACGCGGCGAGCGCCATCTGCCAGCCCGGAGCCAGCCAGAGTCCGGCGAACGCCAGCAGCATCACGACGGCGCCGCCCTGTGCCAGCCCGCGTTCGCCCAGCCGCGCGACCAGCCTGCGCGCGGCCAGCGTGTAGGCGACGGCGCCCAGTCCATACGCGGCCGCCGTGGCGCCTGCCGCAGTCAGCGACAAGCCGAAGCGGTCGTGCAGCGCGGCCGGCACGAAAGTCAGCGCGCCGGTGAAAATTCCGCCTTCCAGCGCAACGGTCACCAGCACGACGCGGACCCACCGGTCGCGCAGCAACGCGGCGACCTGGGCACGAAAGGGCGGCCGCGGTAAAGCGTCACGCGCCGCGTGCGGGCCGGCGGCGGGCGCCTTGGCCCGCCCTGATTCGAGCTGCATCAGAATGCCGGAGGCGATGTAGCCGCACGCCAGCAGGCCGAACGCCCAGCGCCAGCCCAGCGTGTCGGCGATCAGGCCGCCGATGAACTGCCCGCAGGCGATGCCGAGGATCGTGCCGGTCAGGAAGCGGGCCAGCGCCGGTTGCCGTTGCGCATACGGAACGGTGTCGCCGATCCATGCCAGCGCCAGCGGCACGATGCCCCCGCCGGTCGCGCCGGCGATGGCGCGGCAGACGATCAGCGCGGCCAGCGAATCGGCGAACAGGGCGCCGATGTTGCCGATCGCGCACGCCAGGGTCGCGATGCCGGCCGTCCGGTATTTGCCGAAGCGGTCGCCGAGAGGGCCCCAGACGATCTGCAATAGGCCGTAGGCCACCGCGAAGACCGTGATCGTGTACGCGGCGGCGCCGGTGGTCGTCGCGAACTCGGTTGCCAGCTGCGGCAGCAGCGGATCGCAGATCCGGAAAGCGGCCGCGCTGAAGAAGCCCGCCAGGCCGAGCACGGCCATGGCGCGCGGGCCCGTGGGCTCGGGCCTGGTCATGGATGCCTTGATGTCATCGGGAGTGCGCAGCGGTGCGGAGGGCGCGGCACCGGTCCGCGCCGCGGACAACGATGCGCTCGCACCTGCGCGCCGCGGCCGCTCAGGTCTCTTCGGGCGCCGGCAGCCGCAGCGCGTACTGGCCGGGCTTCTCGTCGCGGACCACGACGAGCAGTTTCTTCTTCTGCGCTTCGTCGACCAGTTCCCGGAACGAGCGATAGCCGTAGGCGGACTCGGTGAATCCCGGGCGCCGCCGCTTCATCGTTTGCTTGACCATCGAGCCCCAGATCTTCTCCTCGTCGCCGCGCTCGGTGACCAGCGCCTCGATGGTTTCGACGATGAAGTCCAGCGCTTCCTGGCGCTTGTCGCCTTCGCCTTTGTCGGCCTCGCCCTTGTCGTCCGCGTCCTTCGCCGCGGGGGCCCTGGCACCGCCAGCCGCCGCCTTGGCCGGCGACTTCGCCGGCGCCTTGCGCGCGGCGCGCGTCTTCCGGGCTTCGGTTTCGCGCACCAGGTCGTCGTAGAAAATGAACTCGTCGCAGTTGGCGGAAAGCAGGTCCGACGTCGAGTCGCGCACGCCGATGCCGATCACGTACTTGTTGTTCTCGCGCAGCTTGGAGACCAGCGGCGAAAAATCCGAATCGCCGCTGATGATCACGAACGAGTCGACGTGCGACTTGGTGTAGCAGAGGTCGAGCGCGTCGACGACCATGCGGATGTCGGCCGAGTTCTTGCCCGACTGGCGCACGTGCGGGATCTCGATCAGCTCGAACGCCGCCTCGTGCATGGTCTTCTTGAAGTCCTTGTAGCGGTCCCAGTCGCAGTACGCCTTCTTGACCACGATGCTGCCCTTGAGCAGCAACCGTTCGAGGACCTTCCTGATGTCGAAGTGCGCGTACTTGGCGTCGCGGACGCCGAGCGCGATGTTCTCGAAATCGCAGAACAAGGCCATGTTGGTGATTTCGGGTTGTCCTGCCATGTGTTGCTCCATTCCTGGCCGGTTGCGGTCCGCGCCTGGGCAAAGCGCCGCGCGGATCGAGCTTCCGTTGCCCGCATGCTACCAAACTCGCGCGGCCCGCCCGCGGGAAGTGCCGCGCGGCGCGACGTTGAAGCGTCAAAAGGTGGAGATCAGCGTGACACCGGCGCTCCAGTTGCGCCCGGGCGCGGGTTCGAACGAGCGGCCGTTCGCGTCGCCGACAATAACCGAACCGGCATAGCGGCGATCCGCCAGGTTGTCGACGCGGACGAACTCGCGCAGCGTGAGGCCGGCGAACCGCTGTTCGAGACCGACGCGCGCGCCGACCACCGCGTAACGCGGCGCGGCGTCGCTGTTGCGATCGTTGATGAAAATTCTGTCCACCAGCGTGACTTCCACCGCCGCCTGCAGGCCACCCGCGCCACCGGGCGCCCAGGCCAGTTCGCCATAGGCCGACGACGCCGGGACGCCGGGCAGCCGCGCGCCCGCCGGCACCGTCACCGCCGGCGTGCCGCTGCGGAACTCGTTGGCGAAGGTCGCGGCGATGTATGTCCAGGCCAGGCGCGAAGTGAAGCCCAGCGGCCACCTGCCGTCCCACACGGCCTCGACCCCGTTGCGCCGCGTCGCGCCGGCATTGCGGAAAGTCGTGCGGCCTCCCGCCGCGGTGTCGATGACGATTTCGTCGCGGGTGCGGATCACGAATGCCGCGACATTGATCCGGTGCGCGCGCCCTGCGATGATCTTGAGTCCCGCTTCGGCCGCGCGGCTGGTCGCCGCGGCGAGCGCGAAATTCAGCCCGGGCCCATTGGGCCGATACGCGAGTTCCGCGAACGTCGGCGTCTCGAACCCTTCGCCGACACTGGCGTACGCGTTCACGTCCGGGGCCAGATGCCAGACCGCGCCCAGCACGGGATTGACATGGCTGAAGTCGCGCCGGCCGCTGTCGTCGCCGTTGGCCGCCGTCACGTAGTGGTCTTCGGAACGGAAGCGCACGTCGGCGTAGCGGATGCCGGCGGTGAGGGACAGCGCATCGAGCGGCGACCACTCGAGCTGCGCGTAGGCGTCGCTGCCGGCGACGAAGTCGTCCTCGTCGCGCCGGAGGTTGCCGACGGCGCCGTCGCGGTTGACGAAGCCCAGGCGGCGCTCGCGTTGCCGGTCGCTGTCGGCGCCGACGGTCAGCACCAGCGGCCGGTCGGCGATGCGGGCGGCGCGGGTCAGCCGCACGCCGATGCCGCCGAACTCGCGGTCGAGATCGACGATGCCGCCGGACGCGGTCTCGCCGCTGCCGGCGAGCGCGAGATTCTGGCGTATCGCACGCCGTCCGCCGTAGCCGGTGAGTCGCAGGGTCGTCTCCCGTCCCAGCCGTTGCTCGATGCTCGCCCCGCCTTGTTCCTGGCGTATGGTCTTGCTGGTGTCGAATTGCGCCGCGGCCGGGTCCGCCTGGCGCGGGTCGGCCTCCCACTGCGCGCGCGTCAGGCCCAGCGGGTCCTGGGTCTTCCGCTGTTCCTGCAGGCTTCCGACCAGCGTGATCCGCGTGTCGGCGCCGGCGGCGAGCGTGAGCTTGGCGTTGACCAGGTTGCGTTGCGCCGCCGAATGGTATCGGTAGCCGGTGGTTTCGAAGCGGCTGCCGGCGAGGACGTAGCCGA
This sequence comes from Betaproteobacteria bacterium, assembly GCA_016717855.1. Classification (GTDB taxonomy): domain Bacteria; phylum Pseudomonadota; class Gammaproteobacteria; order Burkholderiales; family Casimicrobiaceae; genus PALSA-1005. Next base: position 199,257 of record JADKEV010000012.1, read on the forward strand.
GCGCGCCGGCACGTCCGCCGGCCTTCAGCCCCAGCGTCCGCGCGCCGAAGCTGCCGGCGCCGGCGATGGCAGTGAGGCTGGGCGGCAGCTTCCCCTCCTCGGTTTGCACGCTGATGACCCCGCCCGCGGCGTTGCCGTACAACACCGACGCGGGACCGCGCAGCACTTCGATCGAGTCGGCGGAGAGCAGGCTGAAACTGCCGGTCTGTCCCTGCCCATCGGGCATGGTCGCGGGGATGTCGTCCTGGTAGAGGCGCACGCCACGGACGCCGAACGCCGCGCGGGCGCCGAAGCCGCGCATCGAAACCTGCAGATCCTGCGCGTAGTTCTGCCGGTTCAGCGTGACGATGCCCGGCACGCGCACCAGCGATTCGGAGAGGTTGACCTGCGGCTGGCCGTTGCGGATCGTCGCGCCGTCGATGCGGTCGACGGCGGCGGGCGCGTCGAACGAGCGCCCGGCCCGGCGGGTGGCGGTGACGACCACCGGGTCGAGCACGGCGGGGTCAGGGTCCGCCACCTGCGCCTGTCCCGGCGGGGCGAGCGCGGCCAGCGCCAATGCCCCCGCGGCGGCAAGTCTTGCGCGACAATCGCGACCGGCCGAAGCCGCTGCGGGGAGCATTGCTGGCAGTGCGCTGCGCGGCGACACCCCGTGCCGCGGGTGCCGGCCGCGCCGAACGCCCCGAACGCGCTTACTTCTGTTTGGCGATGATCTGGTCGGCGATCTTGTCGTAGACGCCCTGGGGAATGATGTTCTTCGCGACCAGTTCGTCCTTGCCCTTGTACGGGCGGCCCTTGACGATGGCCTTGGCGCGGACGTCGCCGATGCCCTCGAGTTTCATCAAGTCCTCGACCTTGGCGCGATTGATGTCGAGCTTGTCGTCAGCCTTGGCGGCCGCCGCGGCCGGCTTGGCTGCGGCCTTGGCATCCTTTTCGGCGGCCATGGCCGGGACGGAGGCGGCCAGCAGCATGGCGCAAAGCAAGGTGAGCAGGGTTTTCATCTTTGGTTTCCTTTGGTGGTGGGGTTGAACGTGCTTGGCTTTCTTGCCCCGACCCGCGCATTATGGACGCGCCGGGCGGTGAGCGGGAAACGCGCGACACGGCGTTCCGGACTACGCGCCAGAAAAAAGGCCCGCGTCGCCGCGGGCCTGGTCCCTTTGCTCAGGGCGCCGGTTTCGGTGCCGGCGGTTTCTTGGGTTTCTTCTGTTCCTTGCGTTGTTTGTCGCGGTTACCCATAGTTGGTCTCCTGATAGTCGAACAAGAGCCTAGTTTAACTATTTCCGACCGGGACGCAATAGCTGAATCGGGAGGACCGGCGGGCAGCGCACCTTGATTTGCGCGGTCGTCGCCCCATTGTCTGATTGGAGGCACAGATGAACACCATTCGCCGGGTCGCCATCGTCGGCGGCAACCGCATTCCTTTCGCGCGGTCCAACACCGCCTACGCGCAGGCATCCAACCACGACCTGCTGACCGCCGCGCTGCAGGGACTGGTCGAGCGCTGCAACCTGCATGGCGAACGGCTGGGCGATGTCGCCGCCGGCGCCGTGATGAAGCATGCGCGCGATTTCAACCTGGTGCGCGAGTGCGTGCTGTCCACGACGCTGGCGCGCGAAACGCCGGCGTTTGACCTGCAGCAAGCCTGCGGCACCGGGCTCGAGGCCGCGCTGGTCGTGGCCAACAAGATCGCGCTGGGCCACATCGAATCCGGGATCGCCGGCGGCGTCGACACCACCTCGGACGCGCCGATCGGCATCAACGAAAGGATGCGGCGGATCCTGCTCGATGCCAGGCGCGCGAAGTCGGCCGCGCAGCGCCTGCGCATCTTGTCCGGGCTGCGTCCGGGCATGCTCTTTCAGCCGTCGCTGCCCGTCGTCGGCGAGCCGCGCACGGGACTCTCGATGGGCGAGCACGCCGAAATGATGGCCCGCGAGTGGGGCATCGGCCGCGAGGCGCAGGACCAGCTGGCGCTGGCGAGCCACCAGAACCTGGCCCGCGCCTACCAGGATGGTTTCTTTGCCGGACTGCTGACGCCATTCAACGGCCTCGACCGCGACAACAACCTGCGCGCCGGATTGACCCTCGACAAGCTGGCCGCGCTCAAGCCTGCATTCGACCGGCGTGTCGCTCCGGGGCAGGGGACGCTGACCGCGGGCAACTCCACGCCGCTGACCGACGGCGCCTCCGCGGTGCTGCTGGCCAGCGAAGAATGGGCGCGCGCCCGCAAGCTGCCGGTACTTGCGTACCTGGCGCACAGCGAAGCCGCCGCCGTCGATTTCTTCGGCAAGAAGGAAGGACTGCTGATGGCGCCCGCTTATGCGGTGCCGCGGATGCTCGCGCGCGCCGGCCTGACTTTGCAGGACTTCGACTACTACGAAATCCACGAAGCCTTCGCCGCGCAGGTGCTGTGCACGCTGGCCGCCTGGGAAGACGACACTTACTGCAGGGAGCGGCTGGGCCTGGAGCGGGCGCTGGGCGCGATCGACCGGACCAGGCTCAACGTCAACGGCAGTTCGCTGGCGGCCGGCCACCCGTTCGCCGCGACCGGGGGACGCATCGTGGCGACGCTCGCGCAGATGCTGGCGAACAAGGGCTCCGGCCGCGGCCTGATATCCATCTGCGCGGCGGGCGGCCAGGGGGTCGTCGCCATTCTCGAGAAATAGGCTCATGCTCAAGTACAAGGCTCCGCTGCGCGACATGCGCTTCCTGATCGACGAGGTCTTCGACTACCGCGCGCACTACGCCGGGCTGGCCAACGGCGGCGAGGCAACGCCCGAGACCATCGCCGCAATCCTCGAAGGCGCCGCGGCGCTGTGCGAGGAAGTCCTCGCGCCGCTGAACCTGCCGGGCGACCGGGAAGGCTGCCATTTCAGCGATGGCGAAGTGCGCGCGCCGGCCGGCTTCAAGGAGGCCTATGCGCAGTACGCGGCCGGTGGGTGGCAGGGCCTGCCGTTCCCGGCGGAGTACGGCGGACAGGGCCTGCCGGTATCGGTCAACGTGTTCAAGTCCGACATGATGGCGACCGCGAACTGGTCGTTCAACATGTATCCGGGCCTGAGCGTGGGCTGCATCAACACCATACTGAAGTTCGGCACGCCGGCGCAAAAGGCGTTGTACCTGCCGCCGCTGGTGTCGGGGGCGTGGACGGGCACCATGTGCCTGACCGAGCCGCAGTGCGGCACGGACCTGGCGCAGATCACGACCCGGGCCGTGCCGCAACCCGATGGCACGTACCGGATCACCGGCACCAAGATGTTCATCTCGGCCGGCGACCACGACCTGGCCGCCAACATCATCCACATCGTGCTCGCCCGGCTCCCCGATGCGCCGTCCGGCACGCGCGGGATCTCGCTGTTCGTCGTGCCGAAGTTCCTGGTCGGTCCCGACGGCGCAACCGGCGCGCGCAACGGCGTAATGTGCGGCGCGATCGAGCGCAAGATGGGCATCCACGCCTCGCCCACCGCGTTGCTGAACTTCGAGCAGGCGGCCGGCGCGATGATCGCCGAGCCGAACAAGGGGCTGGAGGCGATGTTCACGTTCATGAACACCGCCCGGATCGGCATCGCCATCCAGGGCGTCGCCCATGCCGAGGCGTCGTTCCAGGGCGCGCTGCCCTACGCGAAGGAGCGCCGCTCGATGCGCGCGCTGTCGGGCAAGAAGGATCCGGAGTTTCCGGCCGACGCGCTGATCTGGCATCCCGACGTGCGCCGGATGCTGCTGACCCAGAAGGCGATCGCCGAAGGCGGCCGCGCGATGATCTACGGCGCCGCGCAAATGGCCGACAAGATGTTCGAGGCGGCGGCCGCGGGCGATCAGGCCGCATACGACGAATTCGACGGCAAGCTCGGCTTCTACACGCCGATCCTCAAGGGCTTCCTGACGGAGTTGGGACTCGAGGCCGCCAACCTGGGCATGCAAGTCTTCGGCGGCCATGGCTACATTCACGAGAACGGGATGGAGCAGATCGTCCGCGACGCGCGGATCGCGACGCTCTACGAGGGGACGACGGGCATCCAGGCGCTGGACCTGCTGGGACGCAAGGTGCTGCTGGGCACGCGTGGCAAGTGCGTGCGCGACTTTACGGCCACGATGTGGCGCTTTTCCAGGCGGCGCCTGTTCGCGGGCGGGCCCATCGGCAGGATGGCCAGGACGCTGGCCCGGCGCGCGCTGCAGTGGAACGCGATGACCACGCGGATCATGCTGCGCGCGCGCGGCGACCGCGAATCGATCGGCGCGGCGAGCTTCGATTTCCTGATGTACTCGGGCTACGTGATGATGGCCCACTTCTGGGCGCTGCAGGCGGCGCGCGCCGCGGCCTGCGTCGCCAGCGGCACGGGCGGCGAGTCCGCCGCGTTCTACCTGGCCAAGATCCAGACCGCCGAGTTCTACTTCGAACGGCTGCTGCCGCGCGCCGATGCCCACAGGAAGGGTGCGCTGGCCTCGGCCGGTTCGGTGATGCGGATGGACAACGACAGCTTCGGCTTCGACTGAGACGCAGCCGCCGCGGGACATGGCGCACGCGTTCTTGCGGATGCGTCAAGGCGATTGACGCAGCCACAGCGGTCGGTGATACTTCGGTTCGCGCGCATGTCATGGCTATCCTCGGCCAACTTCTCGACGACTGCCGCAAGCGCCAGGAGGGCGCGACAAATGACGAAAATCAAGATTGCTTCAATGGCGGCCGTTCTCGCCGCAGGATTGCTGTCCCTGTTTCCCGTCACGGCGCAGACACTGCGCTTCGGGCATGCCAACGCACCCGGTGAAGTCGCCAACGACATGTTCAACGAGCTGGCCGAACGGGTCGGCAAACGCACCAATGGCGCGGTGACGATCCGCGTGTTCCCGTCCGAACAGCTCGGCAAGGAGGCCGACCTGGTGCAGCAGGTCAAGCAGGGCGCGCTCGACATGTCGGCGCCCAGCATGGCGGTGATGTCGTCGCTGGTGCCGTCGATGGAAATGGCCAGCGGACCGTTCCTCTGGAAGGACTGGAAAGAGGCCGAGACGGTGCTGCGCGGGTCGGCCTTCGATCCGCTGTGGAATGAGCTGCGCGACAAGCACAACATCATGCCGCTGACCAAGATCTTCTATTGGGGCTGGCGCAATTTCACCTTCACCGATCGCGACGTGAAGAAGCCGGAGGACATGGCAGGACTCAAGATCCGCGTTCCGGAAAGCCCGATCTGGGTCGAGATGGTGCGGGCCTTCGGTGCGGCGCCGACGCCCATTCCCTTCGGCGAAGTCTATACGGCGCTGCAGCAGAAGACCGTCGATGGCCAGGAGAACCCGATCCCGACCATCTTTTCGCGCAAGTTCTACGAGGTCCAGGCCGTGCTGACGATGTCGCGGCACATGTTGCAGAACAACACCATCATCATCAACAAGAACTCGCTGGCGCGGCTCTCGGCGGACAACCAGAAGATCCTGCTGGAGGAAGCCGCCGCGGTTTCGGCGAAGAACACCGAACTGCAGCAGGGGCGCGAAAAAAGCATGCTCGAGGACATCCGGAAGTCCGGCAAGACCCGGATCATCGACGAGCCGGATCGCGCAGCGTTCCAGGCCAAGGTCGAGCCTGCCTACGCGCGGCTCGAGGCCCGCTGGGGCGCCGAGCACTTGAAGCGGCTCACGGCGGAAATCGCCCGCGTTCGCGGCAAGTGAGCAAACCGTTGAGCGCCGGCATCGTCCGGCGGCTCGACGATGCGCTCTCCCGGGGCGAGGAGTTCATCCTCGCCCTGACGCACGGGCTTATCGCCGGGCTGATCGTATTGACTGTCTTCTTCCGGTATGTCCTCAACGATCCGTTGACCTGGACCGAGGAAGTCATCGTCACCATCTTCGCGTGGATGCTGTTCATCGGCTTTTCCAGCGGCTTCCGCGAGCGCATGCACATCCGCATCGACGCGCTGCTGCTCGTGCTGCCGATGCGCGGGCGCGCGATCCTGGGCGTCTTTGCGGTCGTCGCCACAACAGCGACCTTGCTCGGGCTCGTCTGGTTCGGGACCCAGCAGGCGCTGATCATGATGGAGACAGAGACGCCGATGCTGCGCATCTCCGCGGCGTGGGCGGTCGCCGCGTTGCCCGTCAGCGCGGTGTTCGCGCTGGTGCACATTGTCCGGCATGCCGTCTGCAACGGCTTCGGCCAGGCCCTGTGGCCGGCGGATATCGCCGCGGCGACCGAAGGCGGCCACTGATGACGTTGTTGCTGTTGCTGTTCGTCGGCCTGCTGATCGTCGGCGTGCCGATCGCGATCGCGATGATCGCCGCGTCCTCCGTCGTCATCTTCCAGGAAGGCATTCCGCTGACCATCGTCGCGCAGCGCGTCTTTGCCGGCCTGCAGTCCTTTCCGCTGCTTGCGGTCCCGTTGTTCACGCTGGCCGGTTCGCTGATGAACGAATGCGGGATCAGCGAGCGCCTCTTCGCATTCACGCGCGCGCTGGTCGGGCACATCCGCGGCGGGCTCGCCCAGACGGCGGTCATCGGCAACGTCTTTCTGGCCGGGATCTCCGGCTCATCGGTGGCCGACACCGCCGCGACCTGCCGCGTCCTGGTGCCGCAGCTCGAAAGGAACGGCTACAGCCGCGCCTTCGGCGCCGCGCTGGCGTCGTGCGCGGGAACCCTGGGCCCCGTCATTCCGCCGTCCATCCTGATGGTGCTCTATGCGTGGCAGGCCAATGTCTCCCTGGGCGCGCTGTTCATGGCCGGCGTCATACCGGGCCTGGTCATTGCCGCGTCACTGGCGACTGTCATCGCGATACTTTCCCGCATCCGCAAGTATCCGACCTCCGGCGCCTTCTCCGGCAGCGTGCTCTGGACGTCGTTCCGCGATGCGATCTGGGCCCTGATGATGCCGGTCATCATCCTGGTGGGATTCCGGCTCGGCGCCGTGACAGCGACCGAAATCGCCGGCATCGCGGCGCTCTACTCCGCGCTGGTCGGCATGTTCGTCTATCGCACGCTGTCGTGGAAGCAGGTGCCGGCGATACTCAGGACGACGGCGCGCGAGACTGGCGTCATCCTCATCATCGCGGGAGCGGCGGCGCCATTCAGCTGGATACTGGGCATCGAGCAGGCGCCGCAGGCCATCGTGGCCGCGGTGCAGGCGGTGACGACCGAACCGTGGATGGTGATGCTGATCCTCAACGTCGCGCTGCTGATCGCCGGGATGTTCATGGAGACGATCGCGATCTGGTCATCCGGGTCCCGATCCTGATCCCGCTGCTGGCCGCGATGCATGTCGACCTCGTGCACTTCGGCATCGTGCTGCTGGTCAACCTGGTGATCGGACAGTTGACGCCGCCGGTCGGCGTGCTGCTGTTCGTCTCGATGACCATCGCCAAGGTATCGCTGAACGCATTGCTGAGGGAACTCTGGCCGTTCCTGATCGGGCTGGTCGTCGCGCTCGGCCTGATCACCTACCTGCCGGGCCTCAGCCTGACACTGCCGAAACTCCTGGGCCCCTGACGACCGCGGCTCCGCGAGCGCAGGCGCCTGACCGACAACACTGACCAAAGGACCGCCATGAGCAGAATCAAGTCCATAGAAATCGTCGACTTCCAGTTCGATTCACCCAACAAGCAGCGCATTGGCGTCGGCCAGCTCGTCACGTTCAAGCGCGGCTCGTCGATACGCGCAACCAAGAACGCGATCGCGATCACCACCGACGACGGCTTGCGCGGCGAGTACGTGACCAACTGGGTTGCCAGCCCGGCCACGCGCGGCGAGATGGACATGCTGGCGCCGTTTCTGATCGGCCGCGATGCGATGGCGAGGGAAGAGATTTTCGACGACCTGAAACGCGAAATCAGGCAGTGGTCGGGCATGGGCCATGGCCCGCTCGACATCGCCCTGTGGGATCTCGCGGGCAAGAAATACAACGCATCGATTTCCGAACTGCTGGGCGGTTACCGCAAGCGGCTGCCCGTCTATGCGTCCACCTTTCTGGGCGACGACCAGGGCGGGCTGCATTGCAAGGAAGCGTACGCGGAATTTGCCGAGCAATGCTACGCGATGGGCTACCGCGCCTACAAGATCCACGGCTGGAACGAGGGCGACGCGCGCCGCGAAGCCGAGAATGTCGTCCACGTCGCCAGGGCGGTGGGCGGGCGCATGACGCTGATGCTCGATCCGGCAAACCAGTTGCGCAAGTTTTCCGACGCGCTGCTGGTTGGCAAGGCCTGCGACGAGGGCAACTACTTCTGGTACGAGGATCCGATGCGCGACAACGGCAAGTCGGCATTCCTGCACCGGAAGTTGCGCAGCATGATCAAGACGCCGCTGTTGATCACCGAGTATGTGCGCGGGATCGAGCCCAAGGCGGATTTCATCATCGCCGACGGCACGGACTACCTGCGGGTGGATCCCGAGTACGACCACGGCATCACGGGCGGACTGCGCATTGCGCATCTGGGCGAAGCGTTCGGGCTCGACGTCGAGGTGCATGCCTGCGGCCCGGCGCACCGGCACCTGATGTCGGCGATGCGCAACAGCAATTACTACGAATTGGCACTGGTCGGACCGGACTGTCCCAACATGGTCGCGCCGGTCTACACCTGCGGCTACACCGATCAGCTCGATGCCTGCGGGCCGGACGGCTGCGTCGAAGTGCCGGCGGGCCCGGGCCTGGGCGTGACCTACGACTGGGACTTCATCCGGAAGAATGCCGTCGCCACGCGCACGTACAGTTGATGGACGCCGCATCGGCCCGGGGAGGAAGCATGCGCATCGGATACATGGGCGTCGGCCTGATGGGCCATGGCGCCGCGAAGAACATCCTGGAGAAGGGGTACGCGCTGACCGTGCTGGGGAACACCAACCGGGTGCCGGTTGAGGATCTCGTCGCGCGTGGGGCGGGTGAAGCGCGCAGTCCCGCCGAACTGGCGGAAAAGTGCGATGTGGTCTTCCTTTGCCTGCCGACGACGGTGGAAGTTGAGCGGGCGGTGTATGGGGAAGACGGCATCCTGTCTGCGCTGCGGCCAGGATTCATACTGGTCGACTCGACGACGTCCGATCCGGTTTCCACGCGAAGGATAGGCGCCGACCTTCGCGCCCGGGATGCCGACATGGTCGACGCTCCGCTGGGGCGCACACCCAAGGAGGCCGAGCGCGGCGCGTTGAGCAGCTTCGTCGGCGGCGAGCGGACGACGCTCGATCGGGTCACGCCGGTCATCGCGACATTTGCCGACACGATCGTCGAGACCGGTCCGCTGGGCAGCGGCCACACGATCAAGCTGCTCAACAATTTTCTGGCAATTGGCACCAGCGCGGTCGTCGGCGAGGCCCTGGCCGCGGCCGAGATGCTCGGCGTCGACATGAACATCTTCAGGCAGGTGGTGGAGACCGGTGGCGCGAACAGCGTGATGTTCCAGCGCTATGCGCACTGGATGCTGGAGGGCGACGACTCCCACCTGCAGGGCACGATGCGCATCGCGCTCAAGGATCTGCGTTACTACCGGAAGATGGCTGACGAGGCG